>NZ_PQIA01000083.1 GCF_003385235.1 Amycolatopsis circi | reverse complement strand
GTTTTAAGGCGGCGCTGTGGGTGCGGTATGCGGGGTGTCTTGGTCGCGGGGGCGGGCGGGTGCGGGGTGCGCTGTCCGTGAGGGGAAGCCTGAGGGACTCTGAGTCCCTCAGGGTTCCCCTCACGGACGCGGGCAAGCGGCCACGGGGGCATGGATCGGGCATTTCGGCGAGGTTTGAGTCCTTTGTAGACGATCGGCAGGCCGAGGCCGCACGGCCTAAGTCCCTGGCATTGACTTCGGCTGGTCGTGAGGGGAACCCTGAGGGAATCTGGGTTCGTGAGGGTTCCCCTCACGGACTTCAGCGGGTGGGTGAATCAGGCGCTCGCCTCCAGCAGCCGGTGGTGGTGTTCCAGCAGCGCGCGGAACGAGTCGTGTGCGGTGCTGCCGTAAGTGAGGTCCACTTCGATCGCTCGCCAGCTGTCGCCGGTGTGGGTGAGCAGGACTGTGGCGGGGTCGGAGACGATCACCACGCTGCCGTCGGCGCGGAGTTCGCGAGTGGACAGCAGCCGCGGGAAAACGACGTCTGCGGGTAGTCCGTCGGCGATCGCCAGGAACTCACGGTAGTCGTCGGGCAGGCGGAAGCCGAGGCGTTGTTCGGTCGCGGCCAGGTCGGCGGGTGACGCCGGGGCAGGGGCGCGTTGTCCGCGCAGGCGGAGGATCGCCGCGACCAGTTCCGGCAGGCTGCCCGGGCCGGTCGGATGGCGTTCGCGCAGCGCGGCGATCAACGCGCCCGCGCATTGGTCCGGCCACTCCGTGCCGAGGCCGAGCGGGTCCGCACCCGCGACCAGCCGGGCGGCGAGCGGGCGGGTGGCGGCGAGCGTCGCGACGTCCGGGTTCGGGTGGTTCTCCACGAGCGTTGCCCACGCGTCGAGGTCGGCGGCGGCCAGTGCGTCACGCACCGGATCGGGTCGCTCCGGGGCGATGGCGGAGACCACCCCGGCCACTGGCGAGCCGTCGAAGAGACCGTCCAAATCGGACACTCGGCGGGCGAGAAGTGCTTGGTGGGCTTGTTCTTCCGCGTCCAGGTCGAGCGGAACGAGGGCGTCTGCCCATTGTGGACGGTCGCCGCGCGCCTCGAAGAGCATCGCCCAGCCGCGGGCGCGCACCGCGTCGTCGGCGAGCGCGGACGTCGGGCGTCCGGTCACTGCGTGCCATTGCGTGATAAGGCGATCCGCGGCAGCGGACGCGCC
Organism: Amycolatopsis circi; assembly: GCF_003385235.1. Taxonomy (GTDB): domain Bacteria; phylum Actinomycetota; class Actinomycetes; order Mycobacteriales; family Pseudonocardiaceae; genus Amycolatopsis; species Amycolatopsis circi. Next base: position 38,856 of record NZ_PQIA01000083.1, on the reverse strand, counting down.
CGCGGTCGCGAGGAGGAGCGCGGCGTGGCCGATCCGGCGGTCAGCGGCGGCTTCGTCGGCGGTGAGCACGTCGCGGACGGCGGTCTCGAGGTAGTCGTCGCGCTGCATGAACGCGAGCGTGCCACACGGCGGCGGACACGACGGAGGCCCCGCACCGGCGTGGTGCGGGGCCTCCGGCAAAGCGTGCGGGTCAGCCCTGGTCGGCGATGTCCGCCAGTACCGCGGCGATGGTGCGGACCGGGACGCCGGTGCCGCCCTTGCCGGTGTAGCCCCACGGGCCGCCGGAGTTGAACGCCGGGCCCGCGACGTCGAGGTGCACCCACGGCAGGTCCGCGGGCACGAACTCGCGCAGGAACACGCCCGCGACGAGCATGCCCGCCCAGCGCTGGCCGGTGACGTTCGCGATGTCCGCCAGGCGCGAGTCGAGGTCGCCGCGCAGCTCGTCGGGCAGCGGCATCGCCCAGCCGCCCTCGCCGGTGGCCTGCATGATGCCCGCGACGCGGTCGCGGAACTCGTCCGAGCCCATCACGCCGGAGATCCGGTTGCCCAGCGCGACCACCTGCGCGCCGGTCAGCGTGGCGGTCTCGATCAGGTAGTCCGGGTTCTCCTCGGCGGCGCGCACGATCGCGTCGGCCAGCACGAGCCGGCCTTCGGCGTCGGTGTTGAGCACCTCGACGGTCTTGCCGCCGTACATGGTGAGGACGTCGCCCGGGCGGTAGGAGGTCGCCGAGGGCAGGTTCTCCGCCAGCGGGATGTGCGCGGTGATCTCGAGCGGGTACTTCAGCTTCGCGGCCAGCACGACCGACGCGAGCACGGCGGCCGCGCCCGACATGTCGGAGGTCATGTGGTCCATGTTCGCGGCGGGCTTGAGCGAGATGCCGCCCGAGTCGAAGGTGATGCCCTTGCCGACCAGCGCGACCTTCTTGCTCGCCTTCGCCGGCTTCCAGCTGACCCGCAGCAGGCGCGGCGGCCGCGACGAACCGCCGCCGACGCCGAGGATGCCGCCGAAGCCCTTGCGCTTGAGGACCTTCTCGTCGAGCACCTCGAACTCGAGGCCGTTCGCGTCGGCGAGCTTCTTCGCGCGGTCGGCGAAGGACGCCGGGAAGAGGTCGTTCGGCGGGGTGTTGATCAGGTCGCGGGCGATGATGACCGACTCGGCGATGAACCCGGCCGCCTTGAGGGTGGCCTTGTGCTCGCGCGCGGTGCCCTCGGCCGGGCTGACCAGGTCGGCCTTCGCCAGCGGGGCGTCGCCCTTCTCCGAGCGGTACTCGGTGAAGACGTACGCGCCCAGCGCGATGCCTTCGGTGGCGGCGTGCAGGTCGACGGCGGACAGCGTGACGAACGCCCGCTCGGTGCCGCTCAGCGCGCGGGCCGCGGCACCGGCCGCGCGACGCACCTGCTCGGGGGTGATTTCCCCGTCCTTCGGCTTGCCGAGGCCGACAGCCAGCACGACGCCCGCGGGCAGCTTGCCCAGCGTCGGCAGCTTCACGATCTCCTCGGCCTTGCCGGACGCGCCGAGCGTGCCCAGCACCTCGGCGAGTTTGCCGTCGAACGCCGCGTCGGCGACCTCGGAACCGGCGGCGAGCGCGAGGCCGTCCTCGCCCTGGAGGGTGCCGATCACGACGACGTCGGCGCGGGTCTTGCCCAATGCCGCACCCGTGTTCTCGGAGAGGGCAAGCTTCGGCACGGTCACTTCTGACTCCTCGCGACGTCGCGGTGGCGCCGGGCGATCTGCCCGGTCGATCGTGAGCCATGCTAATGACAAAGCCATCCGGACGGGGGAAGGGGGATCGCGATGCGGCTCGCGGGAGCACTCCTGGTGACGCTGGCGGCAGGTGCCGCCGGGGCCGGGTATTGGCTGCTCGCAGGGGTCGTGCTCGCCGCGCTGGCTGCCGTCGGAGCCTCCCGGCTGCCCGCGCTCGGCGACGATCCGGCCTCCCGGATCGTCGGCGGATTATCCCGGCTGGCACAGATTGTCGTGCTCGCGCAGGCCTTTGGCGCGTACGTGTTCCCCCTGCAGCCCGGATACGCCGCCGCTGCGCTGGCGGTGTTCGTCGCCGCGGCGGACTTCGCCGGGCTTCGGCTGCCAGACCTGCTGGTCAAGTGGGTATTAGGCGTGCTGTTCGCCGCGGCGGCAGTGCTGGTGGCGATCTGCCTCGTAGTAGCTCCGGTGTCGCAACCGAGCGGAATCGGGACGCCGAACGCGGCCGCGATCGTCGTCGCGGCGTTGTTCCTGTTGCCGTTCCTGATTCCGGAACCGGGGGAGCGAAGCACCGGACGCGCGCTCGTTCTGAGCCTCGTCGCGGTGATCGTCACGGCGGTGACGTTGCTGCAGCTGGGCCCGGTCCGGCTCGGCTTGTCCGGGACGGCGTTCCGCGATCTGCTCTCCGCCGCGGACGCGGGACAGCTCCAGGCGTTGCTCACGGTGATCGCAGTGCTGGCGACTCTTCCCGCGGCATTCACGACTTTCGTCGGTGCGCGACAGCGGTTTGCGCCGTCCGGCGGGGCTCCGGTCGCGGCGGGTGCGGTGCTGGCAGCGGCCGCCGGGGCGTTCGTTCCGGTGTCCGCGGTGCTGCTCGTGGCGCGCCTCGGCGCGGTGGCGGAAGTGCTGCTGCGAGTGCGGGTTCGTCGCTACCGTGGCGTGCATGACTGAGCACCGCTGGGCGCCGGGACAGACAGTCGTCGAACGTTTCGTCCGCCCGGACGGCAGCATCGGCCAGCATCATCCGCTGCGCGTGCTCTCCGACGACGGCGAGACGCTGCTCGGCTGGCTCCCGCTCGGCACGCCGATCGTCGGCAGCAGGCTCGCGGACGGCCGAAGCCTGCGCGAAGCACCGCTGGAACAACGGTTTCGCGAGCCGCGCGTGCGGGTGCCGGACGTCTGGCACGGCACCTCGACGCTGCGGCTGATTCCCGACGCGGCCTGGTCGTCGGTGTGGTGGTTCTTCGAGGCGGACGGACGCTTCCGCGACTGGTACGTGAACCTCGAAGTTCCGCGCGGGCGCACCGAAACCGGCCCGGACCGGATCGACGGCATCCTCGACCTGGTCGTGACGCCGGGCGCGGGCTGGAAGTGGAAGGACGAGGACGAAGCGGAGGCGGCCGTCGAGGCGGGACGGTTGACCACCGCCGAACTCGGCAAACTGCGCGCGGAAGGCGAACGGCTGGGCGCGCTGGCCGAGCGGGGCGCGTACCCGTTCGACGGCACGCACACCGATTTCCGCCCGGACCCGGGCTGGCCGGCGCCCGCGCTGCCCGCCGGACTGTGCTGAGCTACTGGGCCAGCAGGACCAAGGCCCCGAACAGCACGACGTTGACGACGAGCAGGATCACCACCGATTTGGTCGGCAGATTCCGGGAGATCACCTGTCCGTGCAGGTTCTTCCACCAGTAGATGCCGAATCCGGCGACGACCAGCCCGAGGAAGAAGCCGAACCCGCTGGACAGCAGGCCCCAGCCGACCATCCCGAGCATTCCGGCTCCGAAGGTCAGCAGGGCCGCGGTGCCGAAGGTCTTGACGTCCGGCCCGGCGCCCGGCCCGGCTCGGCGTGCTGGTTGAGTGCTCACGCCGTCCATCGTAGTGGGGTGACGCTGCGAGCGCGGGACTGTGCGGCGAGTAAAACCACCGGACTTCCGACTAACGTGCTTCCGACCAAGCGCTATCGTTTATGCATGACCACAGCGACGCAGTTCACCCACGTTCCGAACCCGAGCCCCGCGAGTCCTGAACGCGTCGCCGAGGTACTTGCCAAGCCGGGATTCGGCACGCACTTCACCGACCACATGGTCACCGTGCGCTACAGCACCGAGAAGGGCTGGCACGACGCCAAGGTCGGGCCGTACGAACCGTTTTCCCTCGACCCGGCCACGTCCGTGCTGCACTACGGGCAGGCGATCTTCGAGGGCCTCAAGGCCTACCGGCAGCCGGACGGCACGATCGCCGCGTTCCGGCCGGACGCCAACGCGCAGCGGTTCCGCGAATCCGCCGAGCGGCTGGCGATGCCGCAGCTGCCGGTCGAGACCTTCGTCGATTCGCTGCGCGAGCTGATCGCCGTCGACGAGCGCTGGGTGCCGACCCGCGAGGGCGATTCCCTGTACCTGCGCCCGTTCATGATCTCCACCTCGGCGGGCCTGGGCGTGAACAGCCCGGCCGACGAGTACGTCTACGCGCTCATCGCCTCGCCCGCCGGCTCGTACTTCAGCGGCGGCGTGAAGCCGGTCAGCGTGTGGCTGTCCACTGAATACGTGCGCGCGGCCCCTGGCGGCACCGGCGCGGCGAAGTGCGCGGGCAACTACGCGGCGTCCTTCGTGGCGCAGGCGCAGGCCGTCGAAAAGGGCTGCGACCAGGTCGTGTGGCTCGACGCGGTCGAGCGCTGCTGGGTCGAGGAGATGGGCGGGATGAACCTGTTCTTCGTCTTCGGCTCGGGCGACGACGTCCGCGTGGTGACGCCGGAGCTGACCGGTTCGCTGCTGCCGGGCGTGACCCGGAAGTCGTTGCTGCAGCTGGCGAAGGACGCCGGGCACAAGGTCGAGGAGCGCCGGATCTCCACCGACGAATGGGAGAAGGCGGCCGCCTCGGGCGAGCTGACCGAGGTGTTCGCGTGCGGCACGGCGGCGGTCATCACGCCGGTCGGCCACGTGAAGCACGGCGGCGGCGAGTTCTCGATCTCCGGCGGACAGCCGGGCTCGGTCACGATGAGCCTGCGCGAGCAGCTCGTCGGGATCCAGGAAGGCACCCGCCCGGCCCCGGCCGGCTGGATGACCCCGCTCAGCTGAGCTAGCTGTCCGTGAAGGGCTCCTTGAGGGAATCAGATTCCCTCAAGGAGCCCTTCACGGCTTTCAGGACGAGAGCGGGCCGGAGACGCCGGATTGCTCGTGCGTGGTCATTTCCGCGAGCACGCGGCTGGCCATCATCAGCAGCGGCAGCGCGGTGACCGCGCCGGTGCCTTCGCCGAGACGGACGTCGAGGTCGAGCAGCGCGCCGAGGTCCAGGTGCTCCAACGCGAGCGCGTGTGCGGGTTCGCCGGTGAGCTGCCCGGACATCCACCAGCGGCGGGCACCTGGCGCGAGTTCTTCGGCGACGAGCGCGGCGGAGCAGACCACCAGCCCGTCGAGCACGACCGGCGTGCGACGGACCGCCGCCTGAGCGAGAAAACCCGCCATCGCAGCGATATCCGCGCCCGAGGACGTCCGCAGCAGCGCGAGCGGGTCGGCCAGCACCGCACGGGCCCGGCGCAGCGCGTCGCGGACCGCGGCGGCCTTGCGCATCCAAGTGTTGTCGTCGATGCCCGAACCCCGGCCGACCACGGCCACCGGTTCGCTGCCGGTCAGCGCCGCGACCAGCACCGACGCCGGGGTGCTGTTGCCGATGCCCAGGTCGCCCGCGATCAGCAGGTCCGCGCCGCCGTCGACCTCCGCGTCGGCGACCTTCCGGCCGGCGTTGACCGCGGCCCGGACCTCGGCGTCGGTGAGCGCGTCCTCGACGTCGATCGAGCCGGAACCGCGGCGCACCTTGAACTCGCCGATCGACCGCATCGCGGATTCCTCGGTGTCCACGGCCATGTCGACCACGCGCACGCCCGCGCCCGCCGCCGCGGCGAGCACGTTGATCGCCGCGCCGCCGGTCAGCATGGTGCCGACGAGCTGCGACGTGACCTCCCGCGGATACGCCGAGACGCCCTTCTTCGCGATGCCGTGGTCGCCGGCGAACACGACGACGCGCGGCCGGGTGAACGGCCGCGGCGGGGCCTGGCCCTGGCACGAGGAGATCCACACGCCCAGCTCTTCCAGCCTGCCGAGCGAGCCTGCGGGTTTGACGAGCTTGTCGTGCAGCGCGATCGCGCCCGACCGGGCCTGGTCGCTCGGCGGTTCGATCTCGCCGAACTCGATGCCCGTTTCGCCGGTGTCCACAGCCAGGTTTCCTTTCGCCGCTGGGCGTCCCGGCGCCCAACCTACCGCCGCCGGGGCGGGGCCCTTAGGGTCGGTCGGCGTGCGGGAATCGACGGCGGCCGGGGTCGTGCTGGCCAGTGGTGCGGGGACCCGGGTCGGGGCCGCGCTGAACAAGGTCTACCTGCCGGTCGCGGGCAGGCGCGTGGTGGCGTGGTCGCTGGACGCGTTCGCCGCGGCGGCCGGGATCGGCGTGCTGGTGCTGGTCATCCGGCCCGAGGACGCGCCGCTGGCCGAGGAAGTGCTCGCCGAACTGTCCGTCCCGGTTGAAATCGTGCCCGGCGGCCCGACACGGCAGGCCTCCGAGCTGAACGCGCTGCGCCATCTCGCGCCGCGGATCGCCGACGGGACAGTGGATTCCGTGCTGCTGCACGACGGGGCCCGTCCGCTGGTGACGCCGGAGCTGATCTCCGCGGTGCTGGAGCGGACCCGGGAAGACGGGGGAGCGGTGCCGGGCCTGGCCGCGGACGACGTGGTCTCGATGGCCGGACCGGACAAAGTGGCGGGCCCGCTGCCCGGCGCGATCCGGGTGCAGACCCCGCAGGGCTTCCGGGCGCAACCGCTGCTGGCGGCTTACGAACAGGCCGCCGCGGAAGGATTTCTCGGCACGGACACGGCTTCGTGCATGGAGCGGTTCTCCGCGCTGCCGGTGCGGTGGGTGCCCGGCAGCGCGGAGAACGTGAAGATCACCTATCCGCACGACCTCGCGGTGGCGGAGCGGTTCCTGCTGCGGCCTTCTTCGTAGCCGCCGCAGTGCCCGCAGGAGGTCCGTGAAGGGCTCCTTGAGGGAATCAGATTCCCTCAAGGAGCCCTTCACGGACTTTCGCCGGGGCGAACCCGGCTGCGGTGATCAGGGAGCGACGGTGAGCGCCGGGTCGCTGATGACGACGTCGCCGAGCGCCTCGTCGATCGCGGTGAGCAGCTCCGGCTCCAGCTTGACGCCTGCTGCCTTGACGTTGTCGTAGACCTGCTCCGGCCGCGAAGCGCCGATGATCGCCGACGCGACGTTCGGGTTCTGCAGCACCCACGCGACGGCCAGCTGCGCCATCGACAGCCCGGCGTCGGCCGCCAGCGGCTCCAGCTTCGCGACCGCGGTGAGAGTCTTCTCGTCGAGGAAGCGCTTCACCATGTTCGCGCCGCCGTTCTCGTCGGTCGCCCGCGAACCGGCGGGCAGCGGCTGGCCCACCTTGTACTTGCCGGTCAGCACGCCCTGCGCCACCGGCGACCAGACGATCTGGCTCAGTCCCTCGCGCTCGGAAGCGGGCACGACCTGCGACTCGATGACCCGCCACAGCATCGAGTACTGCGGCTGGTTCGACACGAACGGGATCTTCAGCTCACGGGCGAGCGCCGCGCCGCGCGAGATCTGCTCGGCGTTCCACTCCGAGACGCCGATGTAGAGGGCCTTGCCCTGGCGGACCAGGTCGGCGAACGCCTGCATCGTCTCTTCCAGCGGCACCGTGCGGTCGAAGCGGTGCGCCTGGTAGAGGTCGACGTAGTCGGTGCCGAGCCGCTCGAGCGACGCGTTCGCCGACTCGATGATGTGCTTGCGCGAGAGACCCTTGTCGTTCGGGCCCTTCGGACCGGTGGGCCAGAAGACCTTGGTGAAGATCTCCAGGCTCTCCCGGCGCTGGCCCTTGAGGCCGCGCCCGAGCACGGATTCGGCGGCGGTGTTCGCGTAGACGTCAGCCGTGTCGAAGGTCGTGATGCCTGCGTCGAGCGCCGCCTTGATGCAGGCCTGCGCCTGGTCCTCCTCGACCTGGGACCCGTGGGTCAGCCAGTTGCCGTAGGAGATCTCACTGATGTTGAGGCCGCTGCGGCCGAGACGTCGAAACTCCATGCCCACAGGGTAAACGTTTCGTTCGCCAGGCTAACGACCTGTGTGCCGCACGGCTCAGTTCGGGCTGCGAACCCCGGCGTCGAAACGGTGACCCGCGAGCCGAAACCCTGCCCGAGCCCAGATCGAAGGGAGCGTTCTGGGCGGTCTGCCTGCCGAAAGCTGTGAACCGAGGCCGCGTTCAGGCGAACGCGGCCGCACGGCTTAGTTCGGGATCGGGTCTCCGGCCTTCAGCCGCGGCTTCGGGACGCGCAGCTTGCGGATCTGGCTCGCCCGCACGAAGGCGTACCAGCCGACTCCGCGGGTGGCCGTCGACGGTTCCTTCGGGAAGCGTTCGCGGACCAGCTTCGAGATCTTGCGGCCGTTCACGAAGCCCTCGATGGCCATGACCAGCAGCATCGCCATGCAGACCAGGGTGATGTACTGCTGCACCGCCGGCGCGGGGACCAGCAGCGCGAGGAACACCAGGATCGCCAGCGGCATGAACAGGCCGAGGATGTTGCGCCGGGAGTCGACCAGGTCGCGGACGTACGCCTTGACCGGGCCCTTGTCGCGCGGCGGCAGGTACTTGTCGTCGCCGGACATCATCCGCTCGCGGCGCACGCGGGCGGCCTCCTTGCGGTCTTCCTTGCTGACCGGGTTGGCCTTGCGCAGCTCTTTGTTGCGCTTCATCGCCTCGCGCATGGAGGTGGGCGGCGCCGCGACCGGCCCGCGCTTGCGCCCCTCGGCCTCGCGCCGCTTCGGCGTGGCCTTGCCCTTTCCCGGCGTGTACGACTTGCTCGTGGCCGTGGAATCGACAGCGGCGGCCTCGGCCGCGGAGTCGTCGGCGGCGGGGTCAGTGGTGCTTCGGCGCAGGAACCTCACCTCACCAGGGTATTGCAGGCGTCACGGCTTTGTTCACCAGGTCGTTCCATATGCGACGATGGAGGGGAACAGATCGGGCGAGTCCCGTGTTGTGCCTAGGACACGAGATGTACCCGCAGCGAGTTCGACCAAAGAGGGAGTGCCATGACGACCGCTGAGCAGACCGGTGCGGCTGCGGCCGAGACCGCCGAGGAGACCCACGGCGTGACGTTGACCGACGCCGCGGCCGCCAAGGCGAAGGCGCTGCTCGAACAGGAGGGCCGCGACGACATGCACCTGCGCATCGCCGTGCAGCCCGGCGGCTGTGCGGGCCTGCGCTACCAGCTGTTCTTCGACGAGCGCACGCTCGACGGCGACCTGTTCCGCGACTTCGACGGCCTGCAGGTGGCAGTGGACCGGATGAGCGCGCCGTACGTGACCGAGGCCGTGATCGACTTCGTCGACACCATCGAGAAGCAGGGCTTCACGATCGACAACCCGAACGCCACGGGTTCCTGCGCCTGCGGCGACAGCTTCCACTGAGCCCAGAGCCGACAAACGGGCCCCGACGCTTCCGCGCCGGGGCCCGTTGTCTGTTCTGGGGCCGCAGTCCGTTCGACTGCCGTTTCGCTGGCTCAGACGTAGGCGTCGAGGTCGGCGACCTGCGCGTGACAGTCGTCGTCGACCGTCCACGGCCGCGCGGCCCTCGGAAGGGGCAGCCGGGCCTGGTCGGCGGAGCGCTCGGGCCGCAGCGCGGACGGGAAGTGGGCGCAGTCGGCGATCAGGTCGCCGAGGGTTTCCGGTTCGGTCGCGAGGTTCACGATCGTCACGCTATTCAGCCTGAGTCGAACGGGAAACGAGTACCGGCCGGTAGTGTCGGAACGTGGCGCGGAAACTACCCGGAAGGGTCATGACCAGCGGGTAACTTGCGTCAGGGCGCGAAAAGACAGCTCATCCACCTCGTGAGGAGAACCGGTGGCAGACAAGCCCAGGATCGCCGTGTCGGGCAGCATCGCGACAGACCATCTGATGCACTTCCCGGGGAGGTTCGCCGAACAGCTCGTCGCCGAGCAGCTGCACCGGGTGTCGTTGAGCTTCCTCGCCGACGACCTCGTCGTGCGCCGCGGCGGCATCGGCGCGAACATCGCGTTCGGCCTCGGCGTGCTCGGCGTGCAGCCGGTGCTGGTCGGAGCCGTCGGCCAGGACTGGGCGGACTACCAGTCGTGGCTGCAGCGCCACGGCGTCGACACCTCCGGCGTGCTGGTGTCCGAGGTCGCGCACACCGCGCGCTTCGTGTGCACCACCGACGAGGACATGTGTCAGATCGCGACGTTCTACGCGGGTGCGATGGCGGAGTCGCGGAATATCGAGATGGGGCCGATTTCGGACCGGGTCGGCGGGCTCGGGCTGGTGTTGATCAGTCCGGACGATCCTGAGGGCATGGTCCGGCATGCTCAGGAGTGCCGTCAGCGGGGCTACACCTTTGCCGTTGATCCCTCGCAGCAGCTGGCTCGGATGGACGGGGCTCAGGTGCGGGCGTTCGTCGAGGGGGCCAAGTATCTGTTCAGCAATGACTACGAGTGGGAGTTGTTGCTGCAGAAGACTGGCTGGACCGAGGCTGACGTGCTGGAGCGGGTCGGGCTGAGGATTACCACGCTGGGGGAGAAGGGCGTGGAGATCGTTGGGCGGGACGGGACCGCGCTGCAGATCGGGGCGGTGCCGGAGCGCGGGAAGGCTGATCCGACCGGGGTCGGGGATGGGTTCCGGGCTGGGTTCCTTGCTGCGATCGACGGCGGGCTTAGTTTGGAGCGGGCCGCGCAGTTGGGGTGTTTGATCGCGGTGTTGGTTTTGGAGACTGTGGGGACTCAGGAGTGGACTCTGGAGCGCGGGGAGGCGTTGACGCGGTTGAACGAGGCGTTCGGGCCTGAGGCTGCTGAGGAGATCGCTGCCGTTTTGCCTGCTTGAGACTTTGGGTTCGGCTCGTCGCCTGGCGGCGACATTGCCGTGGGGGTTGCGTGGGGCACCCCGAAGCCGATTGTGATGACGGACGGCGGGTGCTTGTCAAGGCGGGAAAGATGCCTTGACAAGCACCCGCCGTCCGCATTTTGGCTTCGTATCGGGGTGCGGGGGTGGTGTGGGTGCACTGGTGGGTTGGGTGCGCTGGCTGCGGTTTGGCGCGTGGTCCGTGAAGGGCCCCTTGAGGGAATCCAGTTCCGTGAGGGGCCCCTTGAGGGAATGGCCGTCCGTGAGGGGAACCCTGAGGGACTCTGAGTCCCTCAGGGTTCCCCTCACGGACCTCAGAGCTTGACTGGGTAGGCCGGTTCCGGGATTTCCGGCTTGATGCGGTGTTCCACGAAGATTCCGTGCCACAGCATGAAGACCAGCAGGGCCCACAGTTGGCGGCTGCGGTCCAGTTGGCCTTCCTTGTGCTCGTCCAGCAGTCGCAGCACGGCGTTCTTGTCCAGCAGCTCATCGGTCTTCGAGTCGCTGATGATGCCGCGAGCCCAGTCGTACATCTCGTTGCGCAGCCACAGGCGGATCGGCACCGGGAAGCCCAGCTTTTTCCGGTTCAGGACGTGGCCGGGGATGATCTTCGCGAGAGCCTGGCGCAGGGCGTACTTCGTGGTGCCGTGCGCGAGTTTCTGGTCCAGCGGGATCGAGGCGGCGACCTTGAACACCTCGGCGTCCAGGAACGGCACGCGCAGTTCCAGCGAGTTCGCCATGGTGACCTTGTCCGCCTTGACCAGGATGTCGCCGCGCAGCCAGGTGTACAGGTCGACGTGCTGCATGCGGGCCACCGGGTCCCAGCCGCGGGACACGTCGTACCAAGGGGCGGTGACGTCCTTGAAGCCGACGCCTTCCTCGTACGTCCGCAGCACCGCGCGCAGTTGCTCGTCGCGGAAGTTGCGGGCGTTGCCGTAGTAGCGGTCTTCCAGCGGAAGCGCGCCGCGGCGCAGCAGGTCCTTGCCTCGGGTGCCCTCGGGGATCTTCGTGGACACCTTGCCCAGCAGCTTGCGCACGCCGCCGGGGATTTTTTCGAACGGGGCCAGCGAAATCGGCTCGCCGTAGATCGTGTACCCGCCGAACAGCTCGTCCGCGCCTTCGCCGGACAGCACCGCCTTCACGTGCTTGCGCGCCTCGCGGGCGATGAACCACAGCGGGACCAGCGCCGGGTCGGCCACCGGGTCGTCCAGGTACCAGACGATGAGCGGCAGCGCTTCCATCATCTCGTCCGCCGACACCGTGCGGACCACGTGCTTCACGCCGATCGCGGCGGCCGATTCGGCGGCGACGTCCACCTCGGAGTAGCCCTCGCGCTCGAACCCGGTGGTGAACGCGATGAGGTTCGGGTTGTGCTCCTTGGCGAGCGTCGCGGTCGCGGTGGAGTCGATGCCGCCGGAGAGGAACGCGCCGACCGTGACGTCCGGGTCGGAGATCATGTGCTTGCCGACCGAGTCGCGCATCACATCGGCGATGCGCTCGTACAGCGCGTCGGCCTCGGCCTGGCCGTTCACCGGCTTCGCGGCGAACTTCGGGTGGAAGTAGCGGGTGAACTCGGTCTTCCCGCCCGGCGAGAGCCGGAACGAGGTGCCGGACTCGACGCGGCGGATCGCGGTGTGCAGCGACTCCGGCTCCGGCACGTACTGCAGGACCAGGTAGTGCTGCAGGGCCGTGCGGTCCAGCTCCTGCGCGACGCCGAGCGTGTCCGACAGCTCCAGCAGGCTCTTCTTCTCGCTGGAGAACGCGGTGCCCTTCGGGCCTTCGCTGTAGTAGAGCGGCTTGATGCCGAACGGGTCGCGCGCGCCGAAAACCACCTTTTCGGCCGAATCCCAGATCAGGAACGCGAACATGCCGCGCAGCTTTTCGACCGCTTTGTCGCCGAGATAGTGATATGCCGCGACGATCGCCTCGCCGTCGCCTTCGGTGGCGAATTTCGCACCGAATTTTTCGGCCAGCTCGTCGCGCAGCTCGCGGTAGTTGTAGATCTCGCCGTTGAAGTTCAGCGTGTACCGGCCCGGAGCGTCGGCCGGACCCCACACCAGCGGCTGGTGCGCGTGGTCGACGTCGATGAAGGCGAGCCGGTTGAAGCCGTACACGACCTCGGCGTCGGCCCAGGTGTCCTGCTCGTCGGGGCCGCGGTGGCGCTGGCAGCGCATCGCCGCGCCGACGCTCTCCCGGGCGTTCGAGGCGTCGTTTTCGGTCGCGCAGATCAGTCCAAGCAGGCCGCACACGTGTACTCACACACCTCAGGGTCGGGCCGGTCCGGGGAAGGGCCCAGTATGCCGGGGCGGGGCCCGCCGCCCGGAATGCGGGTGACGCGTGGCGCAACTGGTCACCCCTTGGTCAGCGGGAGCGGCCAACTCGGCTAGGCTCCGCCTGTCACGAAGATCGGTCGAAGAAGGCCCGGTGTGAGAGGGCCTGTTGGGTGAAAGGGCAGGGCGCAGTGGGAAAACCAGAGCGCACCCCGGTGGGTAAGCGGGTCGGGCGTGTCGCCGCGCTGGCCGTGCTGGTGGCGCTGACCGCGACGGGCTGCTCGGGAGACGAGATCCTCCGCTTCGGCTGGCCGAAGGGCGTCACGCCGCAGGCCGACCAGATGCGCACTCTCTGGACGTGGACGGTCATCGCCGCGCTGATCGTCGGCGCGATCGTGTGGGCCCTGATCTTCTGGACCGCGATCTTCCACCGCAAGAAGAAGGGCGCGGCCGCCGAAGGCCCCGAGGACCTCCCGCGGCAGTTCCAGTACAACATCCCGCTGGAGATCTTCACGGTCGTCCTCCCGACGATCATGGTCTGCGTGCTGTTCTTCTTCACCGCGACGACCGAGAGCAAGGTCCTCGACAAGAAGCCGAACCCGGACGTCGTCGTCGACGTGATCGCCTTCCAGTGGAACTGGGAGTTCAAGTACGAGGGCGAGAACGCCAAGCGCGCGGACGGCACCCAGGTGAGCACCGTCGGCTCCTCCGGCGAGATCCCGCTGCTCGTGCTGCCGACCAACAAGACGATCGAGTACCGGCTCCGCTCGACGGACGTCATCCACTCGTTCTGGGTCCCGGAGTTCAACTTCAAGCGCGACGTGATGCCGGACCCGGAGAAGAACAACCAGGACAGCTCGTTCCAGAACTCGATCGACCGCGAGGGCTCGTTCGTCGGACGCTGCGCCGAGCTGTGCGGGACGTACCATTCGGTGATGAACTTCGAGGTGCGGGCCTTGTCCCCGGACAAGTACGACCAGTACCTCAAGCTGCGCACCGAGACGAACCCGAAGACCGGCAAGCCGAACACCGCGTCCGAGGCGCTGGCTTCGATGAACTGCGGCGAGCTGTGCAGCCCGTACGCGGTGACCACGAAGCCGTTCAACACCGACCGCACCGCGCGCACCGCGTCCAACTGACGGCGAACCAGAAGGAGCAGGGGACCAATCCCATGAAGGTCGAAGCCCGGATTTTCTACATGGTGGCGGGGTTTGCCGTCCTCATGACCGCCGTCTACTGGGTCATGACCGCGCTCTTCACCACCAACCAGCAGGCCGAGCCGGTCGGCATCGTCGCGCTGTTCCTGACCGGCGGCCTGGCGTTCCTCGCCGGCAGCTACATGCAGTTCGTGTCCCGCCGGATCGAGGACCGTCCGGAGGACCGCGAGGACGCCGAGGTCAGCGACGGCGCCGGCGAGCTGGGCTTCTTCAGCCCGGGCAGCTACTGGCCGATCGCGCTGGCCGCGTCGGCCGGTCTCGCCGGTCTCGCCCTCGCGTTCTTCCACATCTGGCTCCTCGTGATGGCGCTCGTGGCCCTGCTCATCGCCGTGGGCGGGCTGGTGTTCGAGTACCACACCGGCCCCGAGCACGACTGAGTTTTCCGCTTCACCGAGACGCCCGGCTGGGAATTCCCGGCCGGGCGTTTCGCGTGTCCGCCTTGGTTCGCTGCGGAGCCAGCGCCGCGGCGAGCACGGCCAGCATGCCCAGGCCCTCCGGCCAGGTGAGCCGATGGCCGAACGCGAGCATGTCCACCACGACCGCGACCACCGGGTACAGGTAGGACAGCAGCGCCACCGTCGTGGTCGGGAGCTTGCCGATGCTCGCGTACATGAGCACGTACATCACCGCCGTGTGCACCGTGCCCAGGAGCAGGAGCCACAGCAGCCCCGGAGCCGAACTCGGCAGCGGCGTGAACATCAGCGCGGGCGCGAGCACGATCGCGCCGGCCGTCAGCTGCACGGCGGCGAGCAGATGCGGCCGGATGTGCTTGAGCTGCTTCGCGATGAATGACGCACCGGCGTAGAGCAGAGCCGCGCCGAGAGCGAGCGCGATCCCCGCGAGCCGCACCGGTTGTCCGTCATCTCCTTGGGCGGAAAGGGAAATCACCACAACTCCGGCGAAAGCCACACCTGCCCGCATGAGGTGCGAACGGCCGACTTTCTCGCCGAGGAACATCGCCGCCATTCCGACCAGAATCAGCGGTTGCGTGTGGTAGACGACGGTGCTGACGCCGATGGACGACAGCGAGTAGGACGCGAACAGCAGCACCCAGTTGCCGACCAGCAGCAGTCCGCCGGCAACGGCGAGCAGCAGGTCGCGGCGGGTCGGCCGCCAGTCGCGGAACCAGCCTCGGGCAAGGGACCACACGACCAGCAGGACGCCGCCGACGAGGCAGCGGGCGAACGCGACCGCCGGAGCGGCCGCGCCGCTTTCGAGCACGACCGCGCCGATCGTGCCGGACAGCGCCATCGCGGCGGACCACTGCAGGACCGGGCGGGATTCGGGGTTCTTCATGCGTCCCAGATTCGCCTTCGCGGCGACGCTCAACCAGTGTCAGAGATGACAATGGCCGCAAAACTTGTGACATCCTGGGCGGCATGGACGTGCAACGGGTCGCCGTACTGCTCGCGGACCGGGTTTCACCGTTCGAGCTGGGGGTCGCATGCGAGGTGTTCGGCACGGACCGCAGCGCGGACGGCATGCCTGGCTGGGACTTCGGCGTGTGCTCGCCGGACGGGGCGGACGTCGCCAGTTGGTCCGGATTCGGCCTCGCCGGACTGCGCGACCTCGAGTTCGCGGCGTCGGCGGATTTGGTGATTGTGCCCACGCAAGCACCGCGGACCGCACCGCCGCCAGAGCCGCTGCTGGACGCTTTACGCGCTGCCCGGGAGCGTGGTGCGTGGGTCGCCGGGTTCTGCGCGGGAGTGTTTTCCCTTGGCTACGCGGGACTGTTGGACGGTCGTCGCTGCACGGTGCACTGGATCTACGAGCCGGAATTCCGTCGCTTGTTTCCCACTGCGGAAGTAGACCCACAAGCGCTCTACGCGGACGACAACGGCGTGTTCACCAGCGCCGGGACGGTCGCCGCAGTGGACCTGTGCCTGCACCTCGTGCGGCGCTTGCGCGGCGTTGCAGCGGCGACGGCGTTGGCCCGGCGGATGGTGGCCGCGCCGCACCGGGCCGGTGGGCAGGCGCAGTTCGTGCAAGCTCCGGTACCCGCGACGGCCGCACCGGACGACGCGGTGGTCGCCGAGGCGCTCGAATGGGTCGAACGACGGTTGGATCAGCCGTTCACGGTCGCGGAGTTGGCGCGCCGCAGCGGACTGGGGGAGCGGACCTTCCTGCGCCGGTTTTCCGCGGCCACCGGGACGACTCCGCATCGCTGGCTGACCGAACGCCGCCTCGACCGGGCGCAGGCGCTGCTGGAGGAGGGACGGTTGTCGGTGGAGGACATCGCGGTGGCCTGCGGATATGCGTCGGCGGCCGCGCTGCGGCACCAGTTCTCGCGGCTGCGCTCGACTACGCCCAGCGCTTACCGGACCGCTTTCCGCAGAAGTCCGTGAGGGGAACCCTGAGGGAATCAGAGTCCCTCAGGGTTCCCCTCACGGACGTTGGATGCGCCGAGGTCAGCGATCAGCCGAGGAGAACGCGATCCACCGGTCCAGCAGCGTCGCTGCCGCACCGCTGTCGATGGCCTGGCGTGCTCGGTCCAGCCCGGCGGCCAGATCGTCCTCGAGCGAAGCGGAGAAGCCCGTGAACGCGGCCAGCGCGGCGGCGGCGTTCAGCACCACCGCGTCGCGCACCGGGCCGGTCTTGCCGCTGACCAGTTCCCGGACGACCTCCGCGTTCGCCGCGGCATCGCCGCCGCGCAGGTCCTCCGCGGTGGCGCGCGGGATGTCGAGCGACTGCGGGTCGAAGGAGCGTTCCGTGACCGTGCCGCCGGAGACCACCAGGACCGACGTCGTCGTCGTGGTGGTGATCTCGTCCAGGCCGTCGTCGCCGCGGGCCACCAGCACCGACATCCCGCGTTCGGCGAAAATCTCCGCCAGGGCACGGGTTTTGTCGGCGTAGGCGCAGCCGATCAGCGCGCTTTGCGGCTGCGCCGGGTTGGTCAGCGGGCCCAGCAGGTTGAACGTGGTCGGCACGCCCAGTTCGCGCCGCGGCGGGCCGGTGTGCCGGAACGCCGGGTGGAACGCGGGCGCGAAGCAGAACCCGATGCCGATCTCCTCGAGCGACGCGAGCACCGCCTCCGGCGGCAGGTCGATCTTCACGCCGAGGGTTTCCAGCACGTCGGCCGCGCCGGACTTCGACGACGCGCTCCGGTTGCCGTGCTTGGCCACCGGCGCGCCCGCCGCCGCCGTGACGATCGTCGCCATCGTGGAGATGTTCACCGAGTTCGACCGGTCGCCGCCGGTGCCGACGATGTCCACCGCCGGACGGCTCAGCGTGATCCGCCGGGCGTGCGACAGCATCGCGTCGGCCATGCCGGAGATCTCCGCGGGCGTTTCGCCCTTGGCGCGCAGCGCGACCGCGAAGCCGCCGATCTGCGCCTGTCCGGCGCTGCCGGACATGATCTGGTCCATCGCCCACGCCGTGTCCTCCGCGGACAGGTCCTCGCCGGCGATGAGCCGGGTGAGCAGCGCGGGCCAGGTGTGCGGGGTGGCGCCCACCGGGCTCAGCCGCCGTTGACGGCGGGGACCCGCCCGGCGCGCAGCACGCCGGCGACGGTCTCCGCCGCGGTCAGCGGATCCAGCGGGTGCACCAGCACGGCGTCGGCCAGCGCCCAGGTGGCGAGCCATCGGTCGTCGCGGCGGCGGACGGCCACCACGATCGGCGGGCAGTCGTCGATCTCGTGCTTGAGCTGGCGGGTCAGCCCGATGCCGCCGGTCGGCTGGGCCTCGCCGTCGAGGATCGCGAGGTCGACCGAGCCCGCGTCCATTTCGGCGAGCACGTCGGCGATGCCGGACGCCTCGACCCACTCGACGCGGCCGAGGTCGGCCGCCGGGCGCCTGCCGACGGCGTTCATGATCGCCTCGCGGACCTCGGCCTTGTGGCTGAACACCAGGATCCGCTGGGACTGCTCGCTCATTGAGCACGCCTCCGTCTCGTCACGGGTGGAACAGCCGCGATCGTATCCGCCGAGACGCATCTCACGCGGACGCGGTGGGCGAGTCACCCGGTTGCCGCGCCTCCCAGCCCGGCGCGTCGCCGCCGAGACGCTGCGCCAGCCCGGCCATCCGGGACCTTTCCTGGGCGCAGTGCAGGGCGTCCAGCACCTGCACCCGCCGCGCGTGCGCCAGCACCCGGTCGCCGTCGCGGCTTTGCTCGCGCAGGTCGTATCCGTCCTGCGCGAGGATCGCCGCCGCCTCGTCGACCCGGTCCGCCGGAAGCACGAGGTGATGCACCAGCACCGCGGGCGCTTCGCTTGCCCAGCCGGGTGAATCGGCGAGCACCGCGGAGTCCGCGACGGCCGGATCGAACGCCGAAACGACGACCCGGAGGCCGGGCGCGTCCGGGTCGAGGAACGCCCTTTCCGGCTTTCTCGCCAGGTCACGGAGCTTCTCCAGCCAACTCACGAGTAGCTCCTTCCGGTGCTGGTCCGCTTCTCGCGCGCGGGTGTGACGCGAAGCTCCCACGACCCGCCGCAGACCCGGCGGGCGGGGCGCCCGCACGAGAGGACATAATGCGATTCGTGACAACGGCAGCTCCCACCATCAGCCAGCGGGTCCACTCGCTGAACCGGCCGAACATGGTCAGTGTCGGCACCGTCGTGTGGCTGTCCAGCGAACTGATGTTCTTCGCCGGACTGTTCGCCATGTTCTTCACCGTCAAGGCGCAGAACCCGGCCGGGGCGTCCTGGCCGCCGCCGTTGCACGGCGAGGAATTCCACCTCAACGTCGGGTACGCGATCCCGTTCACGGTGATCCTCGTGCTGTCGTCGCTGACCTGCCAGTTCGGCGTGTTCGCCGCGGAGCGGGGCGACGTCTACGGGCTCCGGCGCTGGTACATCGTGACGCTGATCATGGGCGCGATCTTCGTGGCCGGGCAGGCGAACGAGTACCACAACCTCGTCGAGGAGGGGCTGACGATCCCGTCCGGCCCGTTCGGAACGGTGTTCTACCTCGCGACCGGTTTCCACGGCCTGCACGTGATCGGCGGGCTCATCGCCTTCGTGTTCCTGCTGATCCGCACGAAGCTCAGCAAGTTCACTCCGGCGCAGGCCACCTCGGCGATCGTCGTGTCGTACTACTGGCACTTCGTCGACATCGTGTGGGTCGGCCTCTTCGCGGTGATCTACATCCTTCCCTGATCTCCGCACCGCCCACCACAAAACGGCCTGAACTGACAGCAAGGGTTGCCGCAAGATGACCACCAGCACCAAATCCTCGGAGCGCCGGTTCCGCGCGCGCTCGAAGATGCGCAGGCGCCTCGCGGGCGTGCTCGCACTCGGCGTCGCCCTGGTGGGGGCCGGCGCCCTGTACGCCGTGTTCGCCCCGGAACCGCAGACCGCGCAGGCGCAGGGCGACCCGGCGCTGCTGCGCCAGGGCGAGCAGGTCTACAACAACACCTGCATCGAATGCCACGGCGCGAACCTCGAGGGCGTCAAGGACCGCGGTCCGAGCCTCATCGGCATCGGCGACGCGGCCGTCTACTTCCAGACTTCCTCCGGCCGGATGCCCGCGGCGCGCCAGGAGGCGCAGATCGCCCGCAAGCCGCCGAAGCTGAGCCCGAGCGAGATCGACGCGGTCGGCGCCTACGTGCAGGCGCACGGCGGCGGCGCGCAGCGTCCGGAGGAGCGCGGCGAGGCGCTGCGCGGCAACGACCCGGCGCGCGGCGGCGAGCTGTTCCGCCTCAACTGCGCCTCGTGCCACAACTTCACCGGCCGCGGGGGCGCGCTGTCGGCGGGCAAGTACGCGCCGCCGCTCGACCCGGCCACCGAAGAGCAGATCTACGACGCGATGCTCACCGGGCCGCAGAACATGCCGAAGTTCTCCGACCGCCAGCTCAGCGCGGAAGAGAAGAAGGACATCATCGCCTACGTCAAGTCGGTGTCCGACGGCAACAACGACCCGGGCGGCAACGGTCTCGGCGGGGTCGGCCCCGCCTCCGAAGGCGTCATCGCCTTCGTCGTCGGAATCGCCGCGCTCGTCGGCATTACGCTGTGGATTGGATCGAAGGCATGAGTGCCGAAGGGCCCAAGCCGCCCTCGGAGGCGGAGCTGGCTGAGATGGACCGCGACGAGCTGCTCAAGCTCGGCGGTCAGCTGGACGGCGTGGAAATCGTCGAGTACCCGGAGCCGTGGCCGGTCGAGGGCACCCGTGCGGAGCGGCGCGCACAGCGCTTCGTCGCGTTCTGGTTCGCCCTGTCGGCGCTCGCCGGGCTGGCGTTCGTGGTCGTGATGGCCTGGCCGAAGTGGT
The DNA here is from genome assembly GCF_003385235.1 of Amycolatopsis circi. Classification (GTDB taxonomy): domain Bacteria; phylum Actinomycetota; class Actinomycetes; order Mycobacteriales; family Pseudonocardiaceae; genus Amycolatopsis; species Amycolatopsis circi. Next base: position 18,560 of record NZ_PQIA01000083.1, on the reverse strand, counting down.
GGGAGTACAAGGACCCGAGCGACCCGAGCGGGCACGCGACCTACAGCCTCTACACCCCGGCGCTGGGCGTCACGCTCGGCCTCGCGGTGCTGGCGCTCGGCATCGGCGTGATCCTCTACACCAAGAAGTTCGTCCCGCACGAGGTCTCGGTGCAGCAGCGCAGCGACGGCCGCTCGGCGGAGGTCGACCGGGCCACCATCCTGGCCCACCTGGCCGACGCCGGGACCCGCAACGGCATCGCCCGCCGGTCGCTGATCAAGCGCACCGCCGGCGCGGGCGCGGGTGCGCTCGGCCTCGCGGTGGCGGCGCTGCCGATCGCGTCCTTCATCAAGGACCCGTGGAAGGACAGCGACAACGCGGACGGCCTCTGGCACACCGGATGGCTGCCGAACTTCAAGGGCGAGAAGGTCTACCTGCGCCGCAACACCGGCAACCTCGAGGCGGACGTCAAGGAAGGCGTCGCGCTGGTCAAGGCCGAGGACCTCGACGCGGGCGCGATGGAGACGGTCTTCCCCTACCGCGAGTCGGAGAAGGGCGACGAGAAGAAGCTGGCCGCGGCGCTGATGCGGGTCGACAACCCGGTCATGCTCATCCGGCTGCGCCCGACCGACGCCGCGCGCGTCGTCAAGCGCAAGGGCCAGGAGGACTACAACTTCGGCGACTACTACGCGTACACGAAGATCTGCAGCCACGTCGGCTGCCCGACCTCCCTGTACGAGCAGCGCACGAACCGCATCCTCTGCCCGTGCCACCAGTCGCAGTTCGACGCCCTGCACTACGCGAAGCCGATCTTCGGCCCGGCGACCCGTCCGCTGGCTCAGCTTCCGATCACGGTTGACGAAGAGGGATACTTGATCGCGAAGGGCGACTTCAACGAGGCCATCGGACCGGCCTTCTGGGAGCGTAAGTCATGAGTTCACTCACCACGCCGACCAAGGGCACGAGCGCACTCCAGAAGCACCTTGGCGAGGCCGCGGACAACGCGGACCAGCGCTACAAGCTGGCCAAGGGCCTGCGGCACCAGATGAACAAGGTGTTCCCGACCCACTGGTCCTTCCTGCTGGGCGAGATCGCCCTGTACAGCTTCATCGTCATCCTGCTGTCCGGGGTGTACCTGACGCTGTTCTTCGACCCCTCCATGCAGGAGGTCACCTACCACGGCAGCTTCACGAACATGCAGGGCATGCAAATGTCCCAGGCGTTCCGCACCACGCTGGACCTCTCGTTCGACGTGCGCGGCGGCCTGTTCGTACGGCAGCTGCACCACTGGGCGGCGCTGATCTTCGTCGCGTCGATGATGGTGCACATGCTCCGGATCTTTTTCACCGGCGCGTTCCGCAAGCCCCGTGAAGCGAACTGGGTCATCGGCGGCCTGTTGCTGATCCTGGGCATGTTCGAGGGCTTCTTCGGCTACTCGCTCCCGGACGACCTGCTGTCCGGCACCGGTATCCGCGCGACCCTGTCCGGCATCGTGCTGTCGGTGCCGGTGATCGGCACCTGGATCCACTGGGCGCTGTTCGGCGGGGAGTTCCCGGGCGACCAGATCATCCCGCGGCTCTACACGCTGCACATCCTGCTGATCCCGGGCATCATGCTGGCGCTGATCGGCGCGCACCTGGCGTTGGTCTGGTACCAGAAGCACACCCAGTTCCCGGGCGTGCGGCGCAAGGAGACCAACGTCGTCGGCGTGCGGATCATGCCGTACTTCGCCCTCAAGGGCGGCGCGTTCTTCACCCTCGTGGTGGGCGTGCTGGCGCTGATGTCCGGCCTGTTCCAGATCAACCCGGTGTGGAACTTCGGTCCGTACAACCCGTCGATGGTGTCCGCGGGATCCCAGCCCGACTTCTATATGGCCTGGGCAGACGGCATGCTCCGAATCTGGCCGGCGTGGGAGGTCTACCTCGGGAACTACACGATCCCGGCGGTGTTCTTCCCCGGCGCGATCGGCATGCCGATCCTGTTCGCGCTGCTGCTGACCTATCCGTTCCTGGAACGCAAGCTGTCCAAGGACAATGCGGCGCACAACCTGCTGCAGCGTCCGCGCGACGCACCGGTCCGCACCGCGCTGGGCATGATGGCGCTCGGGTTCTTCATGGTGATCGAGCTGTCCGGCTTCAACGACATCATCGCCGACCAGTTCGACATCTCGCTGAACGCGACGACGTGGGCCGGGCGCATCGGCGTGCTGATCGTGCCGCCGCTGGCGTACTACTTCACCTACCGGATCTGCCTCGGCCTGCAGCGGTCCGACCGGGAAGTGCTGGAGCACGGCGTCGAGACCGGCATCATCAAGCGGCTGCCGCACGGCGAGTTCATCGAGATCCACCAGCCGCTGGGCGGCACGGACAGCCACGGCCACGCCGTCCCGCTCGAGTACCAGGGCGCGGCGGTGCCGAAGAAGATGAACAAGCTCGGCACCGCGGGCCACGCCGTCCCGGGTTCGATCTGGACGCCGGACCCGGCGGAGGAGACGAAGGCGCTCGACCGCGCTCGCGGCAACGGCCACGGGACCGGGCACGGGAAGCTCGAAGGATCCGACGAGTCGACCGAGGTCGGTTCCGGGCACTGAGTCCCTGAGTTCTGAGTTCCGAATCAAGCCGGAAGGCCCCTTCCTCATCGCGAGGGAGGGGCCTTCTCGCGTGTTTCTAGAGCCGGATGCGGCCGACGATCTCGCCGTCGTCGTCGATTTCGCCGGTCGGCTGGAAGCCGATTCGCAGATAGAACGGCTCCGGGCTGTGCTTGCCCGGTCTCCAGCTGACCGTCACGGACTCGGCGTCGCGGCGGCGTGCTTCGGCCAGGACCGCTTCGACGGCGAACCGTCCGTAGCCCTTTTGCTGGTGTTTGGCGGCGATGTTCAGCCGCCAGAGATAGTGGCGGTAGGTGTCGGCCGGGTTGTCCGGGTCGAAGGCGGCCATGACGAAGCCGACGAGTTTCTTCCCGGCGTAGACCAGCCTCGGCCAGGCGATGTCCGGCTGGACGTAGGCTTCGGCGAGCGAACGGGGGACTGAGGAAACGTAGTCGCGCTGGCGTTTCGCCACTTTGAGATCGCAGGCATCGTCGACGTTGTCCACCGTGATTTCGACCAGACGCAGGGTCGTCATGCGAAGTACGGTAGCGCGGCCCGGGGCCTTCAGAGCTGGATGCGGGCGACGACCTCGCCCTCGTGGACCTGGCCGGTCGGCCGGAAACCCAGCCGCAGATAGAACGGTTCCGGGCTGTGCTCGCCCGGTACCCAGAGCACCGTCGCCGATTCGGCTCCGCGGCGGCGTGCTTCGGCCAGAACCGCCTCGACCGCGAACTTGCCGTAGCCCTTCTTTTGGTGCTCGGCGGCGATGTTCAACCGCCAGACGCCGCAACGGAAGTAGTCGATCGGACAGTCCGGGTCGAACGCGGCCATGACGAAGCCGACGAGGTCGTCCCCGGCGTAGACCAGCCTCGGCCAGGCGACGCCGGGCTGGGTGTAGGCCTCGGCCAGCGAGCGGACGACCGGAGCCACGTAGTTCTCCTGGTGGGGCGCCACCGACAGATGGCAGGCCGCGCCCACGTTGTCGCTGGTGACCTCGGCTAACCGCAGTGTCGTCATGCCCCGGACGTTAGCCCGGGGGTACGACAGTTTCCGGCGGGTCAGGCGCCTTCGACGCCGATCTCGAACGCGGAGTCGGTGTCGGCGCGCGAGTAGGACCGGAACGCGATGTGGGTGACGGTGTCGAGCACGCCGCGGACCTTGCCGATGCGGCCCGGGATCAGGTCGGCGAGGTCTTCGTGGGCCTGCACGCGCACGGTGGCGATGAGGTCGACGTCCCCGGCGCACGAGTAGACCTCGGACACCTGGTCGAGGTCCGCGATCGCCTGCGCGGCCTGCGGGATCTCCTCGGCCTCTACGTTGATCAGCACGATCGCCGTGATCACAGCGTTCCTCCCACTTGCTGGCGGTAACTCCTCGAGCGCGATCGTAGCCGGGAACGCGTCCGCGCACGCCGCAGCGGGGCGGTCAGCCTGGGATGTGTTGCACGGGCCGGGCAGTCAGCTCGCGTCGACGGCGGCTGGGTTATGCGGACAGGGCGGCGGGGTGGCTCAGCCTGCGACGTGTTCCAGAGACCGGGCGTCGGCGACCCGTGCGAGCCAGGCCTGCCACCCCGCAACAGCGGCGGGTTCGGCCCACGGCCGCGTGGTGCGGACGAGCCGGGTGCCGGGCCGGGCGAGCCAGCGCAGCAGAATCCCGACCTCCTCGCCGGGTGCTCCCCGCAGCGGACCATCTCCGGGGAGCACGGTTTCTCCTGCGGCCACCAGGGATTCGACGACCGGCATCGGCGGGACCCCACGGCGCGCGACCCCGGCGGACGCCAGGCGGCCGTACCGGATCACGGACAGTTCCCAGCCGCCGTTGCCGTCCGGGGCGGCGGCGATCAGTTCCGCGACCGACGCGAGCGCGGCCTGCCGGTGCGCGCGGCCGACGGCGCGGACCAGCCCGGCCAGTTCGTCGCGGTGGCGGGCGGCTTGTTCGTAGTGCCTTCGTTCCGCCATCTCCTCCAGCCTTGCCGCGGCCAAATGGAGCGGACGGCCGTCGTGGCCCGCGATGAGTCCGCGGGCGGCGTCGACGGCGGGGGAGTAGTCGGCGACCGTCTGCCTGCCCGCGCACGGCGCTCCGCAGCGGCCGAGTTCCGCCAGCACACACGGCGTGCCGGACGCGGCGGTGGCCGAGATGCGTTGCGTGCAGGTGCGCAGGCCGGAGGCGTCGGCGAGGGTATCGGCGGCGGTGCGCGCGTCGGCTTGGCTGCGGAACGGCCCGAGCGTGCCCGCGCGCGGAAGGCGCACTACGGAAAGCCGGGGGAAAGCCTCGTCGGTGAGGCTGATCCACCAGCCGTGGTGCGGGTTTTTCGACCGCCGGTTGTACGCGGGCCGGTGCGCGGCGATCAGCCGCAGTTCGCGGATCTCGGCTTCGAGGGAATGCGAACACTCGATGGCGTCCACCCGCTCCGCCAGCGCGACCATTTCCCTGATCCGGCCCCGGCTCTCGGAACCGGTGAAATAAGTCCGCACGCGCCGTCTGAGGTCGCGCGCGGTGCCGACGTACAGCACTTCGTCGCGCGGTCCCTTGAAGAGATACACGCCAGGCCGAGACGGGAGGTCGGCGGCGAGGTTTCGCTTGCGGCGCTGGGCTGGAGTGACGTGCGGGAGATAGTCGATCAACTCCTCGACGGTGTGCACGCCGAGGTTGCCGACGCGCTCCAGCAGCGCGTGCAGGACGTCGGTGGTGGCGCGGGCGTCGTCGAGCGCGCGGTGCGTCGGGCGGGTGCGCGCGCCGAGCAGCATCGACAGCGACGACAACCGGTAGCTTCGCGCTTCTTCGCGCGGGATCACGCGGCGTGCGAGCTTCACCGTGCAGACGACGGTGGCGCGCGGCCAGACGTAGCCGTGCCCGTCGCAGGCCGCCTTCATGAAGCTGGTGTCGAAGCCGGAGTTGTGCGCGACCAGCACGGCGCCCGCGATGAACTCCAGGAACGCGGGCAGCACGCGTTCGATCCGCGGCGCGTCGTAGACCATCGCCTGCGTGATCCCGGTCAGCTCGACGATCTGCGGCGGGATCGGCGTGCCCGGGTTGACCAGCGTCGCGAACTCGCCCAGCACCTGTCCGGCGCGGACCTTGACCGCGCCGATCTCGGTGATCCCGTCCGGGCCGGGCTTGGTGCCGGTGGTCTCGAGGTCGAACACGACGAACGTGGTGTCCCGCAGCGGGGTGCCGAGTTCGTCGAACGCCAGCTGAGCCTGGTCCGGGCTCGGTCGGGTCTCCATGATCGCGCACAGTAGGACCGACCACCGACAATCTTCGCGCGCGCAGCCCGTGGCGCGATGGTGACCAGCGGAACGGGCCGGTGCGGCGCGGGATCCGGCGGCGGGGCCTACCCTGGACCAATGCACCCTCAGCCCGTCGAGCCGGAAGAAGCCGCGGAGGCCGTCGGCCCCTCGGCGGTTCCGGCGCGGGCGGAGGAGGACGCCGAGGCCGTCGAAGCGGGGACGTGTCCGGAACCGTCGTCGTGGACGAGCCTGCCGGAGGCGGTGCGCGAGCGCATCGCCGAACTGGCCGCGGCCGCGGTCGCGAAACTCCCGGTCGCGGACGTGCCACGGCAACTGCGGCCGGTCGCGAAGTTCGCCCCGGCCAAGCGCGCGAAGCTCGGCGGCACCGCGCTGCTGACCGCCTTGGGAGATTCGGCGCAGTTCCGGACCGCGGTCCTGGAATGGCTGCGGGAGCACCGGACCGACGCGCTGGACCCGAACGTTTCGGACTCCGTCGCTGCCGCTGCCGCCGCGGTGCTGCTAGGTGAATCCGGTGCGACCGGCCGTGTGCGGCTGGTCGCGAAGAACGCCGAGGAAACCGCGTTGCGCGCTGAACGGGACGCGGCGCTGGCCCGGAATCAACGGCTGGAAGCGGAACTCGCCGAAGTGCGCACCGAGCTGGAAGAGGTTCGCGGGGCGGTCGAGAGCGTGCGCGGCGAACGCGAGGCCGAGGTCGAGAAGCTGTTGCGCCGGCTGCGTGAGCAGGGTGTGCTGCTGCGGCAGGCCAAGGACGCGGCCGAGGCGGCGCGGATCGAGCTGGCCGACGGGGGCGCGACGCGGGAACGCGAGATCGAGACGTTGAACGTGCAGCTCGACCGGGAACGCCGCCGGGTCGCTTCCGAACGGGCTCGTGCGGAACGGGCGGTCGCGGACGCGGAGATTGCCCGGCAGTCGGCGCGCGAGGCTCGCGAGGCCGACGAGGTCCGGCTGGCGTTGCTGGTGGACACGATCGACGGCGCGGTGCACGGCTTGCGTCGGGAACTCGCTTTGGGCGACCGTGGCGCCCGGCCGGCGGACATGGTGAGCGGCGCGCGGTCCGGGCTCGGGCCGGGCGGGCGGATCCAGGACGTCACGGCGCTCGACCGGCATCTGGCGTTGCCGAACGTCCATCTCATCGTGGACGGCTACAACGTCACCAAAACGGGTTATCCGGAGCTGGCGCTGGCCGATCAGCGAGACCGGCTGGTGCATCAGCTTTCGGCGCTGGCGGCGCGCACCTCGGCGGAGGTCACGGTGGTGTTCGACGGGGCCGGCGTGCTGTCGGTGCCCGCCGCGGTGCCGCGTGGGGTGCGAGTGCTGTTCTCCGAGCGCGGCGTGCTCGCCGACGACGTGATCCGGTCCCTGGTCGCGGCCGAGCCGAAGGGCCGTCCGATGGTCGTCGCGACGTCCGACCGGGCGGTCGCGGATTCGGTCCGCGCGGCCGGTGCGCACCCCGCTCCGTCGGCGGTGCTCGTCAGCCGATTGGGTCGGGTCTGACCCTGCCCGACGTCCGGGCCCCGAAAATTGTCGGTGGTGCTTCCTACCGTTTGTTCCCGAGGCGATTCCCGGAACCGGTCCGGGGCCTCTGAGCGAACGGAGGCTCAGCGATGGGCGAGAACAAGCAGGAGCGATTCGGAGCCGGTTTCGGCCTGCGCGCGGCGAACCCGGCTGACGGCAGCGGGGAAGCTCGCTGGGCCGCGGGTCCGGGGGATCAGCTCGACGGGGTCGACGGCGGGGCGGCTCAGCGGTCTCGCCCGCCGGACCGCGGCGGCCACCCGCACGGGGTGGATTCGTCGGTGAGTCTTGCCACGTCGGTGAGTCCGGCCACGCGGGACCGGGATCTGGAGGCGCGCCGGGAAAGCGGCGTTTCGGCTGGTTCCGGTGCGAGCGCTGAGGGTGCAGCTTCGTTAGGTGAAGGCGAGCGTGCGGAAGCTGCCAGCCGACGGCGATCGGCGCGGCGGCACGCTCCGACGTCGCGAAGCGCGAAGCGAACCTCCCGCCGGGAAGAGCGCCGTCCGGCCGGTGCGGTGGACGTCGCGGTCGAGGACATCGACACGTTCGTCGTCGATTGCGACCGGTGTGCGGTACGCGGGGCGGCGTGTGCCGATTGCGTGGTCAGCGTGCTGCTCGGGCCGCCGGTCGGCCTCGTCTGGGACGCGGACGAACGGCGAGCTGTCGACGCGCTCGCCGAGGCGGGGATGGTGCCGCGGCTGCGCCTGGTTCCGGAGACCGACAGTAGGTCGGCGTGACACCAGTGGGTGACACTGGCTCGCCGAGCGGTCGCCTCGGTGCGGTGAACGGTAAGTAACGGAGAGGGCCGTTTACGCTGCCGTGAAGTGTGGCCTAAGTCACATTCCACTGCCTTGCTGGTCCGATGGTGTTTCGCCGGACTACGGAGAGTTTTTACGGGGGGCCCGGTGGACGCGCCGACGGTCTTTTCGTAACCTGGCCGAGATCTCGCGCCAGGCAGCTGTCGGACGACGGCGACGCGGGATCGCCGCCGGTTCGGCTTTGTCGGGGAGTCAGGATCGGAACCAACCACCGTGCGCGGAAAAGCTGTTGTGGAACACGACGGCCGGAACGCGAACGGAAAGCGTGCGCGAAGAGGGCCCCCGACCTCTTCCGCGCCGGGGTTCCGGCCACGGCGGCCCGACGAGCAAAGGAGACCCGCGCGACCGTGCAGTCGCATCCAGTCAAGCGCGTGGTGTCAGGCGCCCTCGCGGCCGCCTCGGTGATCGCAATCGTCACCGCGGCGCAGCCAGCGGGCACCGCCGCCGCTTCCCCCCTCCCCGTCCTCCAGGCCCCGCCGGACTCCGGTTCGGACGCTCTCGCCAAGTACCGCGACCTCGCGGCGCAGGCGGAGAAGGCGAACGAGGACCTCCTCAAAGCCAAAGACGACCTGTCCGCGCGACAGGGCGACCTCGACAAGGCCAACGGGGACGTGGGCAACGCCCACAACCTCTCCGCGCAGGCCGCCGAGAACGAGAAGAAGTACAAGGTCGACGTCGACAAGTTCGCGAACGCGTCGTTCCTGTCCGGCGTGCAGATGAACAAGCTGTCCGCGCTCTTGGCGGGCACATCGACGCAGGAGTTCCTCGACCGTTCGGCGGCGCTGGACCAGATCGCGTCGCAGAAGGCCGTCGCGCTCGAGAAGCTCCAGGGCGCGGTCGACCAGGCCAAGGCCGCCGAGAAGCTGGCAGCCGACGCCGCGCAGCGGGCCACCGCGGCGCGCGACGCGGCCGCGAAGCTGACCGAAGACATCACGGCCAAGAAGAAGACGCTCGACGACCAGGTCGCCGAGCTGAAGAAGACCACGTCGGCGCTGAGCCAGGCGGACCGGAACGCGCAGAAGGACACCGGCGGCGACATCTCGGTGGACCTCGCGAACGCCGGCCCGGCCGCGGCGGCCGCCGTCCAGGCCGCGCTCAGCCAGCGGGGCAAGCCCTACGAGTGGGGCGCCACCGGGCCGAGTTCGTACGACTGCTCGGGCCTGATGCTGTGGGCCTACAAGCAGGCGGGCGTCACGCTGCCGCGTTCGAGCCAGGCGCAGAGCCAGACCGGCACGCCGGTCCCGCGCAGCCAGCTCCAGCCCGGCGACCTGGTGTTCTACTACACGCCGGTGTCGCACGTGGGCATGTACATCGGCAACGGGATGATGGTGCACGCGCCGACCACCGGCGACGTCGTCAAGATCTCGCCGCTGCAGAGCCAGTACGTGGGCGCGCGCCGGGTCGCCTGACCGGACGTTCTCGCCTCGCCGGGGCGGCACCGCATGACGCGGTGCCGCCCCGGTGTCGTTTGCGGGGTCTTCGAAGAAATCCGCTAGCTTCGCTCTTGGCCGACGGCGCTGCTGACCGGAGGGATCGACGATGTCGCTCGCGGGCGAACTGGTCACCGAGACCTTCGAATACGACGGCGGTCGCGAGGTCACGGTCTACGTCCCGGCAGATCGGCCCGAGGCGGTCGTGTTCGCCGGTGACGGCGAGCTGATCTCGCAGTGGGGCCGTGACCTCGAAGCCGCCGACGTGCCGCCCACGATGATCGTCGGTGCGCATCGCCTGGCCGACGAGACCCTGCGGCTCCACGAGTACTCGCCGGGTTTCAATCCGGAGCGGTTCTCGGCGCACGAGAGGTTTTTCCGCGAGGACGTCCGCCACTGGGCGCGATCGAGGTTCGGAGTGGCGCTGCCCGCCGAGCGCACCGCGGTGTGCGGTGTCTCGGCCGGTGGAGAATTGGCGCTGGCCATGGGACTTCGGCATCCGGACGGCTACGGCACGGTCTTGTGCGCCTCGCCGGGAGGCGGTTATCGACCGCCTGCTGACCTGCCGACGCTTCCGCGCACGTACCTCGTCGCCGGGACACAGGAACCGTTCTTCCTCGAGAACGCGACCCGGTGGGCGGACGCGCTGCGCGACGCCGGGGCGGACGTCGTCTTGACCGAGCGAGCCGGATCGCACGGCGGCGCGTTCTGGCGCGAAGAGTTCCCGCTGATGGTGGCGTGGGCGTTCGGACGATGAAAAGGCCAGGGGCACCTGCGCGGCAGCAGGCCTGATCAAGATCCTGCGGAGGTTGCCACGAGCGAGCGCAACCGCGCTCCGCAGCGCACTCCATCGTCCCGAGGACCGAGCCTCCGTCGGTTTCGCAGGTCGGCAAACACCCGGCAGGACGTTCTCGCTTCACCGGGCCGGTCCCGCCCGGCTGCTCGTCGGTAGCCTGCGGGGGTGCTGAGGACCCTGCTCGTGACGAACGACTTCCCGCCGCGCCCCGGGGGCATCCAGAACTACCTCAATTCGCTGGCCACCCGGCTGCCCGCGGACGACCTCGTCGTCTACGCGCCCTCCTGGGAGCGCAGCAGCGGTTCGCACGTCGAGTTCGACGCGGCCGCTCCGTTCGAAGTCGTCCGGCATCCGACGTCGCTGATGCTGCCCACCCCCGACGTCCTGCGGCGCGCGAAGCAGATCATGCGCGCTCGCGACTGTGAAGCCGTGTGGTTCGGCGCGGCCGCCCCGCTCGCGCTGCTGGGCCATCCGCTGCGGCAAGCTGGCGCGCGTCGGATCGTCGCCTCCACGCACGGGCACGAAGTCGGCTGGTCGATGCTGCCGGGTTCGCGGCAGGCGTTGCGGCGGATCGGCGAGACCGTCGACGTGGTCACGTACGTCAGCAAGTACACCCGCAACCGGTTCGCCGCGGCGTTCGGTCGGCATGCCGGGCTCGAAATGCTGCCGAGTGGTGTCGACACCACGGTTTTCGCGCCGGATCCGGCTGGCCGGGAGGAAATCCGTGCCCGGCATGGGCTCGGCGATCGGCCGACTGTCGTGTGCGTTTCGCGGCTGGTTCCCCGCAAGGGGCAGGACATGCTGATTTCCGCGCTGCCCGCGATCCGCGAGCGCGTGCCCGGCGCGGCGTTGCTGCTCGTCGGCGGCGGTCCGTACCGCAAGCGCCTTACCCAGCTGGCCGAGGTGCTCGATGTCGCCGACGACGTGGTCTTCACCGGCTCGGTGCCGTGGGAGGAACTGCCCGCGCACTACAACGCGGGCGACGTCTTCGCGATGCCTGCCCGTACGCGCGGCAAGGGGCTTGACGTGGAAGGGCTCGGCATCGTCTACCTGGAGGCGTCCGCGACCGGGCTGCCGGTGGTCGCGGGCACGTCCGGCGGCGCACCGGAGGCGGTGCTGGACGAGGTGACCGGCCACGTCGTCGACGGCCGTGACCCGGGACAGCTCGCGGAGACTCTGGCGGCCCTGCTGTCGGACCCGGTCCGGGCCCGCAGGATGGGCGAGGCGGGCCGTTCGTGGGTCGCGGAGAACTGGCGCTGGGACACGATGGCGCGGCGGCTGTCGACGCTCCTGGACGGCGATCCGGTGGCGGCGGTGCGCTGACCCCGGATCAGGGTTCGTAGATCGCGGGGTGGCGCGGGTCGTCCACGCGGACCACGACGTCCGCGAGGGCGCTCGGGTCGACTTCGTTCTCGTAGCGTTCGTAAGCGGGCAGTGCCCATTCGTCGGCGACCCGGCGGCGCAGGGCACCCGGCGAAAGCCACAAATGCACCACGAAATCGAACGCCAATCCCGCGCCCAGCAAGAATTCCCCGTCGACCAGGACGACGCCGCGGTCCGGGACGGGGACGCGCGGCAGCCGGGTCGCGCGGTCGCGTTCGGCGTCCCACAGCGCGGGCAGCACTTCGCCGCTGCCGTCGTCGGCGAGCGGGTCCAGGACTTCCCGGCGCAGACCGCCCACGTCGAGCCAATCGGTGTACCGGGCGTCCGGATCTTGTTTCCCGTGCTCGAAACGGAGCGACGCCGGTCGCAAAAAACCGGCGGCGGGCACGTGCAGCGCGGCCCGGCCGAGCAGCTTCAGCGGGTCGGTCAGCGCCTCGGCGAGCGGGCCCGTTCCGGCCGCTCCGTCGATCGCGACCGCGATTCGTCGGCGGTGGGCAAGCGCGTTGACGCGCTCGGTCAGCTCGGCGGCCAGGGCGTCGGGGGAAATGGGGCGGTAGCGCACGATCGCATGATCCCGCACCGGTTTCCGTCGGTCCCCGATGCCATGCTGGCGGCAGGGCCGACGAGGAGGGCAAGAGCGGGCGGAGTGGTTGGGAGACAGCCGTTTCCCGCATGATGCCGTACCCGGGCAGCCGGGTAGGGGAGTTCCTGGCGTGGGACGGGACGGAGATCTGGCTCGGCCCGGGCGTCGAGCTGCCGCGCGAACGCGGGGCCGGATACGAGACCGGACACGGCACGACCGGGGAAATCCGCAGCTGCTCCGAGGACCGGTTGCGGCTCGCCTACTGGGACCACGATTCTTTGCTGGAGATCGAGGTCGCGGACCTCGGCAAGCGCAGCACGCTGAAGATCCGCCAGGAGCGGCTCGCGGACGTGGCGGAGAAGGCCGGGCAGCGGGCATATTGGAAACAAGCGGTCGAGCGCGTCGAGGCGGCATTGGCCGAACGCGGACCGAACTGCCCAGGGGGTCCCAGCAGTGAGCGTCGACGAACAAGCCGAGGAACTCCCTTTCGCGGGCGAGGAATTCTGGCAGAACCCGCACGAATGGCTGGCGCGGCGGCGCGAATCCAGTGCGGTGTGCCCGGTGACCGCCCGGCGCGGCATCCCGTCCTACCTGGTCAGCGGATACGAGCAGGCGCGCGAGCTGCTCAACGATCCTCGGGTCAGCAAGGACAGCGCCGACGTGCAGCGGGTGTACGCGGCGAAGGTCGGCCAGGACGTCCAGGGGCCGGACTTCGGCACCCTGCTCACCCGGCACATGCTCAACAGCGATCCGCCTGCCCACACCCGGCTGCGCAAGCTGGTGAACAAGGCGTTCACCGCCCGCACCGTCGCCCGGCTGCGGCCGCGGATCCAGGAGATCGCCGATTCGCTGCTCGACGAGATGGCCGGGCACGAGCAGATCGACCTGGTGCAGGCGTTCGCCGAGCCGTTGCCGATCACCGTGATCTGCGAGCTGCTCGGCGTGCGGGTCGAGGACCGCGGCGAGTTCACTGCCTGGTCGCACACGCTGCTGTCGTTCTCCGAGGACCCGGAGTCCCAAGCCGTGGCGGCGCGCGAGATGCAGGACTACCTGCAGCAGCTGGTCGAGAGCAAACGCGCCGAACCGGCCGAGGACCTGTTGTCAGACCTCGTGCACGCCAGCGACGAAGGCGATTCGCTCGACGCGGACGAACTGATCTCGATGGCGTTCCTGCTGCTGGTCGCCGGGCACGAGACCACGGTCAACCTGATCGCCAACGCCACGTTCGCGTTGCTGCGCGCGCCCGAACAGGCGGAGAAACTGCGCGCCGACCCGAGCCTGATGCCGGGTGCGGTCGAGGAATTCCTCCGGTTCGACGGGCCGATCAACTTCGCGACGCTGCGCTACACGGTCGAGGAGATCGAGGCGGGCGGCGTCACAGTGCCGGCCGACGAGTTCCTGCAGATTTCGCTGTTGTCGGCCAACCGCGACCCGGAGAAGTTCCCCGACCCGGACACTCTCGACGTCACGCGCCCGCCCGGCGGGCACCTCGCGTTCGGGCACGGCATCCACTACTGCGTCGGCGCGCCGCTGGCCCGGCTGGAGGCGCAGATCGCGCTGGGCTCGCTGCTGAAGCGGTTCCCGGAGCTGAGCCTGGCCGTGCCGGTCGAAAGGATCGTCTACCGGCCGAGTTCGCTGGTGCACGGCGTGCTGGCGCTGCCGGTGCGGCTGAACGGGGCGTAGCGGCTGTCACTGCGGAGCCGCCCGCCGCCCGGTTAGGGTCGGCGGGTGGAACCCAGTGCTGCCGATCTCCTCGCCCTCGACGCCGCGCACGTCTGGCATCCCTACGCGCCGATGCCGGGCCGCGTGCCGCCACTGCTCGTCGAAGAGGCGAGCGGGGTGCGGCTGAAGCTCGCCGACGGACGGGAATTGGTCGACGGCATGTCGTCCTGGTGGGCGGCGGTGCACGGCTACCGGAACCCGGTGCTCGACGCGGCGCTGGCGCAGCAGGCCGGGCGGATGAGCCACGTGATGTTCGGCGGGCTCACGCACGAACCGGCGATCACGCTCGCGAAGACCCTGGTCGACATGACCCCGGACGGGCTCGAGCACGTCTTCCTGTGCGATTCGGGCTCCGTTTCGGTCGAGGTCGCGGTGAAAATGTGCCTGCAGTACCAGCGTTCTCGTGGGCTGCCTGGCAAACACCGGCTGCTGACCTGGCGCGGTGGCTATCACGGCGACACGTTCACGCCGATGAGTGTCTGCGATCCGGATGGCGGCATGCATTCGCTGTGGCGCGGAGTGCTGCCGGAACAGGTTTTCGTGCCGGCGCCGCCGTCCGGTTTCGACTCCGAGGTCGATCAGTCCTATGTGGACGAACTGGCGAAAGCGATCGAGCAGCACGCGGACGAACTGGCCGCGGTGATTGTGGAACCGGTGGTGCAAGGCGCGGGCGGCATGCGGTTTCACCATCCTGGCTATCTGCGCGCGCTGCGTGAGCTGACCCGCGAGCACGGCGTGCTGCTGGTTTTTGACGAGATCGCGACCGGATTCGGCCGTACCGGAAGGCTTTTCGCCGCCGAGCACGCTGGCGTGATGCCCGACGTGTTGTGTGTCGGCAAGGCACTCACTGGCGGCTATCTCACGATGGCCGCCGCGTTGTGCACGCCCGAAATCGCTGACGGCATCACGCGTGGCGAACTGCCGGTGCTCGCGCACGGCCCGACGTTCATGGGGAATCCGCTGGCTTCGGCGGTCGCCAATGCTTCGCTCGGCTTGCTGGCTGAAGGCCAATGGCAGAACGACGTCGCCCGGATCGAAACCGCGCTGCGCCAAGGACTCGAACCGGCTCGGGAACTGCCGCACGTCGTGGATGTGCGGGTGCTGGGCGCGATCGGCGTGCTGCAGCTCGATCATGAAGTGGACATGGGCGTCGCGACCGAAGTGGTGACAGCCGAAGGTGCGTGGCTGCGGCCGTTCCGGGACCTGATCTACGCGATGCCGCCGTACATCAGCACCGATGCCGACCTGGCGGTGATCACGTCGGCGATGCTCGCCGCCGCGGCGAAAGCCTGAGGTTACTTCGGGTTAGGCGTGGCTGCGTGTAGTGGACGGGGCGGAGTCGCGCAACCCGATCGTGGGTTATTCGATAAAGATCCACTCCATAGGGTGGGACATAGCGGACATTTCACAAGGGTCCCGGTTTCCTGGTGATCATGAGACGACTTGCCGTGCTTCGCCACGACGTGCCCGCCTCGCTCGTGGTCTTCCTCGTCGCGGTCCCGCTTTCGCTCGGGATCGCGCTCGCGTCCGGCGCCCCGATCGTCGCCGGGCTGATCGCCGCCGTCGTCGGCGGCGTGGTCGCCGGTGCCCTCGGCGGCTCTCCGCTCCAGGTCAGCGGGCCCGCGGCCGGGCTGACCGTGCTGATGGCCGAGACGATTTCGACCTTCGGCTGGGCGGTCACCTGCCTGATCACCGTCCTCGCCGGGGCGCTGCAGATCCTGTTCGGCCTGAGCCGCGTCGCGCGGGCGGCGCTGGCCATCTCGCCGGCGATCGTGCACGGGATGCTCGCCGGGATCGGCATCACGATCGTGCTCGGCCAGCTGCACGTGCTGTTCGGCGGAAAGGCGCGGAGTTCGGCGCTGGAGAACATCGCCCAGCTGCCCGCGCAGATCGCCGCCCACCACGACGCCGCCGCGCTGATCGGCGTCCTGACCCTCGCCATCCTGCTGCTTTGGCCCAAACTCCCTGCTGCGGTAAAGAAAATCCCCGGACCGCTGGCGGCGATCGCGGTCGCGACGCTCGTGTCCTTGGCCGCCGGGATGACGCTGCCGCGCGTCGAACTGTCCGGTGATCTGCTGCAGATCCGCTTCACGCCGCAACTGCCGGACGGCGGGTGGGGCCAGGTCGCGGTCGCAGTGGTCACGATCGCGCTGATCGCCAGCGTCGAGAGCCTGCTGTCCGCGGTCGCCGTCGACAAACTGCAGAACGGCCCGCGCGCCGACCTGAACCGCGAGCTGGTCGGTCAGGGCGCGGCGAACATGGTGTCCGGTGCCCTCGGCGGGCTGCCGGTCACCGGCGTGATCGTGCGCAGTTCCACGAACGTCGCGGCCGGGGCGCGCACGCGGGCGTCGGCGATCCTGCACGGCGTGTGGGTGCTGGTGTTCGTGGTCGCGCTCGCCGGAGTGCTGAAGTCGATTCCGCTGGCCGCGCTCGCCGGGCTGCTGGTGCACGTCGGCGCGAAGCTGGTCAATCCCGGACATCTGCGGCAGGTGCTGCGACACGGCGATCTGCCGCTTTACCTGGTGACCGTCGCCGGGGTGGTCGTGTTCGACCTGCTGACCGGCGTGCTCGCCGGGATTGTGCTGGCCGTGCTGCTGATGCTGCGCCGCACCGTGTGGTCGGGCGTGCATGCCGAGCAGCACAGCGGCGAATGGCGCGTGATTGTCGAAGGCGTGCTGACGTTCCTGTCGGTGCCACGGCTGACGAAGGTGCTCGGCACGATCCCGGCGGGGTCGAAGGTGACGCTGGAACTCGTCGCCGATTACCTCGACCACGCGGCGTTCGAAAGCCTTTCGGCCTGGCAGCAGGCGCACGAACGGACCGGCGGCACGGTAGTCGTCGACGAGATCGGGCATCCGTGGTTCGCCAAGGGCAAGGAGGGCCGTCCGACGCTCCGGCGCACCGCGGCGGCCGGTGCGATGCCGAGGTGGCTGGCTCCGTGGTCAGCCTGGCAGGCCGTGGACGTGCGGGTGCCTGGGCAGCGCACGCACCGGGGTGCGACGGAATTCCAGCGCCGGGCCGCTCCGCTGCTCAAGGACGTCCTCAGCGGGCTCGCGCACGCTCAGCAGCCGCACACGCTGTTCATCACTTGCGGTGATTCGCGGATCGTGCCGAACCTGATCACCACGTCCGGTCCGGGCGATCTGTTCACCATCCGCAACATCGGCAACCTGGTGCCGCCGGGGCAGGCCGATCCGTCGACCAACGCGGCGATCGAATTCGCGGTCGGGGTGCTGCAGGTGCGGGAAATCGTGGTGTGCGGGCACTCCTCGTGCGGTGCGATGGGCGCGCTGGCCAGCGGTCCGCCCGCGGACACCGCGCTGGCGTCCTGGCTGGTGCACGCCGAACCGAGCCGGAAGCGGGCCGGGGCGGTGACCCTCGACGGGGAGCGCCCGGAGCGCGAACCGGACCGGCTGGCGTTGCACAACGTCCTGCAGCAGCTGACGCATTTGCGGCAGTACCCGCTGGTGGCCGAGGCCGAAGCGCGCGGTGAGTTGGCGCTGACCGGGCTGTACTTCGACGTCGGCGAGGCGCAGGTGTACCTCTCCGACCCGGCGACGGGGGAGTTCATGGCCGCCGGGGCTCCCGCGGCCGCTCCGGCCGGCTGACTCGGGCCCTCGCGCGTGCCTCCGGGTGCGCGCGAGGGAACCCCGAGTGTTGACATCGGGGAGCACGTCAATATCTTGATGGCTCGTGACGACGCTCGTGATGACCGGAACCGGGACCGACGTCGGCAAAACGGTCGCCACTGCGGCGATCGCGGCGCTGGCCCTCGCGCAGGGACGACGCGTGGCGGTGCTGAAACCCGCGCAGACCGGCGTGCTGCCCGGAGAAGCAGGCGACCTGGCCGAGGTGGAGCGGCTGGCGGGCAAGGACCTGACGATCCGCGAACTGCGCCGCTACCCCGACCCGCTGTCCCCGGAAGCCGCTTCGCGCCGCTCCGGCCTGCCCGCCGTCGGCCCCGGCGAAATCGCCGCCGCCGCGAGCGAACTGGACACCGCCCACGACCTCACGCTGGTCGAAGGCGCAGGCGGCCTGCTGGTCCGCTTCGATTCCCAAGGCAGCACCCTGGCAGATGTCGCCTGGTCCCTGGGCGCGCCGGTGGTTTTGGTAGCCCAAGCCGGACTGGGCACGCTCAACACCACCGCTCTGACGGCCGAAGTAGCCACCCGCCGAGGCCTGAACGTAGTCGGCGTCATCATCGGCTCCTGGCCCGCCGCCCCCGACCTGGCCGCCCTGGAAAACCTCCAAGACCTCCCCGTCGCCGCCGGTGCCCCTCTGCTGGGTGCCCTCCCCGCCGGCCTGGGCACCGCGGACCGCGACACCTTCGCCGACCAGGCCCGGCAGGCCCTGTCCCCCTGGTTCGGCGGCGAATTCGACCCGGAAGCCTTCACCGCCGCCGCCTCCACCCAAAAATGATGCTGCTTCCTAGCCCGATGCTCACTCTCCCGCGACACCTCGCCTCGCCTCCCGCGCAAACCCCAGCAACCCCAAGTAAGTTG
>NZ_PQIA01000090.1 GCF_003385235.1 Amycolatopsis circi | reverse complement strand
GACCGCCCTCGACCACGCGGGCGCCTGGCTCGACGGCTTCTTCGAGCTGCACGGCGACCGGGCGGGCGAGGACTGCGCTGCCCTCGTCGGCGGCATCGGCAGGCTCGACGGCCTGCCGGTCCTGCTGCTGGGCCACCAGAAGGGGCACACCACGGCGGATCTGGTCCGGCGCAACTTCGGGATGCCGTCCCCGGCGGGCTACCGCAAGGCGATCCGGCTGCTGCGCCTCGCCGGGAAGCTCGGCCTGCCGGTCGTGAACCTGGTGGACACGCCGGGCGCCTACCCCGGTCCCGAGGCCGAAAGCGCCGGACAGGCGAATGCGATCGCGGAGTGCCTGCGCACCCTCGGCGGTCTGCCGGTGCCGGTGGTTTCCGTCGTCACCGGAGAAGGCGGCAGCGGCGGAGCGCTCGCCCTCGGCGTCGCCGACCAGGTGCTGTTGTGCGAGAACGCGATCTATTCGGTGATCAGCCCGGAAGGCTGCGCGGCGATCTTGTGGCGGGACGCCGCGGCCGCGGGCGCCGCCGCCCGCGCGTTGCGGCTGGACGCCCGTTCGTTGCTGGAGCTGGGGGTGATCGACGGGGTGGTCCCCGAACCGCCCGGCGGGGCGCACCGCAACCCGGAACGCGCCACGGCGCTGGTGCGCTCGGCCGTGTTGTGCGCGCTGCGCGAGCTGCGCGGCCGCGACCGGACCGAACTGGTCGCCGCCCGGCGCGCGAAGTTCCGCCGGGTCGGGACGATCGACGCGGCGCGGCGAATCGAGGTGGCAGTCCGATGACCGAAACGCACGCATCCATCGCCCCGCAGCACGCGGCGGTCCCCGAAGCCGTGATGGCCGTCCTGAGCCGGAGCCTCGCCGACGTCGTCAACGCGGCGCCGGCCGCCCCCGCACGCGCTCGGGTGAGCTACGGCGACGCGAGCATCGAGGTCGAGTGGCCAGTTCCGGACCACGCCGCCCCGGCCGAGCCGTCCCCCGGCCGGGAGCCGGACCGGGACCTGGTCGAGGTGCCCGCCCCGGTGGTCGGGGTCTTCTACCGCGCCCACGAACCGGGCGCGCGGCCGTTCGTCGAGGTGGGCGACGAGATCGAGGTCGGCACGCAGGTCGGCATCGTCGAAGCGATGAAGCTGATGAACCCGATCCTCGCCGAGCACGCCGGCACGGTCACCGAGATCGTCGCCGCGGACGCCTCGCCGGTCGAGTACGGGCAGCCGCTGATGTGGCTGCGGCGCCGGCTGGAGGGATGAGGCCGATGAGTTCCGACGAGCCGCCGTTCCGGAAGGTGCTGATCGCCAACCGCGGGGAGATCGCGCTGCGCGTGGTCCGCACCTGTCAGGAAATGGGCATCCGCACGGTCGTGGTGCATTCGACCGCCGACCGTGATTCGGCCGCGGTGCTCGCGGCCGACGAGACCGTGCAGATCGGCCCCGGGCCGTCGCGCAAGAGCTACCTCTACCCGCCGGTGATCATCGAGGCGGCGTTGCGCACCGGCGCGGAGGCGATTCATCCCGGCTACGGGTTCCTTTCCGAGGACCCGGATTTCGCCGAGATCTGCGAGCGCAACGGGATCGTCTTCATCGGGCCCCGCCCCGAGGTGATGTCCCGGCTCGGGGACAAGGTGCTGGCCCGCGAGCTGATGGCCGAGGCCGGGCTGCCGGTGCTTTCGGGATCGGCCGAGGCCGTGACGACCGCCGCCGAACTCGTCGAGATCGCCAAACGCGTCGGCCTGCCGGTGATCATCAAGGCCGCCGCGGGCGGCGGCGGGCGGGGCATGGCCGTGGTGCGCGAATGGGACGACCTGGTGCCCACGTTCCGCACGACCCGGGCGACCGCGCGCGGAGTGTTCAACGACGACCGCGTCTACCTGGAAAAGTTCTGGGAGGACGCGCGGCACGTCGAGATCCAGATCCTGGCCGACGGCCACGGCCGCGTCGTGCACCTCGGCGAACGGGATTGCTCCGTGCAGCGCCGGCACCAGAAGCTCGTCGAAGAGAGCCCCGCTCCCGGGCTGTCGCCGCGGCTGCGCGACCGCCTCGCGGAGGCGGCCGTGCGCGGGGCGTCCGCGGCCGGTTACACCGGCGTCGGCACGTTCGAATTCCTCGTCAGCGGCGACGAGGCCGCGTTCATCGAGGTGAATTGCCGGATCCAGGTCGAGCATCCGGTGACCGAGGCAGTCACCGGCATCGACCTCGTGCGCGAACAAATCCGCGTGGCCGCCGGATTGCCGCTTTCGGTGACCCAGAACGACATACGGCCGAACGGCGTGGCGATCGAATGCCGCGTCAACGCCGAAGACCCCGCTCGCGACTTCGCCCCCTGCCCAGGAGAACTGGACGAATTCGTTCCGCCTGGCGGGCCGTTCGTGCGGGTCGACACGCACGCTTATCCCGGCTGGTTCGTTCCCCCCTATTACGATTCGCTGCTGGCGAAGGTGATCGCCTGGGCGCCTACCCGGGAGCAGGCGATCGCCCGGATGACCCGAGCACTCGGCGAATTCCGCGTGCGCGGCCCGGGCGTCCGCACCACCACTGGCGTGCTGCGGGATATTCTGGCGCACCCGGCGTTCCGCGCGGGCACGCACAGTACGTCTCTGTTGCGCTGGATGACCGAGGAATTGCCGGAAAACAAGCAGAAAAACAAGACATAAAGAATAAACCGGGCCATCCGGGCACTTGCCCGGATAACGGGCGCGGGCGGCGGCCGCGCCCCCCTGCCGCCGCTGCCCGCCTTTCTTGCTCGAACTACCCTCGCTGCCTGCGCAGATACTGACAGTCAAGATCCTCTCCCGGCGACCTGCGATCCCCCATCGAATGGGCGATCGACGGTGCTCAGGCCGAGCAGTAACGTACTGGCCGTACGTCTCGCACAGGCGTACGCATTAACACTGGGGCCTGGGGTAATTCGATTCACGAAGCAGTATCGGCGCTCGACGTGGATAGAGCCCGGAAAAGCCGGGATCGCGTGCGCCCTCTTCGCGGCAGCCGTTCTCTCGTGGACGAATCAATTTTCGTTTTCGCCCGCACGGAGGGGAACGCACCGAATGCAAACACCGTCGGACGGCATGGCGCTGCAATTCAGATTGCTCGGACCGCTGAGCGTACTATCCGATGACCGGGACATCACCCCCAGCGCGCCGAAGCTGCGGGAAATTCTGGCGCTGCTGATCGTGCGCGCGAACCAGCGGGTTTCCATGAACGATCTGGTGGACGAACTGTGGGGCGCGCGGCCGCCGCGCAGTGCGCAAGTCACGGTGCAGACTTATATTCACCGATTGCGGAAAAACATGTTCCCGAACGAGACCGGCGAACCGGCGGCCGCACTGCACACCACCTGGCAAGGCTACCGGCTGGAGATCGCCTCCGACGCGGTCGACAAATGGCAGTTCGAGAACATGATGCAGCGCGGGAGCACCGCGCTGGAGAACGGGGCCCCCGACCAGGCCACGGAGCTGCTGAGCTACGCGCTGCGGCTCTGGCGCGGCCCGGCCATGGGCGACGTCGAGACCGGCGAGCTGCTGACGGCCTACGCGGCCCGGCTCGAGGAGAGCCGGCTGCGGGCCCTCGAAGGACGGATCGAGGCCGACCTGCAGCTGAACCGGCACCGGGACCTCGTCAGCGAACTCAAGGAGCTGACGATCACCCATCCGCTCCACGAGAGTTTCCACAGCCAGCTCATGCTCGCCCTCTACCGCTGCCAGCGCCGGGACGTCGCACTCGACGTCTTCCGCCGCTTCCGCGGCCGCCTGGTCGAGGAACTGGCCGTCGAACCGTCGCAGTACATGCAGCGGCTGCACCAGTCGATGCTGGCGGGCGAGGCCGAAGGCAGGCTGGCTCCGGAGCCGCGAACGGAACGGATCACCATCGCCGCCCCGGCGCAGCTGCCGAACGACATCGCCGACTTCGTCGGCCGCGCCGAGCAGATCTCGTCAGCCGCGCACTGGCTCTGTCCCGGCCAGCGGGAGGACGAGGCGCTGCGCGTGGTGGCCGTCAACGGCATGCCGGGAGTCGGCAAGTCCGCGTTCGCCACGCGGCTCGCCCAGCGGCTGCGGCCGGTGTTCGGGGACGGCCAGCTCTACGCGACGCTCGGCGCGTCCGAGGACACACCTCGGCAACCGAGCGAAGTGCTGGGCCAGCTCCTCCGTGCGGCCGGTTTCGTCGACGCGCAGATCCCGGACAGCACCGAGGAACGGGCGACGATGTTCCGCAGCTGGTGCGTGGACCGCCGGGTGCTGGTCGTGCTCGACGACGCGGCGTCGGACGCTCAGGTGCAGCCGTTGCTCCCCGCCGGCGCGGGCTGTGCCGTCATCGTCACGGCACGCTGCGGGCTCCAGGCGATGCCCGGCGCGCACGCCGTCGACCTCGAGCCGTTGAGCGACAGCGAGGGGCTGGAGCTGCTCGGCGGCATGGCCGGCCACGAACGCGCGGCCGCCGAGCCGGACGAGGTCCGGCGCATCGCGAGCATGTGCGGGAACCTTCCGCTGGCGCTGCGCTGCCTCGGCGCACGCCTTCGCTCGGCCCCGCGATGGCCGGTGCGGAACCTGCGCCGGCATTTCGAGGGCAGCAGCAGACCGCTGGACATGTTGCGGTTCAGCGGACTCGACGTGCGCGCGCGGCTGAAGAGCTGCCTTCGCACGGTGCCGGCGCCGGCACGGGGAGTCTTCCGCCTGCTGCCCTCGCTCGGCCGCGACCAGTTCACCGCGGCCGACGTCGCGGCGAAACTCGACTGCTCCCCCAAGTTCGCGGAAGCCATCCTGGCCCGGCTCGTCGGGCACGGCCTGCTGCACATCGAGCCGGCGAGCCGGGCCCCGGCGGACTACGACGAACCGGTGTCCTTCGAATTCCACCCGTTGACGCGGTGGTTCGCGGAGGAATTGCTCGGCGCGGGGAACGGGCCGCTGCCTTATCTGTGGCCGCTGCACCTGAGGTACAGCGGGCGCAACAGCTTTCCCCGCTGACGAGCCTTCCCTCAATCGCAGACCGCGGCCAGCGCCAGCTCGTCCTCCTCGGCGATCAACCAGCGTCCGGCGGCACGGAAGCTCGGCAGCAGCCGGTACCGGAGTTCGTCCCCGCAACGCTCGACGCTGAGCAGGTGCAGATTCGCCAATTCGTCGAGCAGCGCCTCGGCCCGCGAGCCGTCGAGTTCGAAAACGGCGGCGACATCCGGCAGCCGCACTTCCGGAGTGTCGAGCACGCTGAGTTCCAGGAACGCCCGGCGCGCGTCCTCTCGCGCGGTGCGGCAGGACCGCGCGACGCTCGTCTGCAGGCCGAGCGGGTCGTCGCCGGCGGTTCCGGGCTGGCCGGTCAGATCGGACCAGGCGAGCATCCGGTGCATCGACCAGTGCGGGCGCAGCCTCAGCCGCGTGGCCACCGTGTGCAGCGCCAACGGCAAACCGTCGCAGGGCGCGGCGAGACGCCGGGCGTCCTCCAACGCCTCGTCGCCCCGGTCCGCCTCGATGAGATTGACGAGCAGCCGCGCGCTGTCGGCAGGCCCGAGCGGCCGGAGCTGAACGGTCGTGGCGACCCCCGGGTCCGACAGCCGCCGCCTGCTGGCGATGACGACCCCGCATTCGCGGCCGGCCGGGACCAGCGGAGCGAGCTGGCTGTCCTCGACCAGATCGTCCAGCACCACGAGCACCTGCCGGTCCGCGGTCCAGGTGCGGAACCACCGGCTCCGCTCGTCGACCGAGTCCGGGATCTGCGCGGCCGGGATGCCGACCGCGCGCAGGAACTCGGCCAGTACGTCGCCGGGTTCCAAGGGCCGTCCTTCGCCGTCGGCGAGCACCGCGTGGAACTGGCCGTCCGGGTAGCGGTCCCGCACCTCGTGTCCGGCGTGGACGCACAGCGCGGATTTCCCCGCTCCCGGCGGGCCTTCGACGGCGACGACCGCCGGGCCGTGCCGGTCGGCGGGACGCAGCCCGGCGAGCACCGCTTCCAGTTCCGCGCTCCGGCCCACCAGCTGAGGTCCGGCCGACGGGAGCTGCCGGGGCGGCTCCGGCCGCGCCGGCCGGGCTTGCTGCGCCGGGGCCGGGCCCGTCCGGCGGTCGAGGCTTCCGTTCGCGGCCAGCACGGCCCGGTGCACGCGCTGCAACTCGGCCGAGGGGTCGAGGCCCAGCTCCTGGGCCAGCGCGGCGCGCGTCCGCTGGTAGACGTGCAGGGCTTCGGAGCGCCGGCCGGACCGGTAGAACGCCAGCATCAGCTTGGCCTGGAACCCTTCGTGCGTCGGTTGCTGCGCGGCCAGCCGGGTCAGTTCGCCGAGCACCTCCTGATGCCTGCCGAGCCGCAGCGCGGCGTCGATCCGGTGCTCCAGCGCGTTTTTGCGCATTTCGTCGAGGCGCAGCGCCTCCGCTTGCAGCAACGGCCCGGGGTTGACGTCCACCAGCGCCGGACCGCGCCAGAGGCCGAGCGCGTCGTCGAGAGTGCGGAACGCCGCCTCCGGGTCGCCCGCGTCGAGCTCCGCCCAGCCGCGCTGGGCCTCGCGGTCGAACCGGTTCGCGTCCAGCACTTCGGGATCGACGCTCAGCAGGTAGCCGCCGGTGAGCGTGAGCAGCACGGGCTGGTCGCCCGCGGCGGCGCCCCGGCCGCGCGGCCGCTGGGCGGCGTCGAGGCAAAGGGACTTCCGCAGCTGATAGACGTAGGTCTGCAGCGTGGTCTTGACGCTGCTCGGCGGATTCTCCTCCCACAGCTCTTCGATGAGCTGCTCGGTGCGCACAATGTGGTTCGCGCACAGGGCGAACAGGCTGAACACCCGCCGGATCTTCGGCGCGGAAGGCGTCACCGCCGCCCCGTCGAGGGTGACCTGCAAGGGACCGAGAAGATCGATACGCAACACTGAACCCCCCATAGTTAGGTTTCCTGCTGCTGTCCGCGATCCACTCCCGCTCGACCCTCCCCCGGCCTGTCCGAGTTCGGACAGGAAGCGGGTGAGCAACCACCGGACGCCTTACGGATCGATCATGCGCCCCGGACCTTGACGATCATTCGCAGGGCGCTGACGCGGGCCGGGGGAGACCATCCGCCAGACCACGCGTTTTTGACTAAAACCGCTGCTCAGAGACTTATAATCAGCCTGCGGAGGCAGTCAATCAAGAGAATGGTTGACACAGCGGAGTAAAACCTTGATTATGGTTGCAGTGAGCCGGCGGGGGCAGGAACCGGACCGGCCGCGAAATTCTGTCCCAGTAGACGAAGGTGGGGTTCTCACATGACCGGATCACGCGGCGACGAGACGTCCGTACTCGTAGTCGGCGGTGGCATCACCGGCCTGTCCGCAGCTTTTTTCCTTGCCCGGCAAGGAGTTCGGGTGACGCTGGTGGAACGGCATCCCTCGACCGCGATCATGCCCCAGGCGCGGGCGTTCAACGCCCGCTCGCTCGAGATCTTCCGCACCTTCGGGCTCGAGGAGGAGATCCACCAGCACCTGTCGATCCTCGCCGACATGCCGGAGATGATCGGCGGGGACACCCTCGCCGGCGACGAGCGTTTCCGCATCAACATGCTCGCCCAGGTGCACCCGGGCGAGATCAGCCCGACCGACTGGGCGATGATCGACCAGGACGAACTGGAGCGCGTCGTGCGCGCCAACGCCGAGAGCGCGGGCGTCGACGTCCGGTTCGCCACTGAACTCGTGTCCTTCGAGGACGACGGCAAGGGGATCACGGCGGTCCTTCGCGACCTCGGCAGCGAGACGGAGTCTTCGCTGCGCGCCGAGTACCTCATCGCCTCCGACGGCAACCGCGCCGGCATCCGCCACCAGCTCGGCGTCGAGGCGGACGGTCCCGGCGTGCTCGGGCACGCCGCGCACTTCCTCTTCGACGCCGACCTCGACTCGGTGCTGCGCGACCGCCGGTTCCTGCTCGCCTACTTCAACCAGCCGAAGACCGGGACGGTGCTGGTCCCGCTCGGCCAGCTCGGGCGCTGGATGCTCGGCGTGCCGTTCCAGGCCGACCAGGGCGAGAGCATCGACGACTTCACCGAGGAGCGGTGCATCGAACTGGCCCGCACCGCGGTCGGGATTCCGGACCTCGAACTGACTCTGGTGCCGCCGGTGCCGGGCTGGAGCCGGATGCTGATGGACGTCCGGATCGGCGCGATGGTGGCCCGGAAGTACCGCGTGGGCCGGGTGTTCTTCGCGGGCGACTCGGCGCACGTCGTCCCCCCGACCGGTTCGTTCGGCGCGAACACGGGGATCGCGGACGCGCACAACCTCGCCTGGAAGCTGGCCGAGGTCCTGCACGGCCACGCCGGCCCGGAACTGCTGGACACGTACGAGGCGGAGCGCCACCCGGTGGCGCAGACGACGATGGAAACGGCGCTGAAGATCCTGGACGCCCGCCACTACGCGGAGGGCGACGAGGCGACCCGCATCGACGAGGTGACGATGGCGCACGGCTACCGCTACCGTTCGGCGGCGATCCGCACGGAGCCGGGCACCCCGGACGCGCCGGTGGAGAATCCCCGCACCCCGAGCGGACGCCCGGGCCTTCGCGCGCCGCACGTCTGGCTGGAGCGGGCGGGTTCCGCACTGTCCACTTTGGATCTGTGCACGGGTTCGTTCACCGTGCTGGCGGGTCCGGACGGCGAGGAGTGGACCGCCGCGGCGGAGCGGGTGGCCGCGGAGCTGGGCATCGACCTGGACGTCCATCGCATCGGCGACGACGTTCAGGATCAGGACAAGCAGTTCCTGAAGGCCTACGGGATCGGGGCGTCGGGCGTTTCGCTGGTGCGTCCCGACGGGTTCGTGGCCTGGCGCGCACAGGAGCAGGCGGCCGACCCGGTGAAGGAACTGCGCACCGTGCTCCGCGAAATCCTCGCGCTTCCGCAGGCGGGATGATCTCCGTGCCCGCGGGCGACCGCCCGCGGGCACGGGCCAGACCGGCCGAGTTTCCCTTGCCAGAACGGGATTTCCTCGGCCGGGTTTCCCAGTGAGACACAGCGGCCCAGCCGGGGGTCGGAAGATCCCCGGCTGGGCCGCTGTCGTTCCGCTGCCGGCTACGGGCGGGTCGCCCGCAGCACGTACCAAGGCCGGGACCGCTCCCGGCTGGCCACCGTCGTCATTCCGTCGAAGCGGTAGCCCACGCCCTCGAGCAGGGCCACGAATTCCGCCTCCGTGCGGATCCGGCCGCCGGTGACCACCTCCAGCGAGATGCTGATGATGTCCACTTCGGACGGTGTCGGATCGTCGGAGCGGACCCAGTCGATCACCGCGAGCTTGCCGCCGGGCGGCGTGCAGCGGAACGCGTTCGCCAAGATCCGCTCGGCGTTCTCGTCGCCCCAGTCGCACAGCACCGTCTTCAGCAGGTAGAGATCGCCCTTCGGCAGGTCGCTCGCGAAGAAATCGCCGCCGGTGAACGAAAGCCGGTCCCCGAGGCCGTATGCTCCGGCCGCCGCGCGCGCCTGTTCCACGATCTGCGGCCGGTCGACGACCGTGCCGTTCGCGTGCGGCGCGGCGGGCAGGATTTTAGACAGCAGCAGGCCCATGCTGCCGCCGATGTCGACGATCTCCTGATACGGCTCGAAATCGTACTGCTCGGCCAGCGCCTGCCCGGCGTCCTCGGTCAGGTCGGCCATCGCGGCCGCGTGCCATCCGCGCTCGCGCGGGTGGCGGGTGTAGTAGTCGTAGAGTTCCTCGCCGCGGTCGTCGCGGACCGGGCGTCCGGTCAGCACGGTCTCGTGCAACCGCGCCATCCGGTTCCACATGCCCTCGCCCATCTGCATCAGCGCCATGTTCGCCAGCCAGCGCAGCGAGGAACCCAGTTCGGTCAGCGCGAACTCGCCGCACTCGGTCGGCTCCACCAGCCCGAGAGTGCCGCAAGCGCGCAGGAATTGCCCGACCGTGCGCGGGTTTCCGCCGATCTCCTCGGCGAACGCCTCCGCCGAGAGCGGTCCGCCGGCGAGCTTTCCGGCGAGGTCGAACCGGACCGCCGCGGCGACGATCTGGCCGTCCCACGGCCGGTAGACGAGGTGGCTGAGCGTCCGGCCCGCCTCCGTCTCGTGCGCCGGAAGCGCGGGCTTCTTCGGGGTGGATGTCATCGCGGAACCTCCGGGTCGGGTCGGGCGGGTCACCACGTGACCGGCAGTGCGTGGGCACCGTAGATCTGCATGTCGTCGCGCATCGGGACCTCCTCGAGCGGCACGCTCAGCCGAAGGCCGGGCAGCCGTTCGACGAGCCTGCCGAACACGATCCCCAGCTCCAGCCGCGCGAGCTGCTGGCCGAGGCATTGGTGCGCGCCGTAGGCGAATCCGACGTGCCGCTGCCGTTCCCGCGTGATGTCGAAGTCGTCCGGCGCGTCGAAGTGCCGCGGGTCCCGGTTGGCGGACTCGATCGACAGCACGATCGGATCGCCTGCCTTGACGGCCTGTCCGCCGATCTCGGTGTCGGTCTTCGCGGTGCGCGGCAGCCCGAACGGCGCGACGGACAGGTACCGCAGGATCTCCTCGACGCCGTTCTCGACGAGTTCCGGACGTGCCCGCAAGGCTTCCCACTGCGACCGGTGGGTCAGCAACGCGAGCGTGCCCATGGTGATCATGTTGGCGGTCGTCGCGTATCCGGCGATCATCAGCAGATTGCCGATCCCGGCCAGTTCTTCGTCGGTCAGCGGGACGCCGTCGGACGGCGTGTCCTGGATGAGCCCGCTGATCAGCCCGTCGTCGGGCCGTTCCCGCTTCGCGCGGACCAGCTCGTGCATGTACGAACCCATCGCGGTCATCGCGCCGAGCAGCTCGTCCTTGGTCCGCTCCAGCCGCATCATGACATCGACGTTGCGCTGGAATTCCGCGCTGTCGGCGTAGGGCATCCCGAGCAGTTCGCAGATGACCAGCGACGGCACCGGCTGCGTGAAGTCCTGCACGAGTTCCGCCGGCGGCCCCTTTTCGACGACGGCGTCGAGGCGGTCGTCGACGATCTGCTCGATCCGCGGCGCGAGATCCTTCAACCGCCGCACGGTGAACTGCCCGGTCAGCATCCGCCGGTAGCGGGTGTGCTCCGGGGCGTCCATCCCGATGAACGAATCGCCGAACCCGGAGGCGGCGAACTCCTCGGCGGTCAGGGTCACCGGGGAGACGTTGGTCTGGAACTTCCTCTTGGCGCTCACCGCGGGGTCGACCAGCGCGGCCGCGACCTCCTCGAACCCGGAGACGAGCCAGCCGACGTTGCCGTCCGGCAGCGCCAGCCTGCTCACCGGGGCCTCGGCGCGCAGCCGGGTGTACTCGTCCGGCGGATCCAGCGGGCAGCGCCGGGCCAGCGGCAGCGGCTGAGGGGTCGGCTGGGGCATCTTCGTCCTCCCGGTACGGGTCTCGGCGGCCATCGGGTCAGACGGCCAGTTCGACGTCGTAGTCGCGCAGCCACAGGTCCAGCTGCAGCACCAGTTCGATGTTCATCCGGCTGTGCCATCCGTAGGCCTCGTCCGACGTGCTGGTCGAGGCGAGGCGAGCGGCTTCGACGTCGATCAGCTGCCGGACCGGGGCGTCCGGTTCGGCCAGCAGCGCGGCCAGATCCTTTTGCAGGGCATGGGTATAGGCCGGGTCCTGGGTCACCGGCCACGGGCTCTTCCGCCGCCACAGCACGTCGTGCGGCAGTTTGTCCGCCACCGTCGACCGCAGGATGCTCTTCTCGCTGCCGTCGAAGGTTTTCATCGACCACGGCACGTTGTAGAGGTATTCCACGAGCCGGTGATCGCAGAACGGGACGCGCGCCTCCAGCCCGGAGGCCATGCTGAGCCGGTCGTCGCGGTCGAGCAGCATCGGCAGCCAGTGCGTCAAGTGCTGGTAGCAGACGTCGCGCAGCAGGCGCTCTTCCGCGCTTTCGCCCTCCTGGTGCGGGGCTTCCTCGCAGGCCTGCCGGTACAGCGCGGCGTAGTGGCCCGGCATGTCGATCTTGCCGAGCAGTCCCTGGTCGAGCAGACCGCGGCCCAGCCCAGCCGTGCGGGAGCCGTCGTGCAGCTGTTCCCGCGCGATCCAGGGGAACGTCCCGGCGCCGATGAACTCGGGCTGATGCATCCAGACGTATCCGCCGAACAGCTCGTCCGCGCCTTCGCCGAGAAGCGCGACGGTCGAATGCTGCTTGATCCGGCGGAAAGTGTGGAAGAGCGACGCGTCCATGTCTCCGTACGGCGTCGGCATGTCCTGGGCGCGGACCGTCGTCAGCCGGGTGTCCGGATCGATGAGGTCCGCCGTCTTCAGCACGATGTCGACGTGGTCGGTGTCGAACGCGCGAACCACCTGAGCCGCGAACGGGCCGTCCGGCGCGCCGCGGGTGTCGTCGGGGCGGAAGTTGTCGCCGTAGCCGTCGAAGGTCGTGGTGATGGTGCGGACCCGGTCGCCGTGCGCTCCGAGCGTGCCGGCGGCGAACGCCGTCAGCGTGCTGGAATCGAGCCCGCCGGACAGCGCCGAGCACAGCGGGACGTCCGCGGTGAGTTCCCGCTGGACGATGTCTCCCAGCAAGTCCCGCACGGTGGCGATCGTCGTCGGCAGATCGTCGGTGTGCCGTTTCGCGCGCAGCTGCCAGTACCGCTGCACCCGGATGCCGCGCCTGCTCACCACCGCGAGGTGCCCGGGCGGCAGCTCCCGCAGGTCGCGGAAGACCGACACCCCCGGCGCCTTCGCGGTGGACATCAGCTCGCGCAGACCCTGCCGGTCGACGACCGGCCGCACCGCCGGATTCGCCAGCAGTGCCTTGGGTTCCGAGCCGAAGACGACCCCGTCCGGCAGCGGGGCGTAGAACAGCGGTTTGATCCCGATCCGGTCCCGCGCGAGGAAAAGCTCCTCGCTGAGCGGATCCCAGATCGCGATCGCGAACATGCCCTCGAGGCGGCTCGCGCACTCCGCGCCCCACTCCAGATAAGCCCGCAGCACGACCTCGGTGTCGCTGGCGGTCCGGAACCGGTGCCCGGCTTCGCGCAGCTGCTCGCGCACCTCGGCGAAGTTGTAGACCTCGCCGCCGTAGGTGACGACCGCCTGAACCTGGTCGCCGTCCCGGGCCGCCATCGGCTGCAGGCCGCCTGCCAGGTCGATGACAGCGGTCCGGGCGTGCCCGAGCCCCGCGTGCCTGCCGAGCCACACCGCCTCGGAATCCGGACCCCGATTGCCGAGTACCCGGGTCATCGACTCCAGCGTCGGCCGTGCGAGGGCCAGATCGCGGGAGTAGTCCACCCACCCGGTGATGCCGCACATGCTCGCCTCCCTGTCCAGCGAGTCTCGGATGACGGATCGCGGACTCCCAGATCGTCGGCGCGGCTGCTCGACTCCGCCTCGATCGCCTGTGAATCGCGGCCTTCGCCAGCGCGGCTCGAGCACCGCGCGCGACGGTGGGGGCATGGAACTGGGGCTCGCCGGGAAGAAAGCCGTCGTCACC
Source organism: Amycolatopsis circi (assembly GCF_003385235.1). Classification (GTDB taxonomy): domain Bacteria; phylum Actinomycetota; class Actinomycetes; order Mycobacteriales; family Pseudonocardiaceae; genus Amycolatopsis; species Amycolatopsis circi. The sequence continues at coordinate 27,458 of NZ_PQIA01000090.1, read as the reverse complement.
GGAGCCAGCCACGGGATCGGGCTGGCCGTCGTCCGCGCGCTCGTCGCGGAAGGCGTCGAGGTCGTCGGCGGCGCACGCACGGTGTCGGCCGAACTCCGCGAACTCGCGCCCGCCTCGGCCGCGCTCGATCTGTCCACTGTGGATGGACCGGACCAGCTGGTGCGGCACGCTGTTTCGGCGCTGGGCGCACTGGATCTGCTCGTCAACAACGTCGGCGGCAGCCCGCCGCCGCCGGACGAGGGCTTCCTCGCGCTCGACGACGCCACCTGGACGCACGTCTTCGACCTCAACTTCTTCAGCGCGGTCCGCGCCGCGCGGGCAGCAGTGCCCAGCCTGCTCCGCACTCGCGGGGCGATCGTCACGATCGCTTCCGTCAACGCGCGCCTCGCGGTGCCGCGGCTGATGGCGTACAGCGCGGCGAAATCCGCGCTCGTCAACTTCGGCCGCGCGCTCGGCGAGGAACTGGCCCCCTCGGGAGTCCGGGTGCGCACGGTCTCCCCCGGGCCGGTGCGCACCCGGACGTGGACGGCGCCGGAACGCGCCGCCAAGGCGGGAATGCCGGCGAGCGACTTCCTGGCCGCACTGCCCGCGCGACTGGGGTTGTCGACCGGCGAACTGATCGAACCCGAGGAGATCGCCGCGCTGGTGCTGCTGCTCGCCTCGGACCGGCTGCCGAGCGCGGTCGGCGCCGACTACGTCCTCGACGCGGGCATGATCAAGAGCTGGTAGAGGAGCGACGATGACCGACCTTGACGGGCTCACCGCCCGGTACGACGACTACCGGGAATTCCGGCGCACGAAACCGGTGACGCGCGGAGAAGACGGCTGCTGGCACGTGTACCGCCACGAGGACGTCAAGCGGGTGATCAACGACCACGAGCGGTTCTCGGCCAAGGTGTCGTTCGGGGCCAATCTGCTCGGCGAGACGATGATGCGCCAGGACCCGCCCGAACATCGCAGGCTGCGGGCGCTCGCCAACCACGCGTTCACCCCCCGCCGGATCGCCGCGCTGGGCCAGAAGATCGCGGAGCTGGCGGCGGAGCGGCTCGCGGACCGCGCGGCCGGACTCGACGTCGTCGCCGCGCTCGCCGCCCCGTTGCCCGTCATGGTGATCGCTGAAATCCTCGGGGTCGAACCGCACCGGCACGAGGATTTCAAGCGCTGGTCGGAAATCTTCATGTCGCACGACAAACGTCCGGACCAGGCGGAGGTCGCGCGGCTGCTGGGCGAGATGCGGGACTACGTCGCGGCGACGATCGAACGCCGCCGCCGGAAGCCCGGCGACGCGTTGATCGACGCGCTGATCCACGCCGAGGTGGACGGCGGCGGACTGACGACCGAGGAGCTGGTGGCGTTCTGCTACCTGCTGTTGGTGGCAGGCAACGAAACCACGCACAACCTCATCGCCAACACGGTGATCTGCCTCGCGTGGCATCCGGAGGCGCTCGCTGAACTGCGCGCGGACCGGACGCTGGTTCCGGCGGCGGTCGAGGAAGCCAATCGCTATCTGTCCCCGGTGCAGATCCTGGTACGGGTGACCCGCGCGGAAGTCCGCCTCGGCGACGCGGTGCTCCCGCCGGGCGAGCGCGTGTTCGCGTATCTGGGCTCCGCCAACCGGGACGAGGAGCAGTTCGCCTCGCCGGATCGGTACGACCTGCACCGCCGGGAACCGCATCTCGGTTTCGGCCACGGGGTGCACTACTGCCTCGGAGCCCCGCTGGGCCGCTTGGCGGCGAAGGCGGCGGTGGAAGCGCTGCTGGACCACCTGCCGGGCGAGTGGACGGTGGCCGACCGCCCGGTGCGGCAGGTCCCCGCCTTCTTCCTGTGCGGGGTGACGAGCTTGCCGCTCGTCAGCCGATAACCACGGCGCGGCAAGCAAAAGGCCGACCGGCCAGCTGCCGGTCGGCCTTTCTCCTGCCTTCTCAGACCGCGCTGGCCACTTTCCTTGCCAGCAAACCGCTCAGCACCTCGCGCAGCTCCGATTCCGGATCCGCGACCGCTTCCGCGGAACGCCAGCAGACGAAGCCGTCCGGCCGCACCAGCGTCGCCCCGCTCGCCGAAAGCCCGTAGCTGCGCGAAAACTCTCCCCCGGTGTCACGCAGCTCGGCGCCGATCCGGTACGCCGGCATCTCGATCCCGAGCGTCGACGCGACCCGCGCGGCCGCGGTCGTCCACGCCTCGCCGTCCGGCCCGGCCAGCACGGTGAACGAACCGGTGAACAGGTCTACAGTGGACACTCGGCCGCCGTCGCGGGAAAGCCACACGTGCGGCGCCCGCAGACCCGGCAGGCCAGTCGGCTCGTGCGGGTCCGCGACCAGCTCCGCCGGAACCGGGCCCTCGGCGCGGATCGCGGCGGAGTCGTAGCGGTAGCCGAACATCATCGCCATGTCGTCGATCGACGTCAGTTCGTCCTGGGAGCCCGAGTGCCGCACCCGAAGCAGCAGCAGCGCTTGCTCCAGCGTCACCCGCGCGACCGGCAGCCGCTCCTGCTCGTACGTCGCCAGCAGCTGCGGTCCCGCGACGCCGCCCAGCACCGCCGCGAGTTTCCACGCCAGGTTGTGCGCGTCCTGGATGCCCGTGGTCGCCCCGTAGGAACCCGACGGCGGCACGACGTGCGCCGCGTCGCCCGCGAAGAACACCCGGCCGACGCGGAGCCGGTCCGCGACCCAGCCGCCCGTCGAGCTGTGCGAGACCTTCCGGCTCCAGCCCGGAACCGGGGGCACCAGCGTGACCTCGAGGTCCGGGTCGCCGACCGCCGCGCGGACGAACTCGACGCACTGCCGTTCGGCGGCCTCCTCCGAGTCGTCCGCGGGCGCGGGCGGATTCGGCACCCCGAGCATCCAGCGGCCGAACGTCCGCAGCGGCACCAGCACCGTGCCCTGCGTCGGCCGGTCGAGGTAGGCGAGCAGGAAACGCCGGTCCCGCAACGCTTCGGTCAGATCCGCGTCGAACACCGCGTACGTCGTCTCCACCGCGGGCAGCGCGACGTCCGCACCGACGCCGAGCAGCTTGCGGACACCGGCGCGGTGCCCGTCCGCGGCCACGACGTACTGGGCGCGGATCCGGCGCTCCGTCCCGGTTTCCAGCTCGCGCACGAGAGCCGTGACTCCCTCGTCTTCGGTTTCGAGCGAAACGAGTTCGGCGCCGAACCGGACATCGGCTCCGTTCGTCTCCGCGTGCGCGCGCACGATGCGCTCCAGATCGTCCTGGTCGATCAGCGCCCAGTCGGTCGGGCTCAGTGCCGCGGCGGGACGGATCATCGCGAGCTGGTCGATGCGGAACCGCTCTTCGCCGATCAGGGTTTCGGTGCCGATCATCTCCGGCATGTCTGCCAGGATCGACGTCTGGGCACGGATTTCGGCCTCGAGGCCGAGACTGCGATAGATCTCCATCGACCGCGGGTTGATCGCCCGCGCCTGCGGCAGGATCGCCGTGGACGGATGCCGCTCGACGAGCGTCGAACGGATTCCGAGACGCCCGAGGAAGAACGCCGTGGACAACCCGGCGATACCGCCCCCCACAACGAGGACGGGGGTCTCGAGGTCGTACGGCTCGGTCATGGCATGACCTTCCTCTCCTGATGCGGCTGGCCGATCGGAGGACCGCCAGCGCTTCGGACACTCGGCAGGGCGGCGGTGCACAGCAGGCCCATCACCAGCACTCCAGTGCCAAGCGCTAGCGCCGTCATGGTGGCGGGCTCGAAGCCGCTGGGGAGCCGAGCGAAGAACACCGTGCCGAACAAGGCGATCCCGGTCGCCACTCCGAGCTGGACGGTCGTGTTCAGCAGGCCGGACGCCGAACCGGCCTGCACCGGGCGGACGTCCGCCATGGCCCGGATGAACAGCGAGTTCATCGCGGTGCCCATGCCCAGCCCGAAAGTGACCGCGGGGCCGAACAGGGCCCACGCGGTCAATTGCGGGCCGAGCGTCCCGACCAGGATCGCGATCGCGGCGAGGCTCGCGGCGAGCAAGACCATCGCGGAGGCGACGAGCCCGCGTCCCAGCGACACCGCGAGCCGCACCGCGATGACGCCGCCCAGCACGATGCCGACGGCCGCGGGGAGGAAGGTCAGCGCCGTCTGCAGCGGCGTATAGCCCAGCCGCAGCTGCAAATGCAGGGTGAGGATGAAGAACACCCCGGTCGAGGCGTTGATCGTGAACAGCACCGCCTGGCCGGCGGTCAGGCTCCGGTAGCGCAGCAGGTCCGGCGGGATCAACGGCTCCCCGCCGCGCCGGGCGAGCGAGCGCTGCTGGAGGGCGAACGCGCCCAGCAGCGGCACGGCCGCGACGAGCAGCACGATCATCCACGGCGGCCAGTGCAGTTCCCGGCCCTGCACCACGGGATAGAAGAGGGCGAACAGCCCGGCGGTCAGCAGCACCAGCCCGGTCCGGTCGATCCGCTGCCCGGGGGTGCCCGGGCGAGCAGGCATGGTGAGCAGCGCGCCGAGCACCGCGAGCACCCCGAACGGCACGTTCACCAGGAAGATCGCCCGCCAGCCGAGGCCGAACAGGTTGCCCTGGGTGATCAACCCGCCCAGCATCGGCCCGGCCAGCCCGCCGATCGGGAACGCGCTCGAACAGATCGCCATCGCGCGCGGGCGCTCGGCGTCGCCGAACTCGGTGTAGACGAACGACATCACCTGCGGGGCCATCAGGCCGGACCCGATGCCCTGCACGACCCTGGCCGCGATCAGCGCGGTGATTCCCGAAGCCAGTCCGGCGACCAGGGACGCGATCGTGAACGTCGCCATGCCGAGCAGGAAGAGCCGTCTGGTCCCGTGCCGGTCGCCGAGCCGTCCGCCGGTGATCAAGGTGAGCGCGAAACCCAGTGCGTACCCGGCGGAGATCCACTGCAGTGCGGCGTCGCCCGCGCCCAGCTGGTCTTTGATGGTCGGCAGCGCCACTGTCACGATCTGGTTGTCGACCATGTCCACGAGAATGGCCACGATGGCCACGGCCAGCGCCCACCACCTCAGAGGATGTCTGTCCACGTCACGCACCCAGCCTTCCGATTATTCGATGCGTCTTATAATCAATCACATGAGTAGTTATGTCAATCCAATGGCTACTTGACGGCCTTCGAGTTGCTGGTGACACCATCAGGCGCAGGTATAATTAGCCGGTGTCTCAGTCCAAGCCGCGCCGCTCGCCGAAGCCGCAGGAGCGTCAGCGCGATCCCGAACGCACCCGCAGGCTGATCGTCGACGCCGCCGCGGCCGAGTTCGCCGCGCACGGCTACGCCGGCGCGCGCACGAGCGCGATCGCGGCGAGGGCCGGAGTCAACCAGCAGCTGATCTCGTACTATTTCGACGGCAAAGAGGGCCTGTACCAGGCGATCTCGGAACGCTGGCGGGAGCGCGAGGGCGAACTGCTGCACGAGAACGTCTCACTGCCCGAGCAGATCCGGCTGTATGCGCTGGAAGCGCTGAAAAACCCCGACGGCGTCCGGTTGATGGCCTGGGGCGGCCTCGAGTACTCCGGCCCGGAGACCGACTTCGACCACGCGCCGCGCTCGGAACGGCTGCAGCGCAACGTCGACCAGTTCCGGGCGCTGCAGGCCGAGGGCAAGCTGCCGCCCGAGGTGGATCCGGCCTGCCTGACGATCATCATGATGGGCGCCGCGATGGCGACGACCACGCTGCCGCACGTCATCGAAGGACTGTGCGGGGTCAGCGCCCGGTCACCGGAATTCCTCGAGCACTACGCCGAGCAGATGGTGGTCCTCGCCCGCCTCGTCGGCCTCGCCGAGGACAGCGAGGAGAAGAAACCCGACGAGGACGGCGAGGAGAAGCCCGCCGAGGAGGGCTGACGCTCACTCCCGGGCGGCCACGACCATGCGGATGCTGCCTTCGGCGAAATCGTCCTCGGTGGCCACCCGCACCTGGTAGCCGTGGCCTTCGAGCAGCTCCGTCACCTGGTTCAGCCTGCCGTCGAGGTCGTGCACCTCGACGATGACGCGGCGGACGCGCGGCCAGCGGTGCGCGCCAAGGCTGTTCAGGACGTCCAGTTCCGCCCGTTCGACGTCGACCTTGAGCAGGGCGATCTCGTCGATGCCCCGCTCGGTCAGCTGCTGCTCCAGCGTGCTCACCTCGACCGGGACGGTTTCCGGATCGGCCCGGAACGTCGGCCAGAACTCGTCCCGCATCTCGGCGGGCACGTCCCGGTGGTTCATCACCGATTCCATGTTGCGCACGTCGTCGGCGTCGTCGACGAAGAGCGTCGCGAGGGTCGTGTGCCCCGGGTAGTAGGTCAGGTCCGCCGGCCCCGGCCGGGTGCCGATCGCCAGCGGCGAGATCGTCGTGGTCGGCAGGTGCCGCTCCCGGTTGAGTTCCAGGCAGGCGTACGACCGGGGCGCGGGTTCGAACCCGAGGATCTCGATGCCGGGCACGAGGTCGGTGAACAGGATCGCGGCCAGTCCGATGTGGGCGCCGACGTCGACGATCACGTCGCCCGCGCGCAGACCGGCGGCGGCTTCGGCGTAGAGCCCGCTGGTGCGGAGCTGCTCCCAGACGATCTCGGTCTCGAACGCGGCGTCGCAGGCGATTCTGCGGCCTCCGCCGATCTCGATCTCGGCGAACTCGGTCGTCGGGTCGGTGGTCATGCCTCACCTCGCTGTCCAGGCCCGTCGCCGGCGCCCGCGTAGCACGGCACGTACCGGTCGACGAGGCGGTTCAGATACTGGTCGCCGCCGAGCCCGGCGGACGGCCCGGGCGCGCGGCGGCGGAGTTTCGCGATCGACACCAGCGTTTTGCCGGAACCGCCGGGAACGACCTCGCGCGGCACCGTCTTTCCCAGCCTTCGTTCTACGCAGTCCACAATGGACTCGACCGCGAACGGGGTGCCGCTGGCGACGTTGACGACCTCGCGGTTCGTCCGGGCATCGAGCAGCCCGGCCAGGATCGCGCGGACGTCCTCGACGTCGATGAGGTCCCGGTACGCCCCGCCGTGCACCGTGACGACGCCGCTCCGGAACTGCTCGACCAGGCTCGGCAGCAGGTGCCAGTCCGGCTGGTCGCCGCCCACCACGTGCGTCAGCCGCAGCACCAGCCAAGCCGGAACGGACTCGGCGACCTCGAGTTCGAGTTCGCGTTTGTGCTGCCCGTAGGGCGTTTCCGGGGAAACCGGCTCGTCTTCGGCGGCCGGTCGCGAGCAGGAGCCGTACATCGCGTAGGTCGAGGTGGACAGGAACACCAGCTGACGGCCGTCCCGGCGGCAGCGCGCGGCGACCGAGCGCACGAGGTCCCGCTCGCGTTCGAACTCGGACTCCGGCACCGACCGGATCCGCGACACCCCGGCGGCCAGTACCGTGACGTCCGGGAAGCGGTCCGCGTCCGGCCGCAGGTGCCGGGCGAGGAATCCGCCCCCGACGATCTCCATCAGGAAGCCCTGGCCGGCTGCCGCGCCAGGCGTTCCAGCTCCGCGACGACCTCGCCGGGCAGCGGGCCCGACCGGATCTCGTCGCGCAGCCTGCCCGCTCCTTCGAGGTAGGCCGGATCGTCCAGGACCGAGGCGATCGTCGCGCGGAGGCCGGCGATGTCGGCCTGGCCCGCGCGGGTGTCGACGGATCGCCCGGCGCCCGCGGCCTCCAGCCTCCGCCCGTAGTCGAACTGGTCGAACCACTGCGGCAGCACGACCTGCGGCAGCCCGAAGGACGTCGCCGTCAGCCCCACGCCGCTGCCGCCGAGCAGCACCATGAGGTCGCACGTGTCGAGGAAAAGGTTGAGCGGCAGCTGTTCGACCACTCGGAAGCTGGACGGCAGCGCGCCGACGCGCACCCGCGCGGCCGGGGTCAGCGCGACGATCGCCTCGACGTCGGGAAGCCCGTCGATCGCTTCGGCCGCGCGCTGCACCGGCGCGGGTCCGCAGGTCGGCACCAGGGTCCGGCCGGGGCACAGGCAGATCCGCCGCTTGCCGGGCTTCGTGCGCGCCCACTCCGGCATGACGCCGGGTCCGTTGAACGGGAGGTACCGCATCCGCAGGCCGGGCACCGCGCTTTCGTGCTGCAGGCTCGGCGGGCAGGGGTCGACGATAGCGTCGGGGTCCGGCAGGCCGGGGAGACCGAGGTCCTCGCACAGCGACCGGAGCTGCCGGCGCGCCCGTTCGCGGTAGAGGTCGCCGGTCGGGTCGACGCCCCACCGGTGCATCACGACCGGGACGCCGAGGAGCGCCCCCAGCGGGCGGGCGATGAGCGCGGTGTAGTCGGCGAGCAGCAGGTCGGGCTGCCAGGATTCGGCGAACGCCCGGTACTCGGCGATGTGGTCGACGGCGTAGGCCGCCTGCATGTCGGCGATCGTCTCCCAGAGGAACCGGCCGAGTTCGGTCTTTTCCCGATCGGTCCACTCCGGAGCGGGGAAGGTGTCCTCCGGCAGGCTCTGCGCGGCGTCTTCCAGCGGTTTCGCGGACCCGAGCTCGGCGAACCCGAGCCCGGCCGACAACGCGGCCTGTTCCAGGTCGGCGGAGCCCGCGACGAGGATGTCGTGGCCTGCCGCGCGCAAGGCCCAGATCAGCGGAACCTGCGCGAGGAAATGGGTCACGGCCATCGCAGGCGGGAGTACCAGCACTCGCACGGAAAACTCTCCTTCGCGCCTCGCGACGAGCCCGGACGGCTCGTCAGGGCCGAGTCTGCGGCGGATCGCTCGTGGCGGCCTGGATTCGCGTTGGGGCGGTGCCCGCGATCGCGGTCACGTAGCCGCCGTAGGGCGAGCGCATCCGTTCGCCGAGTTCGCGGCACGCTTCGGCGTCGATGAACCCCATCCGCAACGCGACCTCTTCGAGGCAGCCGATCCGCACGCCAGTGCGGTGTTCGAGCACCTGGACGTACTGGGCGGCCTCCAGGAACGAGTCCGGGGTGGCGGTGTCGAGCCAGGCGAACCCGCGGCCGAGCTGGACGAACTCGGCCGTGCCTCTCTCGACGTAGGTCGTGTTGATGTCGGTGATCTCGAGTTCGCCGCGCTGCGACGGCGCGAGGTTTTTCGCGAGATCCACGACATCGTTGGCGTAGAAGTACAGGCCGGTGACGGCGAGATCGGAGCGCGGCACGGCGGGCTTCTCCTCGATCGAGACGAGCCTGCCAGTGTGGTCCAGCTCCGCTACGCCGTAGCGGCCCGGGTCGTCGACCGGGCGTCCGAACAGCACACAACCGTCCAGTTGTGCCGCTTTTCGCCGGAGCAGCGGCGAGAACCCGGGGCCGTGGAAGAGATTGTCTCCGAGAATGAGCGCGACAGAATCGCCGCCGATGTGCTCCGCGCCGATCACGAACGCCTCGGCGATCCCGTTCGGCCGTGACTGCTGGGCGTAGGAGAGCGAGATCCCGAACTGGTCGCCGTCGCCCAGCAGTCGCTCGAACCACGGCAGGTCGCCCGGAGGGGAAACGACAAGGATGTCCCGGATCCCGGCCAGCATGAGCACCGAAATCGGATGGTAGATCATCGGTTTGTCGTACAGCGGGAGCAACTGTTTCGAAACTGCTTGCGTGATCGGATGCAGCCGCGTTTCGCTGCCACCCGCGAACACGATTCCCTTCACCGGGCCAGCGTGGCCCCGTCGCCTCTACCGCTCCTCGCGCCGCGGTGGGGTGCCGCGGCCGCTTCCCGCACCGCATCGACCAGCCGCGCCTGGCGCAGAATCGCTTCGGCGTCCCCGGTTTCGTCGACGCCGGCCCCGGCGAGCACGTCCCGGGCAAACGCCTCGGCGGCGTTGCGGAACTGATCGTCGGCGGGCAGGTCGAGTTCCACTGTCCGATCAGGACGTTCGACCGTGACGGACGGCGGTTTGTCCGCACCAGGGGTGAAGGCGTGCCGCACGGTGACGAGTCCTTCGGTGCCCCAAAGCCGGTAAACGTTGCGGTAATGGTGCTCGAATCCGAATTCGAGCTGCGCCGTGTGCTCGGCGGCCGACCGCAGCAGGGCGCTCCCGGCGACGTCTGCGCCGCGCGGGTCCCGGCGCAGCACGGCTCCGGCCACCTGCCACAGCCCGGCGTCGAAGAACTGCGCCAGCCGGATCGGATAGACACCGACGTCGAGCAGGCTGCCGCCGCCGAGATCCGTCCGGTAGCGGACGTCGCCCGCCGGCAGGGGCGGGTGCCCGAACACCGCCGAGATCGACCGGAGGTCGCCGATCTCGCCGGAGGCAACGAGTTCGCGCACCGCCGTGTGCTGCCGGTGGTGCAGGAACATCAGGTTCTCCCGCAGCAGCAGACCGGTCCGGCGTGCCAACTCGACGAGTTCCTCGGTTTCGCCGAGGCCGGCGGTGAGGGGTTTCTCCGCCAGAACGTGCTTTCCGGCGGTCAGTGCCTGCCGCGCCCAGTCGAAGTGGAGTCCGGTCGGGAGCGGAAGGTAGACCGCGTCGACGTCGTCGCGGTCGAGGAGATTCCGGTATCCGGCGACGGCCTCGCCGCCGAACTCCGCGGCGAACTCCGCGGCCCGCGCCGGATCGCGGCTCGCCACGGCCGTGAGTTCCAGCCCGGACGCGGCGGCGAGCGCGGGCAGGAAACGGCGGCGGGCGACCCGGGCGCAGCCGAGGACGCCCAGCCGGACTTTTCTGTGTTGCGGCACCAGGGTTCCCCGATCTGGTCACGGGGCGCCGGCCGCCGGAGTCGCACCCGCGACCGGCGCCCCGAGGTCTTAAACGGGCCGGTATTCGAGCATGACGAGTCCGCCCGGCTCCGGCGCGTTGACCGGTTCGAAGCCCGCCACCGCCGCGACCTCGTCCCACTCCTTCCGGCTGCGCTCCCGGCCGCCGATCACCGACAGCGCCTCGACGTCGATCAGCTTCGCGGTGTCCCATTCGCCGGGGCCGGTGATCATCTGGTCGACGATGAGCAGCCGGGCCTCCGGGTTGTCGCCGATCGCCTCCCGGATCTTGCCGAGGATGATCTTCGCGGCGTCGTTGCCGAAGTTGTGCAGGGTGTGCTTGATGAAGTAGGCGTCGTGCCCCGCGGGTACCTCGACGAAGAAGTCGGTCGGGACGATTTCGACCCGGTCCGCGACGCCGGCGTCCTCGAGGACCTGCTTGGCCTCGGTGACGGTGTGCGCCTGGTCGGCGAGTACGCCGGTGCATCCGGGGTGACGGCGGAGAATCTCCGCGAGGAACTGGCCCTTGCCCCCGCCGATGTCGGCGATGGTCGCGAACCGGCTGAAGTCGAACTCCTCGAAGATCCGGTCCGACAGCGGCCAGTGGTTCTGCACCATGGCCCGGTTGAGCAGGGCGCTGCTGGCCGGATTGGCCTTGAGATAGTCGTAGAAAGGCATGCCGAAGATGTGCTCGAACGCGGTTTCGCCGGTGCGGACCGAATGCGCGACGTCCTCGTACGGCCGCAGGAACATCGGGTCGGACGCGAAGAGGAACATGTCGCGAATGCCGCGTTCCGCGTTCGAGACGAGCCCGGCGGAGAGCGGGGTGAGCTCGAACCGGCCGTCGGCCCGCTCGGCGATGATCCCCGAAGCGGAGACCGCGCGCAGGACCCGGTAGAGCGGGTCCGCGTGGGTGCCGGTCTTGGCCGCGATCTCCGCGGCGGTGAGCGGTCCGTCGGCCAGCACGTCCGGCACCTCGAGTTCGACGACCGCGCGCAGCGCACCGAGGATCCACTTGGCGTAGAACAGGCCGAGCACTTGCTGCCCGGGTGGCAGGTTCGGGTCGAACAGGTTGAAATTGCGCCCGGTCTCCAGCGCATCGACCTGCTTATCCATTGATTCAGCCCTTTCGTCCGGGTGATCGCCGCACGCAGCTTGCCGCGCCGACCTCGAGTCCCGGTGGGGAAACCGGCCCGCCCCGGCGCGGGCGGACGCTCTCCATCGCGGATCGAGCAGCGAACCAGAACCGCCCGACAGCATCGGTGTCCGCGGTTCAGGCGAGCCTCCGGCCCGCCCGGGAGAACGGAGGATGGACATGGATCTCGGTCTCAATGGAAAGACGGCTCTGGTCACCGGAGGCACCCGCGGTGTCGGCCGGGGCATCGTGCTCAAGCTCGCACGAAGCGGCGTCGACGTGATCACCTGCCACAAACAGGAAAGCGACGCCGCGGCCTCGCTGGCAAGGGAACTCAAGGAGATCGGCGGCAGGCACCAGGTCGTGCGCGCCGACCTCGCCGATCCCGAGCAGGTCGCCGAACTGGTCGGCGAGTGCCGGCAGCGGTTCGGCCGCCTCGACCTCATCGTCAACAACGCGGGCGTGATCAACCACGTCCCCTACGGCAAACTGTCCTTTGAGGACTGGCAGCGCACCCTCGCCACCAACGTCACCGCAGTGCACCTGGTGATCCAGAACGCGCTGCCGCTGCTGGGCGAAGGCAGCTCGGTGGTCAGCATCGGCTCCAAATCGATCGACGCAGGCATTCCGCTGCGCGCCCACTACACCGCGACGAAGGCGGCCCTCGTCGGCCTCAACCGGTCGCTGGCCCGCGAGTTCGGCCCGAAGGGAATCCGATTCAACATCCTGTCCCTCGGCGTGATGCGCACCGAGGCGATGGACGCGATGCCCGCCGAACAGCGCGAAGCGATGACCAAGCGCTACACGGAAAAGATCGCGCTCGGCCGGTTCGGCACCACCGAGGAGGCGGGCGACGCCGTCCTCTGGCTGGCCAGCGACCTTTCCCGGTACGTGACCGGCGCGGTCGTCCCGGTGGACGGCGGGATCGGGTGACCTCGGCGGCCTCGCACCGGAGGGAGTCCGAAGTGGACGCACTCGAGGAAAAGCTCATCGCGGAACGCTTCGCGCATTCGGCCGCGGCGCCGGGAGCCGGAGCGGACGACGTCCTCGCCTGGATGGCGAGCCGCGCGGCGGCCAACGACTTCAGCGTGCGGCGCGTGCCGTTCACCGAGCTGGACAACTGGGAATTCGACGCCGCCACCGGCGATCTCGGCCACCGCAGCGGCCGGTTCTTCTCCGTGCACGGCCTCCGCGCCACGGTCCGGGACGCCGCCGTCCCGCAATGGGACCAGCCGATCATCGACCAGCCCGAGTCGGCGATCCTCGGCATTCTCGCCAAGGAGTTCGACGGCGTCCTGCACTTTCTCATGCAGGCCAAGATGGAGCCGGGGAACTGCAACCTGATCCAGCTTTCCCCGACGGTGCAGGCCACCCCGAGCAACCTCACTCGCGTGCACGGCGGATCCGCGGTGAAATACGCGGAGTACTTCGTCGAACTCGACCGCGTGCGCGTACTGGTCGACGTCCTGCAGTCCGAACACGGCGCCTGGTTTTTCCGCAAGGGCAACCGGAACATGATCGTCGAGACGCGCGAGGACGTCCCGCTGCTGGAGGACTTCCGGTGGCTGACCCTCGGCGAGATCGGCGCGTTGCTCAACCACGACAACGCGGTCAACATGGACTCCCGGACCGTGCTCAGCTGTGCGTCCGCGTTCGCCGCGGACACCCCGTCCCGCGCCGCCGTGCGCGGGCTGGTCTCCTGGCTCACCGAAATCCGCGCGCGCGGCGCCGTCCGGGCGAGGCCGGTCCCGCTGGCCGAAACGGCGGGCTGGGAACGCGACGAGATGTCGGTCCACCACGTCAGCGGGCGGTACTTCAGCGTGGTCGGCACCGCCGTCCAGGCCGCGAGCCGCGAGGTCGGCAGCTGGTCTCAGCCGCTGCTGGAACCGCACGGCCTCGGCGTCAACGCGTTCCTGCTGTGCCACCGCGGCGGCATCCCGCGCGTGCTGGTCCAAGCGAAGCCGGAATGCGGTCTGCTGCACGGCGTCGAACTGGCCCCGACCGTGCAGGCGGTCCCGGAGAACTATCCGGACACGCGGCCGCCCTTCTTCGACGAGGTGCTCGCCGCGGACCCGACCCGGATTCTCTTCGACACCAAGCTTTCCGAAGAGGGCGGCCGGTTCCTGGACGCGGTGAGCACCTACCGGGTCGTGGAAAGCGAGGAGTTCCCCGCCCCGCCCGGCTTCCGCTGGGCCACCCGAGGGGAACTGGCGACGCTGGTCGAGCACAGCAACTACCTCAACGTCCAGGCGAGGACCCTGCTCGCCGTGCTCAACCTGGCGGTACCCGGACGACCACGCGACTCGGCCAAGGGATCGAAGCCGTGGTGAATCGACGATTGGAGTTCCCTTGAGCCAGCTGACTGAGCCCGAAAGAAAATCCGTCGCGGTGATCGGCCTCGGTTACGTCGGGTCCTGTGTCGCGGCCACGCTTGCCGACCGCGGCGCCGTCGTGGTCGGCATCGACACCGACGGCGCGCTCGTCGACGCGCTGAACCAAAGCTGCTGCCGGTTCCAGGAACAAGAACTGGAAGAGCTGCTGGCGCGAGCGGTCGGCAGCGGGCGGCTGTCCTGCACCACGGACTACGCGGCCGTCGCCGGCGTCGACGTCGTGCTGCTCATCGTCGGCACCCCGGTGCGCGACGACGGTTCTCTCGACGACCGGCAACTTCGCGCCGCGTGCACGACCCTCGCCAAGCACCTGCGCGAGGGCCAGCTGGTGGTGCTCAAGAGCACGGTCCCGCTGGGTTCGACCCGTTCCCTCGTGCGCCCGCTGCTGGAGGAATCCGGGCTGACCGCCGGCGAGGATTTCCAGTTGGCCTTCTCCCCGGAGCGGCTCGCCGAAGGCACGGCGCTGGCGGAACTGCGCACCCTCCCGGTCGTCGCCGGCGGGATCGACGCGGCGAGCACGAAGGCCGCCGAGGGCTTCTGGCGGCAGGCGCTCGGCGTCGAGGTGCTGGCCATGAGCACGCTGGAAGCGGCCGAGTGCGTGAAGCTCGCCGACAACTGGTGGATTGACCTGAACATCGCGCTCGGCAACGAACTCGCCAAGTTCTGTGCGCTGTTCGACGTCGACGTCCTCGAGGTGATCAAGGCGGCGAACACCGTCCCGAAGGGCACCGGCAGCGTCAACATCCTGCTGCCGAGCGTCGGCGTCGGCGGCTCTTGCCTGACCAAGGACCCGTGGATGGTCTGGCGTTCCGCCCGCGACCGCGACCTGGACATCCGCACCGCCGCCGTCGGCCGCGAGGTCAACGCGCGCATGCCCGGGTACACCGCCCAGCTGATCTTCGACGAGCTGGCCAAACTCGGCAAGAAACCGGAAAGCGCCCGGATCGCCGTGCTGGGCCTCGCGTTCAAGAACAACACCGGCGACCTGCGCGCCACGCCGACAAAGGGCGCGGTCGACGCGCTGATCGAAGCGGGCGCGGCCGTCCGGGTCCACGACCCGCTCGCCGACGACACGTCCGTCAAGGAAATGTTCGGGATCCGGCCGTCGAATTCGGTGGCGGAGGCGGTCCGGGACGCCGACTGTGTCGCGATCCTCGCCCACCATCGCGCTTTCGAAGCCATCGACTACGGGTCGCTGCCGGTCGCGAAGTCCTGTGTGGTGCTCGACGGACGCGCGTATTTCCCGGCGGAGAAGATCGAATCGTTGCGGGCGCTGGGATTCGTCTATCGGGGGATCGGGAGGTAGACCGTGTCCAAAGTGGTGGTCACGGGTGGGTGCGGATTCATCGGCAGCCACCTCGTGGAGCAGCTCATCGCCAGGGGAGACCGGGTCACGGTCTTCGACCGCACCCCTCCCCCGCCGGACCAGGCGCTGGCGCGGGAGCACGCGGAGTTCGTCGCGGGCGACATCCGCGACGCCGACCGGCTCGCCTCGGTCGTCACGAACCGGGTCGACGTCGTCTACCACCTCGCGGCGGTCGTCGGCGTCGACCAGTACCTGGCGCAACCGGTGGACGTGATCGACACGAACTTCTCGGCCACGCGCGCCGTCGTGGACCTGACGACGACGGCCGGTTCGCTGCTGGTGCTCGCCAGCACCAGCGAGGTGTTCGGCAAGAACCCGGTGACGCCGTGGCGCGAGGACGGCGACCGGGTGCTCGGCCCGACCTCGGCGGCTCGCTGGACGTACTCCACGAGCAAGGCGCTGAGCGAGCATCTCGTGACGGCGTTCGTCCAGCAGCACGGGTTGAACGCGACGATTGTCCGCTATTTCAACGCTTACGGGCCCCGGCAGCGGCCGGCCTACATCGTCAGCCGCTCGGTGCACCGCGCGCTGAACGGCCACGTCCCGGTCGTGTACGACGACGGCTCGCACACCCGCTGCTTCACCTACATCGACGACATCATCGAGGGCACGCTCCTGGCGGCGACCAGTTCGAAAGCTCTCGGCGAGTCGTTCAACCTCGGCAGCATGACCGAGACGACGGTCGCCGAGGTCGTCGGGCTGATCCGGCAGCACACCGGCTTCGCGGAGGAGGCAGTCACGGTCCGCACCGCCGAACAGCTCACCGACGCCTACCAGGACGTTCCGCGCCGGGTGCCGGACAACACGAAGGCCGCGGATCTGCTCGGCTGGCGACCGGAGACGTCGTTGCCGGACGGGATCGCGAAAACCGTGGCCTGGGCGCGGACCGCGGACTGGTGGCTGGCCCAGCCCGACCACGGAGCCCGCTGAGGTGGCCGGGCCGACGATCCGCAGGGTGGCCACCAAGGTGGTCTATCGCAACCGGTGGATGACCGTGCGAGAGGACCGGATCGTCCGCCCGGACCAGTCCGAGGGGATTTACGGCTTCCTGGAGAAGCCGGACTTCGCTGTGGTGATCCCCGCCGAACGCGACGGGTTCCATCTCGTCGAGGAGTACCGCTACCCGATCGGCGCGCGCACCTGGAGTTTCCCGCAGGGCAGTTTCCCCGATCGCCGCGCCGTCGATCCGGAGCGGCTGGGCCGCGCCGAACTCGCCGAGGAGACCGGGCTGCTCGCGCGCACCATGACCCCGCTGGGTTTTCTGCACGGCGCGCACGGCACGTCCGATCAAGGGTTCACGGTGTTCCTCGCGACGGGCCTGACTCCGGGAGCACCGTCCCGGGAACCGGAAGAGCAGGACATGGTGCACCGGTTGGTGTCGCGGGCGGAGTTCTGCCGCATGGTCCGAACTGGACTGATCACGGACAGCTCGACCCTCGCGGCCTACGGGTTGCTGCTGATGTACGAACAGGACTGAGCGAAAGCACGACGGCGGGGCCGGAGCATTCATGCTCCGGCCCCGCTTTTTCGTTGCTGGTCAACGGGATCGCGCCACCGACGGTGACCGTGCCGTCACAGTTGCCGCGGCCCGGAACGATCATCCGATTTGGACCAAGTCGCACTCAGCCGCACCCGAATCATGGTTCCATCTTGTGGGTGACTCTTTCAATCAGTCAGCTATTTACCACGGTAACCGGCTGATTGCAATGGGTTTCTTTGCCGGACTCTAGCGGCGCTCTAGCGGCGGCCGACAGGATCCGAACCCATCTCACTGGGAGGAAAAGATGCGAAAACCACTTACGCTCGCGGCTGCGGTGATCCTGGCCGCGGCGGCGACGGCAGCCATTCCCGGCACCGCGTCCGCGACCGGGACCACCTACTACGTCGACTGCGCCGGCGGCAACGACGCCAACTCCGGCACCAGCACCGCCCAGGCGTGGAAAACACTCGGCAAGGCAAGCGCCGCTGTCTTCCACGGCAACGACAAGATCCTGCTCAAGCGGGGCACGCAGTGCGCCGGAACGTTGGCGCCGAAGGGATCCGGGACCGCGAGCCAGCCCATCGGCATCGGTGCCTACGGCAGCGGCGCGAAGCCGAAAATCGCCGCCGGCGGGGCACTGGCCGCCGTGCTGCTGCAGGACGTTCAGGGCTGGGAGGTGCGCGATCTCGACCTGTCCAACACCGGATCCGCTCCACAAGCGACAGATGTACGGTTCGGCGTCTATGTCCTGCTGACTGATTTCGGTGTCGGGCACCATTACATCGTGCAGAACGTCGACGTCCACGACGTCAACGGCTGCGACTGCCAGAACCCGCACCAGCTCACGCCCAGCGGCGGCATCGGGTTCAAGGCCGCGGGCGCGAACGTGCCCACCGCGTTCGACGACATCAGCGTCGACCACGACACCATCACCAAAGTGGACCGACAGGGCATTGTGACCTCTTCGGACTGGGAGAAGCGGCCTGAGTACCCCCAGGGCCGGGGCGCGTCGTTCCAGCCGATCACCGGGCTCAAGGTGCACGACAACATCCTGAACAACATCGGCGGCGACGGCATCGCCGTTTTCAACAGCACCAACGCACTCGTCGAAAGCAACGTGCTGCGCGACTTCGCCCAGCGCAGCGCCGAGTACAGCGCGGGAATGTACGCCTACAACTCCGACAACACGACTTTCCGCTCCAACGACGCGTCCAGCAAGCCCGGTCCGTTGCCCGCCCAGCCTTACTACTTCGAAACCGCGAACAACGGAACCGTCTTCGAATACAACTACAGCCAGAACAACAGCGGCGGCGCGATGGGCATGTGCAACGACGTCGGCGTCACGGCCAAGAACAACGTGTTCCGCTACAACGTCAGCCAAAATGACAGCGGAACCGGCTCCTACCCGTGGGGCGACCACATCGGAGTGGTGACCCTGCTCTGCGGTTCGGTCACCGGAATGAGCGTCTACGGCAACACTTTCTACAGCACGACCGCCGAACGCCTAGTGGCCAACGCGGGCGCGCCGGCGCTCAACTTCACCGACAACATCTTCGTCGGCCGCGCAGCAGGCTCGGCCATCGACGACCCGAGCGGCACCTACGACCACAACGTCTACGACCACGTGACAAACGTGCCGGCAAGCGACAAGCACGCACTGGTCGTCAACCCGATGCTCCTGAACCCGGGAACCGCCAACTCCCGAACGACAGCAGGCGGCTACCGCCTGAGTGCGGGCTCGCCCGCATTGAGCGCCGGAACGCCAGTCCCGAACAACGGAGGCCGCGACTACTTCACCTACCCGATCCCGGCAGACAAGCCGAGCATCGGCGCGTACGCAGGCCCGACCGGTGTGAAGAAGTAACGACGAGGAAAAACAAGTCGGCCCCCGCCGGGTTCTCACCGGCGGGGCCGACTTCTCGATTCTTCGAGGTGCCCTCCGGGAGATTCATCCCAGCCACGGCGGCCTCCGAAAGTTCCAGACGGCAAAGGTGCCCACTTGCGAGTGGGCAACCTCTACGCCATCTCGTCGACATGGAGCAGCCCGATCACGTCGCGCCGAGGAGCACCTGCCAGCGATCCGCGACCCCCGAACCGAACCTCCCGTTGACGCGACGTCGTAGCTCTATGGGACGTCGGCGAGATGGCGACAGATCACCCGCGAACGCAGCCCAGCGGGCCTGAACCCACCACGAATCACAGTGACCAGAAAAGTGCCCCCCTCAGGATCCGGACCTTCGACACCGGCTTTTGTGGATCATGCTGGGCAACGTTGGGTATTGATGATCGATATCGGCCACTGCCAGCGCAGTTCGCAAACGCAACCGCGCGTCACCAGGCAACCGCGACGGTTATTGGTCGTTGCTTGACGAGGGTAAACGTGGGTGACCCTCCGAACTTCCGCCCCGCGGGACCTCGATGAGACCACAGCGAGACCGTGCGAACCAGCATTATCTAGTCCCCCTAGACGTTGCGCATCTAGGGGGACTAGACTAACCTGCGTGGTGAAGGCGATGAGGTACAGAGACGTGCAACGCGCGCTGGTGAGCGAAGGCTGCATCCATAAGTCGACTCGCGGCAGCCACGAGAAGTGGATCTGCCCCTGCGGACAGCATCAAGCGATCGTGCCGAACCACAAGATCGTCTCACCAGGCGTTGTCAATGACACCATCAAGAAGCTTACGTGTTTACAGAAGGGGTGGCTGCAGTGACTGACACTTATACTGTTACAGCCAAGCGCTGGGCACACGGCTGGGAAATTCACATCGATGGTGTCGGCGTCACTCAGGCTGGCACCCTCTCCAAGGCAGAAACGGTCGCTCGGGAGTACATCTCGTTCGCGCTCGACATAGAAGACGAGAACTCATTCGACGTGGACGTGGTGCCACAGCTTGATTCTAAGCTCGCAGCACAGGTTAAGTCCGCGCGTGCCCAGGTCAGAAACGCTGAGCGCAAACAACGCGAAGCAGCCGCGAAGCAGCGAGAAGTGGCTGAGAATCTCGGCAAGTCCGGGTTATCAGGTCGCGAGATCGCGGCGGTCTTGGGCATGACACCTCAACGTGTCAGCCAGTTGATCGGCAAGCCCGCGGCCCGAACGAGTGCCACTCAACGAAAGCTGGTCGCGCAGACTTCCGCCGCCAAGGGCGACCGCGTCGTTCGCGGAACAAAACCTGCAGCAGGCCGTCGCGCTGCAAGCCCGGACCAAGTAGCCGAAGAGCCGACCTTTGGATGAATATTGCACGACGTCGGCGGCTGCTTAGTTTCCTTGGATGACGGTGACGCTTGCTTGGCTACTCCCGGCGTAGCCGCCGTAGTCGACGGTTATATGCCAACAGCCGGTGTCGGAATCGTCAGGACGATCGGAGATCGTTTGTAGTGTCCTCCGATGCAGTTATGGCGACGTCCGGCCTTGTACGCCGCGAAGTTCGTTGGATCCAGAAGTCGAACGTTGGCTTCTGCCCCGTTGAGGCTGACACGAACGCAAGCGCCCGTGAGTTGCTGGCCGAGGTCCCAAGTTGCAAATCTCATTGCACACCACCGCTTTGAGAGAGCGAGGCTTGATGCTTGGCCCCCGAGCCGCACTGTGTTGACCTACAGTCGCTGCTCGTCGGGGATTCGGTTCATTCCACCTACAAGTGGGTGGCCTCTTCGCCATCTCGTCGACCTGGCGCAGCCCGATCACGCCGCGTCAAGGGGGCACCTTCCCGCGGTCCGCATCGTGCGCGCCGAACTGCCCCCTTGACGCGGCGTGATAGCCCTCGGGGAGGTCAACGAGATGGCGACAGGCCACCTACAGACGCAACGTGCGCGCGATCCCGGCCATCTCGGAGACCTGCCCGTCCGGCGAGGACATTCTTTCCTTCTTGGACGCGACCCTGGGTCCAGGTGCCGCAGCGGAGCCACCTTGAACAAGAAAGAAACCCTGAACACAGTCGGCCCTAGTGCCGAGTCATCGCCGCGATGACGGCGTCGACGCGGAGCGTTGCGAACTCGCGCTTACCAGGTCTATTGGCATAGGTGACGACATCGTTCCCCGCGGGCATCTCGCGAGATCGCAGACCACCTCGGTCACAAGCGCACCAACACGACGCAGGACGACATGGAACGCGACGTCGTCGACAAGGATGCCGCCCCCGCTCAGAGCACGCCCGAACATCGAACCATCCGAAGACGAGGGTTAACCAAGGGCGCGGCGAAAACAACCCCTGGCCACCTCAGCGACCAGGCAAGAGTGTGCCCCCGGCAGGATTCGAACCTGCGACACCGGCTTTAGGAGAGCCGTGCTCTATCCCCTGAGCTACGAGGGCAGTTGCGCTGCAGCCTACATCCTAGCGGGGCCCGAAGCCGGGTCTGCGGCTGGTGAAGTCAGGTACGCCAGTGCCATTTCCGCCGCCTCCGCCGCCCACGTCTCCCAGGAGCGGTCGTCTGGCCAGAATCTGCTGGTCGCGGCGCGGTGGACGCAGGCGCCGATGATCGTTCGGGCCGCCATTTTCACCTCGCTGGACTCGGTCAGCGAAGACACGGCTTCCAGCAGCGCGTCTTGGATCGCGGACAGGGCGGCCAGGCCGCGGTCTCGGCCGTCGGAGCGTTGGGCGTCCAGGAGTTCCGGGAAGGCTCGGTGGTCGGCGAAGGTCCGCGCCAGGGCCTCCACAAAGGCGTTGAAGATCGAGCGAAGGTCGGGTGCCGCTGAGCGGAGGGCGTCTCGGACGCTGGTTTCCAACTGGGTCAGCAGCTGATCCTTGACCGCGTACAGCAGCTGTTCCTTGCCGTCGAAGCGGCGGTAGATCGTGCCTACCGACATCCCCGCCTGCGCGGCGACCGCGGCGACGGTGAACGCGTCCAGGCCATGCTCGGTCAGGACGTGTTCGGCGGCGGACAGGACTTTCTGCAGCGAAGCCCGGCTGCGCGCTTGTTGCGGCGGGCGGAAGCCCTCGCTGGTCTGACTCACCCGGAGCACCTTACCTGGCCACCAGGCAGATGCGAATGGTAGTTTTCATTCGCATCCACGGGAGGGGGACCATGGTCAGCATCGAGGTGCGCAACGCGTACGTCGACTTTCCGATCTTCGACGCCAAGACTCGGTCGTTGAAGAAGCGCGTGCTCGGGAAGGTCGGCGGGAGGATCGGCACCGACGCGAAGGTGCCGCTGATCGAGGCGTTGCGGGACGTGTCGTTCCGGCTCGAGGAGGGCGATCGGGTCGGGCTGGTGGGGCACAACGGGGCCGGGAAGTCCACGTTGCTCCGGCTGCTGTCCGGAATCTATGAGCCGACCCGGGGCACCCGGAGAGTCTCGGGGCGGGTCGCTCCGGTGTTCGATCTCGGGGTCGGGCTGGATCCGGACCTGTCAGGGCGCGAGAACATCATGATCCAGGGGCTGTTTCTCGGGATGAGCCGCAGGCAGATGGCGAAACGGGTCGAGGACATCGCGGAGTTCACCGAGCTTGGCGACTATCTGCAGCTGCCGTTGCGGACCTACTCGTCCGGCATGCGGGTGCGGCTCGCGCTCGGAGTGGTGACCACGATCGATCCGGAGATCCTGCTGCTCGACGAGGGACTCGGCACGGTTGACGCGGCGTTTCTCGCCAAGGCGCGCGATCGGCTCAAGGATCTCGTGAAGCGCTCCGGGATTCTGGTGTTCGCGAATCACTCCGACGAACTGCTCGCGGAGTTTTGCGACAGCGCGCTGTGGATGGACGAAGGTCAGGTGCGGAAGCACGGGCCGTTGTCCGAGGTTCTCCAGGACTACAGCGGGAAGGCTGCCGTTTAGAGCGAGAACATCCGTCCACAATGGACGACCGCCTCGGACTTACTCGAAACAGTGCCGATGCGCGGTCGCGAACTCGCGGAAGTTCCGCGGCCGCTGGCCGGTGACGTCCTCGACCGTTGAAGTCACGGTTTCCGCCCCGCCGTCCAGGTACGTGTTGCACACCTCGACCAGTGCTTTAGCGTGAAACGACGACATTCCCGCGTCAGCCAACGCCGAGAAGGCTTGCTCGTTCGACATTCCGCGGTACGCAATAGGACGGCCGAGCACCTCGGACAACACCGTCGCGGCTTCGTCGTAAGTCAGCGCCTCGGGGCCCGTGAGCGCGTACGCCTTGCCTGCGTGACCATCCTCGGTCAACGCCCGAAACGCCACGCGGGCAATGTCTTCGGCGTCTACGAAGGCGATCGGACCGCGGATCAGCGGGCTGGCGAAGAAATTTCCGGACCGGATGGTTCCGGACCAGTTCCCCGAGAAAGCCTGGAGGTAGAAGTTCGCCCGGAGAAAGGTCCACGACAGCGGCGACGTTTCCAGCATCCGTTCGACCGGGCGGTGCAGCCGGGCGATGGGGGTGAGTTCCTCGTCCGCCCGCCACAGCGACTGTTTCACCACGTGCGTGACCCCGGCGGACACGGCGGCTTCGACCACATTGGACTCGTTGCCGGTCTGTCCGGGGCCCATCGCGCCCAGCAGGAACACCTTCGACACTCCGGCCAGCGCCGGTTGCACAGTGGCCGGATCGGACATTTCAATGGTGACCGCATCAATTCCGTCGGCGGCGGCTTTTCTTGCCTTCTCCGGGGAATGGTAGGCGGCGCGGAATGGCACCTCGGCCGCGCGCAACTGCGCGACCAGCGCCGAACCTACATTGCCGCTCGCACCTGTCACCAGGATCATGCGCCCCACCTTCGCGTGTAAGACGAGGCAGTCTAGTGGATCAGCGGCCGTTCGCCGGGACGGATTCCGCCTGAGCCCGGCGCTGCACCAGTTCCTCGACCGCCGACGGCAGCGTGGTCTCGAAGTCGATGAGCTTCGCCCAGGTCGGAGTGACGACGATGCGGACCATGCCGTCCGTGTACAGGGAGCGGATCTCGGCCTCCCATTCGACGCGCTGCTCGGGTGTCATCTCGTAGGAGCCGTTCATTTCGAGGTACTCCTCCGGGATCCCGTCGACGTAGTCCAGTTCGGCGCGGCCGCGGACGAGCAGGATCTTCGGCGGATGCGCCTCGGTGTCGACGGTCAGCGCGACCATCGGATTCGCCCGCAGCGCATGGAGTTTCGGGGCATTCTTGGTGGTGCACAGGACAATCTCCGCACCGTTCCAGCTGAACGCGATCGGGACGCTGCGCGGCGTGCCGTCCTTCGCGACGTAGGCCAGCCGCGTCAGGTCGCGGGCGAGCAGTTCGCGGCTGAGCGGGCGGTTCAGGACCTCGGCGACTTCCTGCGGTTCCATGACGGTCTCCTTCTCGTTGCGCGGCCGGTACGGCCAAGTGCTGCGGGGACGGAGCCGCGGCGGAGTTCTCGACATTGCCTCGACAGTGACCCGAGCCACACTGCTGACTACAACACTTGTACAAGTGCTTGACAGTTGTCCGGCGGATGGCGTTGAGTGGCTCCCCGGGCGGAGTTTCCCTGCCCGGAAAAACGAGCCGCGGGGAGGTGAGGGCGATGAGCGATACGAGCCCGGGGCGAAGTACGCCTCCGGACCCCGGATTGTCCCCACCTTCCGGCATCCCCGGCTGATCCCGGTTTCCCCTCCCCCGTCCGGCCCGCGCCGGACGGGTCGGCAGCGTGCGCGGAAACCGGCGGTCGCGGGTGTCCTGACCGGCCCGCGAGAGGGCCGAAGGGAGTGCTCGTCATGACCACCGACACCACCGTAAGCATCGACCGGCGCACCACCGCTGTCCTCGACGATCAGCACGTCGGCGACATCCGCGGCGCGCTCGGCATCATCAAAGCGGGCGACTCCGCACCGCGCACCGGCCTGTCCGCCAAGCTCAAGACCCTGCTCGCGATCGTCGGGCCGGGGTTGATCGTGCTGGTCGGCGACAACGACGCCGGCGCGTTCGCGACCTACGGCCAGGCCGGGCAGAACTACGGCCCGAAACTGCTGTGGACCCTCCTGCTGCTCGTCCCGGTGCTGTACGTGAACCAGGAAATGGTGCTGCGCCTCGGCGCGGTCACCGGCGTCGGGCACGCCCGGCTGATCCTCGAACGCTTCGGCAAGTTCTGGGGCGCGTTCTCGGTCATCGACCTGTTCCTGCTCAACGCGCTGACGCTGGTCACCGAGTTCATCGGCATCACGATGGCGACGCGCTACCTCGGGCTGCCGACGGTTCCGTCGGTCGTGCTGGCCGCGCTCGTCATCATCGGAGCCGCGTTCACCGGCAGTTTCCGGCGCTTCGAGCGGATCGCGATCTTCTTCTGCCTCGGTTCGCTGACGCTGATCCCGGTGTACGTGTTCGCGCACCCGGCGCCAGCGGAAATGCTCGGCGGCCTGGTGCCCACGATGCCTGCCGGACCTGGCGGGACGGCCGAGCTGATGCTGCTGATCATCGCGATCGTCGGCACCACGGTCGCGCCGTGGCAGCTGTTCTTCCAGCAGTCCTACGTGATCGACAAGCGCATCACGCCGCGGTTCATGCGGTACGAGAAGGCGGATCTGTGGATCGGCCTGGTCGTGGTGATGGTCGGCGCGGCCGCGATCATGGGCATCGCGTCGGCGGCCTTCGCCGGTGGCAGCACGCCGTTCACCGATACGGCTGGCGTTACGGACGGCATCGAGGCTTACGCGGGACGTACGGCGGGCGCGCTGTTCGCGGTCGCGCTGCTGGACGCTTCGATCGTCGGGGCGTTCGCTGTGTCGCTGTCGAGCGCGTACGCAATCGGTGACGTCTTCGGGATGAAGCACTCGCTGCATCGCGGGGCGCGGCACGCGAAGGGCTTCTACGCGGTGTACGCCGGTCTCGTCGCACTGTCGGCCACCATCGTGCTCATTCCCGGTTCACCGCTCGGCCTGCTCACCACCGGGGTGCAGACGCTCGCCGGAGTGCTGCTGCCGTCGGCGACGGTGTTCCTGTTGCTGCTGTGCAACGACAAGGCGGTGCTCGGACCGTGGGTCAACGGACGGCTCACCAACCTGTTCACCTCTGTGGTGGTCGGGGTGTTGGTGGTGCTGTCGGTGATCCTCACCGCGGCCGTGCTGTTCCCGGACATCAGCGCGGACCAGATCTTCCTGATCATGGAGATCAGCGGCGGGATCGGCCTGCTGACGGCCGGGTACGCGCTGCTTCGCCGCCGCCGGAGCGCCGCGCCGATCGATCGCACCGGACGCGCGGAGTGGCGGATGCCGCCGCTGCAGTACTTGCCGCCGCCGGAGATGTCGACCGGGCGCAAGATCGGGCTGACCGCGCTGCGCACGTATTTGCTCCTGGCGATGGCACTCGTCATCGTGAAACTCGTCCAACTGGCTCTTGGTTAACTCTGCGTGAGCTTACTTCTCAGCGTGTACACAGCGAGTGTGCAGAACAGTGGGAAACCATGGCGCCCCGGCTCAGGAAGGCCTGATGACCGCCCCTAACGACAGACGTGTCGCCGCGTCCCGAGGTGCGGCGGCACGCGGCGTCGCAGCCCGCGCCGCGGCCCGGCGGCGGCGGATCACCGGCCGGGTCGCGCTGGCCCTCGCGGCCGCGCTGACGCTCTCGCTGACCGGTTACGGCTGGGCGGCCTACAACGGCATCGTGGCCGGACTGCAGGTTTCCGACGTGCTCGACGGGCAGTCGACCTCCAGCGGCGGCGATACCAACATCCTCGTCATGGGCCTCGATTCGCGGCTCGACGAGAACGGCAACCCGCTGCCGAAGGACATCTACAACTCGCTGCACGCCGGGGATCAGCAGGACGGCGGCTACAACGCCAATGTGCTGATGCTGCTGCACGTGCCGGGCAACGGCGGCAAGGCGACGTCGATCTCGATTCCGCGCGACGATTACGTTCCGCTGGCGGGCTGTCCGGACAACGTGTGCAAGGGCAAGATCAAACAGGCGTACGGGCTGGCGTTCGACGAAAAGGCCAAGCAGCTCATCTCACAGCACATCACCGACAAATCGCAGCGCGAACAGCAGGCGCGGGACGCGGGACGCCGAGCGGAAATCGACACCGTGCGAAAATTCCTCGGCGACGTCCCGATCGACCATTTCGTCGAGGTCACCCTGGTGGCGTTCTTCGAGATCGCCCAGGTCGTCCAGCCGATCACGGTGTGCCTCAACGAGGACACCCAGGACAGCTACTCAGGCGCGAACTTCCACGCCGGCCAGCAGGAGATCAGCGCCGAGCAGGCCGTCGAGTTCGTCCGGCAGCGGCGCGACTACGTGCATCCGTCGCTCAATTTCACCGACCTCGACCGCGAACGCAGGCAGCAGGCGTTCATCTCTTCGCTGGCGTATCAGCTCAAACAGGGCGGGACCTTCACGAATCCGACGAAACTCCAGGGGATTCTGGACGTCGCGAAGCAGAACACCGCGGTCGACAGTTCCCTGGACCTGCTCGCGCTCGCGAAACAGGCGTCCAGCTTGAGCGGCGGAAATGTCAGTTTTGTGACCCTGCCGGTCGACCATTTCGGCAAGAGCCCGTCCGGCGAAGACGTCAACTTCGTCAATACCGAGCAAATCCAGTCCTTGGTCGCGCAACTGCTCAGCGGAGCCCCGGCACCGAGCCCGGCCGCCTACGCCGCCCCGCTGACGCACGGAACCAGC
>NZ_PQIA01000086.1 GCF_003385235.1 Amycolatopsis circi | reverse complement strand
CCCCCACACCACCGCAGCCGACCCCTCCCATGACGGGCGTCCCGTTCCAGCTCCCGCAGCCCAGCGGCCGCCGTCGCTCCGAGGAGACCGGGCCGGACGGGCGGCCGCTGCCGGTTTTTCCCGGGCAGGAGACCGGTCCGTCCGGGCCACCGCCGCCGTCGCGGACGTATCGGGACGAGCGGCCGGTCTTTCCGGGCAAGGAATCAGCCGTGCCGCCGGTGCCGAAGCCGGACTACGGCGCGTCCTCCCCGGCGGACGACGCGGCGACCCCGCCCCGCGGCATCCCGGTTCCGGACAACCGCGGGTGGTTCGACGAGCATCCCGACCACGAGGACGAAGGCCCGGCCGACTTCGGGCCCACCGGGCAGCCCACCGAGGTCCCGTTCCGCTGGCGCAAGTGAGCGGCGAGGTGTCAGGCTGAACCCATGTCTGACGACCCGAACCCGGACCAGGGCTGGTACTACAACACCCGGACCCGCGAAGTCGAGCACCTGGAACGCAGCCGCGGAGCCGACCTCCTCGGCCCGTACCCGGACGAGGCCACGGCCCGCCGGGCGCTCGACATCGCCCGCGAACGCACCCGCCAGGCCGACGCCGCCGACCGTTCCTGGGACGGCGACTGACCGGCTGAATCCTCGCCATCAGGCCGGACTGGCGGGAGTTGCCCGGCCGGGCCGCAAAGCGTCGAGGTAAGCCCGGATCCGTTGAAGGCGGGGCAGTCGAGGCGTCGCGGACGGCATCGGCTGAGGCACCTGCCGTCGGGTGAGCAGCGACGCCGGTTCGGCCGGAGAGCGGAAACCGCCGACCGGACAGGTCAATGTCCGGTCGGCGGCGTGATGCCTTGAAACCGGTCAGCTATCCCGCCACCACAGCCGGATCCAGCACGAACTCCGGGTCCACCTGCTCCTCCAGATCCGCCCCCGCGCGCCCGTTCCCCCAGGCTCGCGCGTTGCGTAGGTGGAACTCCACCCCCTGCCGCTGATACCGCGCCCAATCCCGCGGCGTCGCGTCCACCAGTTCCTGCATCGCGGCCAGCGTCGCCAGGTTGCGCGGTTCCAGTTCGCCGATCGGCCGGGTGGTCCCGCGTTCCGCGGCTCGGACGTGGCCGGACGTCGTCATCCAGCCCAGCAGTGCCGAACCCAGCTGCTCGGTGAGGAAATCGACATCGTCGCTGTCGGTCACCTTGTTCCCGACGGCAACCAGGTGAACCCCGAAGTCCCGCGCATGATCCGCGTACTGACGGTAAACACCGACGCTGCGCAGGGTCGGCTCGCACACCAAGAACGTCACGTCGAAGCGCGTGAACAGACCCGAGGCGAACGCGTCCGCACCGGCGGTCATGTCCATTACGACGTACTCGTCCGTGCCGTCCACCAGGTGGTTCAGCAGCAGCTCGGCCGCACCGACCTTCGAGTGGTAGCAGGCGACGCCCAGGTCGTCCTCGTCGAATTGGCCGGTGACGCCCAGCCGCACCTCGCCTAGCGGGCGGAAACAGGTGTCGAAGATGGGGTTGTCCTCGAAGGGGCGCACGAGTCGCGAACCCCGGCCGGGCGGGGTGGTTTTGATCATCGCCTCGGCGGACGGGATCCGCGGGTTGTCGCCGCGCAGGTACTCCTTGATCAGCGGCATGTTGTCGCCGAGGGTCGGCCACGCCAATGCCTGCTCTTCGGTCGCGCCCAGGGCTACCGCGAGGTGCTGGTTGATGTCCGCGTCGATGGCCAGCACCGGTTTGCCCGCGCCTGCCAAGTAAGAGACGAACAGAGACGAGAGCGTGGTTTTCCCGCTGCCGCCCTTGCCGACGAACGCGATCTTCACCGATCCGACCCCTTCTGAAAATGAAGACGATTATCAATGCCAGGCAGGCTACACCCGACCGGCCCGCGCCCGAACCGGCGATCATCGGCGGTTCGGCGGGATAGTGTTGGACCGTGCCGCCACTCGTGCTGAGGACACCAGCGTCGGGAGGGGACTTCGGTCGTCTCCGGGCGGAATTCGCGCTGCCGGAGTCGTTCGGGCCCGCGGTGCTCGCGGAGGCCGAGGCGGCGGTGCTCGATCCGCTCGCGTCGGCCGGCCGCCGCGAGGACGCCACTGACCTGCCGTTCGTCACGATCGATCCGCCCGGGTCCAAGGACCTCGACCAGGCGATGGTGATCGAGCGGCGCACTGGCGGGTTCCGGGTGCAGTACGCGATCGCGGACCTGGCGGCGTTCGTCCCGCCGGGCGGGGCGCTCGATCACGAGGCGCGGCGGCGCGGGCAGACGTTGTATCTCCCGGACGGCAACGTCCCGCTGCATCCGCCGGTGCTGTCCGAGGACGCGGCCAGCCTGCTGCCGGGCGAGGTCCGGCCCGCGGTGCTGTGGACCATCGACGTCGACGAGGCCGGGGAAATCGTCGCCACGCGGGTTCGGCGGGCGTTGGTGCGTTCGACGGAACAGCTTGACTACGAAGGGGTCCAGGCGTCGCTGGAGGCGGGGAAACCGCATCCGTCGGTGGCGGCGTTGCCGGATCTCGGCCGGTTGCGGCGCAGCCTGGCGGTCCAGCGCGGCGCGGTCGAATTGCAGTTGCCGGAGCAGGAAATCAGCGGCGACACCGACGGCGGCTGGATTCTCGCACGCCGGCCGCGGACGGTTGTCGACGCGTGGAACGCCGAGATCTCTTTGCTCACCGGGATGGCCGCGGCGCGGATCATGATCGACGCCGGGATCGGGGTGTTGCGGACGCTGCCGTCGCCCGAACCGGACGCGGTGGAATGGCTGCGCCGGTCCGCGGCGGCGACCGGGTTGGCCTGGCCGGTCGAGCTGACGGTATCCGAGTTTCTGTCTACTTTGGACCCTGGGCAGCCCTCGGCGATGGCGTTGTACGCGGACACCACGCGGCTGCTGCGGGGCGCGGGCTACACGGCCTTTGCCGGAGAATTGCCTGCGGTTACGACACATGCCGGGATCGGCGGGGCGTATGCACATGTCACCGCACCGATTCGTCGGCTGGTGGACCGGTTCGGCACCGAGGTGTGCCTGGCGGTGACCGCTGGCCGAGACGTGCCGGATTGGGTGCGCGAGGCATTGTCCGAAGTGCCGGCGCAGATGTCCGCTTCGGACAGTCTGGCGGCACGGGTGGAGCGTGCGTGCATAGATCAGGTCGAGGCGTGGGTACTCGCTGAGCATGTGGGTCACGAGTTCACCGCGGTGGTGCTGCGCGCGGAGGAGACGCGCGCGGAAATCCTGGTCGAGAACCCGCCGGTGATGGCGAAGTGCTCCGGCGAGAAGTTCCCGGAGGGCGAGCGGATCGCGGTGCGGTTGACCGAGGTGGACGTCGAGCAGCGGAAGGTGTCGTTCGAACGGGTATGAGGAACGCGGAACTGGTTGACGATCTCGGCGAGCCGGTGCCGATCGAGGGACCGCCGACGCGGGTGGTGTCGCTCGTGCCGTCGCTGACCGAGGCGGTCGAGGTCAGCGCGCCCGGGCGGCTGATCGGGGCGACGGACTACTGCACGCATCCGGCCGATCTGGACGTGGAACGGGTCGGCGGGTCGAAGTATCCGAAGCTCGACCGGGTGCTGGCGCTCGAACCGGATCTGGTGCTGGCGAACTCCGAGGAGAACCGGCCGGAGGACGTGGAAACCCTGCGCGCCAACGGGATTCCGGTGTTCGTGATGGCGGCGGCGGAGTCCGTGCCCGCCGCGCTGGGATCATTGCGGCGGATTTTCGGCCAGGTCTTTGGCATCGACGAACCGGAATGGCTCGACACCGCGGACGAGCTGTGGCGCGAAGTGGAGCCGGTGCGGCACCGGGCCGTGATTCCGGTGTGGCGCAAGCCCTGGATCGTGCTGGGACGCGACACGTTCGCCGGAGACGTGCTGCGCCGGGTCGGGATCGAAAACGTCTACTCAGGACATTCCGAGCGGTATCCCCGGCCGTCGCTGGAAGAACTCCGCGAGACCGGGGCCGACCTGGTTGTATTGCCCGACGAGCCGTACGAATTCACCCAGGACGACGGCCCCGGCTTCTTCCCGGAGATGCGCCCGGTGTTGCTTTCCGGGCGCTACCTCACGTGGTACGGACCGTCCCTCGTGGACGCCTACGCGGCGCTCAGAGAGTCAGTCCAGTAAGGACAGTCACGTGCTCCTCGGTGAAGTCCGCCATCGCCGCGGCCGGGCCTTCCCGGCCGACGCCGGAGTCCTTCACCCCGCCGTAGGGCATCTGGTCGGCGCGGAAGCTCGGCACGTCGCCGACCAGCACGCCGCCCACCTTGAGTCGTGCGGACACGTCGAACGCCGTCGGCAGGTCGCGAGTGAATACGCCGGTCTGCAAACCGAAGCGGGACGCGTTGATCCGCTCGACACCGTCGTCCACAGAGGACACCCGGACCAGCGAGACCACCGGACCGAACACCTCGTCCGCCATCACCGAAGCGTCCTCGGGAGCTTCGGCGAGCACGGTCGGCTCCACCGTCGCCCCCTTACGGCCACCACCGGCCAGCAGCTTGGCACCGGCGACAACCGCGTCGGTGACCCAGGATTCGACTCGCGAAGCGGCTGCCTCGTTGACCAACGGGCCGACGTCGACGCCGTCCTCGCGCGGGTTTCCGGTGCGCAGCGCGGCAACCTGCTCGAGAACCTTCGCCTGCAACTCGTCGTAGACGTCGGTGTGCGCGTACACGCGCTGCACCGAGATGCACGACTGTCCGGCCTGGTACATGGCGAACGTCGCGATCCGCTGTGCGGCGAAGTCCAGGTCAGTCCAATCCGGACAGACCAGCACCGCGCCGTTGCCGCCGAGTTCCAGCGCGACGTGCTTGCGCGGCACGCTGTCGCGGATCGCCCAGCCGACCGGCACCGAACCGGTGAACGACACGACCGGCAACCGCGGGTCCTTGACCAGTTCGGCGGTCGCTTCGTTGCCCAGCGGCAGAATCGACCAGCTGCCCGCCGGAAGGTCGGTCTCGGCAAGGATTTCGCCGAGCAGCAGCGCGGTCAGCGGCGTCGCCGGGGCCGGCTTGAGCACGATCGGCGCGCCGACCGCGATCGCCGGGGCGACCTTGTGCGCCACCAGGTTCAGCGGGAAGTTGAACGGCGTGATGCCCAGCACCGGGCCGCGCGGCACGCGCCGGACGAGCGCGAGCCGTCCGGTGCCGCCGGGGTCGGTGTCGAGCCGCTGCAGGTCGCCGGAGAACCGGCGGGCTTCCTCGGAGGCCCAGCGGAACGTCGACACCGCACGGCCGATCTCGCCGCGCGACCACTTCAGCGGCTTGCCCGATTCGGCGGTGATCAGCTGCGCGATCTCCTCCGCTCGCTCGGAAAGCCGCCGCGAGATGTGGTCGAGTGCGCCCGCACGGACGTGCGCGGGCAGCGTCGCGTACTCGTCGGCGACGTCGGCCGCGGCCTGGACCGCAGCCTCTACTTCGGACGGTCCGGGCAGGTAGTGCGAACCTGCCTCGGAACCGTCGAACGAATGCCGGACGACGGTCGTTTCGCTGCTGGTTACCGGCTTTCCGGCCACCCAGAACGGGAAAGTCACTTGCGGGCCTCCGTGCGGATTGCGTACTCGAGAACGGCGAGGCCTTCGTCGAGCAACTCGTTGGACAGGGACAGCGGGGGAAGCAGCCGGACGACGTTGCCGTACGTGCCGCAGGTCAGCACCACGACACCCTGCCCGTGGCAGGCGGCGGCGATGCGCTTCGTAAGGTCGGCGTCCGGCTCATTCGTGCCAGGCTTGACGAACTCGGCAGCCAGCATCGCGCCGCGTCCGCGGACATCGCCGATCACGCCGGTTTCCTCGGCCAGCGCCCGAAGTCGCGGCAGCACCAGCTCTTCGATGCGCTTCGCCGAGCCGGTAAGACCGTCGTTACGCATGGTCTCGATCGCGCCTAGCGCCGCGGCGCACGCGATCGGGTTGCCGCCGTAGGTGCCGCCGAGCCCGCCCGCGCCGACCGCGTCAAGCAGCTCCGCGCGCCCGGTCACCGCGGCGAGCGGAAGACCGCCCGCGATGCCCTTGGCCGTGCACACCAGGTCGGGGATGACGTCCTCGTGCTGCGAGGCGAACCAGTTTCCGGTGCGGCAGAAGCCGGTCTGCACCTCGTCGGCGACGAACACGACGCCGTTCGCCTTGCACCACGACGAAATCGCGGGCAGGAAGCCGGGCGCGGGCTCAATGAACCCGCCCTCGCCCTGGATCGGCTCAAGCACGACGGCCGCGACCTGGTCGCCGCCGATCTGCTTCTCGATCCGGTCGATCGCCTGCCGCGCGGCCTCCGGGCCGGCCAGCCCGTCGCGGTATGGGTACGAGCCCGGCACGCGGTACACCTCGGGCGCGAACGGGCCGAAACCGTGCTTGTAGGGCACCGATTTCGCGGTCATGCCCATGGTCAGGTTGGTGCGGCCGTGGTAGGCGTGGTC
This sequence comes from Amycolatopsis circi, assembly GCF_003385235.1. GTDB lineage: Bacteria > Actinomycetota > Actinomycetes > Mycobacteriales > Pseudonocardiaceae > Amycolatopsis > Amycolatopsis circi. Next base: position 34,869 of record NZ_PQIA01000086.1, on the reverse strand, counting down.
GAACACCACGACGGCCTGGCGGCCGGTGGCGGTGCGGGCGATCTTCACCGCGTTCTCGACCGCTTCGGCACCGGAGTTGAACAGCACCGACTTCTTCGCGTGGTCGCCCGGCGTCAGCTCGGCCAGCGCCTCGCACACCTCCACGTAACCCTCGTACGGGGTCACCATGAAACAGGTGTGGGTGAACAGCGCCGCCTGCTCGCGCACGCGGTCGACCACCTCGGGCGCGGAGTGCCCGACGCTCGTCACCGCGATCCCGGACCCGAAGTCGATCAGCACGTTGCCGTCGGCGTCGGTGAGCAGGCCGCCGCTGGCGGAAGTGATGTAGGCGGGCAGCGTCGACGCGACCCCGGCGGCGACCGCGTTCGCGCGGCGCTCCTGCAGCGCGCGGGAGACGGGCCCGGGGATCTCGGTCTGCAGCCTGCGCTGCCGGGGTGCCGGAGCCTGCGGCTCGGCGGCGGTGCTCGTGGTCACGGCGCTCCTACGTCGCGGGTCGTGAGTGCTGATCCCGGTTAGAACCGCGATAGGCACTCACGAGCTTTCAGGTGGGTCGACCCTCAGGATGGGGCCTTCGCCGCTCGCCGTCAGCTGGCCGTTCTGTCCAATTCAGCAGCTATACTTAGCCGTTATGGCACTCACCCTGCGAGCGCTCGCCGCCGAACCCGCGCTCGGCCTGCGCGTGGTCGCGGGCGAGGCCGGGCTGGACCACCCGATCGGCTGGGTGCACCCCACCGAACTGACCGACCCGCAGAGCTTCCTCGAAGGCGGGGAACTGCTGCTCACGACCGGTCTGACGCTCTACAGCGCGACCTACGCCGCGTACGTCCGGCGGCTGGTCGAGGCTGACGTCGCGGGCCTCGGCTTCGGCGTGGGGCTGAGTCACGCGAAGGTGCCGGACGCATTGGTGGCAGTCGCCGACGAGGTCGGGTTGCCGGTGTTGGAGGTGCCGCGGAAGACGCCGTTCATCGCGATCACGCGCGCGGTGTCCCGTTCGGTCGCCGCCGACGAATACGCCGCGACAGTGCGGATCGGCCGGGCTCAACAAGAGCTGGCGGCGGGCGCGGTCGGCCGCAGCGGTGCCGGAGGAGTGGTGCGGCGGCTCGCGCGGCTCGTCGACGGCTGGGTCGTGCTATACGACTCCGCTGGACGCGTGCGCGAGGCTTCCTCGGCCAAAGCGCGCAGTGTCGAGCTGGACGTCACTGGCCTTCGCGCGGGCACGCGCGTGGTGTCCCATGGCGACGACGAGGTCGTAATCCAGACTCTGCATACGCGGGGTGCGTTGGCGGTCGGCACCGCGGAACCGTTGGACAGCACCGGCCAGCACATCGTCAACACGGCCGTCTCGCTGCTTTCCCTTGCCCTGGAACAGGATCGAGCGCAACGGGTTTCGCTGTCCCAGCTGCACACCGGCGTGCTGGAGCTGCTCGCCGCCGGACACAATGAGCTGGCCCACGAGGTGGTGCCGGATCTTCCGCCAGAGCCGTGGACGGTCCTCGCGGCAGCAGGGAGCAAGGCTGCCCGGAACACACTGTACGAACGGCTGGAAACCCTTGCCGGGCAGGTGTTCGCCGCACATCGCGGAGACAAGCTGATCGTGCTGGCGGAGAACGACGAGGTGAGCACGATCGTTGCCGAGACCGGAGAATTCCACAGTGGACTGTCTGACGGGGAGTTCCCGACCGCGCTGAGGCAGGCGGAAGAAGCAGCCGAGGCAGCGCGGACACAGCGAGTGCCGATGCTGCGGTACGCCGACCACGCCGGGGCCGGGCTGCTCGGCCTGGTCGATCACCAAGCCGCGCAAGCGTTTTCCGACCAGCTCCTGGCACCGATACGGGAGTTCGACCGCACCGGCCGCGGCGACCTGGAGCTGTCCCTGCGCTGCTGGCTCGAACACCACGGTCACTGGGACATCGCCGCGACGAAGCTCGGCGTGCACCGGCACACCCTGCGCAACCGAGTCACGAAAGCGGCCGAACTGCTGGGCCGAGACCTCGACGCACCAGGCGTCCGCGCGGAACTGTGGTTCGCTCTCCAGATCAGGTCGTGACCAGCAACGTGATCGGCGAATCCCCGCACCGCCGCAACGTCGTCCCGCCCGGCGCCGTATACGGTTCCGCGCCGGACGCCCACCAGGCAGGCACGTCGATCTCGCGCACCAGCGACCCGGTCGCCTTCCGCACGCTGTTCGACACGATCACCCGTCCCTGCGCGTTGAGCAACGCGGCGGTCCGGCCGAGCGCGCGAAGCCGGCGACTCACCGTGCGCTCGAACTCGCGCACATACACGTCCGCACCAACGACTCCGGCGAATTCCTCACCGCGCGTGACAGGCACGGTGAAGGTGAGCGTGTACTCGTCGGTGCAGAGATAGTCCACGTACGGCCCGTTGACGTGCCGCCGCCCGCTGTCGCGCGGGACGGTGAACCACGATTGCCGCGTGTAGTCAAGGAAATTAGGGCTCTCCGGGTCGAGGCTGATGAACAGCTGTTCCGGCGAACCGTCGTCGGTGCGGCAGGAAGTCCACCACTCGAAGCCGAATTCCTGATCGGCAAGGACATTCGGCGCGCTCACGAAGCCCGCGCCGACCACGAGGCCGCCGAGCGCCTCGATGACCTGCGGCCGGATCGTGTGCAGCGCTTCGGCGGTGGAGTCGCCGGGCTCGGCGAGCAGCGTTTCGGCGGCGGCCAGAACTGGTTTCAGGCGCGCGAAAATCTCCTCGACGAGGGCGGAAACCTGGGTCACTACCTCTTCGCCGGTCAGCGTGCGGGTGTCGGGCACGATGCTCACCTCGTGATGCGGGTCATCGGAGCTTACGGCGTTTCGAGGGTCAGGTGCAGATCAGCGAGCCGGTCGAGCGCACCGAGGAGGTGGTCTTCGGTCAAGGCGCGCGCCCGATCGCCGTCGGCCGAGGCGATCGCGGAGACGATCGCCTGGTGCTCAGCGTAGGACCCACGGCAGGCTTCCTTGTCGCCGAGGGGCGCCCACAGCAATACGCCATGTTCGCTCTGCAGCTGAACTTCCTGGTTGGTGAGCCGCGGGGACTGTGCGGCGGCAGCGACTTCGAGGTGGAAGTGCCGTTCCGCGCGGGTCGCGTCGGGGCCGCTCGCGCCGAGGAGGTCTTCCGCGGTGAGCCGGAGCCGTTCGAGATCTTCGGGAGTGCTGCGTTCGGCGGCGAGTTTCGCGGCCGAGCCCGCGACGGCGAGATAGTGGTCGCCGAAGTCGCGAAGTTCAGCCATTGAGACCAATCGCAGGCGTTCGGCCCACGAACTCTGCGCGGGCCAGTCCGGTGTGCGCACGAAACTGCCGCCGCCGCGTCCGCGCCGCGTTTCGACGAGACCCTGCTGCCGCAGCACCGCGAGCGCCTCGCGGACAGTGACGGTGGAGACCCGGAACTGCGCGGCGAGTTCGGCCTCGCTCGGCAACTGCTCGGCGTCGTCGAGCAGACCGAGCGTGATGGCGTCGAAGAGCCGCGCCGCGACCGCTTCCGCGCGCCCCACCTGTTCCAGCGGGGCGAACATCGCCAGTCGTGCGCTGTTCGACATCTCCTTGCGCATCGTTGGTCCACCCGTCTCGGCATCCGTTGGAGCCAATCCTGCCCCAGGGCCTTGTCATTTGAAATATGGAGTTATATGTTTCATCCTGCCACGGAGAGTCAGGAGGCGCACGCGTGCAGGAGTTGAAGCACTACGTCGGCGGGACCTACGTCGACTCGCTGTCCGGAAAGGTCGCGGAAATCGTCGACCCGGTTACCGGCCGTGCGTACTGCACCGCGCCGGTGGCCGGTGCCGAGGATGTGGACCGCGCGCTGAAGGTCGCCGCGGAAGCGTTCGAAAGCTGGCGCGAGACCACCCCGGCGCAGCGGCAGCTCGCACTGCTGAAGATCGCCGACGCGCTCGAAGCGCGCGGCGAGGAGATCATCCGCGTCGAAGCGCAGGACACCGGTAAACCGTTCGCGCTGACCATGGAGGAGGAGCTGCCCGCGGTCATCGACCAGGTGCGTTTCTTCGCCGGTGCCGCGCGCGTGCTCGAAGGCCGTTCGGCCGGCGAGTACATGGAAGGCCACACGTCGTTCATCCGCCGCGAGCCGGTCGGCGTCTGCGCGCAGGTGACGCCCTGGAATTACCCGCTGATGATGGCGATCTGGAAGATCGCGCCGGCCCTCGCCGCGGGCAACACCATCGTGCTCAAGCCGTCCGACACCACGCCCGCGTCCACGCTGCTGCTCGCGGAAATCTGCGGCGAACACCTGCCCGCGGGCGTGTTCAACGTGATCTGCGGCGACCGCGACACCGGACGTGCCTTGGTAGAGCACGACATTCCGGCGATGGTGTCGATCACCGGTTCGGTGCGAGCGGGCATCGAGGTCGCCGGTTCGGCGGCGCACGACGTCAAGCGCGTGCACCTCGAACTGGGCGGCAAGGCCCCGGTGATCGTGTTCCCAGACGCGGATCTCGAAGCCGCCGCCGAAGCCATTGCCGCGGCCGGGTATTTCAACGCGGGCCAGGACTGCACCGCCGCCACTCGCGTGCTGGTCCACGACGACGTGCACGACACTTTCGTCAACGCGCTCACCCGCCAGGCCGAGGCGAACAAGACCGGCACGGCCGACGACGTCGCCTTCGGTCCGCTCAACAACGCCGCGCAGCTGGAAAAGGTCTCCGGCTTCATCGACCGGCTGCCCGGGCACGCGACTGTCCACTGTGGAGGACGGCGCTCCGGCGACGAGGGCTATTTCTACGAGGCCACCGTGGTTTCCGGCGTCCGGCAGGACGACGAGATCATCCAGAACGAGGTTTTCGGCCCGGTCATCACGGTGCAGCGGTTCACCGAGGACGACGAAGCGCTCAAGCACGCCAACGGCGTTCCCTACGGCCTCGCCTCCTCGGTGTGGACCAAGGACCATCAGCGCGCCATGAAGTTCTCGGCGAAACTCGACTTCGGTTGCGTGTGGATCAACACGCACATTCCGCTCGTGGCCGAGATGCCGCACGGCGGGTTCAAGCGGTCCGGCTACGGCAAGGACCTCTCGCTGTACGGCCTCGAGGACTACACCCGCGTCAAGCACGTGATGAGTGCGCTGTAGCCGTCGTGACCAGATCCATCGGAAGGCCCGCCATGCCCCATCAAGCCCCCGCCGAGACCCGGCCGCCGGGAAGGCGTCCGCAGACCGGCCAGCCGGCGATCCGGCTCACCGGACTGGAAAAGCACTTCGACAAGGTGCGCGCCGTGGACGGGGTCGACCTCGACATCCCGCCCGGCGAGTTCTTCTCGATGCTCGGCCCGTCCGGTTCCGGCAAGACCACCGTGCTGCGGATGATCGCCGGGTTCGAACTGCCCACCGCGGGCACGATCGAACTCGAAGGCAAGGACGTGAGCCAACTGGCTCCGTTCGACCGCGACGTCAACACGGTGTTCCAGGACTACGCGCTCTTCCCGCACATGACCGTGCAGCAGAACGTGGAGTACGGCCTGAAAGTCAAGCGGGTCGCGAAAGCCGAACGCCGCGACCGGGCGAAGGAAGCGCTGCGCACGGTGCGGCTGGACGACTTCGGCGACCGCAAGCCGTCGCAGATGTCCGGTGGACAGCGACAGCGCGTCGCGCTCGCCCGCGCTCTCGTAAATCACCCGAAAGTGTTGCTTTTGGATGAACCCCTTGGCGCGCTTGACCTGAAGCTCCGCCAGACCATGCAGGTCGAGCTCAAGCAGATCCAGCGCGAGGTCGGCATCACCTTCGTCTTCGTCACCCACGACCAGGACGAGGCGCTCACCATGAGCGACCGGATCGCCGTGTTCAACGCGGGCCGCATCGAACAGGTCGGCACTCCGGTCGAGGTCTACGAACGCCCCGCAAGTGCCTTCGTGGCAGGGTTCGTCGGCACGTCGAACCTGCTCAGCGGGCGCAGCGCGGAGGCGGTGATCGGCAGGCCGGGCGTGTACAGCATCCGGCCGGAGAAGATCCGCATCGACGGAGACCTTGCGTCCCCGGCCGGTCCCGGAGAGACTTCGGCGACCGGTTCGGTCACGGATGTCGTTTATGCCGGTTCGACGGTGCGCTACGCTGTCGCGCTCGATGCCGGGGGCCAATTGTCCGTTGTCCGCCAGAACACCAGCGAGCCGACCGAGTTCTCCGACGGTCGCGTTCGCCTGCGCTGGCGCCGCGAACACAGTTTCCGGGTCCCCGAAGCCGGCTAGTTCCTCACGGGAAGGTTTCTCTCGCTATGAAGAACAGGAAGACGCTGCTCGCAGGGCTGTGCGGCGTGAGCCTCCTGCTCGCTGCCTGCGGCACCTCGGGCTCCGACTCCAAAGCGGGGTCGGCGCCAGGCGCACAGGGCTTCACTCCGCCGAAGCTGAACGCGCTGACGCAGCTCGGACAGCCGGAAGGCCAGCTGAACGTGCTCGCGTGGCCCGGCTACGCGGAAAACGGCTCGAACGACGCGAAGGTCAACTGGGTCACGCCGTTCGAGCAGCAGACCGGATGCAAGGTCAACGTCAAGCCGTTCGGCACCTCGGACGAGGCCGTGACGCTGATGAAGACCGGGCAGTACGACGTGGTTTCGGCCTCCGGCGACGCCTCGCTGCGGCTGGTCGCCTCGGGCGACGTCGAGCCGGTCAACACCGCGCTCGTCCCGAACTACAACGACATCTACCCGTTCCTCAAGAACAAGTCGTGGAACAGCGTCAACAACGTCGCCTACGGCATCCCGCACGGCTGGGGCGCGAACGTCCTGGCCTACCGCACCGACAAGGTGCAGCCGGAGCCGAAGTCGTGGTCGCCGATGTTCGACGAGAAGTCGCAGTTCAAGGGCAAGATCATCGCGTACGACTCCCCGATCTACATCGCCGACGCCGCGCTGTACCTGATGGCGCACCAGCCTGATCTGGGCATCAAGAACCCGTACGCCTTGGACGACAAGCAGTTCAAGGCGGCCACGGACCTGCTCAAGAAGCAGCGCCCGCTGGTCGAGGAGTACTGGTCGGACTACCTCAAGGAAACGCAGTCGCTCAAGAGCGGCGACGGCGTGATCGGCACGGCCTGGCAGGTGACGGTGAACCTCGCGAAGAGCGAGGGCGCGCCGATCGCGGCCACGGTGCCGAGCGAGGGCGCCACCGGCTGGTCGGACACGTGGATGGTTTCCGCGAAGTCGCAGCACAAGACGTGTGCGTACAAGTGGATGGACTACATCACGAGCCCGAAGGTGAACGCCCAGGTCGCCGAGTACTTCGGTGAGGCCCCGGCGAACTCCAAGGCCTGTGCGGAGTTCAAGGACAAGTCGCTGTGCGACACCTACCACGCCAACGACGCCGCGTACGCCGCCAAGATCCAGTACTGGACCACTCCGATCCCGCAGTGCCTCGACGGCCGCACGGACGTCAAGTGCAAGGACTACGGCGACTGGACCCGGGCCTGGACCGAGATCAAGGGCTGATCGACTCTCGCGGATGCCGGTACCCACCGCGCCGGCGTCCGCGAGTCCGCCGGGGGCTGCGGGCCCTCCCCAATGTTCCCGCAGCCCTCGGCTCTTCTCCCGTCTCCACCGGAAAGTGCTACGACATGACCGCCGTGAGCCCGCCGAGTCACCGCATCTCGGCTTTCTTCCACCGCAAACCCAAGCTGCGCCTCGGACTTCTCCTCACCGCGCCGATGCTCTGGCTCGGCCTGGCCTACCTCGGCGCGCTCGCCGCCCTCTTCATCACGGCCTTCTGGTCCACCGACGTCTTCACCGGCAAGGTGGTCACTGACTGGTCCCTCGACAACTTTGTCACTCTTTTCAGTGATTCGGTTTACCGCACGATCACGTTCCGCACCGTCGGCATCGCGTTGCTGGTGACCGTGATCGACGCGGTGATCGCGTTCCCGATGGCGTTCGCCATGGCCAAACTCGCGTCGCCGCGGGCGCAGCGGCTGCTGGTGATCATGGTCATGACGCCGCTGTGGGCGAGCTACCTGGTGAAGGCGTACGCGTGGCGGACCCTGTTGTCCGGCAACGGCGTTCTCAACTGGCTGCTGAACCCGCTCGGCATTTCCGGCCCGGGCTACGGCGTCACCGCGACCGTGATCACGCTGTCCTACCTCTGGCTTCCGTACATGATCCTGCCGATCTACGCGGGCCTCGAAAAGCTTCCGACGTCCCTGGTGGACGCTTCCGGCGACCTCGGCGCGAAGTCGTTCCGCACGTTCCGTTCGGTGATCCTGCCGCTGACGTTCCCGGCGATCGTCGCGGGTTCGATCTTCACCTTCTCGCTGTCGCTCGGCGACTACATCGCGGTGAAGATCGTCGGCGGCACCTCGCAGATGCTCGGAAACGTCGTGTACGACAACATCGGCGCGGCCAACAACCTGCCGTTCGCCGCGACCGTCGCGACGGTTCCGGTCGTGATCATGCTCGTCTACCTGGCCGCGGTGCGTCGCACCGGTGCGCTGGACAACCTCTAGGAGACCGCCGTGCGGATGTCGAAACCCGCCCGGGTGCTGTTGTGGACCGCGCTCGGAGTCGGATTCGCGGTGATCTATTTCCCGCTGCTGGTGGTCCTGCTGAACTCGGTCAACGCCGACACGACGTTCGGATGGCCGCCCAAGAGCTTCACCCTCGAATGGTGGGGCCGGGCGATCACCAACGAGGGTGCCCTGCATGCCTTGTGGACCAGCATCATCGCCGGGCTTTCGGCGACCGCGATCGCTTTGGTGCTCGGCACGATGGCCGCGTTCGCGTTGCAGAAGTACCGGTTCTTCGGCCGGAACTCGTTGTCGCTGCTGGTGATCCTGCCGATCGCGCTGCCCGGCATCGTCACCGGCATCGCGCTGAACAACGCGTTCCGGACGATCTTCGGCCTTGATCTCGGCCTGATGACGGCGATCGTCGCGCACGCCACGTTCTGCATCGTGGTCGTGTTCAACAATGTGGTCGCCCGGTTGCGCCGGATGGGCGGGAACCTCGAAGAAGCGTCGATGGACCTTGGCGCGGACGGCATGACGACGTTCCGCCTGGTGACGTTCCCGATGCTGCGCTCCGCTTTGCTGGCAGGCGGATTGCTCGCCTTCGCGCTGTCGTTCGACGAGATCATCGTGACGACGTTCACCCTCGGCACGGGCATGGAAACGCTGCCGATCTGGATCTACAACAACCTGTTCCGCCCGAACCAGGCCCCGGTGGTCAACGTGGTCGCGGCGGTGCTGATCATCGTGTCGACGGTGCCGGTCTACCTGGCACAGCGGCTTTCCGGCGGCGACAGCTCCAGCGGCGGCCGGATCTAGCTCCGGGCAAGTCCGTGAGGGGAACCCTGAGGGAATCTGATTCCGTGAGGGTTCCCCTCACGGCGTTAAACCGAGTGCCGGGCTCGCGCGGCGGACTACCGGAAGCCGTCGGTCGCCTCGCGGAGAGCCGCGAGAATGCCGGGATCAGTGACCGCGTGGCCCGCGGATTCGGTGAGCTTCAACGTCGAACCTGGCCAAGCCCGATGCAGCTGATACGCCGTGATCGGCGGGCACACCGCGTCATAACGCCCCTGCACCAACACCCCCGGAGTCCCGGCGAGCCGGTCGGCGTCGCGGATCAGCTGGCCTTCTTCCAGCCAAGCGCCGTGCTGGAAGTAGTGCACCGCAAGGCGAGCGAACGTCAGCGCGAACTGCGGATTCGCGTATTGGTTCACAAAGGACTGTTGCGGCAGCAACGCCACCGTCGCGCCTTCCCAGACGCTCCAAGCGATCGCGGCCCGTTCGCGCACCGCGGGATCGGGGGAGTGGAGCAGCTCGGCGTACCCGGCCAGCGGGTCTTCCAGGTTGTCCAGCGGCTCCAGGAAGGCGTCCCACTCCGCGGGGAAGAGATTCGCCGCCCCGCCACGGTAAAGCCAGTCGAGTTCCCGCTGGCGCACGGTGAAAATCCCGCGCAAGACCATTTCGGACACTCGCGACGGATGGGTTTCCGCGTACGCCAAGGCAAGCGTCGAACCCCACGACCCGCCGAACAGCTGCCATCGCTCGATGTTCAGCCGTTCGCGCAGCAGCTCCATGTCGGACACCAAGTGCCACAACGTGTTCGCCGACAGATCATCGCCCGCGTTGGGCGTGCTGCGGCCGGAGCCGCGCTGGTCGAACAGGATGATCCGGTACGCCTCGGGGTCGAAGTGCCGCCGGGTCATCGGGGCGGAGCCGCTTCCCGGCCCGCCGTGCAGGACCACCACCGGCTTCCCCTGCGGGTTACCAGCTTCCTGGCAGTAGATCCGGTGCCCGTCGCCGACGTCCAGCATTCCGTCGGCTCGCACCAGGATCGGCGGGTAAAGCTCGTCCATGCCGGACACTCTTCCCGAAGGCTCGTGCCGGCGCCGCACCCGGGGGTCGTGAGTGTTTATCGCGGTTAGAACCGCGATAAACACTCACGAGGAGGTGGGTGGGGGCCCGCCCCCGCCGCCGGGCTGAGCGGGCCCCCGTCTGTGATCGCGGTCAGCAGCCTGGTGTCGCGGCTACGTTCGCGAAGCCCTTCCCTGCGTTCGTCACCTTGTTGCTGGCGCAGACCTTGTTTCCGGTGGCCGCTTTGACCACGTAGAAACCGTAGGCCGAGGGCGCCTGCACGTCCGCGGTGTTGTCCGAGAAGGTGTTGTTCTGGCCCCAGCCGTCGACCTGCACGTGGACCTCGAACGACCCGTAGGTCGCGTCGTGCACGAAGACCTTGCTGCCCTTGTTGCCGGTGACCAGGTATCCGTTGCCCTTCACGTCGACCCAGCTGTCGGCGTAGTTCTCGCCGCTCTGGCCGGTGCCGTCGAAGGTGTTGCCGCGCAGTTCGCCGCCGGTGGTGCCTTCCTTGACGTCGATCGACTCCGCGCGCACGTTCGGCCCGATCTTGTTGCCGATCGCCTTGTTGCGGTCGCTGTGATCAGGCTGCCCGTTCGGCCAGTTGCTGGTGGCCGAGCCGAAGTAGATGCCCTCGCCGAAGCCGCCGTTTTCCCTGCCGGTGTCGGAGATTTCGGAGTTCTGCACGACGTTGTCGCTGCTGCCGTGCTGGAAGTGGATGCCCTCGTTGCCGATGCCGGTCACCTTGAGCCCGTCCACCAGCGTGTGGTTGACGCCGAGCGCCATCACGCCCTTCTGGCCGCCGGTGACGGTGAAGCCGGACAGCGTCCAGTAGCTGCCGGTCAGCTCGATGGTGCGGCCGCCGGACGCCTGCACGACCGCGCTGCGCGGGCCGGTGAGGGTGATCCGGCTGGAGCCGGTGCCGTTGGCGGCGGCCTTGAAGTTGCCGGTGTAGGTGGTGTTCGCGGCCAGCTGGATCGTGGTGCCCGGCTTGGCCGAGGCCAGCGCCGTCTTCAGTTCGGCGGAAGTCTTGACCGGGACAGTCCCGGCGGACGCCGCGGGTGTGGCGAGTGCGAGCAGTGCTGCGGCTCCGGCAGTGGCTGCCAGAACCCGATCGCGGACACGCATTCCAACCCTCCTCGTCGAGGCTCGATGACTTCGGATGCGGCGTGCGCTCACGCTAAGACATCGAGAGAACACTGGTCAAGTACATGATTGATGTTCATGGATGTGAACAGGATGAACAAAGGGTGGCCGGAAAGTGTCGCCTGCGACTGTTCCCGCCCGGCTTGCTCGGAGTTAACCCGGTCCTCGGTAGCTTTTCCGCGGAATGCCCGAACTGCGGCGAGAAAGGCCCGTGAATGTCCGCGGTCAGCTACCTCGAGTCCATTGTCGTCGGCGCTTTGCAAGGCGTGTCGGAATTGTTTCCGGTGTCCAGTCTCGGACACAGCGTCCTGTTGCCCGCGCTCGTCGGCGGAAGCTGGGGACGCGACCTGAGCATCGGGAAGGATTCGCCGTATCTCGCGGTGCTGGTGGCGATGCACGTCGCCACCGCGATCGCGCTGATCCTCTTCTTCCGGCGCGACTGGGTGCGCATCGTCACCGGCCTGTGGACGTCGATCCGCCGGCGCGAGGTCCGCACGGCCGACCAGCGGCTCGCGTGGCTGCTCATCCTCGCCACGATCCCGGTCGGCATCGCCGGGCTGCTGCTGGAAAGCCTGCTGCGCGACGTCCTCGGCAAACCGGTTCCGTCGGCGATCTTCCTGGCGCTCAACGGCGGGGTGCTCTTCGCCGCGGAGAAGTTCTCCCGGAAGCCGAAGACGGACGTCTCGCGCACGGAGGAGACGATCGACTTCAGCGCCGAGGAGACGATGGTGATGCGCGCGGTGACCATCGATGAGGCCACCGACGTCCGGCTCTCGAAGCTGAGCGTGAAGGAAGCCGTGCTCATCGGTTCGGCGCAGATTTTGGCTCTGCTGCCCGGGATCAGCCGCTCCGGCATCACCATGGTGGCCGGCCTGCGGCGCGGCCTCGACCACGAGGACGCGGCCCGCTTCGCCTGGCTGCTCGCGACGCCGGTGATCCTCGCCGCGGGCGCGTTGAAGATGCCGTCGCTGTTCACGCCGGAGAACAAGCCGTCGCTCGGCCCGGCGCTTGTCGGCAGCGTGGTGGCGTTTGTGGCGTCCTACATTTCTGTCCGTTTTCTGACGAAATACTTTGAAACGCGCACCTTGACCCCCTTCGCCATCTACTGCGCCGTCGCCGGAATCGGCAGTCTGATCTTCTTCGCGGTCTCAGGGGCGGCGTAGGGCGCGATTTCGCCGGGTGCACACTGAACGCATCGAAATCGTGCCTGACCTGCCGCCGCTGAGCGGATCGACGCTCTTCACGGCCTGGACCGCCGACGTCCCGGCCGTGGTTGTCGCGCTCGCCCTCGGCGTCGGTTACGTCGCTGCGGCCCGCCGTCAGGAATGGTCGGCCGGACGGACCACAGCGTTCCTTACCGGGCTGGCCACGCTCGTCCTCGTCACGTGCTCGTTCCTCGGCGTGTACGACACGACGCTGTTCTGGGTCCGCGCTACGCAGAACACTGTGCTGCTCATGGTGACGCCGCTGCTGCTCGCGCTCGGCGCGCCGGTGACGCTGCTGATGCGCACCGCGCCGCCCAGACTCGCCGAGTGGCTGCGTACGCACGGCCGTGGCCGGTTTGCACAGTTCATCACGTTCCCGCTGTGCGTCACCGCGGTGCTGATCGCGCCGTTCCTGCTCATCTACCTCACGCCGCTGTACGAGCTTTCGCTCGACTCAGCGGTCGTCGGCGGTCTCGTGCGCGTGGCGCTCGTGCTGGCCGCCTTCCTGTACTTCTACAGCCGCGTGCAGCTCGATCCGACGCCGCGCAACGGCTCGCACCTGGTGTCGGTGTGGATCTCGTTCACCGAAGTGGTGTTCGACGGCGCGCTCGGGCTCGTGCTGTGGCTCGGCCCGCTGCTCGCGCCCGCGCATTACGACGCAGTGCACCGCGACTGGGGACCGGACCGCCGCACGGACCAGATCATCGGCGCGGGCGTGCTGTGGATCGGCGGAGACGTCGCCGGGCTGCCGTTCGTGGGCGCGCTGTTCATCAGGTGGGCGCGCGACGACGAAAAACGGGCGAAACGGCTCGACCGGAAGCTGGACGAGGAGGCAGAGGCAGGCGAGGCACCGGCGAAGGGATTGTGGTGGGAGAACGATCCGGAGCTGGCCGAACGGTTCCGCCGCTCGTGAGTGCCGATCACGGTTCTAACCGGGATCGGCACTCACGAGGCGGCTCAGTGGAACGCGTGCTCAGGCGCGGGGAACTCGCCGCGCCGGACGTCCTCGGCGAACGCCGTCGCGGCACTCTGCAGCACCCCGGCGACATCGGCGTACCGCTTCACGAATCGCGGCGCCTTCCCGCGGCGCAGGCCGGCCATGTCCTGCCAGACCAGCACCTGGGCGTCGCAGTCCGGACCGGCTCCGATGCCGACCGTCGGGATCTTCAGCTCGTGCGTGACGCGTTTGGCCGCCTCGGCCGGCACCATCTCCATCACGACCGCGAACGCGCCGGCTTCCTGCAGGGCCAGCGCGTCGGCGAGCAGCTTCTCCGCCGCTTCGCCGCGCCCCTGCACCCGGTAGCCGCCGAGGTTGTGCTCGCTCTGCGGGGTGAAGCCGATGTGGCCCATGACCGGGATCCCGGCCGAGGTGAGCGCCTCGACGTGCGCCGCGAACCGGTGCCCGCCTTCGAGCTTGACCGCGTGCGCGCGGCCCTCCTTCATGAACCGGACGGACGTGGCCAGCGCCTGCTCCGGGGACAGCTGGTAGGAGCCGAACGGCAGATCCGCCACCACGAGCGCGCGTTTCGCGGCCCGGGTGACCGAACGGACCAGCGGCAGCAGTTCGTCGACGGTGACCGGCAGCGACGTGTCGTAACCGAACACGTTGTTCGCCGCGGAGTCGCCGACCAGCAACACGGGGATGCCTGCTTCGTCGAAAAGCTCGGCGGTATACATGTCGTAAGCGGTGAGCATCGGCCACGGTTCGCCGCGGTCCTTCAGCTCTCGCAGATGGTGAATCCGGACTTTTCGCGGCTTGGCCGGACCGGCACCGCTCGCGGGTCCGGTTCCGTAAGGGGCGGCCACCTCGCCGGCGGCGCCATCGGGTTGGGCAGACTGGGCAGACATCGTCGTCGACCGTCCTTCCCTCGAGGCCTCGCGGAGGTCCCCGGGTCGTGGAGTCAGTACCGGACACAGCGTGACACGCGCGCGGGAGGGCCCCAAGGTCGTGCGACCAGCTTCACACGGCCGGGTAGCGACAACCGTTTTGCCTCCTGTGACGTCTTGATAGGCATCGGACCGATATGCGTCCGGTGGTGAGAAAGTCCGGCGCCGCCACTCGACGGAGCGGCAGCGTCGCAAGAAAGGTACCGATGGGAACCCCAGTGAGCGCCCGCCCGCGCAGCCTCGGCTGGAAGGCCCGCGCCGGCGGTCTCGTGGCCACTGTCGTGCAGCTGGCGGCGATCTTTTCGATCGTGCTGCTGCTCGCCGGCGGACGGCACGGGCACCTGCTGAACGGCATCGACATGGCGTTCGGCGTGGTGAGCGTGCCGACCAGTTCGAGCCTGGTGATCGTGCTGCTGCTCGTCGTGCTCGGCGCGGCGCTGCGCAGGCGCAAGAAGGCCGCGCTGTACGTGCTCGTGCTGTTCCAGGTCGCCGGACTGGTGACCACGCTGGTCCTGCAGGCGCTGCTGCTGTGGGCTCCCGACCTGCTGACTCTCACCGCTCGGCAGATGCGGCACATCCCGACACAGGTGGGCGCGCTCGCGGTCGCCGACGTGATCTCGATCCTGCTGATCGTTCTCCTGCTGTCGCTGCGGCCCGCCTTCCCCGCGCGGCTCGCCCCCGGCGCCTGGTGGAACGGGCTTTCCGTGCTGTTCATCGGGTTCCTCGGGGTGATCGTGTGCGGCTGGGCACTCACCGAGGTATTCCCGGGCAGCCTTGGCGACGCGTGGGAGCGGTTCGCCTGGGTGGTCAACCACGCCACCGGCGAGAACCTGCAGCTGCGCCGGATCGGCGTCGGCGAGGGCCCGGCGTGGATCGACGTGGTCCTCGACCTCGGCGCGACCTTCGTGTCCACTGCCGCGCTGTACACGCTCTTCCGCGGCGTACGCAGCCGTCGCATTCGGACAGACCACGAAGAGCTGCAGCTGCGCCGTCTGCTGGGCGAGTACGGCGAGGACGACTCGCTCGGCTACTTCGCCACGCGCCGCGACAAGAGCGTCATGTTCGCGCCGAACGGCCGCGCCGCGGTGACGTACCGAGTGCTCGCGGGCACCACGGTGGCGAGCGCGGACCCGATCGGCGACCCCGACGCCTGGCCGGACGCGGTGCAGGCGTGGCTCCACGAAGCGCGTACGTACGGCTGGACGCCGGGTGTGCTCGGCGCGAGCGAAAAGGGCGCGAAGGTGTACGCCGCGGCGGGGCTGCGCGCGCTGCAGATCGGTGACGAAGCGGTCCTCGACGTCCGAGAGTTCTCGCTTACCGGCCCTGAGCGGAAATCCGTGCGACAGGCGGTGAAGCGGATCCAGCGCGCCGGGTACACGGTGCAGGTCCGGCGACACAGCGAAATCCCCGAAGACGAGATGGCGCAGCTTCTCGCCCGCGCGCAGCAGTGGCGCGTCGACGAGACCGAGCGCGGCTTCTCGATGGCACTCGGCCGTCTCGGCGACCCGAGCGACGGCCGCAGCGTGATGGTCGAGGCGTACGACGCCCGCGGCGAGCTTCGCGGCCTGCTGTCGTTCGTGCCGTGGGGCCGTCGAGGTCTCTCGCTGGATCTGATGCGCCGTGACCGGGACGCCGAAAACGGGCTCAACGAGTTCATGGTCGCCGAGGTCGTCGCGGCCGCGCAGCACGTCGGAGCGCAGCGGATCTCGCTGAACTTCGCGATGTTCCGCGCGGTGTTCTCCGAAGGCGAGCGCATCGGCGCCGGTCCGGTGCTGCGCGCGTGGCGGGCCGTGCTCGGCCTCGCGTCGCGGTTCTTCCAGCTGGAATCGCTGTACCGGTCCAACGCCAAGTACGGCCCGGAATGGGAACCGCGGTTCCTCTGCTACTCCTCCGCGCGACGGCTCCCGCGAGTCGGCATCGTCGCGGGAGCGCTGGAGGGCTTCGTGCCCACCGGACGCGCGCGGTCGCTGCGGCTGGAGAACGTGGGGGAGGACTTCGTCGCGCAGGTCCGGCGGATCGACGAGGAAGCGGCGCAGGTCGTGCCGCGGCCCAAGCGCCGTCCGGAACAGGTGCGCGTGCGAGTGGCCAAAGTGGACAAACTGCGGGAACTCGGAGTGGACCCGTACCCGGTCGGTTTCTCCCGCGAAGACCACCTCGGCGACATCGTGCACGCGTTTTCCGAGCTGGAACCGGATTCCCACACTGGAAAACGCGTTCGGGTGGCCGGTCGGGTGCTCGCCCTGCGCACCCTCGGCGGCTTGTGCTTCGCGCGGATCAAGGACTTCTCCGGCGAACTGCAGCTGATGCTCGACGCGAAGGTTCTCGACCTCACCGGCTGGCGCACCGGCGTAGACCTGGGCGACCACGTCGGCGTGAGCGGCGAGGTAATCACGTCCCGCCGAGGCGAGCTGTCCGTGCTCGTCGACGAGTGGACCGTCACCGCGAAGTGTCTGCACCCGTTGCCGGACAAGCGAAAGGGCCTCACCGACCCGGAGACGCGCGTACGGCAGCGCTACCTGGACCTGGCGGTCAACCCGGACTCCGCGAACATGCTGCGCCTGCGCTCGACGGTGGTTCGCGCGGTACGGGAACGTCTGCACCAGGGCGACTTCCTCGAGGTCGAAACCCCGATGCTGCAGACCATTCACGGCGGCGCCAACGCACGGCCGTTCGTCACGCACATCAACGCGTACGACATGCGGATGTACCTGCGGATCGCCCCGGAGCTGTACCTGAAGCGGCTGTGCGTGGCCGGCGTCGAGCGGGTTTTCGAGCTGAACCGGAACTTCCGCAACGAGGGCGTGGACGCGACCCACAACCCGGAATTCACGATGCTGGAGGCGTACCAGGCGTACGCGGATTACAACGCCATGCGGCACCTGATGCGCGACCTGATCCAGTACGCCGCCGAAGCCGCGTACGGCGCACAGATCGTGCGACGCCCGGACGCCAACGGCCGCGTCGTCGAACACGACATCTCCGGCGACTGGCCGGTGATCCCGGTGCACAAAGCCGTGTCGGACGCCTTGGGCGAGGAAATCGACTCCCGCACCCCGATCGCCACGTTGCGAAAACTGTGCGCCGCCGCCGGAGTCCCCGTGCCGGAAGAAGCCAGCTCGGGCGACTTGGTCTTGAAGGCGCACGAGCATTTGGTAGAAGGTTCGACCGTCCTGCCCACGTTCTACACGGACTACCCGACCGAGGTTTCCCCGCTGACCCGCCAGCACCGGACCGACCCGCTCCTGGCCGAACGCTGGGACCTGATCGCGTTCGGCTCGGAAGTCGGGACCGCGTACACCGAGCTGACCGACCCGCTCGAACAGCGTCGCCGGTTGGAGGCGCAGTCCCTGCGGGCCGCGAGCGGGGATGTCGAGGCGATGGAACTGGACGAGGACTTCCTGCTGGCGCTGGAACACGGAATGCCGCCGACGGGCGGGCTGGGCCTCGGAGTGGATCGGCTGCTGATGATGCTGAGCGGGACGTCCATTCGGCAGACGGTGCTGTTCCCGTTCGTCCGTCCGCAGGGGTGAGGCTGTTCTGCGGTCGGGGTTCTTGGACCTGGAGGTGGCCTGATTCGTCTGGGTCTTCGGCCGGTCCGTCGGCAGCTTGCCTGACGCGGATGTAGTCGACAGCTGCCCTGCCTGCGGCGTCGTGCGTCGCTAGCTTGCGGTCCCGTCGTGAACCGTCCTCCGCGAGCCGTGCCGTTCAGCTTCTGCTTGGCGAGCCGCCGTCCCATGGCCGTTCGTCCCGCCCGCCGCCGATGTCCGCCCGGACATCCGCCGCGGCCAGCCGCTCCAAACCTCGTCCGGTCCTCGCACCACGCCCGGCCGATGGCCCCTCCACCGCCTGGCTTCCCCGCGTACCGTCTCCGAGACAGGTATTGGCAGCCCGCCAACCATGATCCGGTAACCTCCCTCAAGGATTCGGTGCGTGAGTTCGTGGTAGCGGATAGTGTCCGGAACCTCCGGTAAGTCACGGGTGTGACACCATCCGGCACTTCGTCGCAGAGATTCGCTTAGGGTGGGCAAGTGCATGCTGCGCGGGTGGCTTCGATAGTCCTGCTCGGACTGGGTTTGGCGGGATATTCCGCGTGGCTGCTGGAGTTCTTCATGCAGACCGGGGTGTCGCCGACCGACCAGCCGGTCTGGGATTTGTTCTATGCACAACCGGTCTTCCAGATCGCGGCCGGAATCGGCGGCCTGGCCTTCCTGCTGACCGGGCCAGCCCTGATGCGACTCGCGCCAGCACACTGGAGCGGGCGCCTGACGTCGGTTTCGGTGTCAGTGTTCGGGATCGTGCTGATGGTGTGCGCCGGGGTTCCAGAGACTGTGGTGACCCCGAACCTGCTGAGCGCATCCGTCGCCGTCGGCGCGCTGAGCCTGGTCTTCTGGTGGCCAGCCGGCTGGCGCGCCTGGGCAGTGGGTTGCCTGGTGGTCGTGCTGATCGCGTGGGCGCTGGTGGTGGCGTCGACGCTGGCCGGGCACCTGGAAGGCGTGTTCACCCGAGTTCAGCTGGTGGTGCACGCGACGCAGGTCGTGATAGGCGGCGCGTTCGTCGTGCAGACCCCGGTGCCGGTCCGCGGCCGAAAAATGTCGGTGGCGGGTGCGATGCTGCGGAGCAACAGACACCGGAAGTGAGGCCACCATGGCTGGCAACGTCTCCCCAACCCCCGACGAACGCGGCGGTTTGCTCGGTTTCCTGGCCCAACAACGGCAAGCGATGAAGACGGCCGCGTACGGCCTGACCGACGACCAGGCGCGCGCCGTCCCCAGCGCGAGCGCGCTGAGCGTCGGCGGACTGCTGAAGCACGTGTCGTCCACCGAAAGCGAGTGGATCGACCGGGTGCTGCGCATCCCGCCGAAGCCCTTCGCCGAAAGCATGGCGATCTACCAGGAAAACCACCGCCTCGGCCCGGACGAAACCCTGGAGTCGGCCTTCGCCGCCTACGACCAAGTCGCCGCCCGCACCGAAGAGGTCATCGCCGGGATCGCGGACCTGAACCAGGAAGTCCCAGTCCCGAAAGACGTGCCGTGGTTCCCGGACGACGTGCCAGCCTGGTCCGTCCGCTGGGTGCTGCTGCACCTGATCGAAGAAACCGCCCGGCACGCCGGCCACGCCGACATCGTCCGAGAATCTCTGGACGGTGCCACAGCTATGCCCCTGCAAGCCGCGGCGGAGGGCTGGCCGGAGACGGACTGGCTGAAGCCGTGGAAACCGGCGGAGTGAGCTGGTTCTCGCTGATCGCTGGTTCGTCAATTGCGGCGACTGAGCGATCCGGGCCAGGGTCGGCCTGGTTGTGCAGGTCGGGCTGTCCGGAGGTGCGGGATGGTTGCGGGCGTGGGAACCGGTGGAGTGAGCTGGTTCGTGCGGATCAGTGGCTCGGTCAGCTGTGACGGCTGAGCGATCCAGGTCGGGGCTGGTTGTGGAGGTCGGGCTGGCCGATTAACCGCGACGGCTGAGCGAGCGGGAGTGTCCGGCCGTGAAGGTCGCACAGTCCGGATAGTTGCGATGGCTGAGCCAGGCGCGGTGGCTTAGCCCAACTGGTCGAGGGGCGGGAAGCCGCTGTCCGCAATGGCTGGGTCGGGTCGGCTGGCTGGGATGACTGAGCCACGCGGGTCGGGACTGCCTCTGCAAGCCGCGGCGGTCGGCTCACTGGCCTGGCTGGCGAGGGGAGTGGGCTGGAACGTTTGATCGGCTGGCTGGCAGCGTTTGGGCTGCCGCCCCCCCGGTGAGTTGCCGAACGGGTGGCCTTGATTGTCTGCGTCCCGGCAAGTTTGGTGCACTCGGTGGGAAACCCTGCGGCGCTGGGGGTGTGGCTGGATTCCGACCGAGTGCGCCAAGGCCTCAGGCTAAAAGACGCGCGGAAGCCAAGGAGACTCCGGAGCGCTTACCTCTCGGAAGAGCAGAGGGCGTCCGCGGCCGACCGGTCAGAACAGAGTCGGTTCCTCCGGAAACGCCCCTTCGATCACCAGCATCCGCCGTTTCGTCTCGACCCCGCCTGGAGCCGAAAAGCCGCCGGTGTTCTTGCCCGCTCCCAAAACCCGGTGGCACGGCACGATGATCGGAAACGGATTGCTCCCCATCGCCTGCCCGACGGCCTGCGCGGAGCCCGGCGCACCCAGCTGATGCGCGATGTCCCCGTACGTCAGAACCTTCCCCGGCGGAATAGCCCGAGCGACGTCGTACGCGCGCCGGTTGAACTCCGGTACTTCCCGGTAATCCAACGGAGCCGCATGCAAGTCGCGAGCCTCTCCCGACAGCAGCGCGACGACATCGTCCACGACCGCGCGAAGTTCCTCCGGCACCGGCGATTCCACCGCGTCCGGGAAGCGGGTCGCGAGGTGCGCGCGCGTCCGCTCAGCCGAACTTCCCGGCAGCGCGGTCCCGATCACCGCACCGTCCCGCCAGGCGAGGCCGCAGGCCCCGATCGGGGTGTCGAACACCGTGTATCCAACCGTCATACCGCTCAGCCTACGACCCGGCACCGACAGAAACTGGCGAGAAAACGACACGACCCTGGAGCCGCACAGGGCCGGGCCGGCTCCCGCGAAGGACACTGCGAGCCAGGCAAGCCCGATCGCAAAACCGGCCGGAGACAAGCTGCGCCCACAACACCGGCAGCCCGACGATCACCGCGTTCAGCAGCCCGGCAGATCATGTCTGGCAAGGGGCTGGCGACATCCGAAGCCGCAACCAACCAAGTCGAGAACTGGTCGGCCGAGCCGGAAACCCCAGCTGGCTGCGTCCGCGAACTGGCCGAAGCGGGAAGCCCGGCGAGCCGTGCCCAGCACTCAGCCGACCGCAGGCCAAGCCCAGCCAACTGGCAGCCAGCGCCGGGCAACCCCGTCAGCAATGCCCAACCACTCCGCGAAGCAAGTCCGAAAAACCCAGTCGTTCGAGCTAGTCCGGCCAGCCGCGCCGGGCAAGCCAAGCCGATCCTGCGACGCGGGGCCGAAGCCGAGTTGTTCGAGTCAGCCCAACGGGCCGCGCCGGGCGGCCAAGCCAACTCTGCGAAGCGAGGCCGAAACCGGCCCGTTCGAGCCAGTCCGGCCAGCCGCGCCGGGCAACCCAAGCCAACTCCGCGAACCGAGCCCGAAAACCCAGCCGTTCGAGCCAGCCGTGCTGGGCGACCAAGTCAACTCCGCGAAGCGCAGACCGAAAACCCAGCCGCCCCAGCCGAACCGCGCTAAACAGCCCCGCCCACGGCCCCCGAAACCCAGCTCGAGGCAGAACCCCCGATCAGGACTTCCGTTCCCGCCATCCGTTGGTCATCGGAAGCCGCCGATCCCGCCCGAACGCCTTGAACGTGATCTTCGTGCCCGGCGGGTACTGCCGCCGTTTGTACTCGGCTCGGTCGACCATCCGCACGACCCGGTCGATCGTCTCCGGGCCGAACCCCGCCTCGAGCAGATCCGCGTAGCCCCGGTCGTTCTCGACGTAATCGTCCAGAACATCGTCCAGCAGCTCGTAATCCGGCAGCGAATCCGAGTCCTTCTGGTCCGGCCGCAGCTCCGCCGACGGCGGTTTCGTGATCGAGTTTTCCGGGATCGGCGGCGTTTCCCCTCGCTTCGCCGCCTCCTCGTTCCGCCACCGCGCCAGCTGCCACACGTGCGTCTTGAACAGGTCCTTGATCGGCGCGAACGCTCCGACCGCGTCGCCGTAAATGGTCGAGTAGCCGACTGCCAGCTCGGTCTTGTTGCCGGTCGCCAGCACCAGGTGACCGTCCAAATTGGACAGCGCCATCAGCAGCATCCCGCGCACCCGCGCCTGGATGTTCTCCTCCGCGAGCCCGGTCAGCTGCAGCTGATTGACATACACGTCAACCATTTCGCCGATCGGCTCGACCCGGTAGTGCGCCCCGATCCGCTCCGCCAAGTCGGAGGCGTCATCCCGCGAGTGCGAAGACGAGTACTTCGACGGCATCGAGACGCCGTACACGTTGTCGCCGCCGAGTGCGTCCGCCGCCAGCGCCGCGCAGACCGCTGAGTCGATTCCGCCGGAGAAACCGAACGTAACCGACGAGAAGCCGTTCTTGTGCACGTAATCGCGCAGTCCGACGACCAGCGCCGACCACACCTCGGCCTCGTCCGACAGCGGTTCGCTGATCGTCGGAGCGACCAGCGGCGAGTACGCGACCAGCGGCGAGTCATTAAGCACTCGCCGGTGCACCTCCAAGCCGTCGAAAGAGCCCGCGGCAGCCGCACTAGCCGAAGGCAGGTCCAAATCCAGCACCAGCAGGTGTTCCACGAACTGCGGCGCCCGCGCGAGCAAAGTCCCGTCCGCGCCGACCACCAGCGAGTCACCGTCGAAGACCAGGTCGTCCTGTCCGCCGACCTGGTTCGTGTACACCAGCGGCGCGCCCGCCTCGGCCGCTCGCCGGGCGATCAGCGGCAGCCGCTGTTCGTCCTTCGACCGCTCGTACGGCGACGCGTTCGGCGCGACCACCAGGTCGACCCCGGCCTTGCCCAGCGCGGAGATCGGGCCGCCGTCCTGCCAGATGTCCTCGCAGATCACCATGCCGATGTCGACGCCGTGCAGCCGCAGGACCTCGAGTTCGGTGCCCGGCTTGAAATACCGGTGCTCGTCGAACACGCCGTAGTTCGGCAGGTGGTGCTTGAACTGCCGGGCGACGACCTCGCCGCGGTACAGCGCCGCCGCGGCGTCGCGCGGGCCGATCTCGTCGTGGTCGAGGTAGCCGACGTACGCGAGCACCTCGCCGCAGCCTGCCTCGTCGAGCCGGCGCGCCAGTTCGGTCACCGAGCGCCGGGACGCGTCGGCGAACGTGCGCCGGAGCGTGAGGTCCTCGACCGGATAACCGGTCTGGGACATCTCCGGGAACACGACGACGTGCGCGCCCGCCTCGGCGGCCTTGCGGGTCCACTCGACGGTGAGCGCGGTGTTCCCGTCGATGTCGCCGACGGTGGTGTTGACCTGGGCCAGTGCGATGCGCAGTTGCGGCATGCCGCCATTCTGTCCCACCGGACCGACAGAAACTACGCGGAGGTGAGCCAGAGAACGGCGAAGGGCCCCTCACCCGAGGCGAGGAGCCCTTCGAAAGCAGGAATCAGGACTTCTTCATCCGCATCATGCTGCGCACCTTCTTGACCGTCTGCTCGAAGTCCGAGTCGAACGGGTTGTCGTGCACCAGGTACGTCCACGTCGTGTTCGCCCGCCGCACGCCCACCTCCTCGAGGTCGAGGCCGTCGTCGGTGATCTCGGCTTCCTCGAGCGTCTTCGCCGCGCGCGAGGCGGATTCGGCGATGATCTTGTGGAACTCCGGGATCGCCGCGCGGTGGAACTCGTCCAGCGGCGTCTCGCGGGCCAGCGCGCGCAGGTGGATGCTCTCGCGCACGTCGGTGAGGTACGCCAGGTGGTCCGACCACAGCTGGTCGAGATGGAACAGCCGGACCTCGCGGCACACCTGCTCGAGCCGGTCGGAGTCGTCCAGCTTTTCCTTCAGCTCGGCGAACTTCTCCGGCTGCGCCTTCTCCAGCTCCTCCGCCGCGAGCCCGGTGTGCAGCACCTTGTCCCGGTGCTCCAGCAGTTCGGCGCGCTGCCGCTCGATCAGCCGGGTGTAGCGCCAGGTGTTGCGGTGGATCTCCAGGTCGACACCCTCGGCGACGCGCTGGGCGTGGTTGAGCTGCCGGTGCGCGGCCGGGTCGGTGATCTCGCCGGTCTCGGTGTCCGCGTCGATGCCGTCCGGCAGGTCCGGCGCGTTCGACAGCACGAGGTCGTCGTTGAGGCTCGCGAAGAAGATCGCGCTGCCCGGGTCGCCCTGTCGTCCGGACCGGCCGCGCAGCTGTCCGTCGAGACGGCTCGACGGATACCGCGCGGTGCCGATCACGTGCAGGCCGCCCAGCTCGGCGACCTCTTCCCGGGTCGTGCCGTCGCTGCCGCCGAGCCGGATGTCGGTACCGCGACCGGCCATCTGCGTGGACACGGTGACCGCGCCCTTCTTGCCCGCCTCGGCGATGATCGCGGCCTCTTCGGCGTCGTTGCGCGCGTTCAGCACAACGCACGGCAGCTCGGCCTTCGCCAGCTTCTCCGCCAGCTCCTCGGACTCGGCGACGTCCTGGGTTCCGACGAGGATCGGCCGCCCGGTCTCGTGCACCGTGCGGATCTCCTCCTCGATCGCGCGCAGCTTCTGCGACGGCGAGGCGAAGACGCGGTCCTGCAGATCCTCGCGGACGTTCGGGGTGTTCGGCGGGATGACCGCGACCTCGAGCTTGTAGAACTCGCGCAGCTGCTCGGCGACCGCGACGGCGGTACCGGTCATGCCCGCGACCTCGGGGTAGCGCGCGAGCAGCGCCTGCACGGTGATCGAGTCGAGGATTTCGCCCCGGTCGGTGGCGGTGACCTGCTCCTTCGCCTCGACCGCGGCCTGGAGGCCGTCCGGCCAGCGCTGCAGTTCGGCGACGCGGCCGCGGGCGGCGTTGATCAGCTGCACCTTGCCGTCGCGGACCAGGTAGTCGACGTCGCGGGTGAGCAGCGCGTGCGCGTGCAGGGCGACGTTCACCGCGGCGAGCCGGTCCGAACCGGACTCGTCGTACAGGTCGACCCCGCCGAGCGACTTCTCCACGACCGACGCTCCGGCGCTGGTCAGCCAGGCGTTGCGGCCCTCGGAGTCGGTCTCGTAGTGCAGGCCGAGGCGCAGCCGCCGGACGATCTTGGCGACCTCCTCGTCGGCGTCGTTGTGGTCGATCGAACCGGCCATGACCAGCGGCACGCGCGCCTCGTCGACCAGCACCGAGTCGGCCTCGTCGACGATCGCCACCTGGGGAGCCTTCTGCACCAGGTCGTCGGCATTGGTCACCAGCCGGTCGCGCAGCACGTCGAAGCCGATTTCGGCGACCGCGCCGTAGGTGACCTCCTTGCCGTAGGCCTCCTTGCGCTCCTCCTTCGAGTGCGCCGGTTCGACCCAGCCGACGGTGACGCCGAGCAGGTCGTACACCGGGCCCATCCACTCCGCGTCGCGGCGGGCGAGGTAGTCGTTGACGGTGACCACGTGCACGCGGCGGCCGCGCAGCGCGTAGCCGGCGCCGGCCAGCGCGCCGGCGAGCGTCTTGCCCTCACCGGTCTCCATCTGCACGACGTGGCCGGTGAGCAGGCCCATGGTGCCGAGCAGCTGCACGTCGAAGGCCCGCTCGCCGAGCTTGCGCCGGGCGGCCTCGCGGCCGAGCGCGCAGATCTCGATCAGCTGGCCGTCGGTGAACGAGGCGGCCCCGCCGATGGCGTCCCGCAGCTTGCCCGCGCGCTCGGTGAGCTCGGCGTCCTCGAGCTTCTCCAGCTCCGGTTCGAGCTTCTCGACGGCGGGCAGCAGCGCTTCGTAGCGGGTCAGCTCGACGCTGCCCGGCCGCTGGATGATCCGGCGGAGCCGCTTGCCCACCCGGCTGATCAGTGCCACCCCTGGTCTCCTCGTGTCGATGTGTCTCCGGTCGCACCCGCACTGCCCAACGCGCCGACGGTGCGTTCGAGTTCCGCACCCGGATGGCACGATCAAACCGTGCCACGTCATCCCAGCGCCAGCCCGAAAGTCCATCCGTTCGTCGCGTTAGCGGCTGCCGGCCTGCTCGCGACCACGCTCGTGGCGTGCTCGTCCAAGCCCGACCAGTCCGCGCTCGCGCCGACGGTCGAATCGCACGCGCCGGTGGGCCCGGTGCCCGCCGGACTGTCGCGGTTCTACGGGCAGAGCGTGTCCTGGTCCGCGTGTGCACCCTACGCGACCTCGGACGACGCGCGGTCCGCCTTCAAGACGCAGGGAATCGAGTGCGGACGGCTCACGGTTCCGTTGAACTATGACAAACCGGACGGGCAGACGATCACCATCGGCGTGCTGCGGCACCGCGCGAGCGATCCGGGCAAGAAAATCGGTTCGCTCGTGGTGAACCCGGGCGGACCGGGCGCTTCGGGCATGGTCGCCGCGGCGGGCCTGCTCGACCAGGTGTCGAAGTCCGATCTGGGCGACCGGTTCGACCTCGTCGGCTTCGACCCGCGGGGGATCGGGGCCAGCGAACCGCAGATCAAATGCCTGACCGGACCCGAGCGCGACGCCGATCGCGCCGACGACAGCGAGACCGACGGTTCTCCGGCGGGCGTCGCGAAGCAGGAGACGGAACAGAAGGACTTCGCCGCGAAGTGCGTACAGCGGACGAAGTACGGCGACGACATGCTCGCGCACGTCGGTACGCGCGACGTCGTCAGGGACATGGACGTGCTGCGAAGCGTCCTCGGCGACGAGAAGCTCACGTACCTCGGCTACTCATACGGCACGCGCATCGGGTCCACGTACGCGGAGACCTTCCCGAAGAACGTGCGCGCACTCGTTCTCGACGGAGCTGTCGACCCGACGCAGAGCCCGGAGGACTCGCTCGTCGCGCAGGGCCAAGGCTTCGGCGGAGCGTTCAACGAGTTCGCGAAGTGGTGCGCGGCGCGTCAGGACTGCGCGCTCGGCCACGACCCGGCCGAAGCGACGAAGCAGTTCCAAGACCTCACGCGCCGGCTGATCGACTTCCCGGTGCCGGTGGGCGACGGCCGCAAGCTGTCGTATGACGACGCGACCACTGGCGCCATACAGGCCCTCTACCAGCAAAACCTCTGGGAGTACCTGAACACCGGGCTGAACGAGCTGAAGCTGCAGCGCGGCGCGACGTTGGAGAAGCTCGCCGACATCTACAACGAGCGCAATCCGGACGGCAGCTACGGCACCACGCAAGACGCCTTTATCGCGGTCCGCTGCGTCGACGACCCGCGAGTCACCGATCCGAAGCAGATCCTCGAAGGCCAGGAGAAATACGTAAAGGCCGCGCCCTTCCTCGACGACGGCCGTCAACCCAGCTCCGCCCGCGACGCGTGCGCGTTCTGGCCAGTGCCGAACACGTCGAAGCCGCACGAGCCGAACGTCGAGGGCCTGCCGAAGACCCTGACGATCTCGACGACGAACGACCCCGCGACGCCGTACCAGGCGGGCGTGAATCTCGCGAAGGCGCTGAAGGGTTCGCTGTTGACCTTCGAGGGGACGCAGCACACGGTGTTCCTGCAGGGCAACGCGTGCGTCGACAAGGCGGGGACGGATTACCTGATCGACGGCACGACACCGCCGGACGGCACTCGCTGTAAGTCGAGCTGACGTTGCGCTGGCTCGCGGCAACAGTGGTGGCGATGATGCTCGCCGCCACGGCTTGCGCGAGCCAGCAGCCCGCGCTCGATTGGGGGCCGTGTGCGCCGTACGCGCAGACCGCTTTCGAGAAGGGCCTGTACGCGGATCAGTCGGTCGACTGTGCCCGGCTGACGGTGCCGCTCGACTACGCGAACCCGCAGGGCCGGACAGTGTCGATCGGTTTGCTGCGGCATCGGGCCACCGATCCGGCGCACCGGATCGGGTCTCTCGTGCTCAACCCCGGTGGGCCGGGCAGTTCGGGGATGACTGCGGCGGCGACATTGGCGCAGCCTGCGGGGAAGCTCGCCGAACAGTTCGACTTGGTCGGCTTCGATCCTCGCGGTGTGCATGCGAGCGAGCCGCGCATCCGCTGCCGGTCGGATGCCGAGCAGGACGCGGCTCGTACGTCGGGCGTCGGGAGTGTGGCCGGCTGTCTCAAGATGACCGGTGCGGACTTCCTCGCCCACGTAGGCACGCGAGAGGTCGTACGTGACCTCGACGCGCTTCGCGCCGCCCTCGGTGACGCGAAGCTCACCTACCTCGGCTACTCGTACGGCACGCAGATCGGTTCGGCGTACGCGGAGGCGTACCCGGACAAGGTGCGTGCCATGGTCCTCGACGGTGCCATCGACCCCGCACAGAACTTGCCGCAGACGCTCATCGCCCAGACCGCCGGGTTTCAGGACGCCTTCACCCGCTTCGCGCAGTGGTGCGCGAAGCGTCCTGGGTGCCCACTATCCGGCGACGCGACCGCCGATTTCCAGCGAATCGCCCGCGCTCCAGTTCCCGCGCTAGCTGGCCGCGGACTGTTCTTCTCCGACGCCGTCACCGCGACCGAAGCCGCGCTCTACTCCCGGGCGCAGTGGCCGAATCTGCAGCAGGCACTGGAAGAACTCGCGACCGAGCATCGCGGCACGAAGCTGCTCCAGATGGCCGACGCCTACTACCAACGCGACCAGAACGGCCATTACAGCGGAGCATTCGACGCCTACTACGCCGTCCGCTGCGTCGACTATGACCGCGTCACCGACCGGGCGACCATCGACGCCGCGCACCGCCAGATGCTCACCGGTGCGCCGTTCCTGACCGGCAGCTCGCCCGACGCGCACGAACTCGACACCTGCTCGACCTGGCCGGTACCGCCCACCTCGCGAACCCATCGTCCATCCGCGCCCGGCCTGCCGAAGACACTTGTCATCTCGACGAAGCACGATCCCGCTACGCCGTACCGCCAAGGCGTAGCGCTCGCGAAAGACCTCAACGCCGCACTGCTGACTGTCGACGACGTACAGCACGCAGCGTTCCTCAAGGGCAACGCCTGTGTCGACAAAGCGGCAACGGCTTACCTCAACACCGCCATCGCCCGAGACGGCAACTGCTAGGGCTGCTGATCCGTCAACAGCACTTCGTACATCACCGGACTGTCGCGGTCCGTCGCCGGCGGCACCTGCAGCCACATCCGCGCGAAGCGGCGCGGTTCCGCGGCCGTGACCCAGATCTTCACGTTCACGTCCGCGTGGATCTGCGGCACCAGCTTCGCCGCGACGGCCTGGGGCACGGTTCCGCCGACGCGGTAGCCGTCGATGTGCTGGATCGTCTCGCGGATCTCGGTTGTCGGCTGCCGGAGCGAATCGAGGAGGCGGATCAGGCTGCCATGCGGGCCGAGGAACCGGTCGACCGTGAAGGACGTGGGGCCGCTCGTTTCGCGACCCTTCGTGTCTTTTGTGGTCGCGGTGTGCCCGGAGACGGTGAACGAGAACGACCGATCGGTGAACTCCGCGCTGCCGCTCGCTTGCCCGGCGCTCTTGAGGGTCGCGTTGCCGACGAGCTTGGTCATCGGCAGGCCGGGCAGCACCCCGTTGACGCCGACCGAGAAGTGCAGGCTGCGGACCTTGGAGAAGTTCGCCTTGGCGGCGGCGAGCAACCCGTCCGCCGCGGGCAAAGGGGGTGCCGCGGTGCAACCGCCGACCAGCCCGAGGAGCAGCAGCGCCGGCAGGACACGTCGGCTGAGCATGCGCGAGAGCCTACTCGGCTGGCCCGATCCTTTCGGATAGTGTCCTTCCGGCCACTGTCGACCTCGCTCCCGGCACACCAGACTGACTGCTCGTGACCGTTGAGACTCGTCCTGCCCGCCGCCTGCACCGCGCCTGGTTCGTCGCGGCGGCCGCGTTCGTCGCGCTTCTCGCCGCTGCCGGCTTCCGCGCCGCGCCGGGTGTTCTGATCGATCCGCTGCACCAAGAGTTCGGTTGGTCCCGCGCCACGATCGGGTCCGCCGTCTCGGTCAACCTCGTCCTCTACGGCCTCTTCGCGCCCTTCGCCGCGGCGCTGATGGAGCGGTTCGGTATCCGTCGGGTGGCGGCTACCGCGCTGTGCGTCGTCGCTCTCGGCGCGGGCGGCACGGTCTTCATGAGCGCCAGCTGGCAGTTGATCCTCTGCTGGGGCGTGCTCGTCGGCCTCGGCACCGGCTCTATGGCGATGAGCTTCGCCGCGATGGTCGCGACGCGCTGGTTCGTGCGCCACCGCGGCGTCGTAACCGGCGTGCTGACCGCCGCGGGGGCTACCGGACAGCTGATCTTCCTGCCCTTGATCGCGTCGCTCGCGGTGGACGACGGCTGGCGGACTGCGTCCATGGTCATCGCCATCGCGGCTCTCGCGGTGGTCCCGGTCGTGCTGCTGGCCGTACGCGATCACCCGGCCGACGTCGGCGCTGTCGCGTACGGAGCGCCCGAAGGCACCGAAGTGGAGCGGCCGGCTCCGAAGGTCGGCACTGTCCGCCGAGGGTTGACGGTGCTGTTCCAGGCCGCGCGCACTCGTACGTTCTGGCTACTCGCCGTCGGGTTCGCCATCTGCGGGGCGACCACGAACGGGTTGGTCAGCACGCACTTCGTCCCGGCCGCGCACGACCACGGCATGCCGCAGACGACCGCGGCGAGCCTGCTCGCGCTGGTCGGCGTCTTCGACGTGGTGGGAACGATCGCGTCGGGATGGCTCACCGACCGTGTCGACCCACGGATCCTGCTCGGCGTCTACTACGCGTTGCGGGGAGTTTCGCTGGCCCTGTTGCCGCAGCTGTTCACGAATTCGGTCCAGCCGAGCATGTGGGCGTTCATCCTCTTCTACGGCCTCGACTGGGTGGCGACCGTTCCGCCGACGGTCGCGCTCTGCCTCCGCTCCTTCGGGGAAGCCGGGCCGATCGTGTTCGGCTGGGTCTTCGCCTGCCATCAGCTGGGCGCGGCGTTCGCGGCTTCCGCCGCCGGCGCGGTGCGCGACCAGCTCGGCGATTACGCGGTCGCCTGGTACGTCGCCGCCGGGCTCGCGGTCATCGCCTCGGTCGCGTCGCTGTCGATCACCCGGTCGCGGAAACCGCAGCTGGCCGCCTTGGCGTAAATCGGACTCCAACGGGGGTGACCCGTGAAACATGGCGTTAACACGTGCTGGTTAGGGTTCGGCCATGGATCGCCAGCAGGAATTCGTGCTCCGCACTTTGGAAGAGCGCGACATCCGGTTCGTTCGCCTGTGGTTCACCGACGTGCTGGGATTTCTGAAGTCCGTCGCGGTCGCGCCCGCCGAGCTGGAGGGCGCGTTCAGCGAGGGCATCGGCTTCGACGGCTCGGCCATCGAAGGCTTCGCGCGCGTCTACGAGTCGGACATGGTCGCCAAGCCCGATCCCTCCACGTTCCAGGTGCTGCCGTGGGAGACCCCGGAAGGCGGCCCGTACTCCGCGCGGATGTTCTGCGACATCGCGATGCCCGACGGTTCGCCGTCCTGGGCGGACCCGCGGCACGTCCTGCGCCGCCAGCTGTCGAAGGCCAGCGAGGCCGGGTTCACCTGCTACGTGCACCCGGAGATCGAGTTCTTCCTGCTCGCCAACAGCCCTGACGACGGCAGCGAGCCCGAGCCCGCCGACAACGGCGGCTACTTCGACCAGGCCAGCCACGCCACCGCGACGCACTTCCGCCGGCACGCCATCGAAACCCTCGAGGCGATGGGCATCTCGGTCGAATTCAGCCACCACGAAGGCGCGCCGGGGCAGCAGGAGATTGACCTTCGCTACGCCGACGCCCTGACCATGGCCGACAACGTGATGACGTTCCGTTACGTCGTCAAGGAGGTCGCGCTGACCCAGGGCGTGCGCGCGACCTTCATGCCGAAGCCGTTCACCGACCAGCCCGGCTCCGGCATGCACACCCACGTCAGCCTGTTCGAGGGCGACCGCAACGCGTTCTACGACGCGGAGGACCCGCACGAGCTGTCCGAGACCGGCAAGGCCTTCGTCGCCGGCGTCCTGCACTACGCCAAGGAAATCTCCGCCGTCACCAATCAGTGGGTCAATTCCTACAAACGGCTGATCAGCGGCAGCGAGGCTCCGACGACGGTGTCGTGGGGGAGGGCGAACCGCTCGGCGCTCGTGCGCGTGCCGATGTACTCGCCGGGCAAGGCGTCGTCGCGGCGGGTGGAGATCCGGACGCTCGATTCGGCGTGCAACCCGTACCTGGCCTACTCGGTGATACTGGCCGCGGGGCTGAAGGGCATCGAAAAGGGCTACGAGCTGCCGCCGCCCGCCGAGGACAACATCTGGCAGCTGTCGGACTCCGAACGCCGCGCCGCCGGTTACTCGCAGTTGCCGCAGAACCTCGGCGAGGCGCTCGCCGAGATGGAGAAGTCGGAGCTGCTGCCGGAAGCGCTCGGCGAGCACGTTTATGACTTCTTCTTGCGCAACAAGCGGGTCGAGTGGGACAACTACCGGAGCGCGGTCACTCCGTACGAGCTCCGGACCCTGTTGCCGATGCTCTGAAACGGTCCCGGGCCGTGCTCCGACGTTGGGGAGGCATCGGAACATGGGAAAAAGACTGCCCGCCGTACTCGCCGCACTGGTCGCGGCGGCGGGCTTGGCCACCGCGCCGCCGGCGGTCGCGATGCAGAGTGACCACTCGGATCCGGCTGAGCTGCACTTCGACCTCGACCGCGCCGACATCCCGTCGCTGCAGCACCGGATGGCGACCGGGCAGCTCACCGCCACCCGGCTGACCAGCGCGTATCTCGCCCGGATCCGGGTGCTGGACCCAAAGGTCAACGCCGTCCTCGCGCTCAACCCGGCCGCGCTCGCGCAGGCCGCGGCCAGCGACGTGCGGCACCGGACCGGTCGCACCCGCGGTCCGCTCGACGGGATCCCGGTGCTGGTCAAGGACAACGTCGACACCCACGCCCAGCAGACCACCGCCGGTTCGCGCGCGCTGCGGAGCCGCCCGGCCAAGGACGCCACGCTGATCACCCGGCTGCGCGACGCGGGCGCGGTGATCCTCGGCAAGGCGAACCTGTCGGAATGGGCCAACTTCCGCGCCGCGAAGCCGACTTCCGGCTGGTCGGGCGTCGGCGGGCAGACCCACAACCCGTACGTGCTGGACCACAACCCGTGCGGCTCGTCCGCCGGATCCGCGGCCGGGGTCGCCTCGTCGCTCGCGCAGGTCGCGATCGGCAGCGAGACCGACGGATCGATCGTGTGTCCGGCCGGGATGACCGCGACGGTCGGCCACAAACCGAGCCTCGGGCTCGTCAGCCGCACCGGCGTCGTCCCGATCTCCGCGGAACAGGACACGGCGGGACCCATCGCGCGCAACGTCGTCGACACCGCGCTCACGCTCTCGGTGCTGCAGGGCCGCGACCCGTCCGACCCGGCGACCCTGCGCTATCCGTCGACCCAGCCGACCGACTACGCGAAACTTCTCCGCCCCGGCGTCCTGCGCGGTGCCCGGATCGGCCTGTGGCGGCTGCCGGTGCTCGGCCCGGACACGGACGCCGTGGTCAGCAAGACGAAAGCCTCGCTGGAACGCGCCGGCGCGACGGTCGTCGAGGTGGACCTGCCGTACCAGGACCGGCTCTCGGCGCTGGAGTTCCCGGCGCTGCTGACGGAGTTCCACCGCGACGTCGACGCCTACCTCGCCACGCGCCCAACCGGCCCGCGGAACCTGGCGGACCTCGTCGCGTACAACCGCGCTGACCCGCTGGAACGCACCTGCTTCGCTGGTCAGGAGCTGTTCGAGCAGGCGCTCGCCGCGCCCGGCCCGCAGGATCCGACCTACCTGAAGAACCGGGCCGAGTTGACCGACCTGTCGCGCCGGTCGCTGGACGAGACCCTCGCGAAGTACGACCTGGACGCCATCGCGTCGCCGACGAACCCGCCGGCTTGGAAGACGGACTGCAAGGTCGGCGACAACGACGTGATCCCGTCCTCGACCCCGGCCGCCGTCGCGGGCTACCCGGACGTCACCGTCCCGGCCGGTTCGGTCGGACCGCTGCCGGTGGGGATTTCGTTCATGGGCGGACAGTGGACGGACGGGAAGATGCTCGCCCTGGCCGCGGACTACATGCGGGTCGCGCCGGTCCGGGTTCCGCCTCGGTACTTGCCCGGGTTGCCTGGGTAGCTCTTTCGGGGTTGCCCGCAGGTTGTCGGCCGCCGGTCAGTGCACTGCGCTGACCGGCGGCTTTCTCTTTCGGCCGGTTGCCGGGGAGGAGCTGGCCGCGGTCGGCTGGGTGGCCGGGCAATCGGCTGACCTGCGGAATTGGGTTGCGCATCCGGCCGCGAAGGAGTGGTCTGGGGCAGCGGGTGGGCTGGGCCGAGGGCGTCCTGGCGGAGACCTGGGTCACTCGAAGGCGCTCAGCCGCCCCTCCGAGCGCCCCCAGCGGCCCGCGAACCGGTCGAATCGGCCCGCCGCTAACGCTCTGACCAGCGCCGATGCCGTTAAGTGACCCCCCTGTTTTCGGGGGGTTGGAAGGCATGTAATCTTCTCTTCGTCGCCAGGAACACCGGGCCGGCGGGGCCGAAAGCCTCACCGATCAGGAGCCAGGGCCGAGCGGGTTGACACCGCGAAACGGACCAGGTAATGTTCAGCGTCGGCCCACGAGCGGCCGCCGACTCCCTACGACTAGCTTGTAGGAACCGGCATGCTCGACCAAAAGCTTGAAATAACGCATCGAGCTTGGCCTGGTTGATTCCGGGGCTGGTTCGAGGTGTGTTGCTTGAGAACTCAACAGTGTGCTAGTGAACTAAGCCAGTAGAGCTTATATATGAAACCCCCTCGTCGGGGTTTCCTTTGAGAAATATGATTGAGAATAGTCTCGATCGAACTTTACAGCATTGTTGGAGAGTTTGATCCTGGCTCAGGACGAACGCTGGCGGCGTGCTTAACACAT
>NZ_PQIA01000088.1 GCF_003385235.1 Amycolatopsis circi | reverse complement strand
AGGCGGGGGCGTCTCGGTCGAGGCGGAGCTGACGCCGGTGAGCGCTCCAGTGCCGATCGACAGGGCCCCGAGGACTGCGAGGGCGGCGGAAGCCGTCCGGCGGGGCAGGCGGCGGCGGACCGGGCGCCCGCGTGGTTCCGGCATGGTGCGCCTCCTCGCCCGGCAGTCAAGAGAATGGCTTCCGAGCGAAGTTACCGGTGAGTTTCGCCGGTTCGCAAGGGTGGCCGGGATACGGTGGTTTTCCGTTGCCCGCCAGGGCTTTTCTTGGATTCAGGAGACAGTTCGGGGGCGGGCTTTCATCGGATTCTGACAAAGAATCGCCGCATTCGCCGCGGAGGCCGCGAGGCTGGAATCATCCCTGCCAGACGTTCGGAGGAAGGAGCTGCGATGGCGGCCGGATACCGGCGATGGGGCAAGGGCGCGGCAGCGGTCGCCGCGGTCGTCGTGGTGGGAGCAGGCGCGGCGTCAAGCGGTTCGGCGGTTGCGTTGAACGCGCAACCGGCGAAGTCGGCGAACACCGTGAGCGCGGCGCAGCCGGGGGCAGCGGGCAGCGCGGCCGGTGCGGCGAACGTGCCCCAGCTGACGGCGGCCGGGGGCGTCTACCAATGGGGGACCCGGGGCATGCAGGGACTGCCGGCGGCCACCACCTCGGGCCTCTCCGCGGTTTCGGCCGGTGGATTGTTCGCGCTGGCGCTCAAGAACGGCGCTGTGCTCGCCTGGGGCGACAACAACTTCGGCGAAAGCGAGGTGCCGGCGGACCTGTCGTCCGGCACCGCCCAGATCGCCGCTGGCTGGCTGCACGGTCTTGGCCTCAAGAACGGCAAGGTGTACGCGTGGGGCAACGACTGGTACGGCCAGACAGAGCTTCCGGCGTCGGTGTCCAGCGGGGTCACCGCGATTTCCTCCAGCACGGTGCACAGCCTCGCGTTGTTGCGGAACGGCCAGGTGGTGAGCTGGGGCAGCCGGGAGGACGTGCCGGACTTCGCGGAGTCCGGCGTCGACGCGATCTCGGCGGGCGGGGACCACAATCTCGTGCTGAAGAACGGTTCCGTGCTTGCCTGGGGCAGCAACGCTTTCGGCCAGACGACGGTTCCCGCCGCGGCGCGGTCCGGGGTGACGGCCATTTCGGCCGGGTATGAGCACAGTCTCGCGTTGAAGGACGGCGGAGTCATCGCCTGGGGCCACGACAACTACGGCCAGACCGACGTGCCCGCGACGGCCAAGACCGGGGTTGTCGCCATCGACGCCGGGTGGAACCACAACCTGGCGATCAAGGCGGACGGATCGCTGGTCGCCTGGGGCAACAACTCCTACAGCCAGGCGACGGTGCCGAAGCCGCCGGTGTGCGGGCCGGTCACCGGCGCGTCGGCGGGCTACGAGTTCGGCCTGGTGATCACGGACCGGTCGGTGCCCTGTGGCCATTGAAGCGACGTCCGGGTCCTGAGCGAGGCTGGCTGCCCGGACTCTGGCCCGGCTCCGGTTTCTGGTGCGCTGGAGGAAGAGCGGCTGCCGAGGTTTCGCTTCGAGCCGGTTCCCGGGCGTTGAAGAGGCGGATCTGGTGTGTTGGAAAGGGTTGTTGGGTTCGGGCCGGTTCCCGCTTGTCGTATTGGCATCCGGTCGCTTGCCGTTTGAAACGGGCCGGTTCTCCGTCGTCGGCAAGGAGCGAGCCGCATCGCAGGCGCAGAACCCTTCGCCGGGACAGGACTTTGTCTGTTGCCGCAGCGAATGCAACACCTCGTCGCTAGGCGTTGGTTCCGTGCCGCTGGACCTGCTCCTGCCGCGGGGAAAGACGGCCGCGCGTTCCCGTTCTCGTGACGTGAAGTTCGGCGCCGTGCCCTGACGGTCGGGAGTTTCGCCGCCGTATCAGCAGCCGCCGGTCCCGGAAACGACAACGGAGGGGCGGCATTCAGCCGCCCCTCCGTCAGCCAGGGTCAGGAAATCGTGCCCGAAGGGCTGAAGCTGGTGCCCGACGGAGCGGTGCACGTCATGGTCCACGGGGTCCAGCTGTCGTCCGACGGCTTGTGGAACTCGAGTTGCGCGGAGAGCCCGGTGTCGAGGCCGTACGTCACCGTGCCGGGGCTGCTCGGGGCGGTGTAGGTCGGGATCGACGACGTCGACGTCTGCGCGATGTTCACCGTGATCGGGCCGCCTGCCGGATAAATCTGCTCCGGGATCTGCAGGCCGGAGGCGTCCGACGGGGAGAGCGAGCCGTTGTCGACGGTGATCGGGACGTCCGCGGTGCCGCGGATTCCGTCGTAACCCGCGGCGGTGAGCAACGCGTGGACCAGCGCGGTGATGGTCGCGGTGCCGGAAACGTTGGCCGGCGTCGTGGTGCCGCCTGCCGGGATCGTGTCCGGGCCGTCGAACTGCGCGGTGACCGCGACGGTCTGCGGCGGGATGGCCGGGAACGTGCAGCTGTAGTTCGCGGGGCCGGCCTTGTAGGTCGCGGTAGCGGCCGAGGCCGTGCCCGCGGTCAGGACCGCGATCGCGCCTACGGCGAAGCCGGTCACCACGCCGGTGGACAGTTTGCTGAGCCGGGGCATACCATTCTCCTTAGATCGAATTGCGGTTTCGCGGCGATCCTGCGCAGTGGGGACGGAGGTTTCCGCGGATTCCGTTCCGGGACATTCGCCGGGAACGGGGATCGGCTCGGTAGGGAATCCCGGCCGCGAGCCCAAGGTTACCCGTGAGTTCAGTCGACAACAACCCTGCTCCGCGCCTGGTCCGCAGGTCGGCAACTGGACCGATTCTTTTGTCAACGGCCGCGTAAACCGTATCGGCGTTTCGTGCGAAGGTGACAATTAAGCGAAGATCGGGTATGCGAAAACGGAGTGCCGGAACAGTTTCCGGCACTCCGTTTTCCCGTGGTTGATCAATTCTTGGACGTCAAGGTCAGCGAGATCGTGTTGTCCGGACCGGACACGAGTGCGCCGAGTGCGAGATCGGCGATGAAGCAGTTCTTGAAGTCCGGGATGGTGTAATTCCCGGTGAGTGTGATCGGCTTGGTGATGTCGACGTTCGCCGCGGCCAGGGTCAGGTCGATCGGCTTGACGGTCGTGCAGCTGCCGGGCACGGTCGGCACCGGGAAGACCGGCACGATCGGGCCCGCCCAGATGTCGCTGATCTCCATGTTCGCGGTCTCGTGGGTGGTGAGGGTGCCGTTCGCGAGGCTGCCAGTGGCGGGCGCGGTCGGGGTGACGGTGACCTTCGCCTTGATCTTGAATCCGCCGGCGAGCAGCGAAATGTGCGCGGTGGACGGCGGCAATTGCAGATTGGCGTTGAGGCCGACGGCTCCGGTTTGGTCGTCGACCAGGAGATTTCCGGCAAGAGTTCCGGGGCCGAGGTCGAGAGTGCTTCCGGTCTTCTTCACGACTGTGCTGCCCGTTACCGAGTAAGAGATCGGAATGGGTATTTCGGTCGCCGACGCGGGAACGGCGGAGGCGAGGCTGACCGCGGTCGCGGCGGCCGCTGCGACCGCGCCGATACGGGCGATCCGGGAAATGGGCATGACGGTACTCCTTCGGCGGTGAGGAAACAGAATTTCATCGGGGCGCGAGATCGGTGATGTACCAGTTTCCGTCAATTCGCTGAGCGGTGACGGCCAGTTGTGCGGCGGCTGTCTCCGGAGCGGCGGAATTCCCCCTCGTGGCGGACTGGTCGAGGAAAGCGAGCAACTGTGCGTGGTCATTCGCGAGTTGCTGTACGGACGTGGCGGAAACTCGCGAGGTGAGGGTCAGTCGTTGGCTCGGGGCCATAGTGCGGACCTGGGCGAAGAGCTTCTCGTAGGAATCGCGGGCGTGGCCGCGGAGCAAGGTGGCTGCGGCGTTCTTGGCGACGTCGGTTTTGTCGTAGGTGTAGGAGAAGATCTTGTTGAGAGTGAGGCTGATGGCGGAGGTGACTTCGGCGGTGGCCGGTTGATCGGTCAGCGCGTGGTTCGAGGCGGCGGCGGACGCGCTGGTGGAGCGGGCTTCGACGGTGCACCAGATGCCGGCGGCGGTGAGGAGGACGGTCAAGGCCAGGAGGAGCGCGGGGAGACGGCGGGTGTTGAGGGGAGTGGCGGGTTCGGGATCTGCGGGTGGCGAGGGGAGAGTCGGCTCGGCGTCGAGCGGGTCGGGAGCGGAGGACTGGACGGCTTTGGGTTCGGCGAGGGGAGGTTGGACGGGCTCAGCGGCGATGGGTGGTTGATCCGGACTTGCGGGCTGCTCAGGAGTTGAGTTGCTGGGCGATGGGGTCGCGGTCGCGGGCGGGTGAGCGGCTGCGTTGGCTGGCTGGGCGGCTTCGTCGTCTGCGATGGTGGTGGGGTGAGGAGAGGCTGGCTGGGTGGCCTTGTCGTCTGCGGCAGTGGGAGGAGGGGCTGGCTGGGTAGCTTCGACAGAAGCGTCGGGTGGCTCTTCAGCCGCGGTGGTGTCCGCTGGGGAATCGACGGGCCTGGTGCGTGATTTCGACCAGCGCTGGGTGAGTTTCATGATCCGGCCACCCCCAATTGCTCCAGCGAGCTGAGTTTCCAGCCGGAGGCCGTGCGGGCCAGTGTCGCCGACAAGCGGGTGCGGCGGACTGGCTGCGCGGTGCCGTCCTTGGCGACGGTGATTTCCACCGAGGCGAGGAGTTTCGCGGTACCGGCTTCGGCGTCCAGGTCGGAGAGTCCGGCGTCGAGGACGTGGCCGGCGGTGGCGGTGCCGTCGGACGGGACGTTGTTCGGCAGGGTCGTTTGGAGTGCGCCGGTCGTCGCGGATTGCCAGTGGGCTAGGTCTTGGTCCCGGTGTTGGGGGTCGAAGGTGGTGACGGTGGCGACCAGGGTGCGGCCGGCGGCGACGGCCTCGTCTCTCGCCGCGCCTGCGGTCGAGGTGGGCGCGGTCGCGGCGGCGTGCCACGACCAGGCTGACCAGGCGGCGAAAGCGGCTGCCGCGGCCAGGGCGATTCCGGCGGCCCACGTCAGGGTGCGGCGGGAGGCTTTGGCAGCGGTTGGCGCGCCGTCCGGGGATGCGGTGGAGGCAGTGGTGTCGTCGGTGAGTGGCGTAGCGGGGGCGGAGGAAGCAGCAGACACCGCGTCAGGCAATGCGTCGCCATCGGAAGAAGTCACCTCCGGTGAGACCTTCAGTTTCCCCGGCGTAGCCACAGCATCTCCTCCAGATCAGTCGACGTCGGAAGCCCTCCAGCGACCCCGGGAAGACCTCCGGGCTGGGCAGGCGCCGGGACCCCGGCGTGCGGGGCGTTCTGCGAGCCGCGCACCGACGACGGGTCCCCGGCGGGCAGGGTGCAGGCCGCGGAAGTGTTGAACGGGAGCACCGGCAGTTCGGCGCTGCTGCGGACTTTCGTGCTCTCGTAGCCCTTCCGGCACGGCGGCGGGTCGAAGAACGTCAACGCCAGCGACAGCTTCCCGCCGTCCGGAGTGATGGCCGACGACGTCGCGGCCACCGTTTTCGGGAGGGTCACCAGCAGTTGCTCCAAGCCGTCGGTTCGAGCGCTGAAGACGTCCGCTGTCGTGAGCAGGTTCGCCATCAGGATCGGCAGGCCTGGGCTGGTGTCCCGCAGCAAGCCGGTCACCTGGGAAGCAGCCGGTGGCGCGGTGGCGATCAGCTGGCGCAGGTCGCCGTCCGAGGACGCCAGCTGTGCGGCGAACAGGTGGGCGTTGCGGCTGAAATCTCGCCACGCCGTCGAGGACGCGGCTTGCGTTTTCAGGACCGTCGAGCCGTCGTCGATGAGTTTTGCCGTCTCCGGCAGGTGCGCGGAGGCGGAGTTGGTGAACGACCTCGCGGTGTCCATCAGCAGTTGCAGGTCCGGGCCGCTGCCCTGCAGAGCGTTGTCCAGTTCGTTCACCACCGTGCGCAGGTCCTCGGTCGGCACGGAAGCGGTCAGCGAGTCCACATCGGACAGGAACGTCTGCACGGGCAGCGGCAGGCTGGTGGCGCTGCGGGGGATTACGCTGCCGTCTTCAAGGTAGGGACCCTGGTCGCCGGGCGGTTGCAGGTCGACATATTGCTCGCCGACGGCGGAGCGGTTCGCGACAACGGCGCGGGAGTTTGAAGGGATCTTCGGAGCGGACGTGTCCAGCAGCAGGTCCGCTTCCATGCCGTGGTCAGTCAGGCGCAGCTGGCCGATCCGGCCGACGGCCACGCCACGGTAGGTGACCTCGCCGTTGGTGAAGATGCCGCCGCCCTCGGACAGTTCCAGGCGGACGGTGTAACTACCGGTACCGAACAGGCGCGCGATTCCGGCGTATTTCGCGCCCACAAAGGAAGTTGCGGCCAACGCGACTATCACGAAGGCGATGACCTGCATCCGGATCCGTCTGGTGAGCATCAGCGGCCCCCGGACGAGAGCGGCAGCGTCGGGAGACCGGGCGGGACGCCTTGGCCGGGCGGAGGCAGCGGAACACCGGAGCCGGGAACCATCGAGGCGTAGACGTTCACGTAGTCGCCCTTGATCGCGTCCAGTACGGGGTCGGTGAAGGGGAACGAGGGAAGGATTTCCAACGCTTTCGGCAGGTTCTGCCCGGCATCGGCCAAGCGGCGCAGGATGGGGGCGAGTGCGCGCAGATCGGCGGCCAGGTTGTCGCGGCTCTTGTTCGTGACGACGGTGGCCACTGTGGACAGTTGATCCAGCGACTGCAGCATCGTCACCAGTTGCGGCCGCTGGTCGGTGAGGGTCTTCAACCCGGGCGTCAGGTCGGTGAGGGCGTCGGCGATCTGCGAGTTCCGGTTGGCCAGCGTCGCGGAGAGGTGGTTGAGGCCGTCCAGCGCGGCGGTGATGTCGCGGCGATGGGCGTCCAGGTTCGTCATCAGCTGGTTGACTCCGGAGAGAAAGCTGCGGATCTCCTCCTCGTTGCCGTCCATGGCCTTCGTCAGTTCGCGGTTGATCGTCTGCAACTGCCCGATTCCGCCGCCGTTGAGCAGCAGCGACAACGCACCGAAGATCTCCTCGAACTCCGGGTTGCGGTTGGTTCGCGACACCGGGATGACGGCTTTGTCGCCCAACTGGCCGGAGGGCGCCTCGACCGGCGCGGCCAGTTCGACGAATTTCTCGCCCAGGAGCGACGATTGCCGCAGGCGGGCGATCGCGTTCGCGGGGAGGTGGACGTCGCCGTTGACGGCCAGGACGGTTTCGGCGGTCCAGCCGTCCGCTCCCAGCCGGATCGATTGGACCCGGCCGACGGGGACGTCGTCCACCTTCACCGCGGCCTGCGGGACCAGATCGAGCACGTCGGCGAACTGGACGGTGACCTCGTAGGGATGCGCGCCGAGGTCCGCACCGCCGGGCAGCGGGAGGTCGTAGACGCCGTGGAAACCGCCTGGTGCGGAGCATCCGGCGAGCGTGCTCACCGCCAGCACCAGGACAAGCCGTCGCGCCTTCATCGGCCGCCTCCCGTCACGGCCACGTCCGTTGCCGGCAGCGGCAGGTATTCCAGCAGGTCAGAGCGGCCCTGGAGACGTCCGGTGGCCGGATCGACCGCGTTCAGCACGTTCTGCGCGGCCAGCGGGGCGACGTCCAGCGCTTCGGCCAGCGAAGCGCGTTGGTCGACCAGGATCTGCGTTGTCTTGGCCAGTTTGTCCACATTGGACTTGATCGCGGCTCGGTTGTCCCGGATGAAGCCCTGGACGGAGGCGAGTGCGCTGGCGAGCGAGCGCAGCGCGTCGGACAGCTCGGTGCGGTTCGCCGCGAGGGTGCCGGACACCTTGGCCAGCTGCTGGTTCACATCCGCGACCTGGCGGTCGTTCGTCGCGAGCATGGTGGTGAACTTCTGCAGCTCGTCGACCGTGCCGAACAGATCCGAGGAGTTGCCCGCCAGCGTGCGGGCGAGGCGGGCGAAATCGCGCACGGACGTGTTGAACGCCTTGCCGTTGCCGTCCAGGTTCGCCGCGCCGGTGCGCAGAAGTTCCGACAGCGCGCCGTTGGAGTTCGCGCCGTTCGGGCCGAGTGCTTTGCTCAGCGTGTCCAGGCTCGAGTACAGCTGGTCCAGCTCCACCGGCGTGCCCGTGCGGTCGGTGCCGATCACCGCGCCGTCGGCCAAGCGCGGGCCGCCCCGGGCGAGTTTGCCCAGCTGGACGTAGCGGTCGGCGACCACACTCGGCGCGATGACCAGCGCGGTCGTGTTGGCGGCGACCGGGATGTGCGGATCTACCGATAAGTCGACACGAACCTGGCCGCCCTGGGGAAGGACCGCGGTGACCTCGCCGACCTTCACCCCGAGCACCCGGACGTCGGATCCACTGTAGACACCGACGGCCCGCGAAAAGTACGCCGTGACGCGGTATCGGCCGGAGCCGGAGAACACCCACCACATCACGCCGCACACCACCAAGGCCATGACCAGCAGGAAGACGACGAAACGGTAAGTGCGCGCGGTCATTTCGCGCCTCCCTTCGGCGGGGTGCACGGATCGCGGTTCTCCGGAATGAGCCCGCACAGATAGCTGTCGATCCAGCGGCCGTTGCCCGCGGTGTTGTTCAGCACGCGGAAGTACGGCCCGGCGAGCTTGAGGCTTTGCGTGAGGTTCGCGTCCTGCCGTTGCAGCAGATCGGTCACCTGGTCGAGCTGCTTCAACGCCGGAGCGAGCTGCGCGGTGTTGTCCGAAACCAAGCCGGACAGTTGCGCAGCGAGCTGCTGGGTGCCGACGAGCAACTGGTGGATC
Organism: Amycolatopsis circi; assembly: GCF_003385235.1. GTDB lineage: Bacteria > Actinomycetota > Actinomycetes > Mycobacteriales > Pseudonocardiaceae > Amycolatopsis > Amycolatopsis circi. Next base: position 33,161 of record NZ_PQIA01000088.1, on the reverse strand, counting down.
GCTTCGCGGCGGTGGTCCAGTTCGGTGAGCAGCAGGTCGCCGTCCTTGACGAGCTTTTCGAAGTCGTCGTTCGAGTCGGCGATGGTGGTGGTCAGTTTGCGCGCGTTGGCCAGCAGTTCGGCGATCTCGTTGTCGCGCGACGAGACCGTTTTCGACAGCGCGCTGAGCCCGTCGAGCGCGGTGCGGACGTGCTGCGGCGAGTTGCGGAAGGTGTCGCTGATCGTGGAGAAGCTGGTCGCGAGCTGTTTCGTGTCGATCGCGCCCGCGGTGTCGGCGAGTCCGTTGAATGCGTCGGTGACGTCGTACGGGGTCACCGTGCGGTCGCGCGGGATCGGCTGGTCCGGGTCCTGCTCCGCGGCGCCGGACGGGTCGAGGGCGAGGAACTTCCGGCCCAGCAACGTCTTGATCTTGATCTGCGCCGACGTCCGGTTCCCGATCCAGGCGTTCTTCACCCGGAAGCTGACCAGCACGTGGTCGTCGTCCAGGTCCACTTGGGACACTTCGCCGACCTTGATCCCGGCGATCCGCACCTCGTCGTCCGTTTGCAGCCCGGCGGCCTCGCTGAATTCGGCCTGGTAGGTGGTGCCGCCGAGAAAAGGCAGGTTGTTGTAGTTCAGCGTGCCGGTGAGCACCGCGGCCAGCGCGACGCTGCCGACGATCCCCAGCACGAGCGGATTGCGCTCCCGGAACGACTTCACGCGCCACACCTCGCCGCGGTCGCCGGCACGCCTCGCGGCGGCGTCGTTTCCAAGGTGGCGCTGCACAGGTAGAAGTTCATCCACGAGCCGTACGACCCGAGCGTGCCGATGCCGTTCAACTTCCGCGGCAGCGTGGACAGGGCCTTGTCCACGTCGGCTTCCCCCTTGTCCAGGTTCCGGGTCAGCGCGTCGAGACCGGAGATGCTGTCCTTGAGCCCGGGCCGGATTTCGGTGAGCAACCCGCTGGTGGACTGGGTCAGGTCGGCCAAGCCGGACACCGCGTCGCCGATCGCGGTGCGGTCCTCGGCGAGCCCGGACACGAGCTGCCGCAGGGTCGACACCAGCGTCGCGAGCGAATCTCCCTTGCCGTTCACCGTTTTCAGCACTGAGTTCAGGTTGCCGATCACCTCGCCGATCACGTGGTCCCGGCCGGCGAGCGTGCTGGTGAGCGAACCGGTATGCTGCAGCAGTTCGGTCACCGTGCCGCCTTCTCCTTGCAGCACTTGGACAATCTCGCCGGACAGGTCGTTGACGTCCTTGGGCGAGAGTGCCTGGAAGAGCGGTTTGAAGCCGTTGAACAGGTCGGTCAGGTCGAGCGCGGGAGTCGTGCGGTCGAGGGGGATTTCGCCGTCTGGAGGCAACACCCCGGCGGCGGCGCGAGGACGTTCCAGCGAGAGATAGCGCTGGCCGACCATGTTGCGGTACTTGATCACCGCCGTCACGTTGGCGGGCACCGTGCGGCCGTTCTCCAGCGAGAAACTGACGTGCGCGCGGTTGTGGCCGACCACGCCGAGGTCTTCGATCTGCCCGACCTTCACCCCGGAAATCCGCACGTCATCGCCGACATTCAATGCGGTGGCGTCGAGGAAAGTGGCTCCGTACCGCTGGCTCCCGCCGACCGAGCCACCGGTGATCGACAACGCGAGAATGACCGTCGCGAGGACGGTGACCAGGATGAAGATCAGGCTTTTGACCAGGGGAGCGGCAAGGTTTCTCACTTCGCCGTCACCTCCGTTCCGCGGTAGAGCGGGCCGACGAGCACGCTGCTCCACGTCGGCACCTCGGCGGTCGACATGCCCAGCGACGGCGCGACCAACGGAGCCAGGAACTGTTGCTCCTGCGGGGAATTCGCGATGCCGAGATCGCCGGTCGACGGCTCCGTCGCCGGAGTTCCGGCGGTCGGCACCACCCCGCTCGGGTAGCAGCGCGGGCCGGTCTTCTCGGTGTAGGCGGGAGCGTCCTTGCCGGGCACGTATTTCCCGCGCGACTGCGACACGGTGACCTCGACGTGCAGCCCAGGTTCGTTCGTTCCAGCGCCGAGGACCTTGTCCATCGACGGTTTTAAGTCGGTGAGGGCCTGTAGAGTGCAAGGGAAGCTGGGGGAGTACTTAGCGCCGATTTCGAGCGGGCGGCGGCTGTCCGCGGACAACGCGATGATGTTGTTTCGGTTCTGCCGCAAGAACGTCGTGAGGTCCTGCGACGACGTCGTGACCTGCTGATACAGCGAGCCGAGGTCCGTGCGCTTCGCGTTGATCGTGCCGAGGGTGACCGACGAATCGGTGAGCGCGTCGAGCAGATCGGGCGCGATGTCGCCGTACATCTGGGTGACGGTGGCGAGGTCGCGCACGTTTCGGTCCAGCTGCGGCAGGTTCGGGTTGAACCGCCGCAGGTAGTCCGACGCGGTCGCCAACGTCTGGCCCAGTTGTGCGCCCCGGCCTTGCAGTGCAGTGGAAACCGCGGTCAGCGTGGTCGCCAGTTTCTGCGGCTGTACGGCCTTCAACACCGGCAGCAGGTTGTCGAAGACCCGCTCCAGTTCGATCGCGTTCGCCGACCGGTCCTGCGAGATCACGTCTCCGGACTGCAGCGGCCGCTTCCGGTCAGTGTCCGGAATGGACAGTTGGACGTACCGTTCGCCGAAGAGGGTCTTGGGCACGAGCAACGCGGAGACGTTGACCGGCAGCCACTTCACCTGGTCCGGATCCAGCGCCAGCGAGATTTCCGCACCGCCGCGGATCGCGCGCACGCCCCGGATCTCGCCGACCACGACCCCGCGCGCCTTCACCTGCCCGCCCGTGCGCAGCTGGTTGCCGACGCGGTCGGCCTGCAGCGTCACCGGGACCGTCGTGGTGAAGTCCTTGTTGTAGATCTTCACCGTGATCAGCACAAACGCCGACAGCGCCGCCAGGAACAGCACCCCGGCGGTGCGGACTCGGGTCTTGTGCCAACGCCGGTTCATCCGGCCACCTGCACGGTCGTCGTGGCACCCCAGATGGCGAGGCTGAGGAAGAAGTCCAGGACGCTGATCGCGACGATCGCCGTCCGTACCGCCCGCCCCACCGCCACGCCGACACCGGCCGGGCCGCCGCTCGCGCGGAAGCCGTAGTAGCAATGCGCGAGCACCACGACAACGCTGAAGACCAGCACTTTCCCGAACGACCACAGCACGTCGCCAGGCGGCAGGAACAGCAGGAAGTAATGGTCGTACGTGCCCGCCGATTGCCCGAAGCCCCACACCGTGACCTGCCGCGACGCGAGGTATGACGACAGCAGCCCCACGGCGTACAGCGGAATCACCGCGATGAACCCGGCGATCACCCGCGTGGTCACCAGATACGGCACGCTCGGGATGCCCATCACCTCGAGCGCGTCGATCTCCTCCGAGATCCGCATCGCGCCCAGTTGCGCGGTGAACCCGCAGCCGACCGTCGCCGACAATGCCAGCGCAGCCACCAGCGGCGCGATCTCGCGAGTGTTGAAGTACGCCGAAATGAACCCGGCGAACGCCGACGTACCCACCTGGTTCAGCGCCGAATACCCTTGCAGCCCAACGACAGTCCCGGTCGCTACGGTCATCCCGACCATCACGCCGATCGTTCCGCCGATCACCGCCAGCGCGCCGCTGCCGAAGCTCACCTCGGCCAGCAGCCGGACGATCTCGCGCAGGTACCGGCGCACCGCACGCGGCACCCAGCCGAGCGCACGCAGGAAGAACAGGATCTGGTCGCCGAGAGTGTCGAGGAAGCCCAGCCTGCGGTCGATGGCCTCAAGCACGCGTGTCGGAGTCGGGGTGGCCATCAGCTTCCCTTCGGCGGCACGAGCTGGAGGTACACCGTGGTGAGGATCAGGTTCAGCACGAACAGCAGCAGGAACGTGATGACGACGGACTGGTTCACCGCGTCGCCGACGCCCTTCGGCCCGCCGCGCGGGTTCAGCCCTCGGTAGGACGCGACGACCGCGGCGACGAAGCCGAACAGCAGCGCTTTGATCTCGCTGATCCACAGGTCCGGCAACTGCGCGAGAGCGGAGAAACTCGCCAGGTACGCGCCCGGGGTGCCGCCCTGCATGATCACGTTGAAGAAGTAGCCGCCGAGGACGCCGACCACGCTGACCATGCCGTTGAGGAACACCGCCACGCCCATCGCGGCCAGCACCCGCGGCACGATCAGCCGCTGGATCGGCGAAACCCCCAGCACCTCCATCGCGTCGATTTCCTCGCGGATGGTGCGCGAACCGAGGTCGGCGCACATCGCGCTGCCGCCCGCGCCCGCGATCAGCAGCGCGGTCACGATCGGGCTGGCCTGCTGGATGATCGCCAGCACGCTCGCCGCGCCGGTGAACGACTGCGCGCCGATCTGCGTGGTCAGCGACCCGATGTGCAGCGCGATCACCGCGCCGAACGGGATCGACACCAGCGCGGTCGGCAGGATCGACACGCTCGCGATGAACCAGAACTGCTGCACGAGTTCACGGAACTGGAAGGGACGGCGGAACGTCAGCCGGACGACGTCGAGCCCCAGTGCGTAAAGCCGGCCGGTCTGGTGCAGTGCCGCGGCGCCGGGAAACGCCATCGCCCGACCTCCCAGCAATTTCCGGGCACGGCGGAATGCCCGCCGAACGCCCGTTCCGGTGCTGGTCCGAATGGCGGATCAGGCCGGAAGAAAAGCGTCGGCGGGGTTACCGTGCGGTTTCGTTACTGGTCAGTACGCTAACGAGGGCCCTGCCCGCAGACAAGAACTTGCCCCGTCCCGCGGGGTCACGGCGTCGTAACCGCCGAATTCTTGTGCGATTGTGACAACTGCCGGGAATGCGGTTGTCAGTGCCGGAAAATAAATACCGGTGCGGCGGTTTCCGGATATTTCAGCGGGCGAGCCAGCGGTGCAGCGAAGCGGTGAGTGCCTCGGGTGCGTCGAGCTGGACGAGGTGTCCGGCCGAACGGACCAATTCCAGTCCGGCGCCCGGGATCATCCCGGCGAGCCGGTGCGCGCGGTCGACCGGGATCCAGGTGTCCTCGGTGCCCCACACGACGAGCGTGGGCACGCTGACGTCGCGGTAGCGCGGCTCGATTTCGTCGGTGTACCGCTGATCGGCCTGCGCGATCTGCCGGTAGAACGCGGCTTGCCCCTCCGAACCGAGCCACGGCCTGACGAGCATGTCGTGCGCTTCGGCGGACAACGGACGGTGTGCGGCACCGGCGATGTACTCCCGTACCAGCGCCTCGTGCAAATTCGGCGGCAGCTGCGCGAACACGGCAGCATTCTCCGCGACCAGACGGAAGAATTCCGAGCCCCACGGCGCCAGCGCGACGACGTCCACCAGCGCCAGCGACCGATAAGCCGCACCGTGCAACAGAAACGCGCGCAGACTGACCGCGCCGCCGTAGTCGTGCGCCACGACGTCCGGCTCTTCGAGCCCCCAATGGTCCAGCAGCGCGGCGAACGTCTCGCCCTGCGCGGCCAGCGAAACGTCCTGGCCCTCGGCCATCGTGGAGCTGCCGTAGCCCGGCATGTCCCACAGATAGACGGTGAAGTCCGGCGCGAACGTCGAAGCGATCGGCTCCCACAGCTTCGACGACCACGGCGTCCCGTGACAGAACACGAGCGGCGGCCCCGAACCCTGCCGGGACCACCGAACCTGCTGCCCGTGCTTGCCCTGCCAGTCGAAGACCTCCATCAGCGCTTCAAGTCCGCGAGGATCTCGTAAGAACGCACCCGGTCCTCGTGGCCGTGCACCATCGTGGTGATCATCAGCTCGTTGGCGTCGGTGTCGGCCAGCAGCTGGTCCAGTCCCTTCCGGACACTCTCCGGCCCGCCGACGATGCTCGACCCGAACCGCTCGGCGAGGAACGCCCGGTCCATTTCGGTGTACGGGTACTCGGCGGCGTCCTCCGGCGTCGGCAGCGCGATCGGGCGGCCGCGGCGCAGGCTCAGGAAGGTCAGCCCGCTCGGCCCGGCCAGATACTCCGCGCGCTCGTCGGTCTCGGCGGCGATCACCTGCACGCCGAGCATCACGTACGGCTCGGAAAGCACCTCGGACGGACGGAAGTTCTCGCGGTACAGGCGCACCGCCGGAATCGTGTTCTCAGCCGCGAAATGGTGCGCGAAGGAGAACGGCAGCCCCAGCCGTCCGGCCAGCTGCGCGCTGAAACCGGAGGAGCCCAGCAGCCACACGGGCGGCTTGTTGCCCTCGGCGGTGATCGCGTTGACGCCGCGCGCCGCGTCCGGCTCGAAGTAGCTGATCAGCTCCATCAGGTGCTCGGGGAAGTTCTCCGCGGACAGCCCGCCCGGCCCGCGCAGCGCGAGCGCGGTGCGCTGGTCGGTGCCCGGCGCGCGGCCGATGCCCAGGTCGATCCGGCCCGGGTGGAACGCCTCCAGCGTGCCGAACTGCTCGGCCACCACGAGCGGCGCGTGGTTCGGCAGCATGATCCCGCCGGAGCCGACGCGGATGGATTCGGTGGCGTCCGCGACGTGCCCGATCAGCACCGCCGTGGCCGAGCTGGCGATGCCCGGCATGTTGTGGTGCTCGGCGAGCCAGTACCGGTGATAGCCCAGCCGCTCGGCGTTGCGGGCGAGATCGAGCGTGTTGCGCAGCGCCTCGCCGACCCCCTTCCCTTCGGAAACAGGGGAGAGGTCGAGCACGGACAGCGGCACGTCAGGCAGGGAGGTCACATAAGGGCGTAACGCGCGGGGCGGCAGTTCCCTTCCCGTCGCGTCTCGTGAGTGGCAATCACGGTTCTAACCGGGATTGCCACTCACGAGACCGGCAGCCAGTCCGGGTTGGACGCCAGCACGATCAGCTGCTGCGTCGCCCGGGTGAGCGCCACGTACAGCACGCGCCGCCCGGTCGAGGACTCGGTGACCAGGTCCATCGGCTCGACCAGCACGACCGCGTCGTATTCGAGGCCCTTCGAATCGAGGCTGCCGACGACCTTCAGCCGCTCGTCGGTCTGCCCGGCGAGCCAGCCTTCGACCTCTTCGACGCGGTCCATGGCAGTGATCACACCGACCGTGCCCTCGACCGCGCCGAGCAGTTCCTTCGCCGCGGTCTGCGTCGCGGTCACCAGCGCAGCCTGGTCGACCGGCCGGACTTCCGGCTCGATTCCGGTGGTGCGCACGGCCTTGGGCAGCTCGTCGGCCTGCGCGTGACCGGCCACGACCTTAGCCGCCAAGTCGAAGATCTCCGCCGAGTTCCGGTAGTTCGTGCGGAGCGTGAAGCGCCGTCGCGTGGTCTTCACGCCGAACGCCTGGTCGCGCGCCTGCGCTGCCTCGTCCGGATCCGGCCACGAACTCTGCACCGGGTCGCCCACGACAGTCCAGCTCGCGTACTTGCCGCGACGGCCGACCATGCGCCACTGCATCGGCGAAAGGTCCTGCGATTCGTCGACGACCACGTGCGAGTACTCGTCGTAATGCTCCGGACGGTGCGGCGCGCCGCCGGAACTGCCGCGCTCCGGGGCCACCTCGATCATGGTCTGCCGACGACGCCGCTTCGGCTCCGGCCCGACCAGCACGCGCAACTCGTCCAGCAACGCGATGTCGGCCACCGACCAGCCGTGCGAACGGTCCGCGAAATCGGCCGCCAGCAAGCTGATCTCGTTCCGGTTCAGAATGCCCTTCGACGCCGCGGCCAGCCGCTTCTCGGCACCGAGCCACTTGAGCACCTGCGCCGGGTACAGCGTCGGCCACCACACCACGAGGAAATGGTGGAAGTCGATGCGCTCGCCGAGATCGTTGATCAGCTCCGCGCGGTCGATCTCCTTGCCGTCCGCCTTCGCGTACTCCTCGGCCTTGTCCGCGAGCGCGCCCAGCAGCAGCTCTGCCACGCGTACGCGCGACCGGTTCGGCGGCGCGCCTTGCGTGTGCGCCTTACGCCGTACCTTCTCCAGCTCGCGCGCGGTCAGCTTCAGAACTTCGCCGCGGTAGACGATCTTCAGCTCCGTCGGCGCTTCGGGCGGGGTGTCGCGCAACGCGCGCAGAAGCACCTTTCGCATCCGCAGCGAACCCTTGATCGCGGCCAGCGCGGCTGTGTCCTGTCGCGTCGCTTCGAGACCGTCGAGCACTTCGCCGAGCGCGCGCAGCTCTACGTTCGTTTCGCCCATCGACGGCAGCACGCGCGAGATATACGTGGTGAAGACGCCCGACGGACCGATCACCAGCACGCCCGCGCCGCCGAGCTGACGGCGGTGCCGGTACAGCAGATACGCCGCGCGGTGCAGCGCGACAGCCGTCTTGCCGGTGCCCGGACCGCCGGTGATCTCGGTGACCCCGCGCCACGGCGCGCGGATGACGTCGTCCTGTTCCTTCTGGATCGTGGCGACGATGTCGCGCATCTTCTCGCCGCGCGAGCGGCCGAGCGCGGCCATCAGCGCGCCCTCGCCGACGATCTGCATCTCCTCGGGCACAGCGTCGGCGATCAGCACGTCGTCGTCCACGTCCAGCACCGTCTGCCCGGAGCAGCGGATGACGCGGCGGCGCACGACGTCCATCGGCTCTTCGGCGGTGGCCTGGTAGAACGCGGCGGCGGCGGGCGCACGCCAGTCGGTGACCAGGTTGTCGAACTCGTTGTCGCGGATGCCGAGGCGGCCCACGTAGATGTGCTCGCGGTCGAGGTGGTCGAGCCTGCCGAAGACCAGGCCCTCGTACTCGGCGTCGAGCGTCTGCAGGGTCTGGTTCGCGTGGTAGACCATCATGTCGCGTTCGAACAGCATCGAAGCCTGCTCGAAGATCGCTTCGCGCTGGGCGCCTTGGCCTAGCTCGTAGCCCTTGGTCCGCATCGCCTCGGCCTGGGTACGCAGCTCGGCGAGCCGCGTGTAGACCCGGTCGACGTGTGCCTGCTCGACGGCGATCTCAGCCCGTCTCACCCGGGGTTCCGACACGCAACGCTCCCTTGAACACCATGACTTCGCCTCTGGAGGGCGAAGAACGACTCTACGCGCCCGCGCGCGAGGGTTCGGCAAGTCCTGCCCAACGCCACATCGCGGCCTTGGGCGAAGATGGCCGGGTGACGAGGATCGTGGCGGGGAAGGCGGGCGGGCGGCGGCTGAAGGTGCCGCCCAAAGGCACCCGCCCGACGTCCGAGCGGGTGCGGGAAGCACTGTTCAACGCCCTCGAAGTGGCCGGTGAGCTGGACGGGGCCCGCGTGCTCGACCTCTACGCCGGCTCGGGCGCGCTCGGTCTCGAAGCGCTTTCGCGCGGCGCTGCGGACGCGTGGTTCGTCGAAGCCGACCGTCGGGCGGCAGACGTGCTTCGCGGCAATGTCGCCGATTTACAGCTAGGCGGCACGGTGCGCGCCGGGCAGGTCGAGACGGTCGTCGCAGCTCCTGCGTCGGTGCAGTTCGACGTTGTGCTCGCAGACCCGCCGTACGCCGTTGACGCTGCTTCGCTGGGCACTGTGCTCGCTTCGCTGCACAGCGGTGGCTGGCTCGCGAACGGCGCGTTGACGGTGATCGAACGGGCCGCGCGCGACGGTGCTCCGGACTGGCCGTCGACGTTTAAGCCGCTTCGCGACAAGCGCTATGGCGATACGGCGCTGTACTGGGCGGAGTACGACAGCTCATCTGAGGTGTGACGCAGGCGTCACGAAAGCGCGCGCGACCGCGTGGCTTGATAGCGTCCGCGCCATGCGGCGTGCGGTCTGTCCCGGTTCTTACGATCCGGCCACCAACGGACATCTCGACATCATCGAGCGGGCATCGAAGCTCTTCGACGAGGTCGTCGTCGCGGTGGGGGTGAACAAGAGCAAAAAGGGTCTCTTCAGCGTCGAGGAACGCATGGAGATCCTGCGCGAGATCACCGCGAAGCTGCCGAACGTGCGCGTCGATTCGTGGCAGGGCCTGCTCGTGGACTACTGCCGCGAGAACGACATCGCCGCGGTCGCGAAGGGCCTTCGCTCGGTCAGCGACTTCGACTACGAGCTGCAGATGGCCCAGATGAACCGCGAGCTGACCGGCCTCGAAACGCTGCTGATGGCCAACAACCCGGCGTACGGCTTCGTGTCCAGCTCGCTGGTCAAGGAGATCGCCGCGCTCGGCGGCGACATCGAGAACCTGGTGCCGCCGGTGGTGTACGAACGCCTCGTCGCGGTCTACGCCAAACGGGACTGACCTCGTCCGTCCCAATGCCTGGGATTCAAGGCTAGGCGTGCTGGCGGGAGCCCGGGCTTGCGGTCCGTGAGGGGAACCCTGAGGGACTCTGAGTCCCTCAGGGTTCCCCTCACGGACGTCGAGTCCGCCTCGCCGGGCGTGAGTGGCGGGCCGGAGCGGACCGCCAGCCCAGCGGCCGATTTAGCCTGAACGGATTACTGCCTTCGTCGGGACTTCGGCCGCGGCCTGAAGCTGTTCACCTCGCGTCATTCTGCGGACTACCCGACCGGGTTACCGTCCGAAAATGACCAACAACCGCAGCCGCATAGTCGGTGTCCTTTTCGCACTGCTGGTCGGTTTCCTGGGGTTCGGCACGGCCGCGGAGGCCGTCCCGCTGTCCCCGGCGGCTCCGGCGTCCGTGCAGCCGAAGCAGAACTCCTGTGGGGATCTGTCCGGTTTCACGCACGTCAAGCTGTCGGCGCTGCCCGCGCAGGCGACTGACACCTACAAGCTCATCCAGACCAACGGGCCGTTCCCGTACCCGAAGAACGACGGCGTCGTGTTCACCAACCGCGAGGGGATCCTGCCCTCCTGCGCGTCGAGCTACTACCACGAGTACACCGTGCCCACGCCCGGTTCGAGCAACCGCGGCACCCGCCGGATCGTGACCGGCCAGGGCGGCGAGTACTTCTACACCGGCGACCACTACGCGACGTTCCAGGTCATCGACATCGACGGCGGCAGCACCCCTGCGAAGTGCGGCGACCTGTCGAAGCTGAGCCCGGTCGGCTACTCGACGCTGTCGGACGAGGCCAAGAAGGTCGTCGACGGCGTGCGTGCGGGCACCCTCAGCGACGGCATCACCTACGAGAACCGCGAGGGCGTCCTGCCCGCGTGCGACGCCGGCTACTACACGCTGTACGACGTCGGCTCGGAGGACCGGGTGATCTCCGGCGACGGCGGCGAACTCGTCTACACGCCGGACCACTACGCCACCTTCCAGAAGATCGATCTCAACAGCTGATCGCGGCGCGGCGGGGCGGCCCCACCGGCGGGTGGGGCCGCCCCTTTCGTTCCGTGCCAGGACACGCCCGGTCGGGTGCTCGTTCACCGGTTCAGGCTGCGAAGCGGGCAGACTGGAAGCCAGTGATCGGGGAAACTGCTTGAGGGAGTGGCCGTGTACCGGGTTTTCGAGGCACTCGACGAGCTCGTCACGATCGTCGAAGAGGCCCGTGGGGTTCCCATGACGTCCAGCTGCGTGGTGCCCCGCGGCGACGTCCTCGAGCTGCTCGACGACGTCCGCGACGCGCTTCCCGGAGAAGTGGACGACGCGCAGGACGTCCTCGACAAACGCGACGACCTGCTGCTGGCCGCGCGCAAGGAGGCGGGGGAGACCGTCGCCGGCGCGAACGAGGAAGCCGAGCGGACGGTGTCGGACGCCACGTCCGAGGCCGAGCGCATCCTCGCCGACGCGCGCGCCCGCGCGGAGCAGATGCTGGGCGACGCGCACAACGAGGCCGAGCGCATGGTCGCGGGCGGACAGGCCGAGTACCAGAACCTCACCGAACGGTCCCGCGCCGAGTCCGAGCGGATGATCCAGGCCGGCCGCGACGCCTACGACCGCGCGATCGAGGACGCCCGCGCCGAACAGACCCGGCTCGTCTCGCAGACCGAGGTCGTGCAGGCCGCGCACGCCGAATCCGCGCGCATAGTCGACGAGGCGCACGCCGAGGCCGACCGCCAGCGCGCCGACTGCGACGCGTACGTGGACGGCAAGCTGGCCGAGTTCTCCGAGCTGCTGGCCACCACGCTGCGCACCGTCGACTCGGGCCGCAACCACCTGCGCTCGCCGTCGACCGGCCACGGCGGGGGCCGCTCGACGCTGTACGACTACCAGGTCTGACCTCGTGAGTGGCGATCCCGGTTAGAACCGCGATTGCCACTCACGAGACTGGCGGCGGGACTTTGCGGAACCGGCTGAACGCACGCCCAGCGGCGGGAGTCCCGTGCGTGTTGATGCCGGTGAGAACCGGCGCCAGCACTCACAAGGCCCGGCCGCCTCCAGCAGTGCCGCAGGGGCCTGCGTACGCTGGTAGGCGATGTCCGAAAACCCTGCCCAGAACCCCCGCCCCGCGCAGCTCGACGTCCGCAGCCCGTGGGTGGTCGACACCCGTGAGCTAGGCCGCCGCGCGGGACTCAGCCGGGAGCTGCGCCGCAGCGCGCCCGTGCCGACCGCGCTCGGCGTCCCCGGCGTGCTCGAAATCCGCGAAGGCGAGCCCGTCGAGCTCGACCTGATGCTCGAATCCGTCGTCGAGGGCGTTCTCGTCACCGGCACCGCCGAGGCGGTCGCCGCCGGCGAGTGCTCGCGCTGCCTCGACCCGGTCACCGAGAACATCGAGGTGGATCTCACCGAGCTGTTCGCCTACCCGGGCTCGGCCACCGAGGAGACCACCGACGAGGACGAGATCCCCCGTCTGGTCGACGACCGGATCGACCTCGAGCCGACCGTCCGCGACGCCGTGGTGCTGGCGCTTCCGCTCGCCCCGCTGTGCCGCGAGGACTGCCCGGGACTGTGCATCGAATGCGGCGTCAAGTGGGCCGATCTCGAGCCCGGACACGGGCATGAGAAGATAGATCCTCGGTGGGCCGCGCTGGTCGAGCGATTCGACGAGAACGCGGGCGAAAAGCCTGCGCACGGCTCCGGAGAGCAAGCCTGACGAGCGTCCAGCTCGATCCGGGAGAAGTAAGTTCGCTCGCATCCGCGAGCAGACCGTTTGAAGGAGATCTACTCGTGGCCGTCCCGAAGCGGAAGATGTCGCGATCCAACACGCGCTCCCGCCGCAGCCAGTGGAAGGCGGCTCCGGTTCAGCTGGTGCCCTGCTCCAACCGCGCCTGCCGCCAGCCCAAAATCCAGCACGTCGCTTGCCCGGCCTGCGGCCAGCACAACGGCCGCCAGGTCGTCGAGCCCGCCTGAGCGGGCAGCCGACCATGGGGGGTAAGCCCGTCGGAGGACCCGCGGCCGAACCCGCATCGTTGATCGAGGCGCTCGGGGTCGTTCTCGACCCCGAGCTGCTCCGTCTTTCGCTCACGCACCGCTCGTACGCGTACGAGCACGGCGGCCTGCCGCCGAACGAGCGACTGGAGTTCCTCGGAGACGCGGTGCTCGGCCTCGTCGTCACCGACCATCTCTACACCACCCACCCCGACCTGCCCGAGGGTCAGCTCGCGAAGCTGCGCGCCAGCGTCGTCAACATGCACGCGCTGGCCGGCGTCGCGCGCGGGCTCGGCGAGGGCGGGCTCGGGGCGCATCTGCTGCTGGGCAAGGGCGAAGAGCTCACCGGCGGCCGGGACAAGGCGAGCATCCTCGCCGACGGTCTCGAAGCCGTCATCGGCGCCACGTACCTCGCGCACGGCATCGAGGTCGCGCGCAAGCTCGTGCACCACCTCTTCGACGGGTTGCTGGCCGAGGCTCCGCTGCGCGGGGCCGGCCTCGACTGGAAGACCAGCCTGCAGGAGCTGACCGCCTCCGGGGGACTCGGCGTGCCCGAGTACCGCGTCGAGGACAGCGGTCCCGACCACCGCAAGGAATTCACCGCCACCGTGCTGGTGGCGGGCCGAGCGCTGGGCGAAGGCAACGGCACCACGAAGAAGGAAGCCGAGCAGAAGGCCGCGGAGACCGCCTGGCGGGCTCTGTCGGAGGAACTCGGCACGGGCGACGACGCGAGCTGAGTCGTTTTCTCTCTTCCCGGGGCTGGCCGACTTCGACGTCGGCCAGCCCCGTTTTTCGTCGCTGAGGCGCACCGGCCCCGGTTTTTGTCGGGGGTGGCGGGCAGAATGAGCACATGCCCGAACTACCCGAGGTCGAGACCGTCCGCGCCGGTCTCGCAGCGCACGTCGCCGGCCGTACCGTCCGGGCCGTCGAGGTGCTGCACGACCGCGCCATCCGGCGGCACGCGCAAGGAGCCGCCGACTTCACCGGACGGCTCGCCGGAGTCACGATCGAAGCGGCCCGGCGTCGCGGCAAATACCTGTGGCTGGACCTGTCCGACGGCGAGGCGGTGCTGGCGCATCTCGGCATGAGCGGCCAGATGCTGGTGCAAGCCGAGGGCGCGCCGGACGAGAAACATCTGCGCGTCCGAGTCCGTTTCGCCGACGGGGGACCAGAACTGCGCTTCGTCGACCAGCGCACGTTCGGCGGCCTGGCCCTGGACGAACTGGTCGAGGTCGACGGCGACAGCCTGCCCGGCACCATCGCGCACATCGCCCGGGACCCGATGGACCCGAAGTTCGATCCGGAGGCCGCCGTGCGCGCGTTGCGTTCGCGGCGCACGGAGGTGAAACGCGCGCTGCTCGACCAGACGCTGGTGTCCGGTGTCGGCAACATCTACGCCGACGAGGCTTTGTGGCGGTCCAAACTGCATTGGTCCCGGCCGACCGAGAAACTCACTGCCGCGCAAGGGCGAACACTGGTGTCCGCGGCCAGTGACGTGATGTCGGCGGCGTTGGTCGCGGGCGGTACGTCGTTCGACGCGCTTTATGTGAATGTGAACGGAGAGTCGGGCTACTTCGAGCGCTCGCTGGACGCTTACGGCCAAGAGGGGATGCCGTGCCGCCGGTGCGGTTCGCCTATCCAGCGGGAGCCGTTCATGAACCGGTCGTCGTTTTCGTGTCCGCGTTGTCAGAGGCGGGCTCGGGCGGTGGCCTAGCGGGGCGGTGCGGTTCGGCGGTCTGGTTATGAACCTGTTGGTGTTTTCCGACGTGCCAGTGGCGGAGGCGGCGGCGTAGTAGCGCGGAGCTGAGGGGGAGGCCGAGTCGGCAGCGGTGATTGCGTGCGTGAGCCGGTTGTCGAAGCGGGTGCGGGGGCGTTGGCTGGGCAGTGCGGTCTGGTGGGAGTAGTTCGTGGACCGGTTGATGTTTTCGGGCCGACGGCATCAGCGGCGGACGCGGGCGGCGTAGTCGCGCGGTGGCGAGGGGGAGGTCGAGTCGGCAGCGGTAATTGTGTGCGCGCGCCGGTTGTCGAAACGGGTGCGGGGCGCTGGCTGGGTGGTGTGGTTCGGCGGTCTGGTGGGAGCTATTCGTGCGCCGGTGGGTGTTTTCGGGCCGACGGTGTCCGAGGCATCAGCGGCGGGCGCGGCGGCGTGGTCGGGCGGTGGCGAGGGGGAGGTCGAGTCAGCGGCGGTGATTGCGTGCGCGCGCCGGTTGTCGAAACGGGTGCGGGGCGCTGGCTGGGTGGTGTGGTTCGGCGGTCTGGTGGGAGTAGTTCGTGCGCCGGTCGGTGTTTCGGGTTAGCGGTGTCCGACGCGCCAGTGGCGGACGCAGCGGCGTAGTCGCGCGGAGGCGAAGGGGAGACCAAGCCAGCAGCGGTGACTGCGAGCGCGAGCCGGTCGTCGAAGCCGGTGAGGAAGCGTTGGCTGGGCAGTGCGGCCCGCTGGTCTGGCGGGAACCGGCTATGAACCGGTCGGCACCTTCGAACCAGCGGTCTCCGAGGCGCCAGCGGCGGACACGGGCTGCTTAGCCGCACGAAGGCGAGCGAAAACCAAGCCAGCAAAGGTAATCCCCAGCGCGAGCCAAGCGAACCAATCACCAAAGCGGGTGTGGAACGTCTGGCCGGGACCAGCCGGAACGTCGGCGATGGCAGTCGTGAACGGGGCCGGTCCGCCGGTGCGTGCCTCGCCGAGGACGCGGCCGTAGCCGTCGGACAGCATCAGACTTCCGTTCGCGTCGGAGAGCGCTATCGACTGTCCACTTTCGACACCTCGGAGCAGCGCGTTGCGGGTGTGCTGCCAGCCGCCCTCGTCGTTGCTGCCGGGCGGGACCGCCAGTTCCGCCGGGATGGCGAGGACGAGCGAACCGGCGGCGGCGTAGTCGCGGGCGGGGGCGGTGAACGTCGTGTCGCCGCAGATCACCAAGCCGGTCGGGACGTCCGCGCCTGGGACGAACACCAGGTCCCGGCCCGGTGGGCTCACCAGGTCGTGGTGCTTCAGGTAGCGGGCGGGTGCCGAGCCGTCGGCGGGGAAGGCCAGTGCGTAGTCGTAGTTGTGCTTGCCGGGGCGGTCGTAGTACTCCAAGCCGACGATGATCGCCGCACCTCGGGCCTTGGCTGCGCGCCGCATCGGCTCGACCAGGGCGGCTGGCCATTCCTCTTGCGCGCTGAAAGCGGCTTCGGGCAAGACGACGAGCCGCACGCCGTCCGGCATGGCTGAGATTTGCTGGACGTAGTCCTGGACCAGGGCGCGGCCTTGAGCGGTGCCGAGCGCCGGACCCCAGTGGTAGCCAGCGTTTTGCGTGATCGCCGCCATCCGCACCGTTGGGCCGCCCGTGCCGGAAAGCCGTAGGGCGCCGCCGCCAAGGGAGAGAACCACGATGACCGCGGCGACGATACCAGTGCGGAGGCGAGAAGCTCCGGGCGCGCACATCGCGGCGACCGCGCAAGCGGGCAGCAGCACCAAAAACTCGACGCCCCACATCCCGGCCCACGAAGCGGTTTGCAGCACGAGCGGCGCGTCGCCCTGGTCGTTGGCAAGGGAACCCATCATGCCCATCGGGTTCAGCGTGGCAATCAGGTACAGGAGAGCGGTCCACGCCGCCGGTGCGGCCAGGCTGGCCAGCAGCGTCCGGCGGCGGTGCACTAAGGCCCAGAACAGCCACACCGCGAACGTGAACACCAGCGACATCCCGATATCAATGGCGGCACCGAACGGCCACAACGGCTCGTCGCCGGAATGTGCTTGGTAGGCCCACATATTCGCGGTGCCGAGCAGGAAAGCGCCGAATGCGGTACCCGCGGCGGTCCAGCCGCCGACGCGGGTTGCCAGCAGCAGCACCGGAAACGGTGCGAGCCAAGTGAGCACGACGATCGGCGCGAGGCCGGTGCCGAAGTAGAAGAGTACCGCCGAGGAAAGCAGTGCGGCCGGGATCCGCCAGCGGGCATTACGGTCTGAGGCCATCGAAAATTCTCCGCGAAGTACGTCGGCACAGCGCGCGGAACTCGGGTTCCGTCGCCGCCATCCGGCCGGCGAGGTAGTAGAGCACCATGCCTTGCGTTTGCGTGCTGACAGTCAGCGCGGCTTCCAGCGGATCGTCGTCGCGCAGCACGCCGTCGCGGATGCCTTCTTCGATCAGCCGGACCAGCGCGGTGAACGGCGGCGAGCCGGGTTCGCGGTAGCCGTCGGGATACATCCGGGCCCGCGCCCAGCCGTCGGTCATCAGGAAGCGGTACAGATGCGGCTGGCCGAGCGCGAAATCCAGGAACCGGTCCAGCAGCGCGTCGAAGCGGTCGATCCATTCGCCGTCCGGCGACGGGTCTTTCCACGCCGCGCCCAGTTCCCGGCCGGTGGCGTCGGCGACCGCGCGCAGCAGGACCTCGCGGTTCTCGTAATGCCGGTAGATCGCCATCGCGGTGACTCCGGCGGCCTCGGCGACCCGGCGCATGCTGACCGCCGACGCGCCCTCGGCGGCGATGATCTCGCGCGCCGCCGCCGCGAGCCGTTCGGCTGTCGGGATCTCGACCATGTCTACACTGTAGACCACGGAAGTCTACGCCGTATACCTGGCTATTCGTCTCCTGCTGACCTGGCCGAATGGGCAGCGATACCGCCGGACGGCCGCTCGCGGCGCACACTACTGCGCTATGCGTGGTAGTTTCTCTCGCGCAGGACCGGGAAGGAACGCCGTGGAGATCAGTCAGCTGCTCAAGGGAGTGCTGGACCTGGCTGTGCTCGCGGTGCTGCGCGACGACGACGGGTACGGCTACGACGTGCTGCGAAGGCTTCGCGTCGCCGGTCTGGAAGAGGTCGGGGACGCCTCGGTGTACGGCACGCTGCGGCGGCTGTACAAGGCGGGATTGCTGACGTCGTATGTGGTTCCGAGCGAAGAGGGCCCGCACCGCAAGTACTACAGCTTGAACGACCGGGGCAGGGCGCGGCTCGCCGAATCGGCGCGCACGTGGCGCAGCTTCGCGTCCATTATGGACAGTTTGGCGAAAGAGCAGGCCTGACCGCGCGGGCAGGCGCGACCGCGGCGGCACGTCCGCGGCACTAATCGGGGAGAGGCAGCATGAGCACGGACAAGCCGACGGCCGCGCGGGGGTACCTGTCGAGGGTGCGCACCGCGCTCGCGGATCTGCCCGCGAACGAGATCGAGGAACTGCTCGAGGACGTCCGGCCGCAGCTGGCCGAGATGGAATCGGAAGTCGGGGCGGCGGCGCGGGTCGAGGATCTCGTCGCGCGGCTCGGCACTCCGGAGAGCTACGCGGCCGAACTGCGGGCGTCCGGCGGCTACCCGCCCGCTCCGGCGGCCCCGGAAGCGGCGACCGAGGTCCTGCCGGCAGCGGCGACGGCGAAGCCGGGTCGCGTTGGACCGCGGCTTGCCTTGTGGGGCTTGGTGTTCTGCGCGGCGGGCACGGCGATGGTCGCGTTCTACACCGCGGTGCGCTTCGATTCCGAGGCGCTGGCCGGGATGGTCCTGCTGGCCCCGGTGTTCGCGGTGAGCGTGGCATTCCTGTTGCTCCGCGGGCTCGATGCGATGCGGGAGCTGCCGGAGGTGGTCCGCGCGCGGGCGATGGTGAAGTCGATGCGGGAGGACCGCTCGGCCGACCGCGCGCTCACGTATCTCAACTCGCTGAAGCCGGCGTGGTGGGTGGTCTGCGGGTTCGCGCTGCTGGCGTTCGGGCTGCTGCTGATGATCCGGGACCTGCACGCGGTCCTGCTGCTGCCGGTGCTGCTCGTCGGCGCGGGCCTGGTGATGTGGGCGGGCCCGCGGATCAAGGTCGACGGACGGATGCTGTGGATCGCGGTGCCGGTGTCGGCGTTCGTGGTGGGCAGCGCGTTCGGCGGCCTCGGCGCGGCGGTCAACCTCGTCCGGGACCGCACGTATTCGTCGAACTCCACCCCGCCGTACGCCGCATCGGTGTACGACGACGTCAACGGCAACGAGGCGCTGCGCTACGGCTCCCACGAACTGAGCAACCTGTACGTCTTCGACGCGAACGGCAAACCGCTTGAGAACGTCTACGTGTACGACGACCGCGGCCGCCCGCTCACGATCACGCGCTACGGCTGCGAGAAGGACACCGGCACGAGTCAGATGACCGGGCAGGACAACCAGTTCCCGCGTCCGAAGGTCGTCGAGGGAGTGCAGGACGACCACGGGAACGTCAACGGCTACAACGGTTCTCGCGGATACTGCCGGGAGGACGCCGGGGTGCCGTTCGCGGCGGCGATCCCGAAGGCCCCGGCGACGTCCGCGACGCCGGTTCCGCCGAGCAGCCCGGCGAAGCCTGCTCCGCCGACGAGGTAGTGCGGTCGTGCGTGTTAATTCCGGTTAGAACCGGCATAGGCGCGCACGAGACCCGCCGCAGCTCCAGCCGCTGCAACTCCGGCAGCCGCATCCGAGGCTACGGTCGTTGCCAGACCCCCGGGCACGAGCGAGAACCGGGCCGGAATCGCCGGAGCTGCCTCTTGTTTCGCCGGCCCGATCACTCGCCGGACTCGTGGCCCCAAGCCCGGAACGCGAAACCGGGCGCCCAGGCCGCGAACGGCCCGGGCGCCCGGGAGGCGAGTTGCCGGAACTCAGTACTTGAACGCCGAGCGCGCGGCCAGGTCCGCCAGCAGCTGGCGGCCCTTCTCGGCGTTGCGCGGCTGCGACAGCAC
The DNA here is from genome assembly GCF_003385235.1 of Amycolatopsis circi. Classification (GTDB taxonomy): domain Bacteria; phylum Actinomycetota; class Actinomycetes; order Mycobacteriales; family Pseudonocardiaceae; genus Amycolatopsis; species Amycolatopsis circi. The sequence goes on along the minus strand of NZ_PQIA01000088.1, from coordinate 13,455 downwards.
GTCGTAGCGCTGGGCGACCAGCTGGCTCTGCGAGATGAACCCGCGCTTGTTGCGGTTCGCCGCGTAGCCCAGCGCGCCGAAGGCCACGTTGAACACGACACCCGCGGCGAGGCCGAGCACGATCGACAGCAGTCCGGCGGCCGGGTTGAGCATGCTCAGCACCAGGCCCAGGAACAGGCCGAACACCGCGCCGGACATGGCCGCGCTGCTGAGCATCCGGCTCCAGCTCATCTTGCCCGCGATGCGCTCGACGAGCATCGGCTGGACGCCGACGATGGTGACGTCGGCGACCGGGAAGTCAGCGTGCGCGAGGTGGTCGACGGCCTGCTGGGCCTGCTCGTAGGACTCGTACGACCCGATCGGCCACCCGGTGGGCAGCGTCGGGAGCTGCGGCCGCGCCTGCTGCTGGCTGAACGTGGTCTGCGTGAATGCTTCAGTCATCCCTCTCACCTCTCTTGCCCGGTCCAACGCACGAGGCGGCGGATTTGGTCCCGGACGCACCCGATTCACAGTATCTTCTCAGCCGGGCAACCCGGACATAGCAGGCGCCGCGCGGGTGAGCCGGGCGAAACCCGCGTTTAAAGGTCTAAGAAAATACCTTTTAGCGGATTGACCGGTGCCCGGTGTCCGGGTAGGAAGAAGCCGCAAAGGACCTGATCCGAACCTTTGGGGCGATGCGATGGCGGCCAGGCGAGGAATGCTCACGCTCGAAGATCTCCGCGAACGGGTGACGGCCGGCACGATCGACACGGTGCTCGTCGCGCTCACCGACATGCAGGGGCGGCTCCAGGGCAAGCGCTGTTCGGCGGAGTACTTCCTCGAAGAGGTGGCCGGCCACGCCACCGAGGCGTGCAACTACCTGCTCGCGGTGGACGTGGACATGAACACTGTCGACGGCTACGACATCTCGTCCTGGCAGAGCGGCTACGGCGACTTCGTGCTCCGCCCGGACTTCGCGACGCTGCGGGAGATTCCGTGGCAGGAGGGCACGGCGCTGGTGCTCGCGGACGTCGAGCGCGTGCAGGGCGGCCCGGTTTCAGTTTCGCCGCGCCAGGTGCTGCGCCGTCAGCTCGACCGGCTCGCCGAGCACGACCTCAAGGCGTACGTGGGCACCGAACTCGAATTCATCGTGTTCGACGACTCCTACGAGTCCGCGTGGGACAAGCGCTACCACGACCTCAAACCGTCCAATCAGTACAACGTCGACTACTCCATGCTCGGCACCGCGCGCATCGAGCCGCTGCTGCGCCGGATCCGCAACGGGATGGCGGGCGCGGGCCTGTACCCGGAGTCGGCGAAGGGCGAGTGCAACCCGGGGCAGCACGAGATCGCCTTCCGGTACGCCGAAGCGCTCGCGACGTGCGACAACCACGGCATCTACAAGAACGGCGCGAAGGAGATCGCCGCGCAGGAGGGCAAGAGCCTCACGTTCATGGCGAAGTACAACGAACGCGAGGGCAACTCCTGCCACATCCATCTGAGCCTTCGCGGCAAGTCCGGCGAAGCGGTGCTTCCCGGCGACGGCGACCACGGCTTCTCGAAGCTGATGCAGCACTTCCTCGCCGGACAGCTGGAAGCGTTGCGCGAGCTGACGTACTTCTTCGCCCCGAACATCAACTCCTACAAGCGCTACGTCCCTGGCAGCTTCGCACCGACAGCGATCGCGTGGGGCACGGACAACCGTACGTGCGCGCTGCGCGTTGTCGGGCACGGTGACGCGTTGCGCGTCGAGAACCGCGTACCCGGCGGAGACGTGAACCCGTACCTCGCAGTCGCCGCGATGATCGCTGCTGGGCTGCACGGCATCGAGAACGAACTGCCGTTGGAGCCTGAGTTCGTAGGCAACGCGTACGCGTCCGACAAGCCGACTGTGCCCGTCACACTTGCTGAAGCCGCTCGAGTCCTCGAAGCCAGCCGTATCGCGCGAGATGCCTTCGGCGCCGATGTGGTCGACCATTACCTCAATGCCGCGCGGATCGAGCGCGAAGCGTACGAGCGAGCTGTGACCGATTGGGAGCGCATCCGTGGTTTCGAACGACTCTGACCCACCCGTCATCGGGCTCAGCACCTATTCGGAGCGGGCGAAGTTCCTGGCCTGGGACACCGAAGCGACGCTGCTGCACCGGGTGTACGCGGACTGCGTGGTCAAGGCGGGCGGGGTTCCGGTGCTGCTGCCGCCGGTCACGAACCACTACGCCAGCCTCGTCGAGCGCATCGACGGTCTCGTTCTTACCGGCGGCGCGGACGTCGAGCCCAGCCGTTACGACCAGGAGCCGCACCCGGCGACGTACATCCGTCCGGACCGTGACGCGTTCGAGTTCGGCCTGTTCGAGGCGGCGCGCGCGGCCGGTAAACCGGTGCTCGGCGTGTGCCGCGGGCTGCAGGTGATCAACGTCGCGCTCGGCGGCACGCTCTCGCAGCACCTGCCGGAAACCCTGGGCGACGCAACGCATCAACCAGCTCCGGCGACGTTCGGCACCAGCACGGTCAACCTGGTCGACGGCACGCGCGCGGCAGCGATTCTGGGCCAGGAAACGAAAGTCCAGTGCTACCACCATCAGGCGATTGACCGGCTCGGCTCCGGCTTGATCCCGTCCGGGCACGCGGCGGACGGGACGATCGAGGCCGCGGAGATGCCGGGGGAGTTCCTGCTCGGCGTGCAGTGGCATCCGGAGCAGGACAGCGACGACGTCCGGCTGTTCGCCGCGCTGGTGAACGCCGCGCAGGAGGGGAAATGACGACGTTCGAGGTGCGCAACCCGGCGACCGCGGAAGTGGTGCGCCAGGTCGAGTTGACCACCGAGGCGGAGACCGACGCCGCGATCGCTCGCGCGCACGCCGCGTTCCCGGCCTGGCGGGCGGTCGCCCCGGGTGATCGGGCGAGGCTGCTGCGCCGGTTCGCGGACGCGGTCGACGCCGACGTGGAGAACCTCGCCCGGCTGGAGGTCGAGAACTCCGGGCACACCATCGGCAACGCGCGTTGGGAAGCGGGCAACGTGCGCGACCTGCTCGAATACTCCGCCGGTGCGCCGGAACGGCTGCTGGGCAAGCAGATCCCGGTCGACGGCGGCGTCAACGTGACCTTCCACGAGCCGCTGGGCGTGGTCGGCGTGATCGTGCCGTGGAATTTCCCGATGCCGATCGCGGGCTGGGGCTTCGCGCCCGCGCTCGCGGCGGGCAACACGGTCGTGCTCAAACCGGCCGAGCTGACGCCGCTCACCGCACTGCGGCTGGCCGAACTCGCGCGCGAAGCGGGAATCCCGGAAGACGTCTTCCAGGTGCTCCCGGGCAAGGGATCGGTTGTCGGACAACGGTTTGTCACGCATCCGGCGGTGCGCAAGGTCGTGTTCACCGGCTCCACCGAGGTCGGCAAGCAGGTCATGGCCGGGTGCGCCGCGCAGGTCAAGCGGGTGACGCTGGAGCTGGGCGGCAAGAACGCCAACATCGTGTTCGCCGACGCCGACCTGGAGAAAGCCGCGGCGACCGCGCCGTACGGAGTGTTCGACAACGCCGGTCAGGACTGCTGCGCGCGGTCGCTGATCCTGGTGCAGGACAACGTTTACGACCGGTTCCTCGAACTGCTGGAACCCGCGGTGCAGGGTGTCGTCGTCGGCGACCCGGGCGATGAGGCGACCGAGATGGGGCCGCTGATTTCCGCTGACCACCACGCCAAAGTCTCCTCCTACGTCACCGAGCAGACGCCGGTCGCCTTCCGCGGCAGTGCGCCGTCCGGGCCGGGTTACTGGTTCGCGCCGACCGTCGTAATCCCGCCGGGACTCGACGATCCGCTGGCCCGCGACGAGATCTTCGGCCCGGTCGTCGCGGTGGTCCGCTTCCGCGACGAGGCCGAGGCCGTGCGGATGGCGAACGACACCGAATACGGCCTGTCCGGTTCGATCTGGACCCGCGACGTCGGCCGCGCCTTCCGCGTCGCGCGCGGCGTCGAATCCGGGAACCTGTCGGTGAATTCGCACTCGTCGGTCCGCTACTGGACGCCCTTCGGCGGCTTCAAGCAGTCCGGCCTCGGCCGCGAGCTGGGCCCTGATGCCGCCGCCGCTTTCACCGAGACGAAGAACGTTTTCCTGAGCACGGAGGAATAGATGGTGCAGCGTTTTGACGGCCGCGTCGCGGTGATCACCGGCGGCGCGAGCGGCATCGGCCTCGCCACCGCTAAACGATTAGCGAGCGAGGGCGCGAAGGTCGTGATCGGCGACGTCGCGCCAGAGCAGGGCAAGGCGGCCGCCGACGCCGTGGGCGGGGCCTTCGTCCAGGTCGACGTCACGGACGCAGACCAGGTCGAGGCCCTTTTCCAGACGACGGTCGACGAGTTCGGCGCGGTCGACGTCGCGTTCAACAACGCGGGTATCTCGCCACCCGAGGACGACTCGATCCTCACCACCGGCATCGAAGCCTGGGAGAAGGTGCAGCGGGTCAACCTGACCTCGGTGTACCTGTGCTGCAAGGCCGTGTTGCCGCACATGCAGCGCCAGGGCCGCGGTTCGATCGTGAACACCGCGTCGTTCGTGGCCGTGATGGGAGCCGCGACGTCGCAGATTTCCTACACCGCTTCGAAGGGCGGCGTGCTCGCGATGACGCGCGAGCTGGGCGTGCAGTTCGCGCGCGAGAACATCCGGGTCAACGCGCTGTGCCCGGGGCCGGTCAACACGCCGCTGCTGAAGGAACTCTTCGCGAAGGACCCGGAGCGCGCGGCCCGCCGCCTGGTGCACGTCCCGGTCGGCCGCTTCGCCGAACCAGAGGAGATCGCCGCCGCGGTGGCCTTCCTCGCCAGCGACGACGCCAGCTTCATCACCGCCGCCCAATTCCTCGTCGACGGCGGCATCTCGGGCGCTTACGTAACCCCGCTGTGACTGTCCGTGAAGGGCTCCTTGAGGGAATCAGATTCCCTCAAGGAGCCCTTCACGGACCTTTGGCAAGGGGGTGTGGCGTAGGCCGGGCGCGCTGGACTGCGGCGTGAAGCGGCAGGTAGAGTGGCCGCCACCACGTGCTGTACCCCATAACTGAACACAGGGCCGTTCGAGCCGGAGCGGGAGAGTCCCATGCATGCAGTGGGACACCGAAGGAGCAAACTCCCCGGAATCTCTCAGGTAACCGCTACCGCTTTTGGCGAGGCCACTCTGGAAAGCAGGCGCACCCGCGCCTCACCCAAGGTGAAAGCCGCGTCGAGTGCGGTGAAACTCTCAGGTGCCCATGACAGAGGGGGAGTTCCCAGTGCACCGCCGCGCCCGGTGCCCGTCCCGAGGAGCTCCCATCACCTCCACCCCCTTCGACACCCGCCACATCGGTCCCGGCGAGGCCGAGCGGGCGAAGATGCTCGCCGAATGCGGTTACGGAAGCCTGGACGCCCTCGTGGAAGCGGCGGTGCCGTCCGCCATCCGCACCGCCGACGACCTGGCGATTCCCGCGCCGGCGTCCGAGGAAGAGGCCACCGCCGAGCTGCGTGCGCTCGCCGCGCGCAACCGGCCGATGACGCAGATGATCGGCCTCGGCTACTCCGACACCGTCACCCCGGGCGTGATCCGCCGCAACGTGCTGGAGAACCCGGCCTGGTACACCGCGTACACGCCGTACCAGCCGGAGATCTCGCAGGGCCGGCTCGAAGCGCTGCTGAACTTCCAGACCGCGGTGTCCGACCTGACCGGGCTGGCGATCGCCAACGCCTCGATGCTCGACGAGTCCACCGCGGTCGCCGAGGCGATGACGTTGATGCGGCGGGCGTCGAAGTCGAAGTCCAATGTGGTCGTTCTCGACTCCGAATGCCTTCCGCAGACCGTCGAGGTCGTGCGGACCCGCGCCGCCGGTCTCGGCATCGACGTGCAGGTGCGCGACCTGCTCACCGGGCTGCCCGAGGAGTTCTTCGGCGTGGTCGTGCAGTACCCCGGCGCGTCCGGCGTGCTGCGCGGACGCGGTTTCTACCACGCGGTTTCCGAAGCGGCGAAGGCCGCGGGAGCGCTGTACACGGTCGCTGCCGACCTGCTCGCGCTCACCTTGATCGCCGCGCCCGGCGAGTTCGGCGCGGACGTCGCTGTCGGCTCCACGCAGCGCTTCGGCGTGCCGCTGGGCTACGGCGGTCCGCACGCCGGGTACATGGCGGTGCGCGCCGGTCTTGAGCGCTCTCTGCCGGGCCGTCTCGTGGGCGTGTCCGTGGACGCGGACGGGAACACCGCGTACCGCCTCGCGTTGCAGACGCGCGAGCAGCACATTCGTCGCGAGAAGGCGACCTCCAACATCTGTACCGCGCAGGTGCTGCCCGCGGTGCTCGCGGCGATGTACGCGGTCTACCACGGTCCCGACGGCTTGAAGGCGATCGCGACGCGGGTTCACGAACTCGCGGCCGGTCTCGCGAACGCGCTGCGTGCCGGTGGCGTCGAGGTCGCGCATGAGGCCTTCTTCGACACTGTCGTCGCGAAGGTGCCTGGCCGCGCTGCTGAGGTGCACGCGGCTGCGCGCGAGGCGGGGATCAACCTTGGCCACATCGACGCCGACCACGTCCGCATCGCCTCCGACGAGGTCACGCGTCCCGACACGCTCGCGAAGGTGCTTCGCGCCTTCGGTGTCGACGGTGGGTGGGAAGCCGCGCAGGCGCTCCCGAACGGCCTCGCCCGCGAGAGCGGCTACCTGACGCACGAGGTGTTCAGCACGCACCGGTCCGAGACGTCGATGCTGCGCTACCTGCGCCGCCTCGCCGACCAGGACTTCGCGCTCGACCGCGGGATGATCCCGCTCGGCTCCTGCACGATGAAGCTCAACGCCACCGCCGAAATGGAGCCGATCAGCTGGCGCGAGTTCGCGGGCATCCACCCGTTCGCGCCCGCCGAGGACGCCGAGGGCTACCACGAGCTGGTCCGCCAGCTGGCCGGCTGGCTCGCCGAGGTCACCGGCTACGACCAGGTGTCGCTGCAGCCGAACGCGGGCAGCCAGGGCGAACTCGCCGGGCTGCTGGCCATCCGCGCCTACCACCGGGCGAACGGCCAGCCCGAGCGCGACGTCTGCCTGATCCCGTCGTCCGCGCACGGCACCAACGCCGCGTCCGCGGTGCTCGCCGGGATGCGCGTCGTCGTGGTCAAGTGCACCGACGAGGGCAACGTCGACCTCGAAGACCTGCAGTCCAAAGTGGACAGCCACAGCGGCGACCTCGCCGCGATCATGGTCACCTACCCGTCCACGCACGGCGTCTACGAGCACGGCATCGAGCGCCTCGCCAAGATCGTGCACGACGGCGGCGGCCAGGTGTACGTCGACGGCGCGAACCTCAACGCCCTGCTGGGCCTGGCCAAGCCGGGCGAGTTCGGCGGCGACGTCTCGCACCTGAACCTGCACAAGACCTTCTGCATCCCGCACGGCGGCGGCGGCCCCGGCGTCGGCCCGGTCGCGGCGCGCGAACACCTCGCGCCGTACCTGCCGAACCACCCGCTGCTCGCGCAGGCCGGACCGGACACCGGCGTCGGCCCGATCAGCGGCGCGCCCTACGGCTCGGCGTCGATCCTGCCGATCTCCTGGGCGTACGTGCGGATGATGGGCGCGCCCGGGCTCACCGAGGCCACAAAGGTCGCGGTGCTCGCGGCCAACTACATCGCCGCCCGGCTCGCACCGCACTACCCGGTGCTCTACACCGGCCAGGACGGCCTGGTCGCGCACGAGTGCATCCTCGACCTGCGCGGCATCACCAAGGAAACCGGCGTGACCGTGGACGACGTCGCGAAGCGGCTCATCGACTACGGCTTCCACGCGCCGACCATGTCGTTCCCGGTCGCGGGCACGCTCATGGTCGAGCCCACCGAGAGCGAGGACCTCGCCGAGATCGACCGGTTCTGCGAGGCGATGATCGCCATCCGGCACGAGATCGACGAGGTCGCGGCCGGTCGCTGGACCGCCGAGACGAGCCCGCTGCGCGGCGCGCCGCACACCGCGTCGTCGATCGTCGGCGAGTGGACCGCGGACTACGACCGCGAGCTGGCGGTGTACCCGGCGGCGGTGTCGCGCAAAAACAAGTACTGGCCGCCGGTGCGGCGGATCGACGGCGCGCGCGGCGACCGCAACCTCGTCTGCTCGTGCCCGCCCCTCGACGCGTACGACTCGTGAGTGGCAATCCCGGTTAGAACCGCGATCGCCACTCACGACTACGAAAGGCCCGCATGTCTGAAACCCCCCTGCACGAGGTGCACAAGAACCTCGGTGCCCTCTTCACCGATTTCGCCGGCTGGTCGATGCCGGTGCGCTACGCCAGCGAACTGGCCGAGCACAAGGCCGTGCGCGAGGCGGCCGGGCTGTTCGACCTGTCGCACATGGCCGAGATCCACGTCCGCGGCGCGCAGGCCGCCGACGTGCTCGACTACGCGCTGGTCGGCAACCTGACCGGCGTGAAGCCGGGCCGCGCCCGCTACACGATGATCTGCGACGCCGACGGCGGCGTGCTGGACGACCTGGTCGTCTACCGGCTCGCCGACGAGGAGTACCTGGTCGTGGCCAACGCGGGCAACGCCGCCGTGGTCGCGGACGCGCTGGCCGAGCGCGTCGCCGGGTTCGACGCGGTGGTGGAGAACCGGTCCGCGGACACCGCGCTGATCGCGGTTCAGGGCCCGAAGGCGGTCGACGTGCTCGCCGCGGTGACCGACGCCGACCTCGCCTCGCTGAAGTACTACGCGAGCGTGCCCGCGGTCGTGAAGGGCCACGAGGTCCTGCTGGCCCGCACCGGCTACACCGGCGAGGACGGCTTCGAGCTGTTCGTGCCCGCGGCCGACGCTCCGGCGTTGTGGCGGCTGCTGACCGAGGCGGGCCAGGAGCACGGTCTGGTCCCGTGTGGACTCGCCTGCCGCGACACGCTGCGCCTGGAAGCCGGAATGCCGTTGTACGGCAACGAACTCAGCCGCGAGCTGAACCCGTTCGCCGCCGGTCTCGGCCGGGTCGTGAAGTTCGAAAAGCCGGGTGACTTCGTGGGCCGCGCGGCCCTGGAGGAGCTGAAGAAGGCCGACGTCCCGCGCGTGCGGGTCGGCCTGCGCGGCACCGGCCGCCGCGCCCCGCGGCACGGGTACGCCGTGCTGTCCGGGGATGCCACTATCGGGGAGATCACCAGCGGCGCGCTGTCGCCGACGCTGGGCTACCCGATCGCCATGGCGTATGTAGACCGGGAGCACTCCGAGCCCGGCACCGCGCTGTCCGTCGACATCCGGGGCCGCGTCGAGCCGGTCGAGGTCGTCGCCCTGCCCTTCTACTCCCGAGCCTGAAAGGCCCCCGAACACATGAGCATCCCCCAGAACCTGTCCTACACGAAGGAACACGAGTGGCTGTCGGTCTCCGACGGCGTCGCGACGGTGGGCATCACCGCGTTCGCGGCCGGCTCGCTCGGCGACATCGTGTTCGTGCAGCTGCCCGGCGTCGGCGACACCGTCACCGCGGGCGAGGTGTTCGGCGAGGTCGAGTCGACGAAATCGGTCAGCGAGCTGTACTCGCCGGTCAGCGGCGAGGTGGTGGCGGTGAACGAGGCCACAACCGACACCCCCGAGGTCATCAACTCCGACCCCTACACCGAAGGATGGCTGCTGCAGGTGCGGCTCTCGGGCGACGTCCCGGAGCTGCTCGACGCGTCCGCGTACGCCGAGCTGACCCAGGAGAACTGATGACCGCCCCGTTCGACGCCCCTCTGTCCGAGGCGGACCCCGAGGTCGCCGCCGCGGTGGCCGCGGAGCTGGACCGCCAGCAGTCGACGCTCGAGATGATCGCCTCGGAGAACTTCGCGCCGGTCGGCGTGCTCGAGGCGCAGGGCTCGGTGCTGACCAACAAGTACGCCGAGGGCTACCCGGGCCGCCGCTACTACGGCGGCTGCGAGCACGTCGACGTCGTCGAGCAGCTCGCGATCGACCGGGCCAAGGCGCTCTTCGGCGCGGAGCACGCGAACGTGCAGCCGCACTCGGGCGCGCAGGCCAACGCGGCGGCGATGTTCGCGGTGCTGAAGCCGGGCGACACGATCCTCGGCCTCGACCTCGCGCACGGCGGCCACCTGACGCACGGGATGAAGATCAACTTCTCCGGCAAGCTGTACAACGTGGTCGCCTACCACGTCGACAAGGAGACCGGGATCGTCGACGTCGCCGAGATCGAGCGGCTGGCGGTCGAGCACAAGCCGAAGCTGATCGTGGCCGGCTGGTCGGCCTACCCGCGCCAGCTCGACTTCGCCGAGTTCCGCCGGATCGCCGACCTGGTCGACGCCAAGCTGATGGTCGACATGGCGCACTTCGCCGGCCTCGTCGCCGCCGGACTGCACCCGTCGCCGGTGCCGCACGCCGACATCGTCACGACCACCACGCACAAGACCCTCGGCGGCCCGCGCGGCGGCCTGATCCTCTCCCGCCAGGAGCTGGCGAAGAAGATCAACTCGGCGGTGTTCCCCGGCCAGCAGGGCGGTCCGCTGGAGCACGTGATCGCGGCCAAGGCCGTGGCGCTCAAGATCGCCGCGACCGACGCGTTCCGCGAGCGCCAGGAGCGCACCCTGGAAGGCGCGAAGATCCTCGCCGACCGGCTGTCGCGCACCGACTGCGCCGAGGCGGGCGTCCGCGTCCTCACCGGCGGCACCGACGTGCACCTGGTGCTGGTCGACCTGGTGAACTCCCAGCTCAACGGCCAGGAGGCGGAGGACCGGCTGCACTCGGTCGGGATCACCGTCAACCGCAACGCGGTGCCGTTCGACCCGCGTCCGCCGATGGTCACCTCAGGCCTGCGGATCGGCACCCCGGCGCTGGCCACCCGCGGGTTCAGCGCGGAGGACTTCACCGAGGTCGCCGACATCATCGCCGAGACGCTCAAGCCGGACTTCGACGAGGCCGCTCAGCAGGCGCTGCGCGACCGGGTCGAGCTGCTGGCGAAGAAGCACCCGCTGTACGCGGACCTGAGCCGATGAGCGCGCAGCCCGAGGGGCGGAAGTTGTTGCGGCTTGAGGTGCGCAACAGCGAGACCCCGATCGAGAAGAAGCCGTCGTGGATCAAGACGCGGGTGCGGATGGGCCCGGAGTTCACTGAGCTGAAGGGCTTGGTGAAGCGCGAGGGTCTGCACACGGTTTGTGAAGAGGCGGGTTGTCCCAACATTTACGAATGCTGGGAGGACCGGGAAGCCACGTTCCTGATCGGTGGTGACCAGTGCACGCGGCGCTGTGATTTCTGCCAGATCGACACGGGCAAGCCTGCTGCGTTGGACCGTACTGAGCCGCGGAAGGTCGCGGAGTCGGTGCAGGCCATGGGGTTGCGGTACTCGACGATCACTGGTGTCGCCCGCGACGACCTCGCCGACGGTGGTGCGTGGCTGTACGCGGAGACGGTGCGTCAGATTCACGCGTTGAACCCTGGTACCGGTGTCGAGTTGTTGATCCCGGACTTCAACGCGGAGCCGGATCAGCTGGCTGAGGTGTTCGGGTCGCGTCCGGAAGTGTTGGCGCACAACGTGGAGACGGTGCCGCGGATCTTCAAGCGGATCCGTCCCGGGTTCCGCTACGCGCGGTCGTTGGATGTCATCACGCAGGCTCGTGCGGCGGGTTTGGTGACGAAGTCGAACCTGATCCTCGGGATGGGCGAGACGCCGGAAGAGGTCAGCGTCGCGTTGCAGGACCTCTTCGACGCGGGCTGCGAGATCATCACCATCACCCAGTACCTGCGCCCCTCGCCGCGACACCACCCGGTCGACCGCTGGGTCAAGCCGGAGGAGTTCGTGGAGCACGCGAAAACCGCTGAGGCTATTGGATTCCCTGGTGTGATGGCGGGGCCGCTGGTCCGGTCGTCGTATCGCGCGGGCCGGTTGTACGCGCAGACCAAGGCACACCGGGGCGAGGAATTGCCGGAGAACCTCGCCCACCTGACCGCCGAAGGACCGGCGGCGCAAGAAGCCAGCAGCGTGCTGGCGAGGAACTAAGAGAAGGGGCGGATCAATGGCGATCAGCGTCTTCGACCTGTTTTCGATCGGCATCGGGCCGTCGAGTTCGCACACGGTCGGCCCGATGCGGGCGGCCAAGACCTTTGTGGACGGTCTGGTCGAGGACGGAGTGCTGGACCGGGTCGCGCGAGTGCAGGCCGAGTTGTTCGGTTCCCTCGGCGCGACCGGTTTCGGGCACGGCAGCGACAAAGCGGTGCTGCTGGGGCTCTCCGGCGAGAAGCCGGAGGAGATCGACACCGACACGGTGCCCGCCAAGGTGGCGGCGATCCGGGAGTCCGGCCGGCTGGCGGTCGGCGGGACGCACGAGGTGGCGTTCGTCGAGGACACCGACCTGACGATGCACCGGCGGAAGTCGCTGCCCGCGCATCCGAACGGGATGGTGTTCCGGGCGTTCGACGCGGACGGTTCGCTGCTGCGGGAACGGACGTACTACTCGGTCGGCGGCGGGTTCGTGCGGGACGAGTCGTACGAGACCGACACGGTTTTCGTCGAGGATTCCACACCGGTGCCTTACCCGTTCCGCACCGGTGCGGACTTGCTGAAGCATTGCGCGGACACCGGGCTGCCGATCAGCGAGATCATGCTGCGGAACGAGCTTTCCTGGCGCAGCCGCGAGGAGGTTCGGGCCGGACTGCTGGAGATCTGGCAGGTGATGGTCGAGTGCGTGCGCAACGGGTACACGCACGAAGGCGTGCTGCCCGGCGGATTGAAGGTGCCTCGCCGAGCGAAGTCGTTGCACGACAAGCTGCTCGCCGAAGACGGCGCGGACGATCCGTTGTACGCCATGGACTGGGTGAGCCTGTACGCCCTTGCCGTGAACGAGGAAAACGCCGCGGGCGGACGCGTCGTCACTGCTCCGACGAATGGTGCGGCGGGGATCATTCCTGCGGTGCTGCACTACTACCAGCGATTTGTGCGCGGCGCGTCGGACGACGGCATCGTCACGTTCTTGCTCACCGCTGGGGCTATCGGGTCGATTCTCAAGCAGACCGGCTCGATCTCGGGCGCCGAGGTCGGCTGCCAGGGCGAGGTCGGTTCGGCCTCGGCGATGGCGGCCGCCGGATTGACCGAGGTGCAGGGCGGATCGCCCGCGCAGGTGGAAAACGCGGCTGAGATCGGGGTCGAGCATCACCTCGGGCTCACCTGCGATCCGGTGGGCGGGCTGGTGCAGATTCCGTGCATCGAGCGCAATGCGGTGGGCGCGTCCAAGGCTATTCATGCCTCGCGGATGGCGTTGCGCGGCGATGGCAGCCACGTGGTGACGCTGGACAAGGCGATCAAGACCATGCGCGAGACCGGCGCGGACATGTCGGTGAAGTACAAGGAGACTGCGCGCGGCGGGTTGGCCGTGAACGTCATCGAGTGCTGATTTTCGTTCCGTGAAGGACTCCTTGAGGGAATCAGACCTGGATCCACTGGTTGTTTTTTGTGGTGGTTTCTGGTGTTGGTGGCGGGGTGTGCGGGTGCTGGTTGGGGGTGTGGGCGTGGTGGTGTGGCTGGCGTCGCACTAGCGCGTTCCACT
>NZ_PQIA01000082.1 GCF_003385235.1 Amycolatopsis circi | reverse complement strand
CTCGACGGGCATGCGGTGAGGATGGCGGGACTGGGGGCGCCGGGGCGACTGAATTCGGGTCGGGGGCTGCCGCTGTGACCTGGTTCGGCGCGGTTGTGGACAATGGGGGTGTGAGCACCGATCCTTCGCCGTCCGAGTCCGAGGTCGAGCCGTCTGCGGAACCGCCTGAGCAGGAGGCTGCCGAGGGAGCTGCGCCGCTGCCCAAGCGGCGGGTCTGGGTGGTGTTCGCGGTCGCCGCGCTGCTCTGGGCGATCGACCTGATCACCAAGAACCTCGTGGTCGCCAATCTCGAGGGCAAGGAGCCCAAGCCGATCCTCGGCGGGCTGATCTACCTGCAGGTCATCCGCAATCCGGGCGCCGCGTTCTCGATGGCGACCGGCATGACCTGGGTGCTCGCGCTCGTCGCGCTCGGCGTCGTGATCGCGATCGTGTGGATCTCGCGCCGGCTGCGCTCGGTCGGCTGGGCGATCGGCCTCGGGCTCGTCCTCGCCGGCGCGCTCGGCAACCTCACCGACCGGTTCTTCCGCGAGCCCGGACCGCTGCGCGGGCACGTCGTCGACTTCATCTCCGCGTTCGCGCCCAACGGGCAGGGCTTCGCGATCTTCAACATCGCCGACTCCGCGATCTGCGTCGGCGGCGCGCTGATCGTGCTGCTGTCCCTGCTCGGCAAGGACTACGACGGCACCTCCACCCGCGGCAAGAAGAAGGAATCCGAGTGAGCGGGCGCATGCTGCCCGTCCCCGACGGGCTCGACGGGATGCGCGTCGACGCCGGGCTGGCCAAACTGCTCGGCCTCTCCCGCACCGTCGTCGCGGACCTCGCCGCGGCAGGCGACGTGCTCCTCGACGGCCGTCCGGCGGGCAAATCGGACCGGCTTTCCGCGGGCGGGCTGCTCGAGGTGACGCTGCCGGAACCAGGACGTCCGGCGGAAATCGTCGCGGCACCGGTCGACGGCATGAAGATCCTGCACGATGACGACGACATCGTGGTGATTTCGAAACCCGTCGGCGTCGCCGTGCACCCCAGCCCCGGCTGGACCGGCCCGACGGTCGTCGGCGGACTCGCCGCGGCCGGGCTGCGCATCTCGACGTCCGGCGCGGCCGAACGACAGGGCGTCGTGCACCGGCTCGACGCGGGCACCACCGGGGTGATGGTGGTGGCGAAGAGCGAACACGCGTACACCGTGCTGAAGCGGGCGTTCAAGGAACGGACCGTCGACAAGGGCTACCACGCCGTCGTGCAGGGCCACCCCGACCCGACGCGCGGCACCATCGACGCCCCGATCGACCGCCATCCCCGGCACGACTACAAGTTCGCCGTCGTCGCGGGCGGACGGCCGAGCGTCACGCACTACGAAGTGGTCGAGGCGTTCCGGGCGGCCTCGCTGGCACACGTGAAGCTGGAAACCGGGCGTACTCATCAGATCCGCGTGCACTTCTCCGCGCTGCGCCACCCGTGCGCCGGGGACCTGACCTACGGGGCGGACCCGGTGCTGGCCCAGAAGCTCGGCCTGACGCGGCAGTGGCTGCACGCGCGGACGCTGGGTTTCGCGCACCCGGCGGACGGCCGGTGGGTCGAGTTCGAGGCGGAGTATCCCGACGATCTGGCCAAAGCGCTGGAGATCCTGCGCGACGGGAACTAGGGACCTCGTGAGTGTTTTTGCCGGTTCTAACCGGCAGGAACACTCACGACGTCTTCCATCGCCTGGCTGCAGTAGCAGCGCCGTCCGCGCAGGTGCGCGGCCGGGCTGCCGCTCGTGTGCTGGCTGAGTGCTGCTCGCAACCCTTGTGAGTGGCTAGGCCGGTTAGAACCGGCGGGAACACTCACGAGTCCGCTAGCCGACGGCCCAGGTCAGGGTGCGCTCGTCCGGCTCCGGCCGGGGACTCCAGCGCACCGAGACCACCCGCGTCGCGGTCGGAAGGACGTAGACGGTGTGCCCGCCGAGCGTCTCGCCCGGCTGGACGCCGATCTTGTGCGGCGGCCGGGACGTCAGCGAAACCGGGGCCTTCGCGACGGTCTCGCCGCTGTCGGTGACCAGCTCGAGATAATTGTCCGGCAGCGAGGCGAACGGAATCGGCCCGCGATTGGTGATCTCGGTGTGCACGACGACCGCGCGCTCGCCGTCCTCGAGCCGGTAGCCGGCCGCGCCGAAGAGGAAGTCCGCGGGATCCTGGACTTCCAGCAGCTGCACGGAAAGCTGCTCGCCTTCGAGCCCCTGCGACTGCATCGTCTCGCCGATCCGCCCCTGCTTGGCCGGCGCGGCGGCGGGCCGGGGTTCGTCGCCGCGGGCCCAGGAAGCGGTCTGCGGGACGCCCCACGTGCTGACGGCCGGGTCCGGAGCCGGGTACGGCCCTGACTGTCCATTGTAGACGTTCGTAGGGGCCTGGCGCGGCAGGCCGGTCTGCGCGGGGGAGTAGGCGCCGGACATCCCGTTCGGCCCGGGGGGATACGCGCCGGAAATCCCGGCCGGTCCGGGAGCGTACGCACCGGAGACTCCGGGCATCCCGGGCGGGTAGGTGCCGGTGGTCCCCGGTCCGGGCAGGCCGTGCGGTCCCGGCGAACCTGGTCCGGTCGCGGGAATCCCGGTCTGCCCGGGTGGATACGCACCGGAGGTCCCCGGTCCGGGCAGGCCGTGCTGGCCGGGGGGATGCGGGCCGGAATGTCCCGGCATCCCGGCCGATTCGGGTATCCCGGTCTGCCCGGTCTGCCCGGGCGGGTGCGGGCCGGACGCGCCGGGAGAGCCGCCCGGCATCCCGGGCGGCGGCGCCATCCCGCCCGAGGCCGGAATCCCGGACGACGCCGGACCGTTCGGCATCGGCGCCGCGGGCGGACCGGAGGGCATGGAGCCCGGTGCCGAAGCGGGGCCGGACGGCATCGAGCCGGGCATCCGGGGAGCCCCCTGCATCGGCGCGGCGGGGAACGGCGCCGACCCGGGCCCGCCGGGATACCCCGGAGCCTGCGGCCGCTGCCACGACGCCGGAGCCGCGGAGATCGCCGCGCGGAGACCGTTGGGGTCGCTTTCGACCCCGACCAGCAGCGGCAACCCGCTGCCGGACAGCGCGACCAGCCGGTACGCGACCTCCCGCGGATCCATCCCGACCTTCGCCGCCAGCTCGTGCACAGCTCCCTTGCCCAGCTCGGCGAGCGCGGCGAGCAGGCGGATGTCTGCGGGATCGGTCACGGCCACTCCGGCAACGCTACCGCCTCGCCCGCCGGACCCGGCCGCACCACCGCGCCCGGCGCGCCCCGCCCGGCCGCAGCAGTCCGCGGACCCAGGAAGGTACCCAGGAAGGTACCCAGGAAGGTACCCAGGAAGGTACCCAGGAAGGTCTAGCCAGCACTTCGCCTTCCCCGCCCGGACCCGACCGCAGCGGACGGCGTAGCCAAGCCCAACCGGTGTTCGCCGTGCCGCCGACGCACTACGCACCGCAGCCGACCGGCCACGGAGTTCCATGCCACGGCACTCCCGTACGCCCGCCGAGGGACCGACCGTCGCGGGCACGGGCGTCCGCACCCCCGTCTCGATTAGGGTCGGAATCGCACCTTCTCCGCCTACCCTGGGGGTCCACGCCGATGTCCGTCGTTTCCGATCTCGCCGACGAGTTCGTCGAGGTGTCGTTCGACCACGAACCGCTCGACGCCGCCATTCTCGGCATCCGGCCGGACGCGCCGGGGCTCGGCGATCCGTCGGCCGCGGCGGAGGCGGCGTTCCGCGAGAAGATCGTCGCGATTCGGGAGCGCGTCGACGCCGTCGATCCGGCCGGGCTCGAAGAAGCCGATCGCGTCACTCGCGACGTCCTGCTCAGCTCCGTCGACGGAAACCTCGACCGGATGGACAGCCGGATCGTCGACTTCACCGTCACCGACCTGTTCGTCGGGCCCGCGTCGGGGCTCCTGTCCGCGCTGCCGATGGTCACGGTCACCGCGGAAACCGCCGAGGCGCATCTCGGGCGGCTCGCCGAGATCCCCGAGTATCTCCGCGCCGTCGCGCAACGGCACCGCGACGGGATCGCCGCCGGGCTCCTGCCGATCGAACGCCTGGTCAAGGCCGCGATCGCACACCTCGACCGCTACCTCGCCGAGCCCGAGAACGACCCGCTGCTGCGCCAGCCCGCCCCGGACGACGAGTTCGCCGCCCGCCGCGAGCAGATCCTCAACGACGTCGCCCGGCCCGGCTTCCGCGAGTACCGCGACTTCCTCGAGGCCGAGGTCCTCCCGCACGGCCGCCCGGACGACAAGGCCGGCGTCTCCTGGCTCCCCGGCGGCGACGAGATCTACGCCCGGCTCGCCCGCACCCACACCACCAGCAACCGCACCCCGCAGGAGCTGCACGACACCGGCCTCGCGGTGATCGCCGGCCAGGTCGAGCAGTACCAGGCCCTCGGCGAGCGCGTGTTCGGCACCCGTGAGCTGCCGGAGATCTTCGAGCGCCTGCGCACCGACCCGAAGCTCCGCTGGACGAGCGCCGAAGACCTCCTCGAAACCGCCCGCACAGCGATTTCCCGTGCCGAGGCCGAGGCGCCGAACTGGTTCGGCCGCATCCCGCAGCACCCGTGGACCGTCGAGGCGGTGCCGGAGGATTCCGCGCCCGGCGCGCCCCCGGCGTACTACATGCCGCCCGCCGCCGACGGGTCCCGCCCGGGCGTCTACTTCGCCAACACTCACCAGGCCACCGAGCGGTTCCGGCACACCGCCGAAGTCATCGCGTTCCACGAGGCGATCCCCGGCCACCACTTCCAGCTCAGCACCGCGCTCGGCCTCTCCGACCTGCCGCTGCTGCGCCGCATCGGCAACTTCACCGCGTACGCCGAAGGCTGGGGCCTCTACACCGAGCGCCTCGCCGACGAGATGGGCCTGTACTCCGAGGACGTGTCGCTGCTCGGCATGCTGACGATGGAGTCGATGCGGGCCGGGCGGCTGGTCGTCGACACCGGCCTGCACGCGCTGGGCTGGAGCCGCCAGCAGGCGGTCGACTACCTGGTGGAGCACACGCCGATGGCGCGGGTCGAGATCGAGGCCGAGGTCGACCGGTACCTCGGCTACCCGGGCCAGGCGCTCGCGTACCTGGTGGGGCGGCTGGAAATCGAGCGGCTGCGCAAGCAGGCCGAGCAGCGGCTCGGCAGCCGCTTCGACATCAAGGCGTTCCACGACACGATCCTCTCCGGCGGCTCCCTGCCGCTGTCGGTGCTGGACGCCGTGGTCACCGAGTGGGTGGCTGGCCACGGCGACACCGTCCTGGGCCTGGCCGACGAACTGGTCGAGCTGTCCTTCGAGCGGGAACCGCTGGAGCGCACCGTCCTCGGCCTCCCGGGCGACCACACGAAGCTCGCCGACCCGAGTCTCGCCGCGGCCGAGCGCGACCGGGCCAAGTATGCCGCGATCGCCGAGCGCGCCGACGCGATCGACCCGGCCGGGCTGACCGCGTCCGAGGTCATCACCCGCGAAGTGGTGCGCACGCACGCCCGCGGCGCGATCGACGCGATCGACTCGCGGCTGTCCGGCTTCGCGGTGAGCGACGGTTTCAGCTCGCCCGCGCTGAACCTGATGACGATCCTCCCCGCGCTGACCCCGGACGACGCGAGCCGGGCCCACGACTACCTCAGCAGGCTGGCGGCGATCGGCGGCTACCTCGACGGCGTGATCGAGGCGCAGCGGGCGACCGTCGCGGACGGGTTCGCGCCGCCGGACTTCCTGGTGCGCATCGGAATCGAATACGTCGAGCGGTACCTCGCGAACGAGGAGGGCGACCCGTTCCGCGTCACGCCGACGGTCGAGGTCGAGGGCTTCGCGGCGGAGTGCGACCGGCTGCTCGCCGAGGTCGTGCGGCCCGCGTACCGGCGCTACCGCGACTTCCTCGCCGAGGAGGTGCTGCCGGTTTCGAAGACGGACAGCCAGCCGGGCATCAGCCACCTGCCGGGCGGGCTGGAGAAGTACCAGGGCCTGATCCGCGTGCACACCACCACCGACCGCACCGCGCAGGAACTGCACGACACCGGGCTGCGGATGGGCGAAAAGCTGGCCGAGGAGTACCGCGAACTGGGCGCCCGCGTGTTCGGCACCGAGGAACTGGCGGAGATCTTCGACCGCCTCCGCAACGACCCGGAGCTGCGCTGGCGCGACGGCGAGGAACTGCTGGAAGGCGCTCGGGCGGCCGTCGTCCGGGCGGAAGCTGTTGCCCCGCAATGGTTCTCCCGGGTGCCGGACGCGAAGTGCGCGGTCGAGCCGGTCCCGGAGGCGGACGCGGCGAGCGGCACCATCGCCTACTACCTGCAGGCCGCGTTCGACGGTTCCCGCCCCGGCACGTACTACGCGAACACCTACGAGGCGAATTCGCGGCCGCGCTTCACCAGCGAGGGGATCGCGTTCCACGAAGCCGTTCCGGGCCACCACTTCCAGCTCACGTTCGCGCAGGAACTCACCGATCTGCCGCTGCTGCGCCGGATCGCGCCGTTCAACGCCTACATCGAGGGCTGGGGCCTGTACGCGGAGCGTCTCGCCGACGAGATGGGCCTGTACTCCGACGACGTTGCCCGCTTCGGCATGCTCGCGCAGGACTCGATGCGAGCCGGACGGCTCGTGGTCGACACCGGGCTGCACGCGCTGGGCTGGAGCCGCCAGCAGGCGGTCGACTACCTCGTCGAGAACACGCCGATGGCGAAGATGGAGATCGAGGCCGAGATCGACCGGTACGTCGCGAATCCGGGCCAGGCGCTGAGCTACATGGTGGGACGGCTGGAAATCCAGCGCGTCCGCGCCGAGGCCGAAAAGGCGCTCGGCGACCGGTTCGACATCCGCGCGTTCCACGACGTCATCCTGGGCAACGGAATCCTCCCGCTGTCCGCTTTGGACACCGTCGTCGGCGCGTGGATCGCGGAGGTCTCCGCGTGACCTGGCTCGACCTTCCGGCCGACACCCTCTTCGGCCTCGACAACCTGCCCTACGGCGTCTTCTCGCACGGCGAGCGGACCCGTCGGGCGGGCGTCGCGGTCGGAGACCAGGTGCTCGACCTGAGCGCGGCGGCCGAGGAGGAGTCCTTCGGCCGCCTGCTCGGCGCGGGCGTGCTGAACCCGTTGCTCGCCGCCGGTCCGGAGACCTGGGCCGACGTGCGGGCGCGGGTCCGCGAATGGCTCAGCGAACCGCGCCACGCCGACCGGATCCGGCCGCATCTGGTGCCCCGCAACGAAATCACGAGCCATCTGCCGGTGGAGGTCGCGGACTACGTCGACTTCTACTCCAGCGAGCAGCACGCGCTCAACGCCAGCCGGGTCTTCAGCGGCGGCGACGATCTGGTGCCGCCCAACTGGAAACACCTGCCGATCGGCTACCACGGCCGGGCGGGCACGGTCGTCGCGTCCGGCACTCCGGTGATTCGCCCGGCGGGGCAACGGAAACCGCGCCAGGCGACCGAACCGTCGTTCGGGAGTTCCAGACTGCTCGACTTCGAGGCCGAGGTCGGCTTCGTCGTCGGCGTGGGGACCGAACTGGGCGCTCCGGTGCCGGTCGACGAGTTCCCCCGGCACGTGTTCGGTGTCTGCCTGGTCAACGACTGGTCGGCGCGCGACCTGCAAGGCTGGGAAATGCAGCCGCTCGGGCCGTTTCTCGGCAAATCGTTCGCGACGTCGATGTCACCCTGGCTGGTTCCGCTCGCCGCACTGGAGCACGCTCGGGTGCCGCAGCCCGCGCAGGATCCGGAGCCGTTCGAGTATCTGCGCGCGGCCGAATCGTGGAGTCTCGATCTGGCGCTGGAAATCCGGATCAACGGCCACCTCGTGTCCAGCCCGCCGTTCGCCACGCAGTACTGGACGGCCGCGCAACAGCTCGCGCACCTCACGGTGAACGGCGCGAGCCTGCGCACCGGCGACCTGTACGCGTCCGGCACGGTCACCGGCCCGGCCAAGGACCAGCGCGGCTCGCTGCTGGAGCTGAGCTGGGGCGGTCGCGAACCGCTCGCGCTCGGGGACAGCGGCGAGACGCGGAAGTTCCTGGAGGACGGCGACGAGGTCGTCATCAGCGCCTCCGCGCCAGGTCCGGCCGGCGCCCGGATCGGGTTCGGCGAGGTGCGCGGGACGGTGGCGCCCGCTGTGGTGTGACCCACGCCGTAGCGCCGTCACCCGAGCGGCCGCATAATGAGCAAACGCTTAGTCACAGTCGACCGGCACGGGAATGAGGGATCGATGAGGATCGGCACCGGCGTCAGCTACTCGGGCGGGTTCGCCGAAAGCGTCGCGGACATCGTGGAGCTGGAACGCGTCGGGCTCGACATCGTGTTCGTCCCCGAGGCCTACAGCTTCGACGCGGTGAGCCAGCTCGGTTATCTCGCCGCGAAGACCGAGCGCGTCGGGCTGATGTCGGGCATCTTCCAGATCTACACCCGCACCCCGAGCCTCACCGCGATGACCGCGGCCGGGCTGGACTTCGTGTCCGACGGCCGCTTCACCCTCGGTCTCGGCGCGTCCGGCCCGCAGGTCATCGAGGGTTTCCACGGCGTGAAGTACGACGCGCCGATCGGCCGCACCCGCGAGATCATCGAGATCTGCCGCCAGGTGTGGAAGCGCGAGCGCGTCGTGCACGACGGCAAGCACTACACGATCCCGCTGCCCGCGGACCAGGGAACCGGCCTCGGCAAGCCGCTCAAGCTGATCAACCACCCGGTGCGCGAGCGGATCCCGGTCGTGCTCGCCGCGCTCGGGCCGAAGAACGTCGCGCTCGCCGCCGAGGTCGCCGAGGGCTGGCAGCCGATCTTCTTCCACCCGGAGAAGGCCGCCGACGTCTGGGGCGCCTCGCTGGCCGAGGGCAAGGCCAAGCGCGACCCGGAACTGGGCGAGCTGGACGTGTTCGCCGCGCCGCCGCTGGCCATCGGCGACGACGTCGACCACTTGCTCGACTGGGTGCGCCCGGTGTTCGCGCTGTACATCGGCGGGATGGGCGCGCGCGGCAAGAACTTCTACAACACGCTGGCCTGCAACTACGGCTACGAGGCCGAGGCGAAGAAGATCCAGGACCTGTACCTCGACGGCAAGAAGGAAGAAGCCGCCGCGGCGGTCCCGACGGAGCTGCTGCGCGCGACGTCGCTGGTCGGTCCGGCGGGGTACGTGAAGGAGCGGCTGGCGGCGTTCAAGGAGGCAGGGGCGACGACCCTGGCGGTCAACCCGCTGCAGCCCGGACGCGAGGCGCGAGTGGCCGCCGTCGCCAAGCTGAAGGAGCTGCTCGGATAGGTCCGGTATGATGCGGGCCACTGGGGTGTGAAAAAACCGCACTTTGGGTCGATGCCGCCGTCGAAATGCCGTCAACTCCCCGCGCGGGGCGCGAATTCGGGAGTAAGAACGGGTTCAACGGGGAATCCGGGCGGGGCGAAAGCGAGGTAGACCGGGCTGTGCGCAGAATCGAAGGATCCGCCGCCGCGGTGCTGGACGTCGGATCGTTCAGTGCCCGGCTTGTCGTGCTCGAACCCGGCGGATCCCCGCTCGACCCGGCGTTGACGCACCAGACCCGGCTGCGGCTCGACCGCGAACTCGACGCCGACGGACGGCTCAGCGAGTGCGGCATCGCGGCGATCGCGAAGGCCGTTTCCCGCGGGATGGAATTCGCTCGCGAGCACGGCGTCAAGGACGTGTTCCCGCTGGCCACGTCCTCAATCCGGGACGCGGTCAACTCCCGCGAAGCGGTCCGCGAGGTCGCCCGCGAAACCGGCGTCGAACTGCGCTTCCTGTCCGGCCGTCGGGAGGCGGAGCTGACCTACGTCGGCGCGCGCCGCTGGTACGGCGCGTCCGGCGGCCCGCTGCTGGCGCTCGACATCGGCGGCGGCACGGTCGAGCTGTCCGCCGGAGCCGGCGAACAGGCCACTTTCGCGCGGTCGCTGCCTCTGGGTGCCCGGTCGGTCACGCGCGACTGGCTGCCCGCCGAGCCGCCGGTGCGCAGCAAGCACGTGCGTGCGCTGCGTGACCACGTGCTGGAGGAAGTCTCCGCCGCCCTGGGCGACGTGAAGGACGAGCTGGCCGAACACCGGGTGGTCGGCTGCTCGAAGGTGCTGCGGCAACTGGCCCGATTGGCGGGCGACCGCCCGGGCAAGGCCCGCGAGCTGCACCTGGACGACGTGCGCGCGTGGATCCCGCGGCTGTCAGCGATGCCGTTCGCGCGGCGAGCGCAGCTGCCGGGGATTTCGCGCCAGCGGGCGCAGCAGGCACTCGGCGGCGCGGTCGTCGCGGAAGCCCTGCTGACGGTCGCGGGCGGGAAGCTGACGATCTGCCCGTGGTCGACGCGAGACGGGCTGCTGCTGACGTTGTTGGACCAGCTCACGGACGCGACCGGTAAGCAACGTTCGCGTCCGGCCGCGTGAACTCCCTGGTGCGAGGGCGATAAACCGGGTATCCCGGAACCATGACCCAGCGCAGCGAATTCCGTCCCCGCGACCGGTCCGAGGACGACGACGAGGACTTGCCGTTCCCCGCGCGCCGGAAACGCGAACTGCCGGACTCGGACGAGCTGCCCGGCGAGGTGGCCAACGCACCGGGGCCGGATCTGAGCCCTTCTCGGACGGATGAGGTGCCTCGGGTGCCGGGTACGGAGGAAACGCCGTCGTGAGTGGCAATCCCGGTTAGAACCGGGATTGCCACTCACGAGTCAGCTTCGGTCGAACTGTCGTACCTTCGAGGCGTCGCGGCGCTTCGGTGCCCGCCCGATCGGCTGGACCGGCGCGGGCCCCGGGTCCAGTTTCGGGATCGGCAGCTCCACCGGCTCCTCGGCCAGCGTGAACCGCTCGCCGTGGTGGATCAGGTCCAGCGGCGGTCCGTTGAGCACCCGGTACGTCGCCGCGTCGTGCTGGATCGACACCTGGAACCGCGTTTCGCGGAAGGCGAGGCGGAAGGTGAGGCCGCCGAGTTCGTCCGGCAGTCGCGGCGCGAACGACAGCTGGCCGCCGTAGTCGCGGAACCCGCCGAATCCGGCCACGGCCGCTTGCCAGGCACCGGCCAGGGACGCCATGTGCAGGCCGTTGCGGACGTTGTTGTGCACGTCGTGCAGGTCGGTCAGCGCGGCTTCGGCGAGGTAGTCGTACGCCAGCTGCAGGTGCCCGACCTCCGCCGCGATAACCGCTTGCGTGCCCGCGGACAGCGAGGAATCCCGGACGGTCCGTGCTTCGTAGTAAGCGAAGTCGCGGGCTTTTTCCTCCGGGCTGAACGAATCGCCGCACAGATGCAGGGCGAGCACGAGGTCGGCCTGCTTCACGACCTGCTTGCGGTACAGGTCGAAGTACGGGTAGTTCAGCAGCAGCGGGTAGAAATCCTCGTCGGTGGCGGCGAAATCCCACTCGTCGTGCTGCAGGAAGCCTTCCGACTGCGGGTGCACGCCGAGTTCCTGGTCGTACGGCAGCGCCATCGCATCCGCCGCGGCGCGCCAGGAATCGATCTCCGCAGTGTCCACTTCGAACTGTTCGGCGACGTCCGGATGCCGCCGGCACACGTCGGCCGCGGCGAGCAAGTTCCTGCGCGCCATCAGGTTCGTGTAGACGTTGTTGTCCGCCACCGCCGAGTACTCGTCAGGCCCGGTGACGCCGTCGATGCGGAAGTGCCCGTGGTGGTCGAAATGCCCGAGGGACGCCCACAACCGCGCGGTTTCCAGCAGCAGTTCCGCGCCGCAGGTGCGCTCGAAATGCGTGTCCTGGGAGGCGTTCACGTACCGCACGACGGCGTCGGCGATGTCCGCGCTGACGTGGAAAGCCGCAGTGCCCGCTGGCCAATAAGCGGAACATTCGGCCCCGTTGATGGACCGCCACGGGAAAGCCGCGCCGCGTAACCCGAGCTGGGTCGCGCGCTCTTTCGCTTTGTCTATTGTGGAGTGTCGCCAGCCGAGCGCGTCACGGGCGGCGTCCGGCATCGTGTACGTCAGCACCGGCAGCACGAACGTCTCGCTGTCCCAGAACGCGTGCCCGTCATAACCCGGCCCGGTGAGGCCTTTCCCCGCGATAGCACGGGTTTCCCCGCGAGCCCCGGCCTGCAGCAGGTGGAAGAGCGCGAACCGGACGGCCTGCTGGAGTTCCGGGTCGCCGTCGATCTCGATGTCCGAAGTGGCCCAGAAGTCGTCGAGGAACTGGCGTTGCTCGGCGGCAAGGCCCTTCCAGCCGGTCTGGCGGGCGCCCGCGAGCGCGGCCTCGACCTGCGCGCGCAGCGCGGGAGCGGATCGTTGCGCGGACCAGCCGTAGGCGAGGAATTTGGTGACCCGCAGCCGTCCGCCCTTGGGCACGTCGACCGCGGCGGTGAGCCGGGCGAGGTCTTCCTCGGCGTGGATGCGCGTGCGCAGGCCGTCGTCGACCTCGATTTTGTGGTCCATCGCGGCGGCGACGCGCAACCCGGACATCCGCGTCTGGTGCACCAGCACGGCCTGGTAGCCCGCGGCGTGGCAGAACTCGCCGACCAGCGGCGCGTCGAGCGCGGCGGCGACGCGCGGGTCGTGCGTGTCGGACTCGACCGGTTCGTTGGCCAGCAGGTCGGACTGCACGACGAGCTGCAGGTCCTCGTCGAGCGGTTCGACCTCGTAGCGGATCGCGGCGACCGCACGCTGGGTGAAGGACACCAGCCGTTCGGTGGTCACCCGCACGCGCCTGCCGGTGGGGGAGGACCATTCGGTGACGCGGCGCAGCGTGCCCCGGCGGAAGTCGAGCACGCGGTCGTGCGCGGTCGCGATGCCGTAGCGCATGTCCAGCGGCTCGTCCTCGACCAGCAGCCGGATGATCTTCCCGTCAGTCACGTTGACGACGGTCTGGCCTTCCTCCGGGTAGCCGTAACCGCCTTCGGCGTAGGGAAGTTCGTGCTGCTCGTAGAAACCGTTGAGGTACGTGCCCGGCAGCCCGCGCGGCTCGCCCTCCTCAAGGGTGCCGCGCAGGCCGATGTGTCCGTTCGACACCGCGAAGGCGGATTCGGTGCGCTGCAACGCTTCCACGTCGAGGCCGCGCCAGCGCAGCTCCCACGGCGAGCATTCGTAACCGAGTTCCGTCACTTGTCCTCCAGCAGGTCGGCGAGGTCGTCCACCACGACGTCGGCGCCGTGCGAGCGCAGAGCGTCCGCCTGGTTCTCCCGGTTCACGCCCACGACGTAACCGAAACCGCCGGCCTTGCCCGCCTGGACGCCGGATTGTGCGTCCTCGAACACGACGGCCTGCTTCGGATCCACGCCGAGAGCCTTGGCCCCGGCCAGGAACGAATCGGGCGCTGGCTTGCCTTTCAGGTGGTCGCGGCGGATGACCAGGCCGTCGACGCGGGCTTCCACGAAGCGGGACAGGTCGGCCGCGTCGAGGACTTTGGCGCCGTTCGCGGACGAGGTGACCACAGCGATCCTGAGTCCGGCTTCCTTCGCTGCTTCCAGGTAGCGCACGGAGCCTGGGTAAGGGTTTACGCCGCGTTCGTCGATGATCTTCAGGACCAGTTCGTTCTTGCGGTTGCCGATGCCGTTCACGGTCGGCGCGTCCACGGCGTCGTCCGGGGTGCCTTCGGGGAGTTCGATTCCGCGGGAGTGAAGGAATTCCCGTACGCCGTCGGCTCGCGGGCGGCCGTCTACGTAGGTCGCGTAGTCGGCGTCGGTGAATTCTTGGAAGTTCGCGGCGTCCCGGGAGCGCAGGTATTCGTCGAACGTCCGTTTCCACGCCTCGCGGTGGAGCACGGCCGTCCCGGTCAGTACGCCGTCCAGGTCGAAGAGGCAGGCGGTGATGGTGTCGGGCAGTCCGATCATGCCTGCAAGGTACCGGTCTCGGGGGAGGTTTGCGGGCTGTTGGGGGTTCGGCTCGTCGCCTGGCGGCGACATTGCCTCGTTGGTTGCGTGGGGCACCCCGTTGCCCATTGTGCTGACGGTTCGGGGGTGCTTGTCAAGGCGGGAAAGATGCCTTGACAAGCACCCCCGAACCGCAGGGAGGCTTCGTATCGGGGTGCGGGGGTGGTGTGGGTGCCTCGATTGTTGGGTGCGTTGGTTGCGGTCGCGGTCGGGTGGTCCGTGAAGGGCTCCTTGAGGGAATCTGAGTCTGTGAAGGGGCCCCTCACGGACAGTTGAGGGTCGTGAGGGGAACCCTGAGGGACTCAGAGTCTGTGAGGGTTCCCCTCACGGAACGTCAGGCGGCGCCTACGCGGCGGTCGAAGACCAGGCGTTCCGCAGCGCGCAGGCCGACGCTGATTGCGCCGGTTAGGACGCCGTCGTCGCCTAGTTCGCCTTGCACCACAGTCGTGGTGAGTGGGGTGAACGCGCGAAGTGCTCGGTCGATCGGCTCCAGAAGCAGGTCTGCCGCCGTTCCGACGCCGCCGCCGAGCACGATCAGTTCGGGGTCGATTACCGCGGCTACCGAAGCGACTGTGTACGCGAGTCGGTCTGCCTCCGCGGAAACCGCGCGTTGGGCCAATTCGTCACCCTCGCGGGCGAGGCGGAAGACCTCGCGGGCAGATCGTGCTGTGCCCAAGCCAAGTTCGCGGGCCCCGCGGACCACCGAACCTGCGGCGGTGGCCTCTTCCAGATGTCCGCGCGCGGGCGGCTCGGCGGGTTCGTCGGTGACGCGTGTGCGGCCGTAGGGCAGATAGCCGATCTCGCCCGCCGCGCCGGTTGCGCCGCGGAAGACCCGGCCGTCGACCATCAGGCCCATGCCGACACCGGTGCCGATGGTGATGCAGCCGACCACCGACGCTCCGCGCGCGGCGCCGCTTTCCCATTCGCCGACCGCGGTGAGGTTCGCGTCGTTCTCCACCACCAGTTCCGGCCCGAGCACCTGCTCCAGGTCGTCGAGCAGCCCCGGACGGCCCCAGCCGGGCAGGTTCGGCGCGTGCCGGAAACAGCGTTTGACCGGGTCCGCGACGCCGGGGGAGCCGAGCACGCGGACCACGATGTCGTCGTTCGCGAGACCCGCCTCGGCGACGATGTCCGCGGCCAGTTTGCCCAGCGCGGAGATCAGCGCGCTGCCGGACCGGGCCGTGTTGCGCACGTCGCGCCGGGCGACCGTGGTGCGGCCCAGGTCGGCGACCGCGACCCGGATGTGCTCGCGGCCGATGTCCAGGCCCAGCACGTATCCCGCGGTCGGGTCCGCCTCGTAGAGCACCGCCGAACGGCCGGTGCCGGTGGACGTGTGCCCGGTCGCGCGGGCGAGCCCGGCGGCCTCCAGCGCCAGCAGCGCCTGGCTCACCGTCGGCTTCGACAGCCCGGTGTCCTTCGCCACCTGCGGCCGCGTCGCGGGCCCGCCGCGGCGCAGCAGGTCGAGCACCGCCCGCTGGTTGATCATGCGCATCCCGGCCGGGGTGCCGACCGGTGGTGTACCCGCCCCTGCCACCTGCTGAGTTTCCTTCCCGTTCGGACTTCCGTCCTGCCACGGTAACCGGATTCGCCCCGCTTTGGCAGGAAAGTTTCTTTTCTTCCGGCTCGGAAGGGCAGGCGGACGTCCCGGCCGACGATACGGGCTCGGCGGCCCGAACCCGGGGACGGCACGCAGGGTTCGCCCTCCGCTAGTTGACGGGCTCAGGCGTCGGGCAGCCAGTTCCCGTGGAAACCGGCGGGCACGCGGCCGGGCAGCGGGACCGTCGCGACCGGATCTGCTTCGATGTCCTGCGCGTCGAGCACCACCAAGTCGCTGCGGTCGTTCGGTCCGTCGTAGACGTACGTGAGCAACCAGCCCGCGCCGCCCGGACGGTCGTCCGCCGGAACGAACACCGCCTCGCCCGGGATGTGTCCTTCCGCGAACAGATGCTCGCGCGCGGCGTTCGTGTGGAGGTCGTAGCGACGAAGCGCGAGCGGACCTTCTGGGCTATGCCGCCCGGTGACGTGGCCGAAACGGGCGTCGAGCCCCGCGAGCCGATCGTCAATGCGGGGAAACTCGCCGCTGCGGTCGTCGATCAAATCCTCGGTTACCGTGCCCGCGCGCGGGTCGATGGTCCACCGCCACAGCACGCCCTTCGGATCCGGGACGCCGGGCCGGTACAGGTGCTCGTATCGCACGACGTGCAGCACGATCCGGCCGTCGGCGGTGTCGTGCGCGTTGAGGGTGTGGAAGACGTAGCACGGGTCGACTTCGAACCAGCGCACGCCGTCCTCCGGGCGATCGCGGCTGAGCAGGCCGAGCCGCGCGCCGTACGTGTCGCTCCAGCGGAACGGCATGCCGCCGTCAGTCGCGTGGTCGAACACCACCGGCAGGTCGAAGAACACGACGTGCCGGCGGGTGAGCGCGAAATCGTGCATCATCGTGAGCCCGGGCACGTCGATCGGTTGCCGCAGCACGAGTTCCCCGGCGGCGTCGGCACGGTAGTAGCTCACGTGCGGGGCGGTGATGCTGCCGTAGCCGAAGAAATGCAGCTCGCCGGTTTCCGGGCAGATCTTGGGATGCGCGGTCATCGCATCGGCGAGCTTGCCGTCGAAATCGTAGACGCCGACGGTGTCGAGATCCGTGGTGATTTCGTACGGCAGCGAGGATTCCACGAGCGCGAGCGTGCGTCCCGCGTGATTGACGACATGCGTGTTGGCGACGCTCGCTCGGAGGTTCCGTGTGCCGTCGGCGTTGTAGAGCACCGGATTCGGAACGTCGAAGCTCTCGGTGCGCACCCAGCGGTTGCGGTACCAAGCCGCGCGGCCGTTTTCGAGCCGTACGCCGTGCACCATGCCGTCGCCGGTGAACCAGTGTGCGCTGTCTTGACGTGGGTTCGGCCCGTTGCGCAGATACCAGCCGTTGAGTTCCGGTGGCAGCGCACCCGTGACCGGGAGGTCGTAGGCGGTGAGTTCGTCGTGGACCGGGGCGTAATGGCCCTCGAGGTGAAAGTCGGTGGTAGTCATTGATTCACGCCGCTTTCTGGGCACGAGCCCGGACGATGCGCGGGTAGCGAATGGTGAACGAGATCGGGATCGCGAAGCCGAGAACCTTGATGATGATCAACGCGACGGTGGCGTGCGGCGCGTAGTGCAGCAGCACCGCTTCGGCGATACCGGCGATTGTGAAGCTGGCCGCCCACACGGCGGTGATCACGACGTTGACCCGGTGGAACACTGCCGTCCGGGCGATGTCCGGCGGGACCATGGTTTTCGCGATCCCCAGAGTGAACGGCCGCTTGGCGGCGAGCGAGCCCCAGGAAGTCAGCGCCAGCCAAAGATCGGTAAGCGCGCCGACGTAATCCCTGAGCGGCGAAGCCGGATCGCTGAACGACCAGATCGCGAGACCCGCGAAGAAGACGACTGCGGAGACCTCGATGAACAACGTGTCCCAGCCCTTGCCGCGCCGGCGTTCGAGCAGGAGCAGCCCGCCCGCGAGCACCAGCCCGGTCAGCCCGGACCAGCGCCAGTCGGCCTGCGTGGACACGATCGCGAAGGCGATCCACGGAAGGAAACTCTTCAGGTAGTTCATCGGGACCCCTCGCTCACATTCCTGTGGTGACATGTCAAAGCTAGAACGTCCGGACTGGACATGTCAATAGTGGAAGGTAGGCTGGGCGCATGACTTTGCGACACGCGGTGCTGGGGCTGCTCGCCAGCGCCCCTGGAAGCGGCTACGACCTGCTGAAACGCTTCGAAACGGCGATGTCGAGCGTCTGGACTGCCACGCAGAGCCAGCTGTACGGGGAACTGGGCAAGCTCGAGGGCGCCGACTTGATCGAGGTCTCCGCGGAAGGCCCGCGCGGGCGCAAGGAGTACGCGATCACCGACGCCGGGCGCGAGGAACTGCGCAAGTGGCTGCTGGAGGAGAGGCCGCCGGCCGCGCGGCGGAACGAGATGCTGCTGCGGGTGTACTTCCTGGGCGAGGTCACGCCGGAGGAGGCCCGCGAATTCCTCGGCAGGCAGGGCGCTTTCGCCAAGAGGCTGGTCGACGAACTGGCGGCCTTGGAAGCCTCAGTCGACTGGGATGACAGCGACCTGTCGCTTTACGGCCGGCTGGCCCTGGAATGGGGCAAGCGATACGCGGCGATGGAACGGGATTGGTCGGAGTGGGCGGCGGAGACGGTCCGCGCGGCCCGCGGATGACGGGGAGGCGACGGTGACCGACAGCCAGGCGCGCCATTGCGGCGACGAGGCCGTATTCGCCCAAGACGTTCGGGACGAGGGCGAGCCGGAGGCCGAGTTCAATCCCGGCATCGCCGCCCGGTTCCCGCGCAAGAACGCGGCCGCCGGAGTGCTCGCCCGCGACGAACACGGTCGAGTTCTGTTCGTCCGCCCGACCTACAAGCCGTTCCTGGAGATTCCAGGCGGCTTGGTCGAGGACGGCGAATCACCGCTGGCGGCGTGCCGTCGAGAGGTCCGCGAAGAACTCGGCATCGACCTGCCGGTGGGATGCCTGCTCGTCGTCGATTGGCTGCCCGCGCACGGCGTTTGGCGGGACAGCCTGCAGTTCGTCTTCGGCGGCGGCGTGCTGAGCCGCGAGCAGATCGACGCGATCCGCCTGCCAGCGGACGAATTGAGCCGGTTCGAGTTCCTCGGGCTCGAGGTCGCGCAATCGCAATTGCGGCCGTCGAAGGCTCGGCGAATTGCTCTGGCGCAGCAAGCGTTTCTGGACGGCGAGACTGTCTACAGCGAGTTCGGCCGGAGGCTCGACGAGCACGAACCTCCGGCCGGGTGACCGGTTCTCAGCCGTCGGAAGAGCGCTTCCAGAGGTTGATGCCCTCCTCGACCGCGTACTGGTCAATCTCCGCCAGTTCCTCGTCGGTGAACGACAAGTTGTCCAGCGCGGCCACGTTGTCCTCCAGCTGCTTCACGCTGCTGGCCCCGATCACGAGCGACGTCATCCGCGGATCCCGCAACGCCCACGCCAGCGCCAGCTGCGCCAGCGTCTGCCCGCGCCGCTCGGCGATCTCGCCCAGTGCCCGGATCTTGCCGAGCTTCTCCTCGGTGATCGTGTCCGGATTCAGCGACTTCCCTTGCGCCGCCCGAGAATCCGAGGGAACTCCGGAAAGGTACTTGTTCGTCAGCAGTCCCTGCGCCAGCGGCGAAAACGCGATGCACCCAGCACCGGCCTGCTCCAACGTCCCGAGCAAGTCGTCGGCCTCGGTCCAGCGATTGAACATCGAATACGACGGCTGGTGAATCAGCAGCGGCGTGCCCAGTTCCCGCAGCAGCTGTGCGGCTTCCGCGGTCCGCGCGGAGTTGTAGGACGAGATCCCGACGTACAACGCCTTGCCCGACCGAACCGCCCGGTCGAGCGCGCCGACAGTCTCCTCCAACGGCGTCTCCGGATCGAACCGGTGCGAGTAGAAGATGTCGACGTAGTCCAGCCCCATCCGCCCGAGCGACTGGTCGAGGCTGGCCAGCAGGTACTTCCGCGAACCCCACTCGCCGTACGGCCCGGGCCACATGTCGTAGCCGGCCTTCGTCGAAATGATCAGCTCGTCCCGGTACGGCTTCAGATCGCTCGCCAGCAACCGGCCGAAGTTCTCCTCGGCGCTGCCGTAGGGCGGGCCGTAGTTGTTGGCCAGGTCGAAGTGCGTGATGCCGAGGTCGAAGGCGCGCCGGACGATCTCGCGCTGAACGGTGAGCGGGCGGTCGTTCCCGAAGTTGTGCCACAGCCCGAGCGAGATCGCGGGCAGCTTCAGGCCACTGCGCCCGCAGCGGCGGTAGGGCATCGAGTCGTAACGGGCATCAGCGGCAGCGTAAGTCACGGCGCGATGCTAGCCCGCGACGCGCGGCCGAGGTCCGCGCACAGCGGGTACGCCCGCGCCCGGTGCGAAAAAGCCGGTTTTGCGCTCGGCATCCCATTTGACTCCGTACTATGCGGGCTGTGGTGCCCATCACGGCCGGGCTGCCCGACAGCGAACGAGGGAGGAACTCGCATGGCCGGTTACAAGGTCATCACCGGCGCCTTGCGCACCGAAGCGAAAAAGTGGGATCCGCACGCGGAAAAGATCGCCGGCGTGCACACGGCAGTTTCCGGCATGACGCTCGACACGTCGGCCTTCTGGATCGGCGACGGCGTGAACTTCCTCCTCACGGCCGCGGTCGCGCAGATCGACAAGTCCGCCTACGACAAGCTCCAGCAGTTCATGGAGCAGAAACTCTCCACGGCGGGCGCGGACATGGGCCACATCGGCGACGTGCTGGTCAAGGCGGCCAACACCTACGACCAGAACGAGGAAGTCGTCGAACTCGACCTCAACGACTGGTCGAAGAAGATTCCGGAGGGCGGGTCGTGAGCGAGGACGCGGAGAGCACCACCGCCGAGTTCAAGAAACTGATCGACCAGCTGGTCCAGTGGGTCAACGACATGGTCAACGGGTTCCGGGAGTTCGTCGGCAAGTGGGCGGATTCCGCGTGGCGGTACGTCCTCGGCCCGGCCGTCGTCGCCTTCGACCGGGGAATGCAGGCGCTCAACGAGAAGATCACGAAGATCGTCCAGGACATCCAGAAGATCCTCGACCATTCGACCCCGATCGTCTCGATCATCGTCCAGGGGTTCTCCTGGCTGGAGAACGCCCAGCGCCCCGCGGCCCAGATCCAGGGCGTCGTCAAGGAGCACCCGGACGCGAACTTCGGGCATTGGGAAGGCGCGGCCCGCAACGCGTACAACGACGCCGTCGACCTGCAGCACGGCGCGCTGGGCGCGATCAAGACCAAAGCGGACAACATCAGCAGCTGGCTGCTCGACGTCGCCAAGGCGAACATCATGTTCGTGAAGGAGCTCGGCGACGCCTTCGCCGCGATAGCGGGCGAGTTCGTCGCCGTCCTGGTCGACGCCGGGACCATTGTCGGTGCGCTGGAGGCCATCGGGAAAACCGGCGAACTCGTCGAGAAGCTCGTCACCACCGCGGGCGAGCGGCTCACCAAGGTCGTGGAAATGTACAGCGAGGCGGTCGGGCGCACGCGCGACGCCACCAGCATCCAGTACGACGCCGCGGAATTTCCGCACGACAAGTGGCCGAGCCTGGCCGGCTAGTCTCAGGAGGGGAGCGACAATGACCGACCCGGTCGCCTCGGCGAGCATTCTCGACGCGGGGCTGGAAGCACTTCGGGACATCGGCGCGCGGCTCGATCGGGCCCCGGCGCCGCAGCCGCCGCCGACCGTCGCCGAACCCGTGCTGGTCGGCACCGGGAACGCTCGCGGTTTCCGCGCGTCCGACCGGACCGGCGTCGTCGCGATCACGCTGGACGAGGACCTCAAACTGGTCGAAGCCACCGTCCTGGACCACTGGAAATCCCGGGTCGAGCCGGCTTTTCTCGGAGAAGCGCTGACGGAGGCGTACCTGTCCGCGTTGGACGCGGCGGTGCAGGCAAGATCCGAACGTCTGGCCGCGGAAACGCCGCCTGCCGCGGCTCCTGCGAGCGAGGCGGGCGGTCCCGTGGTGTTCCCGACGCTCGACGAGGTCGTCGCGGCAGCCAGGGCCAGCCGGGAGCGCAACGAGAACGAACGGCTCCGGCAGCAGCGGGAGCGCGCTTCGGCCGCGGAGCCGGAACCGCCGCGCGAGGTCAGCGGGAGCTTCGGCTACCTGACCCTTCGCGTCCAGGGCGGCGCGATGATCTCGGCGACTCCGAACGTCAGCGCGCTGGCCAACGCCGGCACGGCCAACGTCCAGGAGGACATAGAAGCCGCGTTCGGCAACGCGGGACTGAAATCACCGCACGCCGTCTCGGAATCGGGCAGTGTCCGCCCGGACAAGTCGGCCGGTCGCGAGTTCGACGACGAAGAGGACGCGTGGCGAGGGTTCCATGGCAATGATTAAACGGCTCGCGCTCGGACTGGCGGTCGTCGTCGCGGCGGCGGGATGCAGCGGTGCCGGCCCGGCGGAGACGTTCGCGAAGACGAACGCCTGCGAGCTGTTGGCAACTGCCGCGCGGGGCACGCCGATCGACCCGCAGCGCAGCGAGTACAAGCTGACGGAATCCACCCCGGCCGTGACGACGGGAGGCGTGGGCGGCTGCCGCACCGAGTGGAACCCGCCGCGCGGCAAGCTGACCGGCGGCGACCTGGCCGCGACTCTGGACCTGGCCGAGGCGGAGGACTGGAGCGGGCACAGCGAGCCGAGTTCCCAGGGCGGGCACGAAATCCGGAAGGACACCACGAAAGGCGGCGGCGGATGCCGGTATCAGGTCCAGATCCCCGGCACGGATTCGGCGGTGCGCATCTGGTACCTCGACCGGTCTGTGAGCAACGAAGGGTCCTGCCCGGTGGCGAAACGGTTGGTGGACCAGGCCATTCCCAGCCTGCCGTGACGACGTTGCCGGTGCTCGGCATACATCGGAGGAACAGCGGGCTTCACGACGCTCTTGGGTGGCGAGCCCAGAGGGCTTAGGTCCGATGTCTGGTCGCCGGGACGTCTTCGGTGGCGACCGCCCAGTACAGTGCGGGTGAGCGATCGCTTAGGAGGCCACGTGGGCACCGGGTTTTTCTCGTCCGTCGACGACGTGTCGGCGCAGCTGGCCGAGGCCGGGTACCTCGCGTCGACCGCGGTCGCGACCACGGTGTTCCTCGCCGACCGGCTGGGGAAGCCGCTGCTCGTCGAGGGCCCGGCCGGGGTCGGCAAGACGGCGCTGGCGACGGCGGTCGCCGAGGTCACCGGCTCGCGGCTGGTGCGGTTGCAGTGCTACGAGGGCATCGACGAGGCCCGCGCGCTCTACGAGTGGAACCACGCGAAACAGCTGCTGCGGATCACCGCGGGCCGCGACGAGACGTGGGACGAGGCGCGCACGGACATTTTCGGCGAGGAGTTCCTGCTGCGCCGCCCGCTGCTCACCGCGATCTCCGGCACCGAGCCGACCGTGCTGCTGATCGACGAAACGGACAAGGCCGACGTCGAGATCGAGGGCCTGCTGCTGGAGGTGCTCGGCGATTTCCAGGTGACCGTGCCCGAACTCGGCACGATCACCGCGACGCAGCAGCCGTTCGTGGTGCTGACGTCGAACGCGACGCGCGAGCTGTCCGAGGCGCTGCGGCGGCGGTGCCTGTTCCTGCACATCGATTTCCCGGACGAGGATCTCGAACGCGAGATCGTCCGGCTGAAGGTGCCCGGCATCGAGGCCGCGCTGGCGGATTCGGTGGTGCGGGTGATCGCCGCGCTGCGGGCGATGGACCTGCGGAAACTGCCGTCGGTGGCGGAAACCGTCGACTGGGCGCGCACGCTGCTGGAGCTGGGCGCGGGCGCGCTGGACGAGCGCGTGGTGCGCGAAAGCCTCGGCGTCGTGCTGAAGCACCAGGACGACATCGCGAAGGCCGGGGCCGGGCTGAGTCTCGACCAGGTGCTGGACGCGTCATGACCGCCGCGCCGGGCCTGACCGGACGGCTCGCCGAGTTCGTGCGGGCCTTGCGGGCGCAAGGCATCCCGGCCGGTCCGGGCGAGACGGCCGACGCGGCAGCCGCGCTGGAGGTGCTCGGCCTGGACGACCGCGAGCTGGTCCGCGAAGGGCTCGCCGCCGCGCTGGTCCGCCGGGGCGGGCAGCGGTCGGTCTTCGATGCCGCCTTCGACCTGTACTTCCCGGCCGGCGTCGGCGCCCCGGAGCTGGCCCGCGAAAACGCGCCGCAGGACCGGGAGGAACTGCGGGAAGCGCTCGCCGCCGCGTTGGCCGAAGGCGACGACCAGGCGCTGGACCAGCTCGCCGGAATCGCCGTGGACCTGCTGGGCCAATACGGCGTCGGAACCGGCCCGGGCGGCGGGTACTCCGCGCACCAGACGCTGGACCGCCTGCAGCCGCAGACGCTCATCGCCCGGGTACTCGCCGCGATGCGCTCCTCCGGCGCCCCGGACGAGTTCACCGACCGGCTCACCCGCGACGAGATCCGCCGCCGCGTCGAGGGTTTCCGCGGCCGGGTGCGTACCGAGGCGCGCCGCCGAGCCGCCGAACTGCGAGGCCGCGAACGGATCGCCAAACACGCGATCGCCCCTGCCGCGGATCGCGTCGACTTCCTCATCGCCAGCCGTACGCAATTGGCCGAACTGCGGCGGACCATCCAGCCGCTGTCCCGCAAACTCGCCACCAGACTTGCCGCGCGCCGCAAACGCACCACACGCGGTCAGATCGACTTGCGCCGAACGCTGCGTCGTTCACTCTCTACTGGCGGCGTGCCCTTGCGCCCAGCCTGCCGGCACCGACGCCCCGGCCGCCCGGAAATCATCCTCCTGTGCGATCTTTCCGGTTCAGTGGCGGGTTTCGCGAACTTCACGATGCTCCTGGTGCAAGCATTGCGGGACCAGTTCAGCAAAATCCGCGTCTTCGGTTTCGTAGACAGCACCGACGAGGTAACGCACCTCGTCGACACCGGTGCCGCCGATCCCGAACAGCTCGGCGCACGAATGCTCAGCGAAGCAGCGGTAGTCCGCTGGGACGGCCACAGCGATTACGGCCGCGCGCTAGGGCAATTCACCTCGCACTGGCTGGACGCCGTCGGCCCGCGAACGTCTGTGCTCATCCTGGGCGACGCCCGAACGAACGGCGGCGACCCGAATCTCGACGCCGTCCGCGCGATTCGCTCCCGAGCACGGCATGTCCACTGGCTGAATCCCGAACGCCGATCCCTGTGGGGGACCGGCGATTCGGCCGCACCGGACTATGCGGAGCTGGTGGAGATGCACGAATGCCGGACCGCGCAGCAGCTGGGCGTGCTCGTCACGCGCCTTCTGCCGACCTGAGCCAGTCGTCAATCTCCTTGTGCAGCAACGTTTTGGTCTCCTCCGGCGCGAACGACGCCGTCACCGCGTTGTTCGCCAGCTTGGCCAACGTCGCGTCGTCGCAACCGAAAACCTCACGCGCACGGGTGAATTCGTCGGTGATCGTGGTGCCGGTGACGTCCGGGACATCAGTGTTGAGCGTGACCCTGAGCCCCGCCTCGATCAGCCGTGGCAACGGATGTTCCGGCAACGTCGGAACCAACCCGAGCGCGACGTTCGACGACGGACACACCTCCAGTGCGATCCCGCTTTCCGCTACCTGAACCGTCAGATCCGGATCCTCCACAATGCGGATTCCGTGCCCGATGCGCTCCGCGTCGCCGATTTCGATCGCCTCACGGATGCTGTCCGGCCCAGCGTCCTCGCCAGCGTGGTGAACGAGGTGCACCCCCGCCTCCCGCGCCCGGACGAACACCTCGCGAAACGGAGCGAGCGAGTGCCTTTCCTCGCCGGCCATCCCGATCCCGATGATCTCTTCGTGCCGCTTGGCCAGCTCCAGCGTTTTCATGGCGCGTTCTACCGACCGCCGCCGCGAATGGTCGAGAATCAGCCGCCATTGCAGCCCATGCTCTTGCCCGCCGTCCGACAGTCCTTTAAGGACCGCGTTGAGCGGCATCTCGAGGTCTCCGAGCCGTTCCCCGTGCGAGGCAGCGGTGAACGTGACCTCGACGTACCGAGTCCCCTGAGCGGCTTCGTCCGCGCAGAACTCGCGCGCGATCCGCTCGAAGTCTTCGGCTTCGCGGAGACACGACCGGGTGAGACTGTTGCGATCGGCGAACGCCCGGAACCCCTCGAACGCTTCGGGCTTCTCCGGCAACTGGACCCCGTGGGCGGCCGCGAATTCCTTGAGCGTGCCGGGACGGATGGTGCTCTCGAGGTGGACGTGGAGGTGCACCTTGGGCAGGGCGGAAAGATCGCGCACGCAGTGGATGATGCCGGGTTCGGGCACCTTCTGTCATCCAGGTTTCGCGCCGGGAACCCCGGGCGGCGGGGCGACGTTGGGCAGGTGACGGAGGTTTCCGCAGGGGAAGGGCTTTGGGCGATGGCTTTGATGAAGAAACTCAGCATGCTGGCCGGTGCTGCGGGCGCGGTGTCGTACGTGCGC
This sequence comes from Amycolatopsis circi, assembly GCF_003385235.1. Taxonomy (GTDB): domain Bacteria; phylum Actinomycetota; class Actinomycetes; order Mycobacteriales; family Pseudonocardiaceae; genus Amycolatopsis; species Amycolatopsis circi. Next base: position 16,805 of record NZ_PQIA01000082.1, on the reverse strand, counting down.
AAGAACCCGGAGAAGGTCAACGAGGCCGTGGGGAAGGCAGCGCGCTTCGTGGACGAGAAGACCAGCGGCCGATACCACTCGCAGATCGCGGGAGCGGTCCGAAAGGTCTCGGACACGACTCGCCCTCGGGCGGCTGAGTGAGGCTTGGCCTGACGGACGCGGGTGTGCAGGAGGCTCGCGCGCGTCAATCGCACGTCTCGGATGGCGGCAGCTTCAAGCGACTCGGTAGGCGGCAGCACCGTTGTGCAGGAAGCGGGCGCGGCCGTGCCCGTCGGAGCCGATCAGGGACAGACCTGGTGGCTGTTGAGCTTCGGTTCGGCGGTGATGAGCGCGCTGTCGTTGAGACGGACGACCTCGACGCGATTCGCAGGCTTGCCGGGCGGTGCCTGGGTGGTTCCGTTGCGTGGGCGGTAGGTGAGGAACGCTCGGTCGTTCTCGACGGCAAGGGTGATGTCGTGCGAGGTAGCGCGATAGGTGCCGCACATGCGAGCCGCGTCGATGGGTGCCGGGTTCGCGGGTGGCACGGGCAGTGGTGCCGTGCCGACGCCAGCGACGTCACGGAGTACCGCGCTGAAGAGTTCGTGGGCCAGCGGCTCAGCGTCCGCGCTGTTGGTCAGCACAGCCATCGCCACGCCGGCCGCGGGCACGACGCGCAGGAACGCCTTCTGGCCTTTGGAGACGCCGGTGTGGCCTACGACGCCGTCCCGGTACAGCATCCAGCCGAGTCCCCAGCCGACGACGCCGCCACCGAAATCCGGGACGGATTCGAGTTGAGGCTCGCGCAGTCCCGCGAACTCGTGGTCGGTGAGGTGCAGGCGGACGAATTCCAGAAGGTCGCGCGCACTCATCGCGAGATGCGAGCCGCTGGGCGTGGAGAAATAGCGGACTGCCCAGCTCTTCGTCGGCGCGAGCTTTCCTCCGGTCTCGACATGCCCGACCGCAGCGCGGTGCAGGAGCGCGTCGTACGTGTCGACGGCGACCGTGGAAAGACCCAACGGCACCGCCAAAAACTCGCGGAGCGCGTCGTGGAAGGGCCTGCCGCGCAAGACCTCCACTAGCCTGCCGAGCACCGAGTATCCGCTGTTGGAGTAAGAGAAAACGCTGCCCGGAGGAAAAAGATGATCTGCGTCGGCGAGGGCGCCGACGAACTTCTCGATCGCGTCGTCGTTGCGACCAGTATCGACGAAGTGGTTGCTGTCGATGCCGCCAGTGTGGGTGAGCAGGTGACGGGCGGTCAGGGCCTCGGTGGCGGCCGGGTCGCTCAGCCGGAAACCGGGCACATAGTCACGAACGGGACGGTCGAGATCCAGCAGGTCGTCGTTCACTAGTTGCTGGACCAGCGTGGCCGTCCAGATCTTGGTGATCGAACCGATCTTGAAGACCGAGTCGGTCGTGGCCTCGACTTGTGTGTGGAGGCTCAGCACACCTGCGGCCTCGTCCCGGATCTCGCCGCCGGCCAGCACCGCGACCTGTGCGCCTGGTACGTCGTGCTTCGCGATGAGCTCGCTCAGGTCCCACCCCATCCCGTCAACCTAGTGCTCAGCTTCAATGCGCGGCTTGAGGGGCGGGAGTCAGCGCGCGCCTAGCAGGTCTCCGCGCGAGGCCGATTGCCCCGGCGGCGTTTTCAGGCCGCTAGCTGGCGCGAAGACAGCTGGGATGAGACGCGTGCACCGGGTGCTGAACCCGGAGTCGCGCTACATCTCCATAGGTTGACCGCTGATGCGTTGACGTGCTCGAGTGAGTCGGTGAGAGCCTCGTAGGTGACTCGCACGCAATCTCACTCCTCGGCCTGCGTTCCCGGCTAGGCAGTCTTGACCTCGGCTCCGCCCCAGTCTCACTCCTCAGCCAGCGTCGCCAGCACTCCCTCCCCGTACTTGGCCAGCTTGCTCTCGCCCACCCCGCTCACCGTGCCCAGGGCGTCGAGCGTTGTCGGCATCAAGGTGGCGATCTGGCGCAGCGTGGCGTCGTGGAAGATCACGTACGCCGGGACTCCTTGTTCCTTCGCCGTCGCCCCGCGCCAGGCGCGGAGACGCTCGAACACCGGTGCCGCTTCCTCGGGCATCTCGACCGGAGCGGCCGCCGGCGTGCGGCGAGACGTTCGCGGGGCGCGCGCCGGGCGTTCGGGTTCGCGGCGCAGCTGTACTTCTTGGGAGCCGTTCAGGACCGCGGTCGAGCCTTCGGTCAGCACCAGTGACCCGTAATCTCCTTCGACCGCAAGCAGGTTGCGTGCCAGCAGCTGCCGCACCACCGCGCGCCATTCCGGTTCGCGCAGTTCGGTGCCGATACCGAAGACCTTCAGCGTGTCGTGCTGGAACTGGGTGACCTTCGGAGTCGTTTTGCCGAGCAGGATGTCGATGATCTGGCCGGCGCCGAAACTTTGCCGCCGTTCGTTGCGCAGACGGACCACTGTGGACAGCAGTTTTTGCGCGGGAATGGTGCCGTCCCAGCGTTCCGGCGGGGTGAGGCAGGTGTCGCAGTTCCCGCACGGCTGGCCGGACTGCCCGAAGTACGCGAGGATCTGCGTGCGCCGGCATTCGACTGTCTCGCACAGTCCCAGCATCGCGTTCAGGTGCTGGGCTTGCAGGCGGCGGTGCATCTCGTCGCCCTCGGACTTGTCGATCATTTTGCGCAGCTGCATCACGTCTTGCAGCCCGTACGCGAGCCAGGCGGTGGACGGCTGCCCGTCGCGGCCCGCGCGGCCGGTTTCCTGGTAATAGCCTTCCACGGACTTCGGCAGGTCCAGGTGCGCGACGAACCTGACATCCGGTTTGTCGATGCCCATGCCGAACGCGATCGTGGCGACCACGACGAGCCCTTCCTCGCGCAGGAACCTCGCCTGGTTCGTCGCGCGCGTCGACTTGTCGAGCCCCGCGTGGTAGGGGAGCGCTGGAATTCCGTTCTGCACCAGGAAATTCGCTGTCTTCTCCACCGATGCGCGGGACAGGCAGTAGACGATCCCGGCGTCGCCCTGGTGCTCGGTGCGCAGGAGGTCGAGCAACTGCTTCTGCGGCGAGTTCTTCGGCACGATCCGGTATTGGATGTTCGGCCGGTCGAAGCTCGCGACGAAATGCTTCGCGCTGTCCAAGCCGAGCCGCTGCGAGATTTCCTTGTGCGTGGCCTCGGTCGCGGTGGCGGTGAGCGCGATCCGGGGCACGTCCGGCCAGCGTTCGTGCAGCGAAGAAAGCATCAGGTAGTCGGGCCGGAAATCGTGGCCCCACTGGGAGACGCAGTGCGCCTCGTCGATCGCGAACAGCGCGATCTTGCCGCGGTCGAGCAGCCGCACGGTGGATTCGACCGACAGCCGTTCGGGCGCGAGGTAGAGCAGGTCCAGTTCGCCCGCGACGAACGCGTTCTCCACCTCCTGCCGCTGTGCGAAATCCTGGGTGGAGTTGAGGAATCCGGCGCGTACGCCGACGTTGCGCAGCGCGTCGACCTGGTCCTGCATCAACGCGATGAGCGGCGAGATCACCACGCCGACGCCCGGCCGCACCAGCGCCGGGATCTGGTAGCACAGCGATTTCCCGCCGCCGGTGGGCATGAGCACCAGCGCGTCGCCGCCGGAGATCACGTGCTCGACGATCTCCGCCTGGTCGCCGCGGAACGCGTCGTAGCCGAAGACTCGCTGCAAGGTCTCGAGAGCGGGGGAACGGGTGGCCTGCTCGGCCAGGTCGGGGTGCGCCACGCGGCCGATTCTAGGGCGGCGGGCCGTCCGGTCGAGCCTGCCCCGCCGGGTTCGGCGCGAGAGTCCCCATCGCGCTGGCCGTTTTCGGCACCTGCGGCGGGTCCGGTCGCACAGGGTGAACAGCAGGGCGACTGGTGACAGCCGGGATGACGGGACCCTTCACGCCACCCTCGTGACAGACGGTACCGAGCTGGTGGTCCCAGTGCCGTTCGCGTTCGGTCCCGAGGCGCACAATGGATCCGTGGGTTTTCCGATCAATGACCTGACCGGGTACTTCTCCGGCGAATGGCAGCTCGCGCGCGAAATCGTCGACGTCGACGGAGTGCCGATGGGCGAGGCGAGCGGTCGCGCGACGTTCACGTCCGACGACGGGGTGCTCGTCTATCGCGAGTCGGGAGAGCTGCAGCTTGGAGCGCATCGAGGACCGTTCGTCCGGACACTGCACTACCGACCGGCTGGAGGCTCCCGCGCCGCGGTGCACTTCGACCACGGTGGGTTCTTCCACGATCTGGATCTGGCGACCGGGGAGTGGACGGCTGATCATCCGTGTGCCGCCGACTGGTATCGAGGCACGTACCGCGTGCTCGACGACCGCCGGTGGGAGCAGGAATGGGTGGTGACCGGTCCGGCCAAGGACCACGTGATCACCAGCCGGTTCACCCGCGTGAACAAGTGACCCTCGGCGGGGGCAGTGCCTGATTCCGCACTGTCTCGCTCGGGATCCGGCGGATATCGAAGCGAATGTCCCCGCGTGGACTACTTGCGCCGGTTGCGCAGAATCACCAGCAGAACCGCTATCGCTGAAACCGCGCAGGCCGCGGTGATCACCATGCCCGCCCAGGCGGGAATCGCGATACCGGCGATGTTGTCGAAGCCGGGCAGGGCGCGGGGCGCGGTGATCGCCACTGGGCCCTCCGTTCGCGTCTTCGGCGTGCGTTGTCGCTTTCGCCGCGGATATTACCGGACTCCGGACGATGCTGTCAGATCCGAAGTGGACGGTCGCGGTCACCGCGGGTAGTTAGCCGATTTTCCCGTGCTGAAACCGGTTCGGCGCGTGCGAGTGGTCCCCTCGCGCCGCTCGAGTCACGAGGCTGGGCAGAGGCGGATCTTCGAGGCATGATCGAGGCAAGCGCACGACGACGAAGGAGGAGCGCGAGATGAATGTGGCCGATCTGCTCGTGGACGGATTCGGCCGGGTGCGGGAAGTGGTGCACCAGGCAGTCGACGGGCTGACCGCGGAGCAACTGGCGGCGCGACCCGGCCCGGAGGCCAACTCGATCGGCTGGCTGGTCTGGCATTTGGCGCGGGTGCAGGACGACCATGTCGCAGGCGTCGCGGGCACCGACCAGCTCTGGACGGCAGCGGACTGGCGCGAGAAGTTCGACCTGCCGTTCCCGGCGGGCGACATCGGCTACGGGCACAGCAGCGAGGACGTGGCCCAGGTGCGGCCGGAGTCGCCGGATCTGCTCACCGGCTACTACGACGCCGTGCACGAGCACACGGTTTCCTGGGTGGCTGGCCTCGACGCGGCGGCGCTGGACAAGGTGGTCGACGAAGGCTGGAACCCGCCGGTGACCCTGGGAGTCCGGCTGGTCAGCGTCCTGTCCGACGACCTCCAGCATGCCGGACAGGCCGCCTACGTGAGGGGGTTGCTGCTGGGATGACCGTGCTGGGGTGATGACGCGCCGGGAGAACGACGGGGGAGGCAGGGCGGTGAGGCAGGCCGCGTACGGCAGTGGGCTGGTACCTGCGTGGCGAGAGCCGGGTTCGATGGATGCGTAACCCGCCTGCTGCGGACTTGTGCGCTGTTCGTGCGGACCGGTGACATCGCGACGCCGAGTTGATAAAGCTGGCGCGGTCTCGCATGGTTCCTTGCCGTGCTGCCGCACCTTCGCGCTGCGAGACCTCAGGGCGCGCAACCTCACCGGCTGCGAGACCTCGAAGGCGCAACCTCGGCGGCTGCGAGACCTCGGCAGCTGGAGCCTCACTCGTACTCCGTTCCCCGGTGGTCGGGCAGGCGTCGCGGGCCGGGGCCGTCTTGGCCTAGTTGGTCGTTCGGGTTGGCCAGGCGGCATTTGGCCAGGGACATGCAGCCGCAGCCGATGCAGTCGTTCAGTTGGTCGCGGAGTTGTTCCAGTTGGCGGATGCGCTGGTCCAGGTCGGAGCGCCAGCAGGACGAGATGCGGGACCAGTCGGCGCGGGTCGGGGTCCGGTCGTCCGGCAGGAGGGCCAAGACCTCGCGGATCTGCGCCAGCGGCATGCCCACCCGCTGCGACATGCGGATGAACGTGACCCGCCGCAGGGTGTCGCGGCGGTAGCGGCGCTGGTTGCCCGCGGTGCGCCTGCTGCGGATCAGGTTCTCGTCCTCGTAGAACCGCAGGGCCGACGCCGGTACGCCGCTTCGGTGGGAGAGTTCGCCCACGGTCAGTTCGGGCAGCTCCGTTTTCGTCATGCGCTCAGCATAGCTTGACTTAAAGGGAGCTTGAAGTTCGAGACTCGCTTCCGGAGGCGGGAACCTGTTCCGCCCCGGGAAAAAGGAGAATAACGTGTCCGAAGCTCCCGTCCGGCTCGCTGTGCTTGTCGGCAGCGCCAGGGAAGGGCGGTTCGCCCCCACGGTCGTGCGCTGGTTCGCCCGCCAGGCCGACCGGCACGGCGATCTCGTCGCCGACGTCATCGACGTCGCCGAGATTTCCCTGCCGCTCGCGATGAACGGCGAGGGGGCCGCGCCCGTCGCGGCCCGGCTCGAGGCGGCGGATGCGTTCGTCGTGATCACGCCGGAGTACAACCACAGTTACCCCGCCTCGCTCAAGAACGTCCTCGACTGGTTCCGCGGCGAGTGGCACGCCAAACCGGTCGCTTTCGTGTCCTACGGCGGGATCTCCGGCGGGCTGCGTGCGGTCGAGCACCTCCGGCCGGTCTTTGCCGAGCTGCACGCGGTGACCATCCGCGAGACCGTGAGCTTCCACGGGGCGCACGGACGGTTCGGGGAGAACGGCGAGCCGGTCGACCCGGAGGCGGAGACCGCGGCGCAGGCGTTGCTCGATCAGCTCGAATGGTGGGCCCGTGCGTTGCAGGACGCTCGGTTGGTGCGGGCTTATCCGGCATAGCTGGCTGCTGCGCGGGGTGGGGAAGGCTCGGGCGAGTTCCTGACCGTCGGTGCCTGCCGTCGGTGCCTGGCCGCCCCGCGCTAGTGCCCGCCTACCGGTACACGCCCCGCCGGTGCCTGCATGCCGGTGCCTGGCCGCTGTTGTCTGGCGGCCGGTGCCTGGCCATCAGCGCCCGCCCGCCGGTGCCTGGCCGCCGTTAACTGGCCGGCCGCCGGTGCCTGGCGACCAGTGCCTGCATGCCGGTGCCTGGCCGCTGTTGTCTGGCGGCCGGTGCCTGGCGACCAGTGCCCGCCCGCCGTTGTCTGGCCGCCGGTGCCTGGCCGCCTGCCGGTGCCTGGCAAGCAGTACCTGCTTGCCAGTACCTGCTTGCCGGTGTCTGCCCGCCAGTGCCTGGCGACCAGTGCCTGGCGGGCAGCGCCCGCCAGCGTCGGACAGCGCCGGATAGTGCCTGGTGGTGCCCGACGGGCAGTGCCTGGCGGGGCAGTAAATGCTGGCCAGCGCAGCGGGCAAACGAAGACGCGACGCTCGGGCTGCCCGGCATAGCTCACCGCCGTGGAACGGGCTCGACCTCCGCTGCTGTCAGGCGGAGGTTGAGCCTGTTCGAGCCGCCTCTGTACGGCGGAGGTTGAGACTGTTTCGAGCCGGTGCTGTGCGATGGAGCTTGAGGCTGTCTCGCGCCGGTGTTGTGCGATCGAAGTCGAGACTGTTTCGCGCCGACGCTGTACAGGGAGATCGAGCCTGTTCCGAGCTGATACCGCCAGAGGCGGCCGAGCCCGTTCCGAACCGACCCTGCCGGGAGAGCGGCGAGTCCAAACGGTGTGCCGGAGAACCGGCGCAGTTGCGGCAGTTCCAACGCAAGCGACGCAGACCGGAGCATGTTCCGCAGATACTGTCCAGAAAAAGTGGCGAGTCTGAGGAAGTGCCGGTACGGCACGCGGGCTACCGGCACGGATCAGCCACCTGCTCCACTGTGGAGTGCCGAAGCATGGTCCCCGCCCCGGTGAGCAGCGAGCCCGGGACGGTGCCGCAAACCAGTGCGACATTGGCAAACGGCACCGCACGGGGCAGGTGAAAGCTCAACCCGCGTAGCTGTCCAAAGTGGACCGACGGGCGAAAGCGGGCGCATGCTCCGGCCGCAAACCAACGCCGCCCAGATAAGCCGTAATCCCGGAAAGCGCCGGAAACCGCTGCAGCATCCGCATCGGTGCGGGCAGCCGGTTCAGGGTTCCGTCGAGTGCCGGGCGCAGCAGCATTCCGTGCTCGCCCCTCTGGCTGGACTGCACCGCGACAGTCGGCAGCAACCGGCGGCGGCGTACGGCAGCCAGGCGGGACACCGGAACCTCCCCGCGCAGCAACGGTTCAGCGAGAAGTCGGGCGGTGGCGACGGCATCTTGCACGGCCAGGTTCACTCCGACGCCACCCACCGGCGACATCGGGTGTGCCGCATCGCCGATGCACAGCGCGCCCGGTGCGTGCCAGCGCGGCAGGAGGCCCATCGTCACTTCGAGCAGCTTCACGTCGTCCCACGAGCGTACGGCGGACAACTGCTCGGACGTCCAGCCGAACAATTCGCCCAGCCGGGAGCGGAATCCGGAGATCGGGCCGGAGCGCAGTGCGGCATCCGCGCCGCGGGGGATGAGGTACGAGGTCTGGTAGTAGTCGCCGCGGTCCATGGTGACTGAGGCGTATCCGGGGCCGAACCGGGCGAACACCCCCGGCTCGCCCGGTTCGGCTTTCGGCACCCGCACCTGCCAGACGTCCATCGGGACGTCCGACTCCCGCAGCGCGAGGCCCAGCTCCCGGCGCACTGTCGACCAGCGTCCGTCGCAGCCGACGGTGAGCGGGGCGGCTAATTCGTGGACTGCGCCGGTGTCGTCGCGGTAGCGGACTCCGGTGACGCGTCCGTTCCCGCGGAGCAGTGAAACGACGGAAGCGCCCATGCGCAACGAGAATTTCGGTTCGGCGGCACCGGCTTCCGCCAGCAGGCCCAGGAATTCGGCTTGCGGGACCATCGCGATGTGCCGGTGCGGGCCGCGCAGTTTGCTGAAATCGGCGGCTACCACCGTCTCTCCGCCGATCTCCATTGTCATGCGTTCCAGGACCGAACGCGACAGCGCGGCGAACTGGGTGCCCAGGCCGAGTTCGTCCAGCAGTCGCAGGGTCGACGGGTGCACGGTGTCGCCGCGGAAGTCCCGCAGGAAATCACGGTGCTTCTCCAGCACCACCACCTCGACCCCGGCCCGCGCCAGCAGCAGGCCCAGCATCACGCCCGCCGGCCCGCCCCCGGCGACCACGCATCCGGTCCGTTCCATCGGGACCTCCAATCTTAGAGACACTCTAAGTTTAGAGTAACGCTAAGATTCACGCCATGACCGGGTTGCGGGAAGAGAAGAAGCGGCGGACCCGCCAAGCGCTGATCGAGGCTGCGCTCACGCTGTTCGACGAGCAGGGTTACGACGGCACGACTGTCGCCGAGATCGCCGCGCGGGCGAAGGTTTCTCCGGCGACGTTTTTCAACTACTTCGCCACCAAAGAGGACGTCGTGTTCGCTGACCAGCATCTTTACGACGAGGTCGTGGACAGGGTCTTCGCCGCGGCGGGGCCGGACGAGCAGGTTGCCGAGCTGGTCACCAGGACCGTGCACGCGCTGGCGACGGCGGATGCGTGGAGTTTTCCGCTCGACCATCCGCTCACCGAGGTGCGCACCCGGCTGCTCGCCGCGGTGCCCGCGTTGCGCGCCGGATACCTGCTGCGCAACGCCGTGGTGGGCGATCGGTGGGCGGGCAAGCTCTATGAGACCTGCGAGCCGCAGTTGGATCGGGTCGAGGCGGCTGCGTTGACCGGCGCGGTGTTGGGCGCGTTGGAGGCAGCGTTGCGGCAGGTGCCGGACGGCAGCAGCGCGACGGAAGTCGTCCTGGCGACCGTCGACCGGGTCGTGCTCGGGTTCTTGCCCAAGGCGAAAAGCTAGTTGCAGTACAAGGATTCGAGCTTGGTGTCCGAGGCGACGACGGTGATCCCATTGCCGATCGACTGTCCGGACGCCGCTAGCGACGCGGACACGGTGCAGACCACTTGCTGCAGCCCGATCGGGTACAGCAGTTTCATCGATTCGGAGACGGACACGGTGACCGGCTGGGCCGAGGTGTCGACTGTGACGTGCCGACCAGGCGAGAGCATCGAGTAGAAGCCCTCTTGTTCTTCTGTGCGAGTCGGGCCGCCGAACAGTTCCGTCAGCACCGTCGTGGGGGTCGCGTCCCTGGCCCAGGCGCGCTGCACCGGGCTGAGCTGTCCCGCGTAGACGAAGTAGAGGGTGATTTGCGGACGCGGCGCGCCCAGCTGGAAGCCGCCGGGGGCATCTCCGGCGGGGATCACTCCGGTCGGCTGGACGCCGCAACCGGCGAGGAGCAAGACCGAGACCAGCGCCAAGAAGAGCCGGGGCAGTTTCATCGCTCCTCCTGCGCGGTGCGGGGAAGTCGGAGCGTGAACCGCGCCCCGTCGCCGGTGTTTGCCGCTTCGATGCCGCCTCCGTGCAGCCGGGCGTTCTCCAGCGCGATCGACAAGCCGAGGCCGCTGCCGTCGGATCGAGCCCGTGACGTGTCGGCCTTCGCGAAGCGGTCGAACACCTTCGGCAGCACCTCCTCGGGGATTCCCGGGCCGTGGTCGGTGACAGCGAGCGAAACCGTCGCGTCGTCGGTGCTCAGCTGGATTTCGACCGGCGGAGCGCCGTGGTGCAGGGCGTTGCCGACGAGATTCGCGATGACCAGGTCGAGCCGCCGCGGGTCCGCGGGCACGGTGACGCTGGGCAGATCGGCCACCACGGAGTCGGTCCAGCCGCGCGCGGCGAGGCTGTTCTTCACAGCCTCGGCCAGGTCGACCTCTTCGACCCGCAGTTCGGCCCGTCCGGCGTCGAACCGGGAGATCTCGACCAAGTCCTGCACGAGCCGGGTCAGCCGGCGCGTTTCGGACGACACCAGCCGCGCCGCCACCGCGGTGTCCGAGGGCAGCTGGTCGGCGTCCTCGTCGAGGACGTCGGTCACCACGTTCATCGCGGCCAGCGGGGTGCGCAGCTCGTGCGAGACGTCGGCGACGAACCGGCGCGCGTCGGCCTCCATCTCGCGCAGCGAACCGACGGTGCGTTCCAGCTCCGCCGCGGTGTGGTTGAACGTGGTGACGAGCTGGGCCAGCTCGTCGGAACCCTTGGCGGGCAGGCGCACATCGAGCTGCCCGTCGCCGAGTTTGCGGGCCGCCGAGTTCAGCGCGCGCACCGGCTGCAGCACCTGCCGCGCGGCCAGCAGCGCCAGCGCGACTGCGATCGGCAGGGCCAGCGCGGTCATCTGCCACGCGCGCGTCGCCAGCTGGTCGATCGCGGCCTGCTGGGCGGCCAGCGGGACCGTCTTGTAGACCTCGATGCCGGTGTGTTCGCCCTGCGCAGCGCCGTAGCGCAGCAGCGGCATCCCGATGTAGAGCACCGGGCGCCCGCTCTCGATGACGCGCTGGAACTGGATGCTGGTCCCGCCCGCGACCGCGGTGCGCAGCCCGGCGGGTATTTCCGCCGGATTCAGCCCGACGCGCGAATGCAGCGACCCGAACACGACGCTCGTGACGCCCTTGAGCGAACTGGCCATGTTGTCGAGCTGCTGCTGGTCGGGCGGGAGGGTCAGCTGCGGCAGGTACGTCCGGACCTCGTCGCGCAGCTGCACCATCGCAGGGTCCTGCACGCCGGCCAGGATCGTGTTGCGCGCGGACACGTAGCTCGCGCCCGCCGCCGCGCCCGCGCCGACCAGCGTCATCGCCGCGAACGCCAGCACCAGCCGCAGGCGCAGCCCGGACACCCACGACCGGAGCCGCTTCACGACCTGTCCCGCTTCACGAGCGACCGAACCGGTAGCCGAAGCCGCGGACGGTCTGCACGTGGTCCGGCCGCGCCGGAACGTCCTCGATCTTCGCGCGCAGCCGCTGTACGCAGGCATCGACCAGGCGGGAATCGCCGAGATAATCGTGCCCCCACACCGAGGCGAGCAGCTGGCTGCGGCTGTACACCTGGCCTGGCGTGCGCGAGATCTCCAGCAGCAGCTTCAGTTCGGTCGGCGTGAGCGAGACCTGCTCGCCGTGCTTGCGCACCAGCATTCCGGCCCGGTCGATCACCAGGTCGCCGTGCTGTTCGGGGCCGGTGGCCCCGGGTTCGGCGGCGGTGCGGCGCAGCACCGCGCGGATCCGGGCGTCGAGCACGCGCGGTTCGATCGGCTTCACGACGTAGTCGTCGGCGCCCGCTTCGAGTCCGGCGACGATGTCGAAATCGTCGCTGCGCGCGGTGAGCATGATGATCGGCACCTGGCCGAGCGCGCGGATCCGGCGGCACGTCTCGAATCCGTCGATGCCGGGCAGCATCAGGTCGAGCACCACGAGGTCGGGCGCGCGTTCGCGCAGCTGGGTGACGCCGTCCTCGCCGGTCGCGGCGGTGTGCACCGTGTGTCCCTGACGGCGCAGCGCCAGCTCCATGCCCTCGCGGACGGACGGGTCGTCCTCGATCACCAACACCACAGCCACAGCCACAGGGGCCATTATTCGGAACACCCGCGGATTCGCGCGAGCCGGGCGGATCTTGTAGCGAAACCATGACACAGCTCTGACGAGATCCCGAAATCCGGCGGCCAGTCTTGAAGGCATGGCAGTGCTGACTCCTGAAACGCCGACCGTGCCCCTGTCCGCGCCCCGGCACGCGCTCGCCCCTCGACGGCGTTCGCGGACCGCCGTGCTGGTCGCGGCCGCGATCGGGTTCGCGGGCGCGTTCGTCGTCGCCTACCTGCTGTTCGTGCGGACCGAGGCCGGGCAGCGAGCCGAGGACGGCGTCGTCCGCCTCGCGCAGAACCTTCCGCGGTCCACTGTGGACTGGGCGCGGCCGCTGGCCGGGATCGACGGGGTCGAGGTGTTCGGCGCGGCCGGGATCGTCATCGTGGCGCTCGCCGTGCTGCGCAAGCGGTTCGCGCTCGGGGTGACCGCGCTGGTGTTGTACTTGCTGCCGCTGGCCGCCGCGCAGCTGCTCAAGATCTACCTGCTGGACCGGCCCGACGTCGGCTCGGCGGGAGCGCCGCACCACAACAGCTTTCCGAGCGGGCACGTGAGCGCGGCCACCGCCGTGCTGCTGGCACTGGCCGTGGTGCTGCCCGCGCGGTTCCGGACCTGGGTGCTCGCCGTGGGTGCGCCCGTCGTCGCCTGGGTGGCCGCGGCGACCGTCGCGCTCAGCTGGCACCGGCTGTCGGACACCGTGGGCGCGTGCCTGCTGGTGGCCGCGGTGGTGTCGGCGGGCGCGGCGGTCGTCTCGGCGCGACGTCCGGACGGCGGCCGGATCCCGGTGGCGCTGACCGGGGTCGCGCTGCTCGGGCCGACCGTGGTGGTGCTGGGCGGGTACGTGGTGCTGGCCTCGGCGACGTCGGTGCCCGCTCGCTTTGTGGCGGCGCTGGTACTGGCGGCCGTGAGTGCGGTGGCGGTGGTGTTGCTGGCGGCTGGACCACTCCGGCGGGTGAACTTCGACCCGTCCGGGGCGCGGAACCGGGTGCGTGAAGCGGAGTCTCGGCAGGGGTTGTGAGTGCCGGCGCCGGTTCTAACCGGGATTGCCGCTCACGAGGGGTTCCGGCGCGGTTTGATGCGCACCGCGGGCAGCGGGGGAGCGGGCAGCCGCGCCGGGCCGCCGGGGTACGGGTCGATCGCGCCGAACTGGTCGGAGTTCGCCTCCCAGGCCTCGCGGTACTCGGCGATCTCGTCGTGGCTGCGGCCGACGAAGTTCCACCACATCAGGATTTCCTCGCCGAACGGCGGGCCGCCGAGCACGATCGCCCGCGCCGGGGCGGACCCGGGGTTGTGCAGGTGGAGCGTGGTCGCGTTGATGCCGAGATAGCCGAGCTGGGCCTGCTGCAGCGGGGTGCCCGCGAAGGTGACCTCGCCGGTGTCGAGCAGGACGCCGTGCTCGAAGGACGGGTCCGCGTCGAGACTGAGGCTCGCGCCTGGGTCGAGGACGATTTCCGCGCCCAGCAAGGGAGTGAAGGTCTTCACCGGCGAGGTTTCCCCGGCGAGTGAGCCGAGGAAGACGCGCGCGGTGGCCCCGTCGAGCCGGGTGGTCGGCGGGGCGTAATGCTGGAAGTCGCGGGCGGTGTGCCGGTGCTCGTCCGGCAGCGCGACCCACAGCTGGACCCCGTGCAGCGTCGTGGTTTCCGGCGTCGACACCTCTTCGTGGCAGATGCCGTGCCCGCCGGTCATCAGGTTCAGCTCCCCGGGCCGGACCATCGCGTGCGAACCGAGGCTGTCGCGGTGCTCGATCTCGCCGGTGAACAGCCAGCTCACCGTCTGCAGCCCGGTGTGCGGATGCGGGCCGACGGACATGCCGCCGCTGACGGAGGTGTCGTCGGGACCGTAGTGGTCGGCGAAGCACCACGCGCCGATCAGCGAGCGCTGGCGTTGCGGCAGGGTGCGCCGCACCGGCATGGCCCGCGGGCCGCCGAGCGGGACGGAGCGGGCGTCGAGGATCTCGACCTTGCCGGGATCGACGGGGTCTCCGCCGCACGCTAGTTCGGCCGGTTCGGTCTCGACGTTGCTCATGCCTGACACGATAACCGGCGTTGCGCGAGTTCCTGCCCAGCTGTCTGTGAGGGGAACCCTGAGGGACTCTGAGTCCGTGAAGGTTCCCTTCACGGACAGCTGGCGGCGGTCAGCGGACGACGAGGTTGCGCAGCCAGTCGAGTGCGGTCGGGAGAGCGTTCAGCACCGAGATGTGCCCGTCGCGCGGACGCGACCACAGTTCGGCGTCGGGGAGATTCCGCAGGAGCCATTCGCTGTGGCCGAACGGGACGATCTGATCCTCGCCGCCGTGCACCAGCAGCACCGGAACCCGCACGTCGGCGACGGAGAATCCCCACGGCGTCACATACGCGAGGTCGTCGTCGGCTTCGGCGGCCACGTCACCGGCCGCGCCAGCGTCCTGACCCAGCGGGCCCCACGTGCCGCGCAACGCCGCCCAGTCCGCGTCGGTGAAGCTCGTCGGGTCGAATTCCTGCGTTTCTCCGTGCTGCAGCCGGGTTTCGCGGCCTTTGCGGGCGGCACGCAACGAGCTATCGTCGACCATCCCGCCGTACCAGTCGTAGTCCTCGGAGAACGGCGCCAAACCGGCCAGGCACACCGCCGCCGTAACCCGATCTGGCAGCTTCGCGGCGCAAGCCAGCGTGTGCGGGCCGCCGCCGGACGCTCCCATTACCGCGAACCGCGGCAGGTCCAGTGCGTCCGTCAGTTGCCGTACGTCCTCGGCAGCCGACCCCACCGTCCGGCCGACCTGCGGAGTGGACCCGCCGTACCCAGGCCGACCGTAGGAAACCACCCGAAAGCCCCGTGCGGCGGCGGCCTCCACCACGGGCGGCAGCAAGCGACCGGATTGCGGAGTTCCGTGGTGCCACACCAGCGGAAAGCCGTCGCCGCCGCTGTCGTGCACTCGAAGATTCCTGCCGTCCCGCAGTGGTAGATCAATCGTCCCCATGCCGAGAACTCTAGCCACCCCGGCGCGCTCGATCGGCGAAATTGTCCCAAGCCTGCCGCACCAGCGCGGGATGCGCGAGAAGGTCCGACGCGGTCCGGGCCAGCGCTGACGCCGTCGCGAGCAGCACCGTCCGGGCTCGCGGCGACCCGGTCGCCTCGGCGAACGCCCGGCTGCCGACCGCACGCACCGGATCGTGGAGCGCGACCGACGGATGGATCGTCGGCATCCGCACGCTCAAGTCGCCCACCGCGGCCCGGCCGGGCACCGCCGCGGCGCCCGACGGGGACGCGTGGATTCCGCACGCCGCGAGATGTCGGGCGAAATGCCCGGACAGTACTGGATTGTCCTGGAATCGCGCGTGAATCGGGCCGAACCGTTCGACGTTCGCCTTGGTCCCGGTCGCCATCGCGGCACCCTCGGCGGCTGCGGTCACTTCGGTGACGACCCGGCCGAGCGACTCCGAATCCGGTGCGCGCAACCCGAAGCGGGCTTCGGCGAAATCGGGCACCAAGTCGGTCGATTCCCCGCCGTGCGTCACGATGCCCTGCACTGTCGCACCCGCCGGAAGCCGGGCTCGCAGTGCGGCGATCGCGGTGAATACCTGCACCAGCGAGGCGACTGCGTCGGTGCTGTCCTCGGGCGCTGGACCGGAATTGCCGTGCACGGTCACCCGCAGTTCGGTCCGCGCGGCGAGCGGCGCGGCGGCCCAGGTGTGCACGCCGGGCTGGAAAGTCAGCACCGCGTCGATCTCGTCGGCAGGACGGTCGGTGACCACGACGGAACCGGATTCCAGCGTCCGGGCTGTCGCGAGCGCGGCGCCGATGATCGCCGCGGCGACGAGGTTGTGCCCGAATTCCCGAAGCCGGTCGGACGGAAGCAGCAGGGTCACGCACGGCCGTCCGGCGCCGTACTGAGCGGTGCGGCCGGTGATCTCGAAACCGGCTTCGGCGAGCTGCCCGAGATCCGGCTCCTGGTCGCCGGCCGGTTCGCGGGACCAGGCCCAGAGCCGCTCGGCGAGCAGCTCGATCTCGTGGTCGGTCCGGTCGTGCCGGTCCTCGTCGGACTCCATGCCGCCCAGGTACCCCGCGGGCAGCGATTCGATCCCCTTCGAAAGTGGGTAATTCGGCCGTGTGCGCGGCGGAGCCGGTGCGCGATCGTCACTGGTATGACAGCGGGAACCTACCGGGTGCTGCCGGCCGAGGTGTCGGCGATCGTGAAGAACGTGGAAGGCCTCGGCTCAGCGGCGTTCTCGGCCGTGCGCGACCTCGAGACGCTCGTGATCGACGCCTTGTCGTTCGCGGGCATCGGCAGCGGGGTCGCGGCGGCGAACACCTTGCTGCAGTCGAAACTCGTGTCGTCGCTCGGCGATTTCGTGAAGCTGATCGAACAGGTCAACGGCAAAGTCCAGCACGCGGCGCAGAACTACGCCGACGCCGACACCGCGGTGGCCCAGGGCTACGGCGGCGGAACGGGGGGGGGGGGGGCGGGGGCGGCC
>NZ_PQIA01000081.1 GCF_003385235.1 Amycolatopsis circi | reverse complement strand
AGATGGGTATAAGGGGCAGTCGTCGCGGCGGGGAGTTCCGGGGCGGGGGTTTGCTGGCCTTTGCGGGATCGGGCGGGTTTGCCGGGCTTCTTCGCCGGGGTGGCCTTCGGCTCCGGGGTGGAGCGCGGAGGCTCCGGGAGATCCCATAGGGGGGTGGATTCGGAGCTGGTCACCTGAAGATCTCTACCAGACTGGTCCGACAGTCCTGTCGTCGAGCATCGGGAAGGTTCCCCCTTCGGGGAGTGCGGCGGGGCACCCCGAAGCTTGATTGTGCTGACGGTTCGAGGGTGGTTGTCAAGGCGGGAAAGATGCCTTGACAACCACCCCCGAACCGCAGGGAGGCTTCGTATCGGGGTGCAGGGCGGGGGCTGGCTGCCTCGATCGTTGGGTGCGTCGGCGGCGGGTTAGGTCCGTGAGGGGAACCCTGAGGGACTCAGAGTCCGTGAAGGTTCCCCTCACGGACCTAACCCGCGCCCGAAAGCCGTGAAGGGCTCCTTGAGGGAATGAGATTCCCTCAAGGAGCCCTTCACGGACCTAAAGCGGGTCAGGCGCCTGCCAGCGAGCGCAGGGCGTCCGCGCGGGCGGTGCTTTCCCAGGGCAGGTTCAGGTCCGGGCGGCCGAAGTGGCCGTACGCCGCGGTCGGGGCGTAGATCGGGCGCAGCAGGTCCAGGTCGCGGATGATCGCGGCGGGGCGCAGGTCGAAAACCTCGCTGATGGCCGACTGGATCTTGGTCGGGTCGACCGTCTCGGTGCCGAACGTCTCGACGAACAGGCCCACCGGAGCGGCCTTGCCGATCGCGTACGCCACCTGCACCTCGACCCGTCCGGCGAGCCCGGCCGCGACGACGTTCTTGGCCACCCAGCGCATCGCGTACGCGGCCGAACGGTCCACCTTGGACGGGTCCTTGCCGGAGAACGCGCCGCCGCCGTGGCGGGCCATGCCGCCGTAGGTGTCGACGATGATCTTGCGTCCGGTGAGGCCGGCGTCGCCCATCGGGCCGCCGATGACGAAGCGGCCGGTGGGGTTCACCAGGAGGCGGGTGCCGTCGGTGTCGAGGCCCAGTTCGGCCAGTTCCGGCTCCACCACGTGCTTGCGCACGTCGACCCCGAGCATCTGCTCCAGGTCGATCCCGTCCGCGTGCTGGGTGGACACCACGACGGTGTCGAGCCGCACCGGCTGTTCGCCCGCGTACTCGATGGTGACCTGGGTCTTGCCGTCCGGGCGCAGGTACGGCAGCACGCCGTCCTTGCGGACCGCGGTCAGCCGCCGCGACAGGCGGTGCGACAGCGCGATCGGCAGCGGCATCAGCTCGGGCGTGTCCGAGCAGGCGTAGCCGAACATCAGGCCCTGGTCGCCCGCGCCCTGTCGGTTGATCTCGTCCTCGTCCGATTCCACGCGCGACTCGTACGCGGTGTCGACGCCCTGGGCGATGTCGGGCGACTGCGACCCGATCGCCACGTTCACGCCGCAGGAGTTGCCGTCGAAGCCCTTGGCCGACGAGTCGTAGCCGATGCGCAGGATGACGTCCCGCACGATGGTGGGGATGTCCGCGTACGCCTCGGTCGTCACCTCGCCCGCGACGTGCACCTGGCCCGTCGTGATCAGGGTCTCGACGGCGACCCGGCTGCGCGGGTCCTTGCTCAGCAGGCCGTCGAGGATCGAGTCGCTGATCGCGTCACAGATCTTGTCGGGGTGGCCCTCGGTCACGGATTCCGACGTGAACAGCCTTTTCGTGGACGCAGACACGACCTCGTCACTTCCCTCGGTCAAGCGATGGCGCCCCACCGGATTTCAGGCGCTCCTGGCAAGACCCACCCTACCCAGCGGGCCTGTAGCTAGAGTCGACGCTGGATCAACGCTGTTACGGCATCCCACAATGTGGCCGCCAGCCGCGCCTTGGCTCCCTGCGCGATGACCTGCTCGGCGCCGTCCGAAGCGAGCAGCCAGCCCGAATTGTCCTCGGTGCCGAACGCCTTGCCGTCGCCGACCGCGTTGACCACGAGCAGATCCGCGCCCTTGCGGCGAAGCTTGGCGCGGGCGTGGTCGAGCACACTGCCGTTCTCGTCGCCGGTTTCCGCGGCGAAGCCCACCACGATCTGTCCGGAACTCCGTCCTTGCACCAGTTCGGCGAGGATGTCGGCGTTGCGGTCGAGCGTGATGACCGGGTCCGGGCTGTCGTCGGACTTCTTGATCTTGTGGTCGGCCAGCGTGGCGGGCCGGAAATCCGCGACCGCGGCGGCCATCACGACGACATCCGCGTCCGCCGCGGCGGCGTGCACCGCTTTGCGCATTTCCTCGGCGGTGGACACGCGGTGCAGCGTCGCGCCCGCCGGGGACGGAAGTTCGTCGGTGTGCCCGGCGACCAGCGTGACCTCGGCACCGCGCTGCGCGGCGACCCGGGCGAGGGCGAACCCCTGCTTGCCGGACGAGCGGTTGCCAAGAAAACGGACCGGGTCGAGCGGTTCGCGGGTGCCGCCCGCGGAGATGACCACGCGGAGGCCTTCGAGGTCTCGCGGCAGCGCGCGCGGTTCGGCGAGCAGCAAACGGGCCAGGTCGACGATCTCGGCCGGGTCGGCGAGCCGTCCCTTGCCGGTGTCGACACCCGTGAGCCTGCCCGCCGCGGGTTCGGTGACGACCATGCCGCGCGAGCGCAGCAGCGCCACGTTGTCGCGGGTGGCCGGGTGCTCCCACATCTCGGTGTGCATCGCCGGGAAGAAGGCGACCGGGCACCGGGCGGTGAGCAGGGTGTTCGTCAGAAGGTCGTCGGCGAGCCCGTGCGCGGCCTTGGCCAGCAGGTTCGCGGTCGCCGGGACGACCAGCACGAGGTCGGCCTCTTTGCCGACCCGCACGTGCTGCACCTGCGGAACCTCGGTGAAGACCCCGGTGTGCACCGGGTTCCCGGACAGTGCCTCGAAGGTCGCCGCGCCGACGAAGTTCAGCGCGGCCTCGGTGGGCACGACGCGGACGTCGTGCCCGGATTCGGTGAGGCCCCGCAGGACCTCGCACGCCTTGTAGGCGGCGATGCCGCCGCCCACGCCCAGGACGACCCTGGGCCTGGCGTCATTCACCCTCGGTGTGCTCGAGCAGCCCGCCGTGGATCTCGCGCAGCGCGATCGACAGCGGCTTCTCGCGGGGGCCCGGCTCGACCAGCGGGCCGACGTACTCCAGCAGGCCCTCGCCCAGCTGCGCGTAGTAGTCGTTGATCTGCCGGGCCCGCTTGGCCGAGTAGATCACCAGCGCGTACTTCGAGGAGACCTTCTCGAGCAGGTCGTCGATCGGCGGGTTGGTGATGCCTTCGAGCTCTTCCAGCGTCGCCTGTTGCACAGTCACTCGGGGTGCTCCGTATCGTCACATCGAGCGGCGGCAGAATCGCCACCGCCGGTAATCAAGTCTAGCAACCGCCGCGCGGCGACCTCGACGTCGGCGTTCACGACCCGTTCGTCGAACTCCCCGGCCGCGGCCAGTTCGCGTTCCGCCTCCGCCAGCCGGGCGGCCACGGCGGCCTCGGTCTCGGTGCCCCTGCCGGTGAGCCGCCCGACCAGTTCTTCCCAGGACGGCGGCATCAGCATGACCAGCCGCGCCTCCGGCATCGCGGCCCGGACCTGCCGGGCGCCCTGCAGTTCGATCTCCAGGACCGCCGGACGGCCGTCGGCCAAAGCCTTCTCGACCGGCTCGCGCGGCGTCCCGTACCGGTTGCCCGCGAACTCGGCCCATTCCAGCAGCCGGTTCCCGGCCACCATCCGGTCGAATTCGGCGGAATCCACGAAGTGGTAATGGTTTCCGTCGACCTCGCCCGGCCGCGGCGCCCGCGTCGTCACCGAAACGCTGAAGTACAGGTTCGGCTCGAGCAGGCGCAGCTGTCCCACCACACTCGACTTCCCGACTCCGGAAGGGCCGGAGACGACCGTGAGCCGGGGGCGGGAGATGTCTCCTGCCACCGGCTCACTGCCGCGGTCGGCGCCCCGGGTCACCGGGTAGTCCTGACCGACGCCGCTCACTCGCCGCTGAACTCGGCCAGCAGCGCCTTGCGCTGCCGGTCGCCGAGCCCGCGGAGCCTGCGGCTGGGGGCGATCTCCAGTCGTTCCATCGTCTGCTGGGCGCGCACCTTGCCGACGCCGGGGAGCGCCTCGAGCAAGGCCGAAACCTTCATCTTGCCGAGGACTTCGTTCTCCTCGGCCTGCTTCAGCACGTCGACCAGAGTGGTACCGCCCCGCTTCAGCCGCTCCTTCAGCTCAGCACGGATGCGGCGGGCGGCGGCGGCCTTCTCCAGCGCCGCAGCACGCTGTTCCTCTGTCAGCTGGGGAAGTGCCACGTTTTCCTCCGGTAGTTCTCACATCTGGGTGGGTGACGCGACGGTACCCACCCCTGAGCAGGGGCCACAATGCGGGGGTGGCTGGTGGAGCGCGATTCCGGGGCCTGCTATTGGCCTTTTCCGCGCGGTCCCGCCAACCGGCCGTTCACCTCTTGGGCCGCACGGCGTAACGCGTCCGTGTCCGGGCCGTGCCGCAGCAGATCGCGCGAGGAGGCCGGGAGCAGGCCCGGCACGCCCTCCCCGAACACTGCCCGCAAATCCGCCTCGGTTGCCCCCTGCGCCCCGAAACCGGGCGCGAGCACCGGTCCGTTGAGCCGGCTCAGGTCGACTTCCCCAGGAGCCACAGTGGCCCCTACGACCACGCCGACGTCGCCGTACGGCTCAGCACCCGCGTTGTGGTCCGCAGCAGCGTCCACGACGCTCTGAGCGACCGTACGGCCGTCTTCGAGCCGCGCGCGCTGCAACGCGTTCGCTTCCGGGTTGGACGTGCGCGCGAGGACGAAGAGCCCGTTGCCCGCTTCGCGCGCCGCCACGACAGCCGCGTCGAGCGCGCCGAAGCCGAGGTACGGCGACACCGTGGCCGCATCGGCGGTGAAAGCCGCCTTTTCGGCCACGTACGCCGCCGTATAGGCCGCCATGGTGGAACCGATGTCGCCGCGCTTCACGTCCAGCAGGACGAGCGCTCCGGCGTCGTGGGCGACGTCTACGACGCGTTCGAGCACCGCCACTCCGGCGGACCCGAACGCCTCGAAGAACGCCGACTGCGGCTTCACGATCGCCGCCACCTCGCCCAGCGCCTCCGCGGCGCTGAGCGCGAAGCGTTCGAGCCCGCTCGCGTCGATCGGCAGGCCCCACGCCTCGATCAGGCCCGGATGCGGGTCGATCCCGGCGCACAGCGGCCCTCGCGCGGCCACCGCTTCGGCCAGCCGGGCTCCGAACCGCGCGGTCACGACGTCGCCTTCAAGGCCGCCTGGAGGTCCTGCAGGCTGCGCACGCCGATGTCGCCCCGGATAAGCGCTTCGATGCCGTGCACGGCCGCCGCGGCGCCCTGGACCGTGGTGACGCACGGAATGTCGCGCGACACCGCGGCGGTGCGGATTTCGTAACCGTCCACGCGGGGTCCGCTGTTTCCGTACGGCGTGTTGATCACCATGTTGACCTCGCCGGCGAGGATCACGTCGACGATGTTCGGTTCGCCGGTGCCCGGGTCCGGTTCGGAGTGCTTGCGCACGACCGAACAGGCGACTCCGTTGCGCCGCAACACTTCTGCGGTGCCGGAGGTGGCGAGGATTTCGAAGCCGAGGTCGGCCAGCCGCTTCACCGGGAAGACGAGCGAACGCTTGTCGCGGTTGGCGACGGAGACGAATACCCGGCCCGAGGTGGGAAGGGATCCGTAGGCGCCGCTTTGGGATTTCGCGAATGCTTTCCCGAACGAGGTGTCGACGCCCATGACCTCGCCGGTGGATTTCATTTCCGGGCCGAGCAGGGAGTCGACGCCGTGTCCTTCCGGCGTGCGGAACCGGTGGAACGGCAGCACGGCTTCCTTGACCGCGACCGGGGAGTCGGCGGGCATGCGGCCGCCGTCGCCCTCGGCGGGCAGGACGCCGCTGGCGCGCAGGTCCTTGATCGTCGAGCCGGTCATCACCAGCGCCGCGGCCTTCGCCAGCGGGACGGCGGTGGCCTTGGAGACGAACGGGACGGTGCGCGAGGCGCGCGGGTTGGCTTCCAGGACGTAGAGCACGTCGTCCTTGAGCGCGTACTGCACGTTGAGCAGGCCGCGGACGCCGACGCCGCGCGCGATGGCCTCGGTGGAGCGGCGGACCGCGTCGAGGTCCTGCGCGCCGAGGGTGATCGGCGGCAGCGCGCAGGAGGAGTCGCCGGAGTGGATCCCGGCCTCCTCGATGTGCTCCATGACGCCGCCGAGATAGAGGTCCTCGCCGTCGAACAGGGCGTCGACGTCGATCTCGATCGCGTCGTCGAGGAACCGGTCCACCAGCACCGGGTGCTCGGGGGTGACCTCGGTGGCGCGGCGGATGTAGCCGGCGAGGGATTCCTCGTCGTAGACGATCTCCATGCCGCGCCCGCCCAGCACGTAGGACGGGCGGACCAGCACCGGGTAGCCGATGTCGTCGGCGATCCGCTTCGCGCCCTCGAACGACGTCGCGGTGCCGTACTTCGGCGCGGGCAGCCCGGCCTCGGTCAGCACCTCGCCGAACGCGCCGCGGTCCTCGGCCAGGTCGATCGCCTCCGGCGGCGTCCCGACGACCGGCACCCCGGCGTCGGCGAGGCGCTGCGCGAGCCCGAGCGGGGTCTGCCCGCCCAGCTGCACGATCACCCCGGCCACGGTGCCGGACTGCTGCTCGGCGTGCACGACCTCCAGCACGTCCTCGAACGACAGCGGCTCGAAGTACAGCCGGTCGCTCGTGTCGTAGTCGGTCGACACGGTTTCCGGGTTGCAGTTGACCATCACGGCCTCGAACCCGGCCTCGCGCAACGCGATCGCCGCGTGCACGCAGGAGTAGTCGAACTCGATGCCCTGCCCGATCCGGTTGGGCCCGGACCCGAGGATCAGCACCTTGGGCTTGTCGCCCTGGGCGGCGACCTCGGAGACGGCCGCGGGGTCGGTCTCGTAGGCCGAGTAGTGGTACGGGGTCTTCGCCGCGAACTCCGCCGCGCAGGTGTCGACCGTCTTGAACACCGGCCGCACCCCCAGCCGGTGCCGCAGCGCCCGCACGCCGTCCTCGCCCGCGAGTTCGGGGCGCAGCGCGGCGATCTGGCGGTCCGACAGACCGGTGCGCTTCGCCCGCCGCAGCAGGTCGCCGTCCAGCACCGGTGCGTCGCGGACCTCCGCGCCGACCTCGCCGATCAGCGCGATCTGGTCGATGAACCACGGGTCGATCCCGGACGCCTCGTGCACCTGCTCGACGGTCGCGCCGAGCCGCAGTGCCAGTTCCACCTCGTAGAGGCGGCCTTCGTGCGGCGTGCGCAGCGAGTCCAAAGCGGACTCGACCGTCGCGCCCTCGGGGTCGGGCAGGGTCCAGAACCCGGTCGCCTTCGTCTCGATCGACCGCATCGCCTTCCCGAGCGCCTCGGGGAAACTGCGGCCGAACGACATCGCCTCGCCGACGCTCTTCATCGTCGTAGTCAGCGTCGGGTCCGCGCCGGGGAACTTCTCGAACGCGAACCGCGGCACCTTCACCACCACGTAGTCCAGCGCGGGCTCGAACGACGCCGGGGTCTCGCCGGTGATGTCGTTGCGGATCTCGTCCAGCGTGTAGCCGATCGCCAGCTTCGCCGCGATCTTCGCGATCGGGAAACCGGTTGCCTTCGACGCCAGCGCACTGGAGCGGGACACGCGCGGGTTCATCTCGATCACGACCATCCGGCCGTCCTCGGGATTGAACGCGAACTGGATGTTGCAGCCCCCGGTGTCGACGCCGACCTCGCGCAGCACCGCGATCCCGACGTCGCGCATCACCTGGTATTCGCGGTCGGTCAGCGTCATCGTCGGCGCCACGGTGACCGAGTCGCCGGTGTGCACGCCCATCGCGTCCACGTTCTCGATCGAGCACACGACCACCACGTTGTCGTGCTTGTCGCGCATCAGCTCGAGTTCGTACTCCTTCCAGCCGAGCACGCTCTCCTCGATCAGCACCTCCGTCACCGGCGACTCGGTGAGCCCCGTCGACGCCAGCCGCTCCAGGTCCTCGGGCGTGTGCGCCATGCCCGAGCCGAGGCCGCCCATCGTGAACGACGGCCGGATCACCACCGGCAGGCCCAGTTCCTCGACCGTGGAACGCACCTCGTCCATGTCGTGGCACACCCGGCTGCGCGGCACGTCGGCGCCGATCGAGCGCACGATGTCCTTGAACTTCTGCCGGTCCTCGCCGCGCTGGATCGCGTCGATGTCCGCGCCGATCAGCTCCACGCCGTACTTCTCCAGCACGCCGCGCTCGTGCAGCGCCACCGCGCAGTTCAGCGCCGTCTGCCCGCCCAGCGTCGCCAGGATCGCGTCCGGCCGCTCCGCCGCGATGACCTTCTCCACGAAGTCCGGCGTCACCGGCTCGATGTAGGTCGCGTCCGCGAACTCCGGATCCGTCATGATCGTCGCCGGGTTCGAGTTCACCAGGGACACGCGCAGACCCTCGGCCCGCAGCACCCGGCAGGCCTGCGTGCCCGAGTAGTCGAACTCGGCCGCCTGCCCGATCACGATCGGCCCGGAGCCGATCACCAGCACGTGCTGGATGTCCGTCCTCTTCGGCATCAGGCCTTCTTCTCCATCAACTCAACGAATTCATCGAACAGCGGCGCGGCATCGTGCGGACCCGCAGCCGCTTCGGGGTGGTACTGCACCGAAAACGCCGGAACATCGAACGCGCGCACGCCCTCGACCGTGTCGTCGTTCGGGCAGTAGTGACTGATCTGCGCGGCCCCGTAAGGGGAATCGAACCGCTGACCCGGCTCGCCCTCCAAGGCGAAACCGTGGTTCTGCGCGGTGATCGCGACCCGCCCGGTCGCCACGTCGATCACCGGAATGTTGATCCCCCGGTGCCCGTAGCGCATCTTGTACGTGCCCAAACCCAAGGCGCGGCCCAGGATCTGGTTGCCGAAACAAATCCCGAACAACGGAATCCGCTGCTCCAGAACCGTTTTCGTCAACGCCGTCGCGTGCGCGGTCGTCGCCGGGTCGCCGGGGCCGTTGGACAGGAACACCCCGTCCGGCTCCAGCGCCAGCAACTCCTCCGCGCTCGTGCTCGACGGCAGCACGTGCACCTC
The DNA here is from genome assembly GCF_003385235.1 of Amycolatopsis circi. Lineage (GTDB taxonomy): Bacteria > Actinomycetota > Actinomycetes > Mycobacteriales > Pseudonocardiaceae > Amycolatopsis > Amycolatopsis circi. The sequence goes on along the minus strand of NZ_PQIA01000081.1, from coordinate 33,945 downwards.
GATGCCCCGCTGCGTCATCAGCCGCGGCGTGTTCGACTTGATCCCCAAGTCCAGCGCCGCGACCCGGAACCGCCGTTCGCCTTGCGCCGCAACGACATACGGATTGTCCGTCGAGACCTCGCCCGCGAGATCCGCGCCCTTCATCGGCGGGCTCGCCAGCACCTCCGCGACCATCTGCTCGTCGCTGCCCAGCGCGTCACCGGAGAACACCCCGGCGCGCATCGCGCCCTGCTCGCGCAGATGCCGCGTCAGCGTCCGGGTGTCCACCTCGGAAATCCCGACCACGCCCTGGCGCACCAGTTCGTCGTCCAGCGTGCGCTTCGCCCGCCAGCTCGACGGCGTGCGCGCGGGATCCCGCACCACGTAACCGGAAACCCAGATCCGGGCCGATTCGTCGTCCTCGTCGTTCCAGCCCGTGTTGCCGATCTGCGGCGCGGTCTGCACCACGATCTGCCGGTGGTACGACGGATCCGTCAGCGTTTCCTGGTAGCCCGTCATGCCGGTGCAGAACACCGCCTCGCCGAGCGACCGCCCGCGCGCGCCGTACGCCGCGCCGCGGAACACCCGGCCGTCTTCGAGAACCAGGGCGGCGGGGCCGCGAGTGCCGGTGCTCACTGGGCACCTCCCTTGATGTCGTGATCTGTGTGTTTCGGGGGACGGACCCCCGAACCCCCGGCGGGGGCACTGCCCCCGGGCCCCGGGGAAAGTTCGTTGATCCATTGTGGATAGTCGTCGAGTTCGTCGCCGCGGAATCCGGTGTCCAGTTCGACGTCGCCGAGCCGCCAGGTGATCACCAGCAACACATCGGTGCCGGTGACCTTCCCGGCGAGCCGGGAGTCGCGGCGGATTCCGGTGATCGAGGCGCGCGGGATCCAGAAGTCCGGCAGCCCGCCGCGTTCCACGGCCACCCCGTCCGGGTGCAGCCGCCAGACCGCGCCCGACCGCGGGCCCGCGCCTCGCGTGACGACGCGGTCCTGCCAGTTGCCCGCGGTCGTGGTGCCCACGCACACGCCGACGGATTCGAGCTGGAACTCGCCGGGGTCGGCCGGGATCTCCGGGAACGGCGCGATCCGCGCGCTCTGCGAACGCGCCTTGCGCCGCCAGCCGATCCACATGCCCAGCAGGCACAGCAGGAAGAACGCGACGATCCCCAGCGTCAGCAGCAGCCGCTCCATCAGCAGATCTTCCCCTCGCGCGCGGTGATCCGCCCGCGCAGCAGGGTCGCCGTCACCACGCCGGGCAACCGCATTCCCTCGTACGGGGTGTTGGCGGCGATGCTGGCCAGTTCGGCTCCACGCACGGTCCATTCGGCGTCCGGGTCGACCAGCGTGAGGTTCGCCGGTTCGCCCGCTTCGATCGGACGGCCGTGCCCGGCCAGATTCCCGACCTCCGCGGGCCGCTCGCTCATCACGCGGGCGACGCCGCGCCAGTCGAGCAGGCCGGTCTTGACCATCGTCTCGACGACCACCGACAGCGCGGTCTGCAGGCCGAGCATGCCGGGCCGGGCCGCGGCCCACTCGGTGTCCTTGTCCTGCGGGGCGTGCGGCGCGTGGTCGGTCGCGACGCAGTCCACGACGCCCTCGGCCAGCGCGGCGCGCAGCTTCTCCGCGTCGCCGCCGGTGCGCAGCGGCGGGTTGACCTTGTTGACCGGGTCGTAGGTCTCCAGCCGGTCGTCGGTCAGCAGCAGGTGGTGCGGCGTGACCTCGGCCGACACCTTCGTGCCGCGTTCCTTCGCCCAGCGCAGGACGTCGACCGTGCCCGACGTGGAGACGTGGCAGACGTGCAGTCGCGCGTTCGCGTGCAGCGCCAGCAGGCAGTCGCGCGCGACGATCGACTCTTCCGCCGACGCCGGCCAGCCCGGGTAGCCCAGCCGCGACGCCTGCTCGCCCTCGTGCGCCTGCGCGCCGACGGTGAGCCGCGGTTCCTCGGCGTGCTGGGCGATCACCGCGTCGAGCGCGGTCGAGTACTCCAGCGCGCGGCGCATCAGCAGCGGGTCCGCGACGCAGACGCCGTCGTCGGAGAAGACCCGCACCGCCGCGGTGCCCTTGGCCATCGTGCCCAGTTCGGCGAGCTTCTCGCCCTTGAGTCCGACGGTGACCGCGCCGACCGGGTGGACGTCGACCAGTCCGACCTCCTGCCCGCGCCGCCACACGTGGTCGGTGACGAGCGAGTTGTCGGCGACCGGATCGGTGTTGGCCATGGCGAACACGGCGGTGTAGCCGCCCAGCGCAGCCGCGGCGGAACCGCTGTCGATGGTCTCGGTGTCTTCACGGCCCGGCTCACGCAAGTGCGTGTGCAGGTCGACGAACCCGGGCAGCAGCACCTGCCCCTTGGCATCGACAACCTCGGCGCCTTCGGGAACGTTCACCTCGCCGATGGCGGCGATCACGCCGTCCTCGATCAGGACGTCCACCGGCTCGCCCTCGCCGTACGGGCGGGCACCCTTGATCACGATGCTCACGCGGCAGCTCCTTCACTGGCCAGGAGGTGGTAGAGGACCGCCATGCGCACGTGCACGCCGTTGCGGACCTGTTCGGTAATGGCTGAGGAGGGGGAATCCGCGACCGCGGAGGAGATCTCCATGCCGCGCAGCATCGGGCCGGGGTGCAGCACCACGGCGTGGTCCGGCAGCAGCGACTGACGGCGCTCGGAGAGCCCGTAGGAGATCGAATACTCGCGCGCGGACGGGAAGAACCCGCCGTGCATCCGCTCGGCTTGGACGCGCAGCATCATCACCGCGTCGACTGCGGGCAGTTCGGCATCGAGATCGTGCGACACCGTGACCGGCAGCTTCTCCACGCCGACCGGCAGCAGCGTCGGCGGCGCGACGAGCACCACCTCCGCGCCGAGAGTGCTGAGCAGGTGGATGTTCGACCGAGCGACTCGGCTGTGCAGGACGTCGCCGACGATCGCGATCCGCCGGTCCTTCAGGGAACCGAGGCGTTCGCGCAACGTCGCCGCGTCCAGCAGTGCCTGCGTCGGGTGCTCGTGCGTGCCGTCGCCCGCGTTGACCACTGCGGTGCCCGGCCCGGCCAGCCAGCCGGACAGCCGGTGCGCGGCACCCGAGGCGGGGTGCCGGATGATCACGCAGTCAGCGCCCGCGGCGGCGAGGGTGAGCGCGGTGTCCCGCAGGGATTCGCCCTTGTTCACCGAGGAGCTGGACGCCGAGACGTTGATCACGTCCGCGCTCATCCACTTCCCGGCGATCTCGAACGACACCCGGGTGCGCGTCGAGTTTTCGTAGAACAGCGTGATCACGGTGCGGCCGCGCAGCGTCGGCAGCTTCTTGACCTCGCGGCCGAGCAGCGTGTGCTTCAGCTCGTCGGCAGTGTCGAGCACGGCGGTCGCGGTGTCCGCGTCGAGCCCGTCGGTGGCGAGCAGGTGCTTCACCGGGTTTCTCCTTCCGGCGCGCGCAGCAGCACCGCGTCCCGGCCGTCGGTTTCGGACAACAGCACGGAGACGCCTTCGGCGCGCGCGGTGGGCACGTTCTTGCCGACGTAGTCGGCGCGGATCGGCAGCTCGCGGTGGCCGCGGTCGACGAGCACGGCGAGCTGGACGGCACGCGGGCGGCCGTGGTCGCGCAGGGCGTCGAGGGCGGCGCGGATGGTGCGGCCGGAGAACAGGACGTCGTCGACGAGGATGACGACCCGGTTGTCGATCCCGCCCGGCGGCAGCTGCGTCTGCTCGAGAGCGCGCGGCGGACGGCGGCGGAGATCGTCGCGGTAAAGGGTGATGTCGAGGGCGCCGTGCGGCGGCGCGACCCCGGCGAACTCGCCGATCTTCCCGGCGAGGCGCGCGGCCAGCGGAGTGCCGCGCGTGGGGATGCCGAGCAGCACCGGGTACTGCTCCGGCGGACCGGCTCCGAGAGCGGTCTTCTCGATGACCTGGTGGGCCATCCTCGCGATCGTGCGCGCGACATCGCCGGCGGACAGCAGCTCGCGCTCTCCCGCCGGCTCCGCCGCGCCACGCGGACGTGACGACAAGGCGGACCTCCTTCCCCGCCTCTCTGGACGGGTCCTTAAAGGACGTCGGCAACCGGCTGCTGCCGGAAACCGCACCGACAGTAGCAGGGCCGGTCAATCAGTCTTCCGGGTGGTACGCGCACGGCCGCCACCTGCACGGACCGACCTTCTGCTTGACCTGGTGACAACTATGCGTAACCATTACTCTGAGTATTCGACTCGAGGAGTCCCCGGCCCGGTCCTCCCGGCCGGCGCGGGGTGAGGAAACGGAGAACCACCAGATGGGCGATTACGCCAAGGCGCTCGGGGCCAAGCTCCGCGGGATCCGCCAGCAGCAAGGCCTGTCCCTGCACGGGGTCGAGCAGAAGTCCGGCGGACGCTGGAAGGCCGTCGTGGTCGGCTCGTACGAGCGCGGCGACCGGGCGGTGACCGTCCAGAAGCTGGCCGAGCTGGCGGACTTCTACGGCGTCCCGGTGGTCGAACTGCTGCCGGAGGGCCGCGTCCCGTCCGGGGCCGAGCCCGCCACGAAGATCGTGATCAACCTGGAGCGGCTCCAGCAGCTGCCCGCGGAGAAGGTCGGCCCGCTCGCCCGGTACGCGGCCACCATCCAGAGCCAGCGCGGCGACTACAACGGCAAGGTGCTCTCCATCCGCACCGAGGACCTGCGCTCGCTCGCCATCATCTACGACATGACCCCCGGCGAGCTCACCGAGCAGCTCATCGACTGGGGCGTCCTCCCGCCGGAAGCCCGGCCGTCCAAAGAGGACTGAGGACTGATGGCGGCAGCGGCCGTGCACGACGCGGCGGGCTTCCCGCACCCGGGGTACCGGGAACGCCCGCCGCGCTTCGGGTGAGGCCGGAGCCGCCGAAATGTTCGTCGTCCGCCGCGGCGCCCGGCCGGGCCGATCTCGCCCGCCGACGCGCTGACGTGCTCCGTTTGCCGTGCGGTGAATCCGCCTGACTTCCCCCGCGGGCGCCGCGCCGAGAAGGGGAGTTATCCGGTTCCGGCGCGTTTTCCGCTCCGGGTCGCGTCGCCGGGGACTGTTTCCTCGCCCCGGCCGCTCCCCCGCTCCGGACTTCTGATTTCCGGGCGAATTCCCTGACCTGGCTTGCAGTTCGGCTTCGAGCGTTGGCTCGCCCTCTGCGACTGCTCATCCCGCACGTCGCGGGAATTGGCGCCCCACCGCGGTTTCCGCGGCTCCCGGCTGCGATTCCCCTCGCACGGCACCGGATTTCCCAGCTGGTCGCGGTCCTGCCGCCGTGCCGAGGTGCTTGCTCACTCACCGCAGCGAATCCGGAAGCCCGTCGCGCGGAACTCTCCGGATCGCCGCGGAACCAGCCGGGCTCGTCCGCCGCGAATGGCGCCCGCCGACCGGTTCTGATTTCGCTCGGTGATCAATTTTCTCCCGAGCGCCCCTCGCGGCGGCCGTCCGCGGCCCGGCGGTGACCCGATCAGGCAGCGGCCATTCAGGTGGCCGTTTCCCCCAGCCGGGTTACCTCTGACTACCGGGCCGCCGGGCTACAGAATCGCGCGCAGGCGGTCGGCGATCGTGCCGATGCGGCCGAGCACGCCGTTGATGAACCGCGGCGAATCGTCCGTCGAAAGTTCCTTCGCGAGGCCGACCGCTTCGTCGATCGCGACCGCGTCGGGGACGTCGGCCGCCCACAGCATTTCGTAGACGCCGACGCGCAGGACTGCCAAGTCGACCGGCGGCATCCGCTCCAGGGTCCAGCCCTGCGAGTGCTCCGCCAGGAGTTCGTCGATCCGCTCGCGGTGGGCCGTGACGCCCTCCACGACGGAGATCGTGTAGTCCGCGACCGGGTCGACCTCGACCGCGCCGACCCGGTCGGCCAGCAGCGTGACCGGGTCGGCGGACCGCTGGGCAGCCTCGTACATCATTTCGACCGCGCGCCGGCGGGCCTGGCGCCTGCTGATCGCGCCGCCGCGGTTCGGGTGCGGGGGAAGCTTGTCCGCCATCAGCTGGAGACGCGGCCGAGGTAACGGCCGTCGCGGGTGTCGACCTTGATCTTCTCGCCGGTGGAGAGGAACAGCGGGACCTGGATCTCCGCGCCGGTCTCGAGCGTCGCCGGCTTGGTGCCGCCGGTGGAGCGGTCGCCCTGCAGGCCCGGGTCGGTGTGCTGGACGAGGATCTCGACCGAGGTCGGCAGCTCGACGTACAGCGGCTCGTTCTCGTGCACCGCGACCTGGACCTCGGTGTTCTCGAGCATGTAGTTCGCGTTCTCGCCGACGGTCTCGGCGGGCACGGTGATCTGGTCGTAGGTGTCGCCGTCCATGAAGACGAAGTCCGCGCCGTCCTTGTACAGGTACGTCATGTTCCGGCGGTCCACCGTGGCCGTCTCGACCTTCGTGCCCGCGTTGAAGGTCTTGTCGACGACCTTGCCGGTCAGCACGTGCTTCAGGGTGGTGCGCACGAACGCGCCGCCCTTGCCCGGCTTGACGTGCTGGAACGCGGTGACGCTCCACAGCTGGCCGTCCAGTTTGAGGACGAGTCCGTTCTTCAGGTCGTTGGTGGTGGCCACGAGTCTTCAGGTCTCCTGTGTTCGATCTCTTCGGCCGCGGCCGTCAGACGGCCACGAGGTCCTTGGTGCTCAGGGTGAGGAGTTCGGGTCCGGAGTCCCGCACGACGAGCGTGTCCTCGATGCGCACGCCACCGCGTCCCGCGAGGTACACGCCGGGCTCGACGGTGACCGCCATACCGGCGGACAGTGTACCGACGCCCGCCGCGGCGAGACTCGGTGCCTCATGCACTTCCAGCCCGACGCCGTGGCCGAGACCGTGCGCGAACTGCTCGCCGTACCCCGCGTCGGCGATCACCGAGCGCGCCGCGGCGTCCACTTCGGACACCACAGCGCCCGGGCGGACCGCCTCGGAACCCGCCGCCTGCGCGCGGTGCACCAGGTCGTAGATCTCGCGCTGCCAGTCCGCGGGCTCGCCGATGACGACCATGCGGGTCATGTCCGAGTGGTAGCCGTCGACCGTGGCGCCGAAGTCGAACTTCACGAAGTCGCCACGGCTCAGCTCGGCCCCGGTCGGCCGGTGGTGCGGGATCGCCGAGTTCGGCCCGGCGGCGACGATGGATTCGAAGGAGATCCCGGACGAACCGTGCTCCAGCATCCGGTTCTCCAGGTCGCGGGCCACTTCCAGCTCGGTCCGGCCCGGCCGCACTCCCCCGGCCTCGATCAACCCGGCCAGCGCGCGGTCGGCGGCGGCGCACGCGGCGCGCAGTGCGGCGATCTCGACCTCGTCCTTGACCACCCGCAGCTGCTCGGTCAGCCCCGGCGTGCGGACCAGCTCGACCCGGTCGAAGGGCACCTTGAGGTTCTCGTGCTCCTCGACGCTCACGTGCTGGCTCTCGAACCCGGTCCGGCCGTAGTCCGCGAGCCGGCCCCCCGCGTGTGCCGCGAGCGCGCGGGCGCTGGCGCGGTCGAGCACGCGTTCCAGGTCCGGCACCTCGGACTCCGACTGGGTCGTGTAGCGCCCGTCGGTGCAGAACAGGGTCTTCGCGTCTCCGCCCGCGTGCAGCAGCAGCGCGGCGTTCGACCCGGTGAACCCGGTCAGGTAGCGGATGTTGAGCAGATCGGTGACCAGCAGCGCGTCGACCCCGTTCTCGTGGAGCAGGGCGGCGAGCGCGGCGCGGCGGCGAGCGTGGATTTCCGGCACGCGACCAGCTTAACCAGCACGTCGCGGCCGCTGTTCCGGCGCGACGGGAGGACGGCCTACTGGCGGTTGACTTCGGCGCGCCTACACTCCGTCCATGCTGGGTGCCTGGTTGACGCGCGGGCTGGTCATGGCGGTCGTGCACGCCGCCGCGATGACGCTGCTCGCCAAGTGGTCCGTGTTCCACCCGACCGGCCAGACGCTGTTCACGTCGCTCACCATCGCCGTACTGGTCGGCGTGGCGGCGCTGTGGAGCGCGATCGACGGCTGGCGCGGCCTGCGCGACAGAGGGCGCGCGTGGTTCATCGCCTCGCTGGTCGCGGGGGTGTGTTCGGGCATCCTGTACGTGATCGGGCGGGCGATTTTCGTCGACCAGACCGGGGTTTCCGAGCTGGGAGCCGCGCTCACCGGCGGGGCGGCGTTCTCCGCTCTGCTCGTGCTGGTGCCCGCCGGGCTGGGGTTGTTCGTCGGCGGCCGGATCCGGCGTCCGGCGGCGGACGAAGACTCCGCGGGCTCTGCCGGCCCGGAGCCGGACGACGAGGACGAAGACGGCACCGGCAGCCGTTCCGGCGAACTCGAACTCCCGCCGAGCCCGACCCCGCGGACCGCTGCGAAGCCTTCGCCGGTCAGCCGCCCAGCGGCAAACCGCGGGCGGCGCCGTCCCACTGTTGCGGGTCGATCTCCTGCACCCCGGAACCGTTGAGCGAAACGATCGTCGTGTCCGGCAGGCCGTAAAGCTGCCCGTCGAGCACCATGCCGTAGCCGCGGCCGTACGCGTGCACGACGGTCGCGCCGGAACGCAGGCGGGTCTTCACCGGCACCTCCGGCACCTGCGGCAGCGGCCGGTCGACCAACTCCCCCGCGAGCACCGAGGCGACTGAACGCCGGTCGATCCGGATGCGCTCGCCGCGCCGGTAGAGGTCGATCATGCGGTCCGGGGACGGCATCGCGACGCCGTCGAAGGTCGCGGTGCTGCGCGACGGGCTCGAACAGCCGCCCGCGCCTTTCACGTCGAGCCCGAAATGCTTCAGCCCGGTCGGCGCGCCTGCCGGGCCGATCTCGGTAGCGCGCAGGACGTCCAGCGAGACCAGGTCGCACGGGTCGCTGATCGACGTCGGCGCGTGCCCGTCGGGACGGCGGACGAGGCCGGGGCCTTCCTTCCACGCGCCCGGGATCACGACCGGTTTGTACGGCTGCATCGTGAAATCGCGGTCCCAGAAGGTGACCGTGGTTCCGTCGGCGGTCTCGTGCGCGATGGCGAAGGCGTCGAGCGCGCCGACCCACTCCAGGTCCACGCTGAACGCGTCGACCACCGACCGGGTGCGCGGCGCGGCGGTCGTCGCGGTGGGCTCGAAACCCTTTTCCCCCAACGCTTCCACGCCCTCGCGGAACGCCGGGTCGTGCGCCCGGATCACGAACTGGCCCGCCCCGTTCCACCCCGCCGCGCGGCCGGTGGTGTCGGTGAACATCAGGTAGTACCAGCCGTCGAGGAAGACCACCGAGGGCTGGCCGGCGCCGTAGACGTTGGCGCGGTGGACGTCGTGGGACGCGCCGAGAATGGGTTTGCCGCCGTTCGAACGGGTCCAATGGATGCCGTCCGGGCTGGTGGCCATGCCGATCGCGTTGCCGAGCGCGTGGTCGCCCGCCGCGCCGGTGTAGTACAGGAAGTACGTGCCGCCGACGCGCAGCACCGACGGGTCGCAGGTGTGCATGCCGTCGAAGTTGCCGGGCGCGCCGGACAACACCGCGGACGGCGCACCGCCACCCGGTCCAGTGAACGGCCCGTCGACCGAGGAGCCCTCGGCGTAGAGAATGTCGTCGCCCGGCGGCGGGGCGCTGCTGTACTGGCTGCACCACCAGACCCGGGTACGGCCGTTTTCGACCATCACGGTGGGGCCGTAGTTGTAGACCGCGTCCTGCGCGCCAGCGGCCACGACACCCCCGCTCGCGCGACTGGCCCCGACGGTGAGCGCGACGTCCGCCGCCCGAGGCGGATCCTTCGGGGCCTGCGGCGCGCCGCCCGCGATACCGCCGTGGCCGGTGCCCTCGGCTTGCGGCTGGGCCATTGTCTGACTGCACCCGGAAACGAGGGATCCGGCGATCAGCAGCGAGAGCAGCTGACGCACGGGCCGCCGACCCCCACGACGAAACGGGTGCATGATCGCCGAGTGTAGCGACAGCGGCACCGGATGGGTGAACCACGTGACGCATCGGCCGGTCAACCGGCGGGTTTACCGAGGGCTTGCTTCGCGCTGCTCGCTGCGACGCGATCCGGCGGCGCTGAGGCCGAGGACGGGGCATGCCGCACGGTGAACTGCTCAGCGATCCCGCGCAGCCGCCCGCGCGGGGACCGGTCGCACTGGTCGCGACGTCGGAAAGTGCGCTGTGCCGCCGAAATCATCCATTGCGGCCGGACCAAGCGGTTCGATCCTCGCCGCCAAGACGGGACGGGTGCGCGGCGATCCCGCACGACTGTCCGCGGCGAGACCGGCGATCACGCCAGTCAGCGAGGTCGGAAAACACACTGCACTGCCGAAACCACCCCGGCCGCAGCCCGGCAAGCCGCGAGTCTTGTTTCTCCCCGCCAGGTCAGGACGGGTGGGCAGCGATCCAGCGCAACGCGAGCCCGTAACCGTCCACCCCGAGGCCGACGATCACTCCGGTCGCGATGTCCGAAAGCACGCTGTGGTGCCGGAATTCCTCACGCTTGTGCACGTTGCTGATGTGCAGCTCGATGAGCGGCGCGGTGAGCTGGGCGGCGGCGTCGCGCACGGCGATCGAGTAGTGCGTCCACGCGCCCGCGTTCAGCACGACCGGCGCGCCCGCGTCGGCGGCCTCGTGCAGCCAGCCGACCAGTTCGCCCTCGTGGTCGGTCTGCCGCACCTCGACGTCGAGCCCCAGCTCCTGGCCGGTGGCGACGCACAGTCGCGCGAGGTCGTCGTGCGTGGTGGAGCCGTAGACGTCCGGCTCGCGTTTGCCCAGGCGGCCGAGGTTGGGGCCGTTGAACACGAACGTCTTCACAGCAGCACGCTCCCGCCGTTTTGCGGGGCCTCGGCCGCGATCGCCGAGTACGCGGCGGCGAGCAGCGACGGGTCGGGGCCTTCCAGCCTGCCAGGTTTGCCGAGCCCGTCGAGGACCACGAACCGCAGCACGCCGGAGCGGGTTTTCTTGTCGCCCTTCATGGTTTCCAGCAGCTGCCCCAGCGCGTCCGGGTCGTACGAGGTCGGCAGGCCGATCAGCTTGAGCACGGAGGCGTGCCGGTCGGCCGTGGCGTCGTCGAGGCGTCCGGCGAGGCGGGCCAGTTCCGCCGCGAACACCAGGCCGACGCTGACCGCCGCGCCGTGGCGCCAGCGGTAGCGCTCGCGGCGTTCGATGGCGTGGCCGAGGGTGTGGCCGTAGTTGAGGATTTCGCGCAGGTCGGACTCGCGCAGATCGGCCGCGACGACGTCGGCCTTCACCTGGATCGAGCGGCGGACCAGTTCGGCGAGCACGTCGCCCGCCGGGTCGAGCGCCTGTTCCGGGTCGGCCTCGATCAGCTCGAGGATCCGCGGGTCGGCGATGAAACCGGTCTTGACGATCTCGGCCATCCCGGCGACGAGTTCGTTGCGCGGCAAGGTTTCCAGCGTCGCGAGGTCGACCAGGACGGCGGACGGCTCGTGGAAGACGCCGACGAGGTTCTTGCCCGCTTCGGTGTTGATCCCGGTCTTCCCGCCGACGGCCGCGTCGACCATGCCGAGCAGCGTCGTCGGCACGTTCACCAGCCGGACGCCGCGCATCCAGGTGCCCGCGACGAACCCGGCGAGGTCGGTGACCGCCCCGCCGCCGAGCGCGACGACCACGCCGCGCCGGTCCAGCCCGATCCGGCCGAGGACCTCCCAGCAGAAACTGGCGACGGAGAAGGCTTTGCCGTCCTCCGCGTCGGGAATCTCGACGCGGTGCGCGTCGAGCCCGGCCGCGGCCAGCTCGTCGCGGACGGCCTCGGCGGTGGCGGTGAGCGTCGGCGGGTGGATCAGCGCGATCTTCGAGGCGTCGGCGAGCTGCTCGGTGAGTTCGCCGAGCAGGCCGCGGCCCACGAGCACGTCGTACGGCTGCGCGGTGGCGACCCGGATCCGGACGGGCTGGGTGGCGGACACGGTTCTCCTCACTGCTCCCGGACCCGGTGGTCCTGGAGCGGGGTGTGCGGTCCGTGAGGGGAACCCTGAGGGACTCAGAGTCCCTCAGGGTTCCCCTCACGGACTTGAGCGGGCGCGAGGGCGGCGACGGCGGCCGCGACGACCTCTTCGGGCGTGCGCTTGTCGGTCTCGATCTCGACGGTCGCCACCTCGCGGTACACCGGCAGCCGCTGGTCGAGCAGGGCTTTGAAGGTGGCGCGCGGGTTGATCCCGGCGAGCAGCGGGCGCGCGCTGGACATCCCGGTCCGCTGCACGCCGGCGGCGAGCCCGACGTTCAGGAAAACCACCGTGTGGTCCCGAAGCCGCGCCCGGGTGCCCGGGGTGAGCGGGGCGCCGCCGCCGAGGGAGAGGACGCCGTCGTGTTCGGCGAGTGCGGTGGCGACCGCTTCCTCCTCGATCGCGCGGAACGCGGCTTCGCCGTCGTCGGCGAAGATGTCCGAGATGGCTCGTCCGGCGCGGTCGACGATGTCGTCGTCGGTGTCGCGGAACGTCACGCCGAGCGCGGCGGCCAGCAGCGGGCCGACCGTGCTCTTGCCTGAGCCCGGCGGTCCGATGACGACCGCGCGCGGGCTCACCAGCGCTCCTCGAGCGCCTTCAGGTACGCCTGCGCGTTGCGCCGGGTCTCGGCGAGCGAGTCGCCGCCGAACTTCTCCAGCGCCGCGTCCGCGACGACCAGCGCCACGACCGACTCCAGCACCACGCCCGCGCGCGGCACCGCGCACACGTCGGAGCGCTGGTGGATCGCCACGGCGGGTTCGCCGGTCCGGACGTCCACTGTGGACAGTGCCTTGGGCACGGTCGAGATCGGCTTCATCGCGACGCGCACCCGCAGCGGTTCGCCGTTGGTGATGCCGCCTTCGAGCCCGCCCGCGCGGTTCGACCGGCGCGTGACGCCGACCGGTCCGTCGCCGCGGTCGATCTCGTCGTGCGCCTGGCTGCCCCAGCGGCGGGCGGTGGTGAAGCCGTCGCCGACCTCGACGCCCTTCATCGCCTGCACGCCCATCAGCGCGCCGGCGAGCCGCGCGTCGAGACGCCGGTCCCAGTGCACGTGCGAGCCGAGGCCCGGCGGCAGCCCGTAGACGATCACCTCGATCACGCCGCCGACGGTGTCGCCGGCCTTCCGCACCGCGTCGACCTCGGCGACCATCGCCTCGGTCCCCTCGGCCGAGAACGCCCGCACCGGGCTCTCGTCGATCGCCGCGAGGTCGCCCGGCTGCGGAAGCGGGCCGTCGGGCGCGTCGGCGCCGCCGATCGAGACGACGTGGCTCAGCACCTCGGCCCCGAGCAGCTGCCGCAGGAAGTTCCGCGCGACAGTGCCGAGCGCGGTCCGCGAGGCCGTCTCGCGGGCGCTGGCGCGCTCCAGGACGGGACGGGCCTCGTCGAAGCCGTACTTCTGCATGCCGGGCAGGTCGGCGTGCCCCGGGCGGGGCCGGGTCAGCGGCTCGTTGCGGGCGAGCCCGGCCAGCTCGGCCTCGTCGACCGGATCGGCCGCCATGACCTTCTCCCACTTGGGCCACTCGGCGTTCTCGATCTGGACGGCGATCGGGCCGCCCTGGCTGACCCCGTGCCGGACCCCGCCGAGGAACTGGACCTGGTCGGTCTCGAAGCCCATCCGCGGGCTGCGGCCGAACCCGAGCCGGCGCCGCGCGAGCTGCGCGGAAAGGTCCGAGGTCGTCACCTCCACCCCGGCAGGCAGCCCCTCGAGCACAGCGGCGAGGGCGGGTCCGTGCGATTCTCCAGCGGTGATCCAGCGCAGCACCGGACAATCCTGTCACGGCCGGTCCGGAGGCCTGGCAGAGCCCCTGGCCTCAGACGATGCCCGTTCCAGCGGCTGGGAAGACCGCACACGCCCAGGTGGCCAGAACCAGGCCGGGGCCGTAGGGGACGCGGAGGGGGCCAGCGCGGATTCGGGAGTGCGCGGTGCCGGTCGGCGGCGCGGAGGCTGCGGGCATCGGCACGAGTGTGGTGCCGGTTGACCCGAGGACAGTCCCTGTCGCCGCGGCAGCGGGGCCGGGCAGCACGAGAGCAACGCCGCTTGGCACGGGGGCGGTGCCTGTTGGCGCGGAGGCCGGGTCGGCTGGCTGGGCGGGATTGGTCTCCTGGGGCCCGGAGACGGGTTGATTCGGGGTGGGTTCGTGGAGTTCTCCCGCAGTTTCGGAACGGAGCGATGATGCGACAGCCGAATCGATGCCGGGCAGGGGCTTCGCGGTGACGAGGGCGGCTGCGGTCGGGTCGGGTTGAGCGGATGGCGGGCGGGCGGCAGCCCGGGACTCGCGTGATTGGCGGATCCGGCGCATCAGCCACATCGGCACCACGGCCGCCATGCTCACCATCGCCGCCAGGACCGCCGCCACAGCAGGGGCCAGTCCGCCGACCGCGCCCAGTACAGCACCGAAAGAGCCGGCCAGTTTCACGTCTCCAGGGCCGAGTCCACCGGCCGACAATCGGTGGACGATCAAGTGCGTACCGCCGAACAGCAGACACCCCAGGACGGCTCCAGCGGCCAACCGCCATCCGCCGCCGCTCAGGGTGGCGAGGGTGATCGTCAGGGCGACAGCGGGGTAAGCGGGCAGGGTGAGGACGTCCGGCAGGCGGCGGTGTCGGGCATCGGCCAAGGCGAGGGGTACGCCGAGCACCGAAACCAGCCACGCGACCGGCAGCCACCAAGCCGGGAGCGCGCCAGCGTCGGCACGCGTCGCGGCCACGGCAACTGCCGCGACGGCGGCCGTCATGCCGATCACGGCGGACACCGGAGCACCGGCTTTCTTCGTCATCACCAGCAGCACGGGGACCACCGCTCCGGCTGCGAGCACTGCTGTCAGGACCATGCGACCAAGCCTGTCGCCCACGCCCGGACCAGCGCAAACAGATCGGGGTGCGAGGGGACCCCTCGCGCGCGACACGCCGGAAGGTTCACCCGACGGAGGCGAAAAGTCAGCGGCGCGAAGAAGCCAGAACCCCGTCCTCGGCGAGAAAAGCCCGGCGGTGCCCAGTCGGATTGACGCCCCGCACCCGCTTGAACGCCGCGCTGAACCCGAACGCATCCGAATACCCCACCGCGCGCGCCACCTCGGTGATCGGCATCGACGGCTGTTCCGCCAGGAGGTCCGCGGCCAAGGTCATCCGCCACCGGGTCAGGTACGTCATCGGCGGCTCCCCCACCAAGTCCGCGAAACGCTTGGCAAGCGTGGAGCGCGAAACTCCGGTCCGGGCGGCCAGCGCGACCACCGTCCACGGGGCCGCCGGATCCGCGTGCAGCAAGCGCAGACAAGCGCCCACCACCGGATCCCGTTGCGCCGCCCACCAACGCGGAGGCGAGCCGTCGGGACGGTCGAACCAGTCGCGCAGGATGCAGACCAGCATCCAGTCCAGCAAGCGGTCCAGGACGACCTGCTGACCCGGCGCGTCGACGGCCAGCTCGGCTGCCAAATGATCCAGCACCGGGTCCTCCGCGGCCGAAGACGGCGGCCGGACGACTACCGGCAAAGCGTCCAGCAAAGCGGACATCCGGCTGCGGCTCCGGACGGGGTACGCGCCGACGATCAGGTTGGTTTCGCCGTAAAAAGGGTCGTTCCAGCCCAGGTGGTGCTGCATTCCGCCTTGGTCGGGAGTGGCGCAGAACTCTCCGCATTCGACCGGGGCGGCGGCGGTGTCCAGGCTGTCCACGAACGAGAACGGACCGCGGACGAGGATGGTCTCCCGGGCGCGCAGCAACTCCGGCCGATGGTCTTCCGGCACGACCCAACCCTCGCCGCTCAGCAGGGTGCACAGGGTCAGCGGGGCGCCGTCCACGAAGCGCAGCGACCACGGCGCCGACAGCGCCGTGCAGCCGAACAACGAGCCGTGCGCCCGGACCCCGCGGATCAAATCACTGAACGCGTCCACCGGCCCGAGGTTAGACGAATGGACAGGCGATCCGGCTTTTCGCCTATGGGATCGTCCGAGCGAGACCGGTTAGATCGAAGGCATGAGCACCCTCACCGACCACGATCTCGAGTTCCTCCGCCGCCCCCTGCACGGCTTCCTGACCGTCGCCGCCGGACCGCGGCCGCCGCAGCCTCGGCCGGTCTGGTTCGAGGCCACCGACGAGGGCACGATCCAGCTGTTCACCGCCCCGGACTCGGCCAAGGTCCGCCAATTGCGCGAGGATCCGCGCGCGTCGATCGTCGTCGCGGCGCCGGTCGGGGAAACCGAGCGCTGGGTGTCGGTCGCCGGGCGGGTCACGATCGAGCCTGACGGCGGGCACGACCTGGCCCGCCGGCTCGCTGACCGGTATTGGGGCCTCAACACCCCCAAGGGCGAAGCCGGACTGAAGATCCTGCAGGGCCTCCCCCAGGTCCGGGTCGTCATCCACCCGGAGAAGGTGCACCGCTACGCGTTCTGAGCCGTCCGCCGCACGCGGACCGCCCGCACCAGCAGCGCCAGGCCACAGATCACGCAGACCGCTTCGGCGATCACGCCCCAGTACTCGTACTGGCTGTTGAACTGGTCGTGCACGCCGTAGAAGCCCACCGTCACCGACAGCAGGTAGGCCAGCAGCGTCACCCCGCCGAAGCCCAGCGTGAAGAACGCCGGCAGCCAGTGCCGCCAGACGAGCAACGCGACCGCGATCACCAGGCCGGCGATGCCGTTCACCAGAAAAAGCGGCCCGACCACCGGGATGTCCGCGTAACCGCTGCCCCAGTACAGGTAGAAGTGGATCGCCGCCGAGCCGGCCAGGCCCGCCGCGCCCAGCACTCGCAACCAGGTCGTCAACATGGGTGTCTCCTTCCGTGCGGAATGCCGGATACGGACTACACGCACGGGCGACCGCGGCGGTTCACCGGCAACCAGGGACGTCCCGATTCGTTGCACAGGGCATGACTGCCGAACTTCACTCCCGCCGCTCCGCGCTCGCCGCCGGGGCGGCCGTCGCAGGGACCGCCGCCGTCGCTCTCACCGCTTGCGGGAGCGGCGACGGCGGGTCCGGACAGGCCGCGCCGAAGCCGGGCGGGAAGGTGATCGCGCTGGCGGAAGTGCCGGTGGGACAAGCGAAATCCGCGAAAACGCCGGACGGGCAGGAGGTGCTCGTGGCACAGCCGTCGGCGGGGACGGTCGCCTGTTTCAGCGCCGTCTGCACGCACCAGGGCTGCACGGTGAGCCCGCCGCAGAACGGTCAGGCGAGCTGTCCGTGCCACGGTTCGGTCTTCGACGCGCTGACCGGCGCGGTGAAGCAGGGGCCGGCGAGCCAGCCGCTGTCCAAAGTGGCCGTGAAGATCGAGAACGGCGACGTCGTCACCGCATGACCGGAAGTGCCCTTTGTGGACAATCACTGTCCACAAAGGGCATCGGTGATCAATCGTTCCAGGTGAACAACTCGTCGCCGGCGGCGACCGTGCGCCCGCCGTCGAGGCCGGCGAGCACGTCGGCGGACGCGTCGAGCCCGACGACCGGGACGATCGGCGAGTAGCCCTTGGCCGCGACCGCCTCGGGGTCCCAGCCCACGATCGGCTGCCCCGCCCGCACCTTCTCGCCCTTGACGACGTGCAGGGTGAACCCCCCGCCCTTTTCCTTGACCGTGTCGATGCCGAGGTGCACGAGCACCGCGCGGCCGTCCTCAGTGGCCACGACGTACGCGTGCGGATGCAGCGTCACCACGGTCCCGTCCACCGGGGCGACCGCGTCGGCGCGGCCGCCGGACGGCTTCACCGCGATGCCGGGGCCCACCATCGCCTCGGCGAAAACCGGGTCGGGCACCTCGGTGATCGCGACGACCTCGCCGGCGACCGGGCTCAGGATCGGCAGGCTCACATCAAGTCCTCGATGTCGCTGGCGATGGTGTCCGCCTCCGGGCCGACGATGACCTGGACCGCCGAACCCATCTTCACGACGCCCATCGCACCGGCGGCCTTGAGCGCCGCTTCGTCCACGACGGACACGTCCTCGAGCTCGCACCGCAGCCGCGTGATGCAGCCCTCGATCTCGACGACGTTGCCCGCGCCGCCGAGCGCCGCGAGAATCTTTTCCGGCCTGTCATCCGCCATCGCGGCCTCCTCGTATCCCGTTGGTTTTCCACCTGGAACAGGTGCTGCCCGCCACCATTACTACGCCGTTTGCCGCGTTGCCGAGCGAGCCCGGCCACGAACGGATAACGGTGGTTGACACCTGCTCGCGCTGCGGAGCATTCTGCCCCATCAGATCATTGGTCTAGACCGGAACGTACCAATCTTCCGGCGCGGACGCGAGCACCGGCCCCGGTGCGCGAAAAGCGAGGGAGGGGACACCGAGATGAGTGCGGCCGCGCACATTCCGCCGTCCGACCCCGCCGACCGCGTGGTCAACGGGCCGACCCCGAAGCACGCCCAGCTGCGGGAGATCCTGCGCCGCCTGGTGGAGCGCGAGCTCCCGCCCGGCGCGCCGATCCCTTCCGAGCGAGAGCTCGCGCAGCACTACGGCGTCTCGAGGCTCACCGTCCGCTCGGCGATCGGGAAGCTCGTCGAGGAAGGACTGCTGGCCCGGGTCAGGGGCAAGGGCACCTTCACCGCCGCCCGGCGGATGGAACTGCAGGTGTACCTGATGTCGTTCACCGACGACATGCGCCGGCGCGGGCTCACCCCGACCACCGAAGTGATCTCGACCTCGACCGAGGTCCCGCCGGTGACTTCGGCGCACGCGCTCGGCCTGGCCGAGGGCGTGGCCGCGCACCGGCTCGTGCGGCTGCGGCGCGCCGACGGCGTTCCGCTGGCCGTGGAACGCGGCTGGTACCACGCGGGCCGGACCCCCGGCCTGCTCGACCTCGACCTGACCCGTTCGCTCTACGCCCAGCTGGCCGACGCGTTCTCGCGTAGGCCGGACCAGGCGTACCAGACGGTGTGGGCCGAATCCGCGGACCGCGAAACGGCGCGCTTGCTCGGCATGCGCACCGGCAGTCCGCTCCTGGTGTTCCGCCGGGTTTCCAGCTCCGGCGGCGAACCGGTGGAGGACATGACGTCCTGGTACCGGGGCGACCACTACCAGGTGACCATGCAGCTGGACCGGAACACCCCGAGTTCCGGCGACAAACCCCACAATGGAGGTATCCGATGAGCGCCACCACCGCGGCTGGGGCTAGCGGAAAGAAGAAGGGCGGCGGCCTTGCCGGGCTGCAGCGCTTCGGCCGCAGCCTCATGCTGCCGATCGCGACCCTGCCCGCCGCAGGCATCCTGAACCGGATCGGCCAGCCCGACGTCCTCGGCAAGGACGGCCTCAACTGGGGCAAGGCAGCCGACGTGATCGGCGCGGCGGGCGGCGGCATCTTCGACTGGCTGCCGCTGATCTTCGCGATCGGCATCGCGGTCGGCTTCGCCCGCAAGGGCGACGGCTCGACCGCCGTCGCGGCCGTCATCGGCTGGGTCGTGTTCAACAAGGTGATCCAGGCGATCGCCCCGATCAGCGGCCAGCAGGGCTACAAGCCCGGCTGGGACCTCGCACCGATCCACTGGCCCTACAGCGTGCTGACCGGCATCGTGTCC
This sequence comes from Amycolatopsis circi, assembly GCF_003385235.1. GTDB lineage: Bacteria > Actinomycetota > Actinomycetes > Mycobacteriales > Pseudonocardiaceae > Amycolatopsis > Amycolatopsis circi. Next base: position 14,642 of record NZ_PQIA01000081.1, on the reverse strand, counting down.
GGCATCGTGGCGGCGCTGCTGTGGCAGCGCTACCACCGGATCAAGCTGCCGTCCTGGCTGGCCTTCTTCGGCGGCCGCCGGTTCGTGCCGATCATCACCGCGCTCGCCATGATCGTCCTCGGCGTCGTTTTCGGTCTGCTGTTCAAGTACGTCGACGAGGGCATCACCTCGGCGGGCAAGGCGGTCATGGGCTCGCCGGTGGTCGGCAGCGGCGTCTACGGCCTGCTGAACCGCCTGCTCATCCCGGTCGGCCTGCACCAGCTGCTGAACGTCCCGGTGTGGTTCATCTTCGGCGGCGGCGACCTGAACAACTTCTTCCACCACGTGGACGGCTCGGGCGCGTTCATGACCGGGTTCTTCCCGATCATGATGTTCGCCCTGCCCGCCGCGGCGTTCGCCATCGTGCACACCGCGCGCCCCGCGCAGCGCAAGCTGGTCGCTTCCATCATGATCTCGGCCGCGCTGACCGCCTTCATCACCGGCGTCACCGAGCCGATCGAGTTCGCGTTCATGTTCGTCGCGTGGCCGCTGTACATCTTCCACTCGGTGATGACCGGCATCTCGCTGGCGGTCTGCAGCGCGCTGGGCATCCGGCTCGGCTTCTCGTTCTCCGGCGGCGCGATCGACTTCGCGCTGAACTCGTCGCTGGACACCGCGCACAAGGCGTGGCTGCTGATCCCGATCGGGCTGGTCCTGGCCGTGATCTACTACGTGGTGTTCCGCTTCGTGATCACCAAGTTCAACCTGCGCACGCCGGGCCGCGAGGACGATTCGGTCGAGAGCGATCTCGAGCGCACGGCCGCGAAGTAACACCCGAGAACAGCAAGAGAGGTACACCATGCCGGAGAAACGCGTCACCGTGGCCAGCAAGGTGGGGCTGCACGCCCGCCCGGCCGCACTGGTCGCCAAGGCGGCCGCGGCCCAGCCCGTGGCGGTGCGGATCGCCAAGAACGGCGGCGACCCGGTGGCCGCCGGCAGCGTCCTCAACCTGATGACCCTCGCCGCCGCGTACGGCGACGAGGTCGTCATCAGCGCCGAGGGCGACGGTGCCGAGGCGGCGGTCGAAGCCGTCGCCGAGCTGGTCGCCACCGACCTCGACGCTCAGTAGCGATACCGCTCCACGGGGAAAACCACGAACCGTGCGGGGCGCCGGACTTCCGGAGCCCCGCACGGTTCGTCGCGTCAAGGCACTCCGTAGCAGCCGTCGGACGGGTCCTATTACGCTGGCGGACATGGAGAGCCTGCGCCTGATCGACGAATGGCCAGTGGACAACGCAACGGCCGGGGTGGTCTCCGCTTCCGGCGAGGTTCGCGGACACCACGGCGACCCGGCCCGTCTGTTCCGGCTCGCGTCGGTCACCAAGCTGCTCACCGCCTACACCGCGCACATCGCAATCGAGGAGGGCGTCGTCGAACTGGACACGCCTGCCGGGCCGGAGGGCTCGACCGTCGCGCATCTGCTCGCGCACACCTCCGGGCTCGCCTTCGACGCGCACAAGGCGATGGCTGAACCCGGCACGCGCCGGCTGTACTCCAACGCCGGGTTCGAGGAACTCGCGGACGCGCTGGCCGAGCACTCCGGCATCGCGTTCGCCGAGTACCAGCGCGAAGGGCTTTTCGAACCGCTGGGCATGACGTCGACCCACCTGGAGGGTTCCCCCGCCGCGGGTGCTGTGTCCACATTGGACGACCTGCTGCGGTTCGCCGCCGAACTGCAGGCACCCAAGCTGCTCGCGCCGGAAACCCTCAACGCAGCCACCGCGATCGCGTTCCCTGGCCTGAACGGCGTACTGCCCGGCTTCGGGCACCAGAAGCCGAACGACTGGGGGCTCGGCTTCGAAATCCGCGATCACAAGAGCCCGCATTGGACGGGTGCGAACAGCTCGCCGCGCACGTTCGGCCACTTCGGGCAGTCGGGGACTTTCCTGTGGGTGGACCCGGAAGCAGGTCACGCCTGCGTCGGGCTCGCCGACCGGTCGTTCGGGCCGTGGGCCGCGCAAGTGTGGCCGCCGTTCACTGACGCGGTGCTGGCGGAACTCTCCGCGTGAGACGCTGGTTGGCGCTAGCCGCCCTGCTGCTTGCCGCGAGTTGTTCCGCACCCGCAGCACAAACCCAAGCGCCACAAGCATTACCCGCGCCGGACGCTCCGCTTCCGTTGGGCACCAACGGTGCTGCGGCACCTAAGCTCGACTGGGCACCGTGCCACGGCGGTTTCCAGTGCGCGACCGCGCCGGTTCCGTTGAGCTATCGCGAACCTGGCGGCGCGAAGCTGAATCTCTCGGTGATCCGCATGCCTGCCACCGATCCCGCGCATCGCGTCGGCTCGTTGGTGATCAACTTCGGCGGTCCGGGCGCCGACGGCGTCGGCGAGCTGATGCGGTTCGGTCCGCGGTATCCGGAGGAATTGCGGGCCAAGTTCGACCTGGTGAGCTTCGATCCGCGCGGAATCGGCGGCAGCGCCCCGGCGCAGTGCCCGGGAACTCCCCCCGCGGCCGGTTCGCCGCTGCGGGACAGCGCGGCGTTCTGGGCGGCGAGCGCGGCCGTCGGCAAAGCGTGCGCGGCTGGCACCGGTGCTGAGCTGTCTCACCTCTCCACCGCGAATGTCGCGCGTGACATGGACTTGCTCCGCCAGTCCCTCGGCGAGCAGCAGCTGAACTACTACGGCTATTCCTACGGCACCTATCTCGGCGGCACCTACGCGAATCTGTTCCCCGGCAAGCTGCGCGCGATGGTCCTCGACGGGACGCTCGACCTCGTCGCGAACGCCACCGGACAGCCAGGTCAGCAGCACAAACCGGTCGACGTGCGCGCTGACGTCGCGACGGCCCAGCAGCAAGAACTCGAAGCGTTCTTCGCCGCCTGCGACGCCGCCGGACCGGGCAAATGCGCGTTCGCCGGCGGTGACCTGAAACAGAAATTCGCGGCGGTCTACGCGCGGCTGACGCATGGTCCGGTCGGCGGGATGACGGTGTCGTCGTTGATGGAAACGATCGATCGTGCGCTGTATCAATCGTCCCGGTGGCCTCGGCTGGCGAAGACGCTGGCCGCGCTCGTGCCGTCGTCGCCGGTCTCCCCCGCGCCGGTGCTCGACCCGCGCGTGCCGACGCATTCGCCCGGCTTCCTCGCCGTGCAATGCCTGGACAGCGAACTGCCGCAGGACACTGCCTCGTACGCCGAACTCGCTGCGGCTGAAGCGAAACGGCAGCCGTATTTCGGCGTGGCACCGGTGTTTTCGATGGCGCAGTGCGTCGGCTGGCCCGCCCGGGACGACGACCGCTACCTCGGGCCGTGGAACCGGCCGAGGCAGCATCCGATCCTGATCCTGGCCAACCGGAACGATCCGGTCACCCCGCTCGCCAACGCCCAGGCCACCGCACGGGAACTCGGCGACGGCCACGTCGTCGTGGTGGACGGTGCCGGGCATACGACGCTCGACGTGCCCAGTACGGCCGCCTCCGCGGCAATGGCACGGTATTTCGTGGATCTGACCGTGCCTCCGGACGGGACCGTCTACCCGCCGGAGGTCCGGCCGTTCCCCTAGCCGTTCAGGACGTTGATCGGCTCGCCCGCTTGGAACGCCGCGATGTCCTCCACCGCGCCGCCGTAGAAGACCTCGTACGTTTCCCGGCTCACGTAACCGATGTGCGGAGTCAGGATCGCGTTGTCGAGCGTCCGCAGCGGATGGTCCGCGGGCAGCGGCTCGACGTCGTAGACATCCAGCGCGGCCGCGGCGATCTCCTTGCCGCGCAACGCATCCAGCAACGCGGACTCGTCCACGATCGGCCCGCGCGAGGTGTTCACCAGCAACGCTGAAGACTTCATCGCAGCGAATTCGGCCGCACCGACCAGACCGCGAGTGCGCTCGGACAGGACCAAGTGGACCGACAACACATCCGCTTGTGCGAACAAGTCCTCTTTGGACACTGCCGTGACGCCGTGTTCGGCCGCTCGCTCCGGAGTGAGGTTCTGGCTCCACGCAATGGGTTTCATCCCGAACGCCTGGCCGATCCGCGCGACCTCGGCACCCAGCCTGCCGAGACCGAGCAGGCCGAGCGTCTTGTCCCGCAACGCCATCCCGAGGCCGACCTGCCAGCCGCCCTCGCGCATCGAACGGAACTCCAAGGGCAGATTGCGCGCACCGGCCAGAATCAGCGCCCACGCGTGTTCGACCGTCGGCGCGGCGAGCGCACCGGTCGCGGAAACGACCACGCCGCACCGCTTCGCCGCGTCCAGGTCGATCGCCGCGTTCCGCCGACCGGTGCTGACCAGCAGTTTCAGCACGGGCAGCCGGTCGAACACCGCGGCCGGGAACGGCGTGCGCTCGCGCATCGCGACCACGACGTCGAACCCGGCCAGCCGCGTCACCACCTCGTCCGGCCCGGCGAACGGCTCGCGGAACACCTCGATCTCCGCCCCGAGCGGCGCCCAGTCCGCACACTGGAGAGCCGCGTTCTGGTAGTCGTCGAGGATCGCGATCTTCATGCCGCCCACCGTAACCCGCGGGTCAGGCGTTCCGAGCCCGCTCGATGATCGCGTTGATCACCTCGCTCTTCGCGTCGGCGTAGTACTGGACGTATTCCCAGGTCCGCGACGCTAGTTCGCGTTTCTTCGCCAGGTACAGCGCCAGCTCCTCCGGGTGGCTGCGCAGCCGGCCGCGGAACAGCCGGTACCGCTCGGTCTCGCCGTTGCCCGGCGAATGGACGTGCAGGTTGATGTTCGTGTCCGGGCCTTTGAACAGGCGGTGTTTCTCCCAGTCCGGCTCGCGGATCACCAGCCGGTAGCCCGCAGCTTCGAGATCGGGCACATACGCCGCTTCGTCGTCCGAATCCGGCACTTCGAGCAGGATGTCGATGACGGGTTTAGCGGCGAGGCCGGGCACCGACGTGGACCCGACGTGTTCGAGCACCAGCACGCGTTCCCCGAGCACGTCGCGGATCCGCGCGGCCTCGCGTTCGTAGAGCCGCGGCCACTCCGGGTCGTACTCGGCGAGCGTGATGGGTTTGCCGTGCTTCGGCGCCGTGCCGACGAACGCCGCTTGGATCGACGCCTCGTCGTTCTGTTGACTGGACACAGTGATTCCCCCTGTCGACTGAAAAGCAGCCGACCAGGATATCAGGAAATCGGCAGCGGCAGAATGTTTCCGCTCGCCTCGCGCAGCGCCGCCCGCATTTCCTCGCGCGGCGCCGGTTGCCCGGTGAAATGCTCCGCTTGTCCGAACGCCTGGTGCAGCAGCATGTCGAGCCCGGTCGCGAGCCGTCCGCCGCGCCGCTCGACCGCTTCGGCCAGCGGAGTCGGCCACGGGTGGTAGATCACGTCGAGCACGCTGCCGACCCGGGACAGCTCCGCGACGTGCGGCACGACCGCGTCCGGCGGCACCGTGTTGACCAGCACCGCCGTAGCGTCCGCCAGTTCCGCGAAGTCCACTTCGGACCATCGCAGCACGTCCACGTCCAGACCCGCGCGCTTGGCCGCGTCCACGGTTTCCGCAGCCCGCGCCGGTTCCCGCACCACCAAGCGCACCGTCGGGACGCCCAGCGCAGCCAATCCGACCACCGCGGCCGCAGCCGTCCCGCCCGCTCCCAGCACCACCGCCTGGTCGCTCGCGGAAGGCGAGTACCCACCGGCGTACCGCAGGGCTCCGGTCACGCCGTCGACGTCCGTGCAGTCGGCGAGCCAGCCGGCCGGACGACGCACGAGCGTGTTCGCCGCGCCGACCGCCGCCGCGCGCGAGGTGACCTCGTCAGCGTGGTCGAGCGCGGCCCGTTTGCCCGGCATGGTGACCGAAAGGCCGACCCATTCCGGGCCGAGACCGTCGACGAAACCGGGCAGTTCGGCGGCGTCCGTCTCGACCCGGTCGTAGGTCCAGCCGTCCAGGCCCAGCGCCGCGAACGCCGCGCGGTGCAGCACCGGCGACAGCGAATGCGCCACCGGCTTGCCCAGCACCGCCGCGCGGCGCGGCCGGTCATTTGATGACGCCACGCTGCTCCGCCAGGCGCCTGTTGTCATTGTGCTGGTCGTTCGTGACCGCGAAGCAGGAATGCCCGTCCTTCTCGCATTTCACGAAGTACGCCCAGTCGCCGGGAGTCGGGCTGACCGCGGCCTTGATCGCGTCCATGCTGGGCACCGCGATCGGCGTCGGCGGGAGACCGTAGTTGGCGTAGGTGTTGTACGGTCCTGCCTTCGCCCGGTCCTCGGGTTTGGTGAGCAGCGTCGGGCGGTCCAGCACGTAGTTGACCGTGGAGTCCAGCTGCAGCCGGATGCGCTGCGCGACCCGGTTGTAGATCACCCGCGAGATCTTGCCGAAGTCCGGTTTGATCGCCTCGCGCTCGATGAGCGACGCGATGATCAGCGTCTGGTACGGCGACATTCCCGGCCCGGTGTTCTGCGCGGTGAGCCCGGCCGCCTGGATCGAATCGGCCGACTGCTTCACCAGGTCGGTGATCAGTTCGGTCGCGCTCCAGCCGGGTTTCACGTCGTAGACGCCGGGAGCGATCAGGCCTTCCAGGCGTTTGTCCTTGCTCAGCGCCTTGCCCGCGTCGGCCAGCGCCCACTCCGGCGCGCCGAGCGCCTTGAGGTCGGCGTCGGCGACGGTCTTGCGCAGCTGATCGACCGGAATGCAGGTGCTCTTGCCGCCCAAGGTCGCGCACGAGGCCTTCGACATCAGGCTGTACACGCCGGGCGTGACCTTGCCGTCGGGCTGGGTGATGTCGTCGAACTGCGTGTACGGCCGGATTTCCAGCCGCCCCACGCGCGCGGTCGGCGAGGTGATGAGGTTGACCGCCTCGTCGCCCGACATGTGCTGGCGCAGCAGGTAATAGCCCTGCTGGATCTTGCTGAGCGCGGTGTTCTCCGCGCCCGCCTTCACGAACGCCCGGGAACTCGCGACCACGCCCGCGTCGGTCAGCTTCGCGCCGATCGCGGACGTCGTGTCGCCCTGTTCGACCTGCACGAGCGCGTCGCCTTCGCCGGAACCGTCGAAGTCCGCGTAGCCGAAGATCTTCTGGTACCCGAAATAGGCGCCGCCGCTGAGCAGGACGAGCACGAGCAGCGCGGCGATCCAGCCGATCGCGCGCTTGCGCTTCTTGCGGGGCTTCTTCGCGGGCGGTTCCTCGACCGGCGGCTCGGCCGCGTCCTCGGGGTAGCCGTCCTCGTCGTAGCCGTCGTACTCGTCGTCGTAGTCCTCGTACTCGCCGTATTCGTCGTACTCGTCCTCGAAGAGGTCGTCGATCGGCTGCTGGTCGTCCGGGTGCTCCGGCTCGTGCGCGGCGGGCACGGCCGGAATCACTTCGGTGGGCTGCTCGACCGGCTGCCGGCGCGGCGGCTGGTTGCGCGGATCACGCGGCATCGACGCGTCAGCGAAACGCGGGTCGCGCGGCATGGAAGCGTCGGCGAACCGGGGGTCCGGCGGCATCGACGCCTCGGCGAACCTGGGATCGCGCGGCATCGAAGTGTCGGCAAAGCGCGGGTCCGGCGGTATCGACGCGTCCGCGAACCGAGGATCGCGCGGCATCGAGGCATCAGCGAACCGGGGATCCGGCGGCATGGATCCGTCCGGCGGCGGAGCGGGCGCGCGTCGAACCGGCGGCGGCATTTCCGGTGCCCGGCGACGGCCAGGCGCGGCAGCTTCCGCCGGTACGTCGACGTCGTCCTCCCGGCGACGGCGGCCGGACGGCGGCTCTACGGCAACGGGCGGAGGAATGTCCTCGCGCCGACGGCGACGCCCAGCAGGCGGCTCGCTCGGCGGCGGTGCGTCCTCAAGCCGGCGACGGCCTGCCGGAGGTTCGGCGTCGACCGGCGGCGGAACGTCTTCGAGACGGCGACGGCGGCGGCCGGCCGGCGGCTCGACGTCCGCGAGCGGAACTTCGTTCCCGTCCACTGGTACATCGCCGGGAGCTATGCGGCGCGGACGGGCGCGCGGAAGGTCGTCGGCCGCGTGCGGCGGCAGGTCCCAGTTCTCCGTCGACCGCTTCGGCCGGTCCTGCGGCGGGGCCGGACGACGACGCCGGGCCGGCGGCGCGTCGGCGGCCGGGCGGCGCGTCGGCTCGGCAGGAGGCATCGCGTCCGGTGCGGCGCGACGGGGCGCTTCGCCAGCCGGGCGAGGCGCTCCCTCGGGCGCGCGACGGCGTCCTTCCGCCGCGGGCGGACGTTGCGGCACGTCTTCGCCACGCGGACGTCGTCGTGCGCCGGACGGCGGCATGTCCTCCGGCGCCGCACGGCGCGGAGGAGGTTCGTTGTCAGGCTCGCGTCGCCTGCGCCGCCCGCCCGGAGCGCCGGAACCCGCTGCGGGGTCCGGGACTTCCGGGGTGTCGGGGTTGCGCAGCCGACGGCGGCCGCCCGGGTCGCCGGGGCCGCGGGGGTCGGTCATGAGTCGCCTTTCCGGGCGCGGTGCGCGGCGGCGGCGTCGAGCCAGGCTTGCAGGATCTCGACTGCCGCTGCCTGGTCCACCACGGCGCGCTGCTTGCGTCCCTTGACCCCCCGCTGGGACAGCATTCGCGACGCGGTGACCGTCGTCAACCGCTCGTCTGCCAGCCGCACGGGCACGTCCCCCACGCGCCCGGCGAGCTTCTCCGCATACGCGAGCGCGATGTCCGCGGCCGCGCCCTGCCGGTTCGCCAACGTCCTCGGCAAGCCCACGATCACCTCGACCACCTCGTGTTCGGTGACGAGGTCGGCAAGCCGGTCCAGATCGCTGTCGTCCTTCGCATCACGGGAGAGGGTAACGAGCGGGCTCGCGAGCACGGGGGCGGGATCGCTCAGCGCGACCCCCACCCGGACAGACCCGACATCGACCGCGAGCCGCCTGCCCCGTCCCGGATCGGACTCGCCGGGCCGATCCGGGCCCCTCCTGGAGTTAGCGGCCAAGGTTCGCGACCGCCGCGCGCAGGGCCGTCACGGCCTGCTCCGCGCCAGCCGGGTTGCTGCCGCCGCCTTGGGCCATGTCCGGCTTGCCGCCGCCGCGTCCGCCGATCGCCTCGGCGAACGACGGCACGAGCTTGCCGGCCGCGATTCCCTTGTCGCGCGCCGCCGAGGTCGTGGCGACCACGAAGGCCACCTTCTCCCCCGCGGGCGCGAACAGCGCGACCACACCGGCGCGGTCGCCGAGACGGCCGCGGATGTCGGAGGCGAGCGCGCGCAGGCCGTTGCCGTCGACGTCGGGCACGACCTCGGCGACCACCGAGACGCCGGAGACGTCCTGCGCCTTGTCCGCCAGCGCGCCCGCCGAGCCGAGCACCTGCTGCGTGCGCAGCTGCTCGATCTCCTTCTCCGCGTTCTTCAGCCGGGACAGCACGTCCTCGATCCGGCCGGGCAGTTCGTCGGACGGCACCTTGAACGTGTTCGCCAGCTGCGACACGAGCAGCTGCTCCTTGCGGACGTGCTTGAGCGCGTCCGGGCCGACCAGCGCCTCGACGCGGTGCACGCCGGAGCCGACCGACGCGTCCGACACCAGCTTGACCAGGCCGAGCTGGCCGATCCGGCCGACGTGCGTGCCGCCGCACAGCTCGCGCGAGTACTCGCCCATGTCGACGACGCGGACGTCGTTGCCGTACTTCTCGCCGAACAGCGCGACCGCGCCCAGCTCGAGCGCCTTGTCCTTGGTCGTGGTGTAGCTCTGCACCTCGACGTCGGTCTGCAGGTAGTCGTTCACTTCCTGCTCGACCTCGGTGAGGATGTCGGCCGACACCGCGCCCGGAGTGGTGAAGTCGAACCGCATCCGGCCCGGCGCGTTGAGCGAACCGGCCTGCGCCGCGCGCTTGCCGTACGCGCCGCGGACCGCCGCGTGCACGAGGTGCGTCGCCGAGTGCGAGCGCTCGATCGAGAGCCGCCGGTTCGCGTCGACCGATCCGGTGAGCCGGGTGTCGAGCGCGACCTCGCCCTCGGTGACCTCGACGCGGTGCACGAACAGGCCCGGCACGATCTTCTGCACGTCGAGGACCTTCAGCTCGACGCCGTCGCCGACCAGGACGCCGGTGTCGGCGATCTGTCCGCCGCTCTCGGCGTAGAACGGAGTGCGGTCGAGCACCAGCTCGGCCTTGCGGCCCGCGGCGACGCTGCGCACCGGAAGGCCGTCCTCGAGCAGGCCGACGACCTTCGCGTCCGCCTGCAGCTCGGTGTAGCCGAGGAACTGGGTTTCGCCGTGCTGCTCAAGCACCTTGCGGTATTCGGACAGGTCGCCGTGGCCGCTCTTGCGCGACGCCGCGTCGGCCTTCGCGCGCTTGCGCTGCTCCTCCATGAGCGTGCGGAAGCCGTCCTCGTCGACGGACAGGCCCTGCTCGGACGCCATCTCGAGGGTCAGGTCGATCGGGAAGCCGTAGGTGTCGTGCAGCTGGAACGCCTTGTCGCCGGCGAGGACGTCGCCGCCGCCCTTCTTCGTCTCGGCCGCGGCCAGGTCGAAGATGCGCGAACCGCTGGTGAGGGTGGCGAGGAACGCCTCCTCCTCGACGCGCACGACCTCGGAGATCCGGTCGAAGCCGCTGACCAGCTCGGGGTAGGTCGGTCCCATGGTCTTGCTGACGACCTTCGCGAACTCCTGCAGCACCGGCTCCTGCACGCCCAGCAGGCGCGTGGAACGGACGATGCGGCGCAGCAGCCGGCGCAGCACGTAGCCGCGGCCGTCGTTGCCCGGGGTGACGCCGTCGCCGATCAGCAGCACGCCGGTGCGCGCGTGGTCGGCGATGACGCGGAAGCGCACGTCGTCGGCGTGGTTGGCGCCGTAGCGGCGGCCGGAGAACTCCTCGGCGCGGCCGATCACCGGGCGCACCAGGTCGGTCTCGTACACGTTCTCGACGCCCTGCAGGATCGTCGCGACGCGCTCGACGCCCATGCCGGTGTCGATGTTCTTCTTCGGCAGCTCGCCGATCGGCGGGTGGCCCAGCTTCGGGCTCTGCTCGCCGCGGACGTCCTGCATGAAGACAAGGTTCCAGATCTCGATGTAGCGGTCCTCGTCGGCGACCGGGCCGCCCTCGCGGCCGTAGTCCGGGCCGCGGTCGTAGTAGATCTCCGAGCACGGGCCGCCGGGACCGGGCACGCCCATGTCCCAGTAGTTGTCCTTGCCGTCGCGGACCTGGATCCGCTCGCTGGGCAGGCCGGTGAGCTTGCGCCACAGGCCGGCCGCCTCGCTGTCCTTCTCGTAGACGGTCGCCCAGATCCGGTCCGGGTCCAGGCCGAAGCCGCCGTCGTCCTGGGACTTGGTGATCAGCTCCCAGGCGTTCTCGATCGCGCCTTCCTTGAAGTAGTCGCCGAACGAGAAGTTGCCCGCCATCTGGAAGAACGTGTTGTGCCGGGTCGTCTTGCCGACCTCGTCGATGTCCGGCGTGCGCACGCACTTCTGCACCGAGGTCGCGCGCGGGTACGGCGGCGGGGCCTCGCCGAGGAAGTACGGCTTGAACTGGACCATGCCCGCGTTGACGAACAGCAGGTTCGGGTCGTCGAGGATCAGCGGGGCGCTCGGCACGCGCGTGTGGCCCCGGCTTTCGAAATGGCGCAGGAAACGGTCGGTGATCTCGTGTGTGTCCACGGGTACGTCCTTGTGCTGAAGACCCGGCTTCGGCCGGGGAAGGAAACGGGGGTCGGAGGCGGCGGAAGGCGCGCGGAGATCAGCCCTCCGCCCGGCGAGCTCGCCGGGCGGGGCGACGTGCGGCGTGCCTGCCCGCGCCCGAAGGCGGCGCGACGGCGGCGGTCCGCTCCTCGACCATGTCGTGCAGCTCCTGTTCCCGTTCGTTCATCCCGGCGCGCACCTCGGCGCCGAACGAACCGACGGCGCCCGCGAGTTCCCGCACGGCGTCGCCCAAGTTCGATGCTAGCCCGGCCGGCGTGGCCTGACGAGCGGTTTCGCTCGCCTTGCGGCTCAGCGCGACTCCCGCGACGACCCCGACCCCGAGCCAGAACAGCCGCTTCACTTCTTCCCCCGGCGGGCCGGGCGCTGCGCCTTCGCTTCCTGCTTCTTGCGGCGCGCGCGGATGGCCTTGCTGATCCCGTACGACAGCGCGGCGGTCTTCACCAGCGGGCCGCCGAGCGTCGCGGTGAACACCGACGAGAGCGCGGACACGTTGCCGCTCACCGCCTGCGCGTTCGAGGTGATCCCGTCGACGCGCTCGAGCTGCGTGTTGACGTGCGTGATCGTCTCGTTGGCCCCGATCAGGATCGGGTCGCTGTTCTCGTGCGCCTTGCGGATCGCGATGGTCGCCTCGTCCAGCGTGCGGCCGAGCTTGAGCAGCGGGATCGCCAGCAGCAAGACCAGCAGTACGAAAGCTCCTGCGGCGATCAGCGCGGCGATCTGCCCTGCCGACACGGGCCCTCCTCGGGTGGTGCGGGGTCTTAGGTGGAAGTGAGGTTACCGCCTGCGGCGCTTCCCGGCCGGGACCCCCCGCCGCTGCGGTCACCCAGCGGAGTCGCCGCGACGGAAAACAGTTCGCGGAGACGCGTCCGGCCTGGTCTCCTCGGCCGATGGACTCCTCGAACGGCCCGCTCCCCCGCGTGCTCGCCGGACCGGGCGGCCCCGCCGCCGACGTCCTCGCCGACCTGCCCGGCGCGGACCTGACGACGCTGCAACTGGAAGTAGCCCGCCGCCGTGCCGCGAAGCTGCGCGGACCAGACGTCCTGCGCCGCTACCGCGCGGACCGCTTCACCACGCCCGCGCCACTCGCTTTCGAGGTGCTTCGCCCGGTCGAAGACGCCCTGCTTTCCGCTGCCCCGCCGGAATTCGAACGGGTCACGCTCTCCCCGGTGGTCCCGCTGGGCACTCACTCCACAGTGGCCGGACTCGCCCAGCACCGCGTCGTGCCCACCGGCCGCGGCACGGAAGTCGCCGCGGACCCGACGAACGGGCTGGCGCTGGAAGCCGCCGTTCGCCGCACCGGTTCCTCGCCGGTCCGGCTCGCCACCGTGCAACGCATCGTCCGAGCCCAGCCTCCGGGCCCCGGACTGTTCGCGCACTTCTCCCTCTTCGCCGCCGTCACTGCCGGTCGCGACCGCGGCAGCCTGGCCTTCGAACGCGAACACCTGATTGAGCACGCTCGATTCCTCACCACCGCAGTACGCACCGCCGGCGCCCGTGCCGCAGGCTTCCAAGTGACCACATTGGACAGCCGCTTCGCCGATCTCGCCGCTTCAGTGCAAGCCGCTCTGCCGGGTGTCGAGGTCTCCGCCACCCCGGACCGCGCCGTCGGCCGCGATTACTACTCCGGCCTTTGCTTCACCGTCACCGCAGACTTCGGCGCTGGACCGGCAGCCGTCGGCGATGGCGGCTTCACCCCATGGACCGCACGGCTGCTCGGAAACGCGAAGGAACGCCTGCTCGTCTCCGGCATCGGCGTGGACCGCGTCGCTTCGCTTCTCAACGCCCCTTCTTGACGATCCCCTCGTACACCGCAGCCATGTCGTCCTCGCCATGCCCCGCTTCGACCGCGGACTCGAGATGCGCCAACGCAGCCGCCGCCCCGCCGACGTCGATCGCGTGCCCCGCAGCCTCCACGACGAGCCGCGCGTCCTTCGCCGCGAGCGACGCCGGGAAGCTGGCCGGATACTCGCCGGACAGCATCATCGGCCCCTTGGCTCGCGCGTAAGGCACGTCGAACCCAGTGCCGCTCATGACGTCGAAGAACAACTGCGGGTCGACTCCGAGCACACCCGCGAGGGCGAGACTCTCGCCGGTGCCATTGGTGAGCGCGAGAATCCAAGCGTTCATCACCAGCTTGAGCCGCGTTGCCGTGCCAGGCTCGGTGCCAAGCCAGCGAGTCTTGGAACCAATCGCGTCGAACACCACCGCAGCACCGTCGTGCACGTTGTCCGGCCCGGCCGCGAGCACTTGGAGCTGTCCCTGTTCGGCAGGCCCCTTCGTCCCCATCACCGGACAATCCACGAACGGAACCCCCGCCGCGACGGACGCCTCCGCAAGCCGATCAGCCCACTCGACCCCGACGGTGCTGGTCTGCAGCCAAATCGTCCCCGGTTCGAGGGAAAGCCCGCGAAACACCTCCGCGACCGCAGGCCCGTCCGCGAGCATGGTGACCAGATAGTCAGCACCTTTCACGGCTTCATCGGGCGACCCGACAACGGTGACGCCCTCGGCGGCAAGCGGCTCAGCCTTGGCGCGAGTGCGATTCCAGGCCCGCACGGTCACCCCAGCGCGAGCAAGATTGGCGGCCATCGGACGGCCCATGATTCCGGTGCCGAGGAATGCGACAGTGGTCATCCGGCCATCGTGCCGCCAGGTGCGCGGATCGGCAGGATCAGCGCTGCCCCAGGTTCGCCATCATTCAGTGACCAACTCCGCGAACCGGACCATCCGCCCTCACCGCAGCCACCTCCGCCGTCCGTGAGGGGAACCTTCACGGACTCTGATTCCCCCAGGGTTCCCCTCACGACCCTCGAACGTCCGTGAAGGGCTCCTTGAGGGAATCTAATTCCCTCAAGGAGCCCTTCACGGACCACCAACGTGAGCGCCCCTCTACGCCCCAAACCGCTCAGCCGCGCACCCACCGCCCAACCGCACCGATGCACCCACTCACCAAGCACCCACACCACCCCCGCACCCCGATACGAAGCCAAAAATGCGGTCTGGGGGTGCTTGTCAAGGCATCTTTCCCGCCTTGACATGCAACACCAGACCGTCAACACAATCAGCTGCGGGGTGCCCCCACGCA
>NZ_PQIA01000078.1 GCF_003385235.1 Amycolatopsis circi | reverse complement strand
TTCGTCGGCAGCGTCAGATTGGTATAAGAGACGGCCTCGTGAGTGCGTATGCCGGTTCTCACCGGCGTAAACACTCACGACACCGATCAGCGGTCCAGCGGATACCGCGCCCGCACCCGGAACCCGCCGTCCTCCGTCCCGGACGTTTCGAAGCTTCCGCCCAGCAACCGGGCGCGTTCGGCCAGGCCGGTGAGTCCGTGGCCGCCCGAGGGGAACGCTTCGCCGACGCGGCAAGCACGGGCGTTCTCGACCTCGATGTCCAGCGCGCCGCTCCCCGCGTGGATGCGGATGGTCGCCGTGGCGCCGGGAGCGTGTTTGTGGACGTTCGTCAGGCATTCCTGCACTGTCCGGTACGCCGCCGCCGAGACCTGGCTCGGCAGGGTGTCCGGCAGTTGCTCGACGGTCAGCTGCACCGGCACGTCGCACTCGCGGATCAGGTGGTCCAGTTCCCCTATCCCGGGCCGCGGACCGTCGTCGCCGGAACCGGAGCGCAGCACGCTCACCAGCGAGCGCAGTTCTTCCAGCGTCCGCGTCGAGAGCTGGCGGATGACCTGCGCCGTCTCCAGCGCCGGACCGTCCTTGGCCTGGGCCTGCAGCGCGCCGGCCTGCATGGCGATCAGCGTGATCTGGTGGGACACGACGTCGTGCATCTCGCGGGCCAGCCGGGCGCGTTCCTCGGCGCGGACCGCGTCGGCGTGGAAGCGGCGTTCGCGGTCGCGGCTCTTCGCCAGCTCGCGCAGTTTCGCCGAGATCTCCGCGCGCGCCCCGATCAGCAGGCCGATCGCGATCGGCATTCCGGCGACCAGGACGCCGTAGATCCCGTCGAGGACGTGTTCGCGCCAGCTCAGTTCCGCGAACTCCGGCAGCGGCCACCGCACGAAGCGGCAGATGAACACCAATCCCGCGCCGACCCAGGTCTGCCAGTGCAATTGCCGCCGCGTCGCGAGCATGCCCAGGTTGAGCATCGACGCCAGCTGCGCCCATCCGGCGAAGAACCCCGGCACCGCGGCGAGCACCGCGAGGAACGGGAAGCGCCGCCGCACCACGACCGCGAGGCACGCGGCGGCCGACAGGTACAGCGAATAGGGCTGTGCTTTCGGCGGCACGACGAGCCAGACGTCGAGCACCGCCAGCAGCACGACCACCGCTTCGACGGCGATCGTCGCGACGAGGGGTTTCCGGAACAAGGCGAACGCGCCCGTCAGGTTGGCGCGCCTGGCTCGGCGGGCGGCTCTCGCTGCGGAGCTGCTCATCGAGATACCAGGAATCGAGAGTCCCTCAGTGCTCATCGCGGCGACCCCATTCGTCTTGTGGACTTGGTAATGAGATGCTCCGGCCACCCGATCGGGACGCGCGGCGGTGAACAAATGTGCGGATGCTAACGGGAACGTGTGTGTTGCCAGTAAGTTTCACCCAGAGTGGTTCTTGTGGTGTTGTAATCTCCACAACTGCTCCAACAGGATGAACGAAGCGCGATCGACGTCACCATGTGTCGATCACATCACCTTATGTTCACCATACGGCGGTTCCCACATACTGGTGAGCCGCTTTTTGGCGGAGTGTCAGTTACTCCGTTTGCCGCCCAGGTCGGGACAAGATCCGAGCCACGCGAACAGGGGAGAGATCACCCGTGCGGGTGGGCGGGAAGTGTCGCTGCGCAGTCGAAGGCCGCCGCGTCGTGGCGAGCACGACGCGGCGGCCGGAGTGATCAGCCCGCCGAGGCTTACGCGGGCGTCTCCGCGGTCGCGACGAGCACCGCGCGGCCGAGCACGTGGCCGAACATGGTGAACCCGAGGACGGCGGGCGTCGCGTCGGCCGGGACGTCGATCGTCTCGACATCCAGGGCGTGCACGACCACGAAGTAGCGGTGTTCGCCGTGGCCGGCCGGCGGGGCCGCGCCGATGAAACGCGCGGCTCCGGCGTCGTTGCGCAGCTGGAAAGCGCCGTCCGGCAGGCCGGAACCGGTGTCGTCGCCCGCGCCTTCCGGCAGGTCGGTGACAGTGGCGGGCAGGTCGGCGACGGCCCAGTGCCAGAAGCCGGAGCCGGTCGGCGCGTCGGCGTCGTAGACCGTGACGGCGTAGCTTTTCGTGCCTTCCGGCGCGCCGGCCCACGACAGCTGCGGCGACGTGTCTTTGCCGCCGGGTATACCGAAGATCCCGGAGAACTGCTCGACGGACCAGGCCGCTCCGTCGGCGACGGTCGTGCTCGTGACGGTGAAGCTCGGCACCTCGGGAAGGCGTGCGAACGGGGAGTTGGCGGACATGTGTTCCTCTCACTGGAAGCGGTACCTCATCGACTATAGCGCTAATAATCGATGATTTGCCAGATCGTCTATCCTGAAGACATGAAGCAGATGCTGTCCGAGCAGGTCTACGACCAGGTCCGCGCCGCGATCATGCGCGGCGAGGTCGAGCCGGGGCAGGCGCTGAAACCGCAGGAACTGGCGGCGCGGTACGAGGTCAGCCTCGCCGTGGTGCGGGAGGCGCTGGTCCGGTTGGTCGGGGAGGGGCTGGCGGAACGGCTGACGAACCGCGGATTCGCCGTGCCGGCGCTCGCCGATCAGCGGTGGCAGGAGATCATCGAGGCACGCCAGACGGTCGAGCCCGCGATGCTGCGGTTGTCGGTCGCGCGCGGAGACTTGGAGTGGGAGACACGGGTGCGCGCGGCGGGACACCGGCTCGCCCGGACGCCGATGTATGTACCGGACGAGGGCAGCTACTACTCCGCTGCTTGGGCGGAGGCGCACCGCTTGTTCCACCGCACGCTGCTCGACGGCTGCGGAAACACCGTGCTGTTGGAAAGTTTCGACCGGCTGTGGCTGGCGAGCGAACTGGCCCGGCGGTGGACGGTGCACCCGTCGTACCGGCTTCCGGTGGAGGACGTGCTCGCCCAGCACGAGGAGTTGGAGCGGGCGGCACTGAGCCGGGATCAGGAGGCGTCGGCGAGGTTGCTGACGGATCATCTGGCGGCGACGGCGGCGGTGTTGACGGGAGCGGAGGCGGCGGGGGACTCGTGAGTGCGCAAGCCAGTTCTAACCGGCTTGCGCACTCACGAGACCCAACCCACTGCCAACCCTCGCTAACTCCCTTGCCCCACAACGAAAAGGGCTCCCCGCGCCAACGCGCGAGGAGCCCTTCCCGGCAAACCTTCTACTCAGCTGGCGGCTCGTACACCTTCGTCAGCTTCCCGGCCGCCTCGCGGTCCAGGAGCCACAGCGTCCGCCGGTAGCCGTGAGCACCCGAAACCGGGATCTGCGTTTCCGGCGCACCGGCCAGTGCCTGCGCGACCGCGTCCGCCTTGGCGGTGCCCGCCGTCATCAGCCACACCTCGCGGGCGCGGCGGATGGCGGGCAGCGTGAGCGACACGCGCGTCGGCGGGGGCTTCGGGCAGTCGCGGACCGGCACCACCGAGCGCTGAGTTTCGCGCACCTCGGCGGTTTCCGGGAACAGCGACGCCGTGTGGCCCTCGCCGCCCAGGCCCAGCAGCATGATGTCGAACTCCGGAACATCCGCGCCGGGGCCCGCCGCGTCGGAGAGGACCTTCGCGTAGGACTCGGCGGCCGCGTCGACGTCGTCGCCGAATTCGCCGTCGGAGGGGGCCATCGCGTGCACTCGCTCCGGGGCCAGCGGAACGTGGTCGAGCAGGGCTTCGCGCGCGCCCTTCTCGTTGCGCTCGTCCGAATCGGCCGGGACGAACCGTTCGTCACCCCAGTAGATGTCCAAACGCGACCAGTCGATCGCGTCCCGCGCGCTCGACTCCCGCAACTCCCGCAGCACGGCGATGCCGGTGCCGCCGCCGGTGAGGACCACCGACGCCGCGCCCCGGGCCGCCTGTACGTCGACGATCCGCGTCACCAGCCTGGCCGCGGCGGCCGCGGCCAGCAGGTCGGGGTTTTCGTAGACGACGACCTCGGTCCGGCTCATGAGGTGCTCTTTTCCGCCGTCTTCCGGCCGCTCGGCTTCGGCTTCGCCGCAGCGGAGGCCTTAGCGGGCGCGGGCTTGGCGGCAGTCGAAGCCTTGGCAGCAGCGGGCTTGGACCCGTTGGACGCGGCGATCTTGTGCAGCCCGTGCAGCGCCGCCTCGTAGATCTCGTCCGGGTCGAGCCGCCGCAGTTCCTCCACGAGGCACTCCGGATTGCTGCGCCGCTGCAACGCGATCCGCCGCGTCGGCTGGCCCGGCTGGGTCAGCGTGCCGACCCGCCCGTCCGGCCGCGTCAGCTCCACCGCGCCCGACTTCCGCTCCAGCTTCACCGAGATGATGCCCTGTGCGCTCGAGCTTTTGACCCGGTGCACCGGCGCCTTGAGGTACTCGGCGAGCCAGCCCGCGAGCAGTTCGGTGGACGGCGAATCGGCCTCGCCGGTCACCGTCGCGCTCGTGATCTTCTCGTACGGCGGGAGGTCCAGCGCCGACACCAGCTGCGCCCGCCAGCGGGTCAGCCGGGTCCACGCCAGGTCGGTGTCACCCTCCACATAGGACTTCGCACGCGTGGTGAGAGACCTTATCGGGCTCTTTTCCGCGGCGGAGTCGGTGATCCGCCGCTGCGCCAGCTGGCCGAGCGGGTCCTCGGCGGGAGCCTTCGGACCGGCCCCGGGCCACCAGGTGACGATCGGCGCGTCCGGCAGCAGCAGCGGCACCACGGCGCTCTGCCCCTGCGCGGCCAGCGGACCGTACAGCCGCAGCACGATGACCTCGCTCGCGCCGGCGTCGCCGCCGACGCGGATCTGGCCGTCTATGCGCGGCGCGGCCGTGCGCGCGCCCTTCGCCACGACGATCACCCGCGACGGGTGTTCGCGGCTGGCGTCGTTCGCGGCCTCGATGGCGTCCTCGAGCTTGGCGTCGTCGTCCGCGACGATCACCAGCGTCAGCACCCGGCCGAGCGCGACCTGGCCGCCCTGCTCGCGGATCTCCACCAGTTTCTTGTTCAGCGCCGACGTCGTGGTCGACGGCAGGTCGATGATCACGGACGCCTCCAGTGTTTTTGCGGGATACCCGCACCCAGTCGGCGTCCGTGGTCCGCTTCGCGATTGTGACTCACGGACGCCTCCAGTGCCTGCCGGTACGTTCCATCATTTCGTCCGCCGACTTCGGACCCCAGCTGCCCGGCGGATACTGCTCCGGAGCGGTGCCGAGCTTCGCCCAGTGCGACAGCACCGGGTCGAGGATTTCCCACGACAGCTCGACTTCCTCGTTCACCGGGAACAGCGACGGCTCGCCCAGCAGCACGTCCAGGATCAGCCGCTCGTAGGCCTCCGGCGACGATTCGGTGAACGCGTGGCCGTAGCCGAAGTCCATCGTGACGTCGCGGACCTCCATCGTGGTCCCCGGCACCTTCGAGCCGAACCGCAGCGTGATGCCCTCGTCCGGCTGCACGCGGATGACCAGCGCGTTCTGCCCCAGTTCCTCGGTGGAGGTGGAGTCGAACGGCAGGTGCGGCGCGCGCTTGAACACGACCGCGATCTCGGTGACGCGACGGCCGAGCCGCTTGCCGGTGCGCAGGTAGAACGGCACGCCCGCCCAGCGGCGGTTCTGCACCTCCAGCGTCACCGCGGCGTAGGTCTCGGTCGTCGAATCCTTCGCGAAACCGGCTTCCTGCAACAGTCCCGGCACCTTGGTGCCGCCCTGCCAGCCGCCCGCGTATTGCCCGCGTGCGGTGGTCTGGTCGAGTGGCAGCATCGGCTTGGCCGCCGCCAGCACCTTGGCCTTCTCCGAGCGCAAAGCCTTCGGCTCGAACGACAGCGGTTCGTCCATCGCGGTGAAGGCGAGCAGCTGCAGCAGGTGGTTCTGGATGACGTCGCGCGCGGCGCCGATCCCGTCGTAGTACCCCGCGCGGCCGCCGAGGCCGATGTCCTCGGCCATGGTGATCTGCACGTGGTCGATGAAGTTGGCGTTCCAGATCGGCTCGAACAGCTGGTTCGCGAAGCGCAGCGCCAGGATGTTCTGCACCGTCTCCTTGCCGAGGTAGTGGTCGATGCGGAACACCGACTCCTCGGGGAAGACGTCGTTCACGATCGCGTTGAGCTCCTTGGCGCTCTTGAGATCGTGGCCGAACGGCTTCTCGATGACCACGCGCCGCCAGGTGTTCTCGTCGGCCCGTGCGAGGCCCGAACGCGCCAGCTGCTTGGTCACCACCGGGAACGCGCCCGGCGGGATCGACAGGTAGAACGCCGTGTTGCCGCCGGTGCCGCGTTCCTCGTCCAGTTCGCGCACGGTCTGCGCGAGCCGGTCGAAGGCGTCGTCGTCGTCGAAAGTGCCCTGGACGAACCGGATTCCTTCGGCGAGCCGGTTCCACACCGACTCCTTGAACGGCGTCCGCGCGTGCTCCCGCACCGAATCGTGCACCAGCTCGCCGAAGTCCTGGTGTTCCCAGTCCCGGCGGGCGAAGCCGACCAGCGAGAACCCGGCGGGCAGCAGCCCGCGGTGCGCGAGGTCGTAGATGGCGGGCATGAGCTTCTTGCGCGCCAGGTCGCCGGTGACGCCGAAGATCACCAGGCTCGACGGCCCGGCGATCCGCGGCAGCCGCTTGTCGCGGGGATCCCGCAGCGGGTTGCGCCAGGTCACTGAGCGGCCTCCTGCACTGCCCGCACAAGCTCGGCGAGCCCGGCGGCGCGGTCGGTCAGGTGCAGCCGCAGCACCGGACGCCCGTGCTCGGCGAGGACCTGGCCGTCGCCGAGCGCCTGCGCGTGCTGGAGCTGCCCCAGCGTGTACGGGCGGTCCGGCACCGACAGGTCGTCCTCGACGGCGCCGGTGATCTGCAGGAAGCTGCCGTTCTGGTGGCCGCCCTTGTGGTACTGCCCGGTGGAGTGCAGGAACCGCGGGCCCCAGCCGAACGTGGTCTGCACGCCGGTCCGCTTGGCGATTTCGCCGCGCAGCAACGAAGTCGACGCGTCGTCCAGCCGGTCGAGGTAGGCCTGAACGGCGATGTATCCGCCGTCGGCCACCGAACCGAAGAACGCGCGCAGGATGTCGGCGAGTTTTCCTTCGGTGACAACGCCTTCGCTGCCGAAGACTTCGACGGCACCGTCCACAGTGGCCGGTTCCTCGCCGCCCTTCAGCTTCTCCGGGTCGTCCAGCAACGCGCGGGCCGCCTTCTTGGCCGCTTCGACGTCCGGCTGGTCGAACGGGTTGATCCCGATCAGCCGTCCGACGAGCGCGGTCGCGAACTCCCACAACAGGAACTGCGCGCCGAGCGGGCCGGTCACCGAAATCTGCGCCGCGCCTTCCGGGGCGCCGATCGCGACCGCGGTCGCATCCTTGCCGTGGTCGGCGAACCCGGGTGCGTCCGGGCCGTCGACGGCCACCGGCAGCAGGCCGGTGCCGAGCTTGCCGGTGGACTCGGCGATCAGCTGCTCCGCCCAGTCCGGGAAACCAGGCAAATAGTTCGAGTTGCCGGAATCCGTTGCCGCTAACACGACCTTCTCGGCACCGGCTTCGTGCGCCGCGCCCCACGCCGCCGCCAACTGCACAGCCGGGTTCTCAGCGGTGTCCTCGGCGAGCGTTTCCGCCACCGAAGCGGCCTGGTCGAGCAGCCGGGCGACATCCGCGCCCGCGAGACCGGCAGGCACGAGGCCGAACGCGGTCAGCGCGGAGTAGCGGCCGCCGACGTGCGGGTCGGCCAGGAAGGTCTTGCGGTAGCCCTCTTTCTCCGCCAGTTCGGAGAACGGGGAGCCGGGATCGGTCACGACGACGATCCGTCGTGCGGCGTCGATCCCGGCGTCCGCGAACGCCTTGGCGAAAATCCGGCGGTGGCTGTCAGTCTCGACGGTGCCGCCGGACTTCGACGACACCACGATGACCGTGCGCTCGAGGTCGCCCGCGAGCGCGTCGGCCACCTGGCCGGGGTCGGTCGTGTCGAGCACCGTGAGCGGGACGCCGGCGGTGGCGGTGATGACCTCCGGCGCGAGCGACGAACCGCCCATGCCGGCGAGCACCACGCGGTCCACGCCCTCGCTGCGCAGTTCCGCGCGCAGCGCTTCGATTTCCCCGATCAACGGACGCGACGACTTGTGCAACGTCGTCCAGGACAATCGGATCGACGCTTCGGACTCGGCGTCCGGACCCCACAGCGTGGAGTCCTTGGCGGCGAGCTTGGCAGCGGCGCCGTCGGCGGCCAGCCGCTGCGCCAGCGGCGCTGCCTTTTCTGCCAGTTCGGCGTCGACGATCACGACGCCGGTTTCGTCCCCGCTCATGGTCTCTGGTTCAGCCCCTCGCTTTGTTCAGCTGCCCGGTCACCGTGTCCAGCAGTTCCTGCCAGGACTTCTCGAACTTCTCGACGCCTTCGGTCTCCAGCGTCAGGAACACGTCCGGCACGTCGATGCCGGCCGCGGACAGTTTGTCGAAGATCGCCTGCGCCTGCTCGCCCTTTCCGGAAACCGTGTCGCCGGTGATCTCGGCGTGGTCGGCGACCGAGTCCATGGTCTTCTCGGGCATCGTGTTCACGACGTCCTTGACCACGAGCTGGTCGACGTAACGGGTGTCGGAGTAGGCCGGGTCCTTCACGCCGGTGGAGGCCCACAGCGGACGCTGCGCGTTCGCACCCGCCTCGGCGAGCGCCTTCCACTGGTCGGTGGCGAACAGCTTCTCGAAGGCCGAGTACGCGAGCCGCGCGTTGGCGATGGCCGCCTCGCCCAGCAGCGCCTTGGCCTCGTCGGTGCCGAGCGCGTTCAGCCGCTTGTCGACCTCACTGTCCACACGGGACACGAAGAACGACGCGACCGAGTGGATGCCCTTGAGGTCGTGGCCGTTGGCCTTCGCCTGCTCCAGGCCAGCGAAGAAGGCCTTGATGACGGCCTCGTAGCGCTCGACGGAGAAGATCAGCGTGACGTTGACGCTGATGCCCTCGGCGAGCGTGGCGGTGATCGCGGGCAGGCCCTCTTCGGTCGCCGGGATCTTGATCATCACGTTCGGCCGGTCGACGGTCTTCCACAGGTCCTTGGCCTCGGCCACTGTCTTGTCGGTGTCCTTCGCCAGGCGCGGGTCCACCTCGATGGACACGCGGCCGTCGACGCCGTTCGTGGCGTTGTACACGTCGCGGAAGAGGTCCGCGGCGTTGCGCACGTCGGTGGTGGTCAGCTCCCGGACGGTGCCGTCGAGGTCCGCGCCGCGCGCGGCGAGGTCGTTGACCTGCTCGTCGTAGGCATCGCCCTTCGACAGCGCGTTCGCGAAGATCGTCGGGTTGGTGGTCACGCCGACGACGTGCTTGTCGCGGATGAGCCCGGCGAGGTTGCCCGAGTTCAGGCGCTCCCGCGAAAGGTCGTCCAGCCAGATCGAGACGCCTGCTTCGGACAGCTGCGCGAGCCGATCAGTGCTCATGATTGCTCTCCCTTCAGTTCTTGGTGTTGGCGATCGAGCGGCGGGCGGCGTCGACCACGGCCTCGGCGGTGAAGCCGAACTCGCGGAACAGCGTCGCGGCATCGGCCGAGGCGCCGTAGTGCTCGATCGACACGTTCTCGCCGGCGTCGCCGGTGAAGCGCTGCCACGGCATCGCGATCCCGGCCTCGACCGAAACGCGGGCCTTGACCGTCGGCGGCAGGACGGCGTCCTTGTAGTCCTGCTCCTGCGCGTCGAACCACTCGACACACGGCATCGAGACCACGCTGGTCGGGATGCCGTCGGCCTCGAGGGTCTTGCGCGCCTCGACGGCCAGCTGGACCTCGGAGCCGGTCGCGATCAGCACGACTTCCGGGGCACCGTTGGACGCCTCGGCCAGCACGTAGCCGCCCTTCTTGACGCCCTCGGCGTTCGTGCCCTCCAGCACCGGCACGTTCTGCCGGGTCAGCGCGAAGCCGGACGGGTGGTGCACGTCCTCCAGCACGGCCTTCCACGCGTACGCGGTCTCGTTGGCGTCCGCCGGGCGGACGACGTTGAGGCCCGGGATCGCGCGCAGCGCGGCGACCTGCTCGATCGGCTGGTGCGTCGGGCCGTCCTCGCCGAGGCCGATCGAGTCGTGCGTCCACACGTAGATGACCGGCGCCTTCATCAGCGCGGCGAGCCGGACCGGCGGGCGCATGTAGTCGGAGAAGGTGAGGAACGTCGCGCCGTAAGGCCGGGTGCCGCCGTGCAGCGCGATGCCGTTGAGGATCGAGCCCATCGCGTGCTCGCGGATGCCGAAGTGCAGCGTGCGGCCGTACGGGTTGGTCTTCCACATGTCGGTGCCGGCCGCGGCCGGGCCGAACGAGTCGGCGCCCTTCATGGTGGTGTTGTTGCTCTCCGCGAGGTCCGCGGAACCGCCCCACAGCTCGGGCAGCGGCTCGGCCAGCGCGTTGAGCACCTCGCCGGAGGCCTTGCGGGTGGCGATGCCCTTGGCGTCGGGCTCCCACGACGGCAGGTTGTCCGCGAAGCCCTCGGGCAGCGTGCGGGTCGACAGCCGGTCGGCCAGCTTCTTGCGCTCCGGGTTCGCCGCGGCCCACGCCTCGAAGCGCTCCTGCCACTCGGCGCGCTGCTTCTCGCCGCGCTCGATCGCCTGGCGGGTGTGCGCGAGAACCGCGTCGTCGACGTCGAAGTTCTTCTCCGGGTCGAAGCCCAGTGCCTTCTTGACGCCCGCGACCTCTTCCGCGCCCAGCGCCGCGCCGTGCGCCTTGCCGGTGTTCATCTTCGTCGGGGCCGGGTAGCCGATGATCGTGCGCAGTTCGATGAACGACGGCCGTTCGGTCTCGGCCTGCGCCGCCTTGATGGCCGCCTCGATCGCGACGACGTCCTCGCCGCCCTCGACGGTCTGCACGTGCCAGCCGTAGGCCTCGTACCGCTTCGCGACGTCCTCGGACAGCGCGATGTTGGTGTCGTCCTCGATGGAGATCTGGTTCGAGTCGTAGAAGACGATCAGGTTGCCCAGCTGCTGGCGGCCCGCGATGGACGAGGCCTCCGAGGTGACGCCCTCTTCGATGTCGCCGTCGGAGGCGATCACGTAGATGTGGTGGTCGAAGATGCTCTCGCCGGCCGGGGCGTCCGGGTCCAGCAGGCCGCGCTCGCGCCGCGCCGCCATCGCCATGCCGACGCCGTTCGCGAGGCCCTGGCCCAGCGGGCCGGTGGTGGTCTCGACGCCCTTGGTGTGCCGGTACTCCGGGTGGCCCGGGGTCTTGGAGCCCCAGCGGCGCAGCTGCTCGAGGTCTTCCAGCTCCAGGCCGAACCCGGCCAGGTAGAGCTGGATGTAGAGGGTCAGGCTGGAGTGCCCGGCGGAGAGGACGAACCGGTCGCGGGCGGGCCACTCCGGGTCGGCCGGGTCGTGCCGCATCGTGCGCTGGAACAGCGTGTACGCCAGCGGCGCCAGGCTCATCGCAGTGCCCGGGTGCCCGCTGCCGCAATTTTCGACGGCGTCCGCGGCCAGCACGCGGGCGGTGTCCACGGCGCGGGTGTCGGTCTCGGTCCAGTCGGCCGGCACGTTGCGCCGGAGCAAGGGGTTGGTCTCGCTGCTAGAGGTTTCGGACACTGAACTCGAACTCCTGCGTCGGTGAAGTGGTGGCTGTATTCCGTGCGTGCCGCTCAGGTGCTGCGGTGTGCGCCCTCAGTTGTCTCAATCGATCCCGAAGGGACGATATTCCTGCTGGCGGCGCTGCGCAGGCGGAGCGAGCGGCCCGTCGCTGTCACCCTAGTGCGTACGCGTGCGCGCGAGCGCGGGCGACAGCCCCGCGGGTGAGGTGATCCTGCCCGCCTGTCCGTCTCCGGCTACCCGCCGCGGGCCCTCGCGACTCATCGGGGCCCTCTGCGGGCGACGTGACGGAGGAGACATCGCCGGGCGTGTCCCGGACCCGCGGGCGTCGGGCCGGTCCGCCACGTCTAACATCGATCGCGGGCCAGGCACGGAAGTTCTCACACAGCACCACCTGTTTCTTCCGTACCACCCGGCCCAGGACTGACTCAGGGAGAGAAATGTCGTTGGTGAACGCTGCGCACGGACGCAGTGAAGACACCAGCGCCGTACCCCCGGACGGCGGGCGACCGCGCGGGGCCCGGCGAAGCTTCCGCCAGGTGGCCGGCGCGTACGCCGCGCTGGCGAAGCCGCGCGTGATCGAGCTTCTCCTCGTCACCACGATCCCCGCGATGTTCCTCGCCGGGCGCGAGGTGCCGAACCCGTGGCTGGTGGTCGCGACGCTGATCGGCGGCACGATGGCCGCGGGCAGCGCGAACGCGCTCAACTGCGTGATCGACAGCGACATCGACAAGGTCATGAACCGCACCAAGCGGCGTCCGCTGGTGAAGGACGCGGTGCCGCGGCGTAACGCGCTGATCTTCGGGCTCGTCCTGGGCGTCGCCTCGTTCGCTGTCTTGTACTTCACGGTGAACCTGCTGGCGGCGGTCCTCGCGATCGCGACCATCCTGTTCTACATCTTCGTCTACACCCTCGGCCTCAAGCGGCGGACGTCGCAGAACGTGGTCTGGGGCGGAGCCGCGGGCTGCATGCCGGTGCTGATCGGCTGGGTCGCGGTCACCGGCACCGTGCAGTGGCCCGCGTTCGTGATGTTCGGCGTGATCTTCTTCTGGACGCCGCCGCACACCTGGGCGCTGGGCATGAAGTACCGCGACGACTACGAGCGCGCGGGCGTGCCGATGCTCCCGGTCGTCGCGACCGCCGAGCACGTGGCGCGGCAGATCGTCATCTACTCGTGGGTGATGGTCGCCTGGACGCTGCTGCTGCTCCCGGTCACCAGCTGGCTGTACGCCACCTTCGCGATCCTCGCCGGCGGCTGGTTCCTCTTCTACGCGCACCGGCTGCAGGCCGCCGTGCACCGCGGCGAGGAAACGAAGCCGATGGCGCTGTTCCACCGGTCGAACACATACCTGATGATCGTCTTCGTCGCGCTGGCGGTCGACTCGGCGATCGGCTTGCCGGTCCTCGGCCTCCCGTTCTGAGACCCTCGCTTCGCCGAACGCCCCGGCAGCGGGCGCGGCGGCGAGCATGCGAACGTCCGTGAGGGGAACCCTGAGGGACTCTGATTCCCTCAGGGTTCCCCTCACGGACGATGCACCCAATGCCGACATCGGGGCGGTCGGCAGGAATGGCCCGGGATCCTCGCCGGTTGCACTCTTCCGGCCCCGATCCCGACCTGAAAGCAGGACCCTTCCTTGCCCGAGGAACCGGCCTACGAAGCCGAGCTGCGCCGTGAGCAGGCCTATACCGACGCCCTGTTCGCGAAGCTCGACTCCGAACGCACCCAGACCCAGCGCCGGCTGGACGAGACCCTGCGCCAGACCGGCGGGACCCCGCAGGCGCGGACCGAACGCGAAGCCGCCACGAACCTGCACAGCGACCGGCTCGCCCAGCTCGGGTCGGTCGAGCAGGGACTGTGCTTCGGGCGGCTGGACTTCGTGCCGGGCAGCACCGACGAGGAAACCGCCTACATCGGACGGCTCGGCCTGTTCGACGAGGACGACGACTACCGCCCGCTGCTGATCGACTGGCGCGCGCCGGTCGCGCGGCCGTTCTACCTCGCCACCGCCGCTTCGCCGGACGACGTGCGCCGCCGTCGGCATCTGCGGTCGCTGAGCCGTCGCGTCACCGGGTTCGACGACGAAATCCTCGACCTGACCGCCGCCGACCAGGGCCAGGATCTGGGGCTGGCCGGCGAGGCGGCGCTGCTGGCCGCGCTGGAGCGCCGCCGGACGGGCGAGATGGCCGACATCGTCGCCACCATCCAGGCCGAGCAGGACCGGATCATCCGCGCGCCGCTCGGCGGGGTGATGGTCGTGCAAGGCGCGCCGGGCACCGGGAAGACCGCGGTCGCGCTGCATCGCGCGGCGTACCTGCTCTACACGCATCGCCAGCAGCTGACCACGCGCGGAGTGCTGGTCGTCGGGCCGAACTCGACCTTCCTGCGCTACATCGGCCAGGTGCTGCCGTCGCTCGGCGAGACCGGCGTGCTGCTGTCGACCATCGGGCAGCTGTGGCCGGGTCTGGACGCCGACGGGGTCGAGTCTCCGGAAGCGGCAGAGGTGAAGGGCCGGCTGGTGATGGCCGACGTGCTCGCCAAGGCCGTCCGCGATCGGCAAGGTGTACCCGATCCGGTGATCGAGATCGAGCACGAACGCGAGATCCTCAAGCTCGACCGGAAGACCTGCGCGCAGGCCCGCACCCGGGCGCGCCGTTCGCGGCGGCCGCACAACCTCGCGCGGCGGCTGTTCGTCTCCGACGTCCTCGACGCGCTCACCCGGCAGGCCGCCCGCGCACTGGGCGAGGACCTGCTGGACGCGCAGGACGTCCAGGACATCCGCGCCGAGCTGGCTTCGAGCCCCGCGGTGGCCGCCGCCCTGAACTCGCTGTGGCCGAAACTCACCCCGTCGGGCCTGCTGGACGACCTGTTCGCCGACCGCGAACACCTCGACTTGGCGGCCGGTGACCTGCTGTCCGAAGAGGACCGCAAGCACCTGGAGAGCGGGCGCGACGCGAAGTGGACGCCAGCCGACGTGCCGCTGCTTGACGAACTGGCCGAGCTGCTCGGCACCGACGACTCCGAGGAAGAGGCCGAGGACAAGCGCCGCGAACGCGTCGAGCGCGCGTATGCCGAGGGCGTGCTGGACATCCTGGAGCAGGACGAGGAAATCCAGGACGAGGAGGTCCTGCGGGTGTCCGACGTGCTGGACGCGGAGTTGTTCGCCGAACGCCAGCAAGCGCGCAGCGAACTGACCGCGGCGCAGCGTGCCGCACAGGACCGGACGTGGACGTTCGGCCACGTGATCGTCGACGAGGCGCAGGAACTGTCCGCGATGGACTGGCGGCTGCTGATGCGCCGCACGCCCAACCGGTCGATGACGCTGGTCGGCGACGTCGCGCAGACCGGGGCCGCCGGGGGAGCGCGGACCTGGGACGAGGTGCTGTCGCCGTACGTCGCCGACCGCTGGCGGCTGGAGCAGTTGACGGTGAACTACCGGACCCCGGCGGAGATCATGGCGGTCGCGGCGGGCGTGCTCGCCGAACTGGACGTGGACCTGGCTGCGCCGGTGTCGGTGCGGGAAACCGGGGTGCCGCCGTGGGGCGTGGAAGTCGCTTCGCTGGACGAGGAACTGCCCGCGCTGGTGGCCGCGGAACTGTCCGCTGTGGACGGTGGCACCGTCGCGGTGCTGGTGCCGGGCAGCCGGATCGACGAGGTGCGGAAGCTGCTTCCCGAGGACGAACGGCTGAGCGTGCTGACCGTTGACCGTTCCAAGGGGTTGGAGTTCGACGGGGTCGTGCTGGTGTCGCCGGACGAGATCGTGGCGGGGTCGGTGCGCGGGCTCAACGACCTGTACGTGGCGCTGACCAGGGCGACCCAGCGGCTCGGCGTGGTGCGGACCGGTCCGGCGGTGCCCGCGCTCGGCGGCCTTGGTTAATCTTCCGCCATGCAGAACATCGGCAGGACAGCTGTCCTCGGCGCGGTCGCGGTTGTCGCCGCGTTCGGCCTCACGGCCTGCGGCGGCGACAGCAGTGCGGCCCCCGCTGCCCCGAGCCGCGAGTGCACCGCGGACGACATCAAGACCACCGGGAACTTCGGCCAGGCACCGACGATCACCATCCCGGACGACTGCGCCCCGCCGAAGAAGCTGCTCACCAAGGACCTGTCGGCGGGCACCGGCAAGGGCGCGGCCGCCGGGTCGAAGCTGTCGATGAACTACCTGGTCGTCACGTGGTCGAACAAGAAGAAGCTGGACAGCTCGTTCGACCGCGGCGAGCCGTTCGGCCTCGACCTCGGCGCCGGACAGGTGATCGACGGCTGGGACCAGGGCCTCGTCGGCGTCAAGCAGGGCGGGCGGCGGCTGATGATCATTCCGCCCGCCCTCGCCTACAAGGACGGCGGACGCGGCATCGCGCCCAACGAAACGCTGGTCTTCGTGACCGACGCCCTTTCGGTCGGCTGATCTAGGGGATCAGCAGCAGCTTGCCGGTCGTCCGGCGTCCCTGCAGGTCCTCGTGGGCCTTGCGGGCGTCGGCGAGCGGGTAGCGGCCGCCGACGCGGACGTTCAGCGAACCGTCCTGCACGGCGGCGAACAGTTCGCTGGCGCGCCAGTCGAGTTCCTCGCGGGTGCGCAGGTAGTGGCCGAGCGTCGGGCGGGTGAGGAACAGCGAGCCGCCGGAGTTGAGCCGCTGCGGGTCGATCGGCGGCACCGGGCCGCTGGCCGCGCCGAACAGCGCCAGCGTGCCGCGGATCTTGAGGCTTGCGAGGCTGCCGTCGATGGTGCTCTTGCCGACGCCGTCGTAGACCGCGGCGACGCCCTCGCCGTCGGTCAGCTCGCGGGCGGCTTTCGCGAAGTCTTCCCGGTCGTAGCGGATCACGTGGTCCGCTCCCGCGCCACGGGCCAGCTCGGCTTTTTCGTCGGTGGACACCGTGGCCAGCACTCGCGCGCCTCGCGCCTTCGCCAGCTGCACCAGCAAGAGGCCGACGCCGCCAGCCGCCGCGTGGACGAGGATGTCGTCGCCCGCCTGCACTTCGTAGGTGGAGCGCACCAGGTAATGCGCGGTCAGGCCCTGCAGCATCGTGGCCGCGGCGATCTCGTCGGACACGCCGTCCGGCACCTTCACCGAAGCGCTGGCCGGGACCACGGCGCGTTGGGCGTAGCTGCCGAGCACGCCTTGCCAGGTCACGCGGTCGCCAGGAGCGAATTCGGTGACGCCCTCGCCGGTCTCCACGACCGTCCCGGCGCCCTCGGAGCCGAGGACGAACGGCAGGTCGATCGGGTAGATGCCCTCGCGCTGGTAGGTGTCGATGTAGTTGACGCCGGCCGCGGCGAGGTCGACCAGCAGCTCTCCGGCACCGGGCGGACCGGGCTCGATCTCGGCCAGTTCCAGCACTTCCGGGCCGCCGGTCCGGGTCACCTGCACTGCGGTCGGCATGGTTCCTCCTCGAGATGTGCGCGTCTGGCGTCCACTATGGCCGAGAACACGGTCGGGCCGCGGGGGCGGGGGTCTCGGGTTAAGCTCCGGACGTGGCTGAGGAGACCGAAAACACGCCGACCGCGCCGACTGCCCGCCAGCTGGCCTCCGCCCGCGACTTCGTGGCGAAGCACGGCAAACCGTCGCGCGCCGTGGTCGAGAACATCGGCTTGGCCGGTGCCCGGGTCGTGCTCGTGGGCCCGGACGGCGCGATGGGCGACGTGCTGGTCGCCGGGGTCGAGACCGGTGCCGCGCTGGTCGAGCAGGTCGACGACCTCGAGGCCGCGGAGTGGGACAGCGAAACCGTGAAGACGGTCAAGATCGGCGCCGCGCACCGGCGCAAGATGGCCGGGCCGCGAGCGGGCCGGTGACCCGCTCGGCGATTTTCGTCGGCTGCGCCGCCCTGCCCGAGGGAGACGGCGACGAGGCCGCGGTGCTGCCCGCGCTCGCCGACCTCGGATTCGCCGTGAGCTGGGCGGCCTGGGATTCGGACGCCGACTTCGCTTCGGCGGACGTCGTGATCCTGCGTGCCGCCTGGGATTACCCGGAGCGCCGCGAGGAGTTTCTCCGCTGGTGCGAAGACGTGCCCGGGCTGAGCAATTCGGCCGCGGTCGTGCGCTGGAACACCGACAAGACGTATCTCGGCGAACTGCTCGACGCGGGCGTGCCGACGGTGCCGGTCGAGATCGTGCCGCCGGGGGAGAAGCCGCGCTGGCCGAAGAAGCCGTTCGTGGTGAAGCCTTCGGTGGGCGCGGGAGGCCGTGACGCCGCCCGGTTCTCCTCCTTCGGCGCGGACGCGGAGCAGCATCTGCGCGCTTTGCACGACGACGGGCGCACGGGTTTGATTCAGCCGTATCAGTCCAGTGTGGACACACAGGGCGAGATCGCGGTGGCGTACTTCGGCGGCGTTTATTCGCACGCCTTCACGAAATTCGCTCCGTTGGAGTCCGAAGTGGACTCTTCCGGGCTGTACCGGGAAGAGCGGCTGGCAGCGGCGGTTCCGGCCCCGGAGGTGCGTGCGGTGGCCGAGGACGCGCTGGACGCTGCTTGCGGGTTGCTCGGGATTTTGCGGGCGGAACTGTTGTACGCGCGGGTCGATTTGGTCCGCGGGGACGACGGTCGTCCGCTGGTGCTGGAGTTGGAGTTGACTGAGCCGTCGCTCGGGTTCCGGCACGCGGACGCGGGTGCGCCGTTGCGGTTCGCGTCGGCGGTTCGGCAGCAGCTGGCCTAACCCCGCCTGGCAATGCTTGAAGGTCCGTGAAGGGCTCCTTGAGGGAATCTGATTCCCTCAAGGAGCCCTTCACGGACCTCAGCTGGCTTGCTGGACTCGCTTGGCGGCGAGCCGTTCTGCGCGGGGCCAGCGGACGTCGGTCGCCCAGCGTAGGCGTTCGAAGAGCCAGATCACCCGGGCCGAGACGTCCACCTGTCCGCGCAGGACGCCGTGCCGGGCGCAGGTCGGGTCGGCGTGGTGGGAGTTGTGCCACGACTCGCCCATCGACAGCAGTGCCAGCGGCCAGAAGTTCGCCGCGCGGTCGCGGCTCGCGAACGGGCGGTCGCCGATCAGGTGGCACACCGAGTTCACCGACCAGGTCACGTGGTGCAGGAACGCGATCCGCACCAGCCCGGCCCAGAAGAACGCCGTCAGCGCGCCCTGCCAGGTGCCGCTGAACGCCCAGCCGAGCGCGGCGGGAAGGGCGAGGCTCAGCGTGATCCACAGCCAGAAGAACCGGTTCACCAGGCGCAGGTCGCGGTCGCCGACGAGGTCCGGGGCGAAGCGGTCGGCGTTGGTGACCTCGCGCTGGAACATCCAGCCCATGTGCGCGTGCCAGAACCCCCGCAGCAGCGCCGCGGGCGAGGTGCCGAACAGCCACGGCGAATGCGGATCGCCCTCGCGGTCGGAGAACGCGTGGTGGCGGCGGTGGCTCGCGACCCAGAAAATCACCGAACCCTGCACGGCCATGCTGCCCGCGATCGCGAGCGCGATCCGCAGCGGGCGGCCCGCTTTGAACGCACCGTGCGTGAAGTAGCGGTGGTAGCCGACGGTCACGCCGAGCGTCGCGAGCACGTAGAAGACGGTCGCGAGGATCAGGTCGGTCCAGCCGATGCCCCACCCCCACAGCAGCGGCACGGCGGCGATCAGCGCGGCGAACGGCACGAGCAGGAACGTCTTGAGCACGAGCATCTCGGCGGTCCCGCGCCGGCCGGAGAGAAGGGGTTTGCCGGGACGGGCAGGGGCGGTCGGCATGGCGGCACCTCGGGCTTTTCGGGGCTTTCGGAAAGCCGGACGCCGACGACGGTAAGCCGCCGACCTGTCCGCCGGGCCGACGCGCAGTTACGCCCGGATGACCGTCAGTTCGCGGTGGCGAGTCGGCCGCGGGAGGCGAGGGGAACGGGGGCTTCCGCTCCGGTGTTCTCCAGGGGCCGATGCTCAGCGGCGCGAGGCCGTCAGTTCGCGGTGGCGAGTTCCCGCTTCTCCGCGGGCTCCAGCGACGTGACCGGCCCGCGGTCGCGAGTCCCCGTCCACAGCACTGCCGTCACGACGATCACGAGCGCCGAGCCGAGCACGTGGAACGACACCATCGCCTCGGGCACGCCCAGCGCGTACTGCACCGTCCCCAGAACACCCTGCAGCAGCGCGACAACCCACACCCACGCATACCGCTGCCACACGCTCTTCGGCGTGCCGCCGCGCATCAGCGTGAGCCCGAAGACGCCCAGCACGACGAGGTACGCGATCAGCAGTCCGCTGTGGACCCGCGCCAGTTGCTCGATCGGGGCGTCGAGGCGATGCGTGTTGACGTCGCCGCCGTGCGGGCCCGCGCCGGTGACCGTGGTCCCGGCGATGAGGACCGCCCACATCAGCACCGTCAGCAGCACCAGCATCTGCCGTCCCAGCTTCGGGACCAGCGGGCGCGCCGGTTCGTCTCCTTCGCGGAACGCCTTCAGCAGCATCACCGCCAGCCAGACCAGCGGGGTGGAAGCCAGGAAGTGGATCGCGACCGTCCACCATTCCAGTTTCGCCAGCACGGTCAGCCCGCCGAGGACCGCCTGCAGCACCACGCCGCCGGGCATCGTCCAGGCGAGCTTCACCAGGCGCTTGCGCTCCGGGTGGTCGATCTGGATCCGCCACGCGGTGAGCACCGCGAGGGCGGCCACCACGATCACGACGCCGGTCAGCATCCGGTTCGAGAACTCGATCCACTGCGTGACCGCGTCGATGCCGGAGTGCCGCACCGGGACCAGGCTGCCCGCGACGCACTGCGGCCAGGTCGGGCACCCCAGCCCGGACCCGGTCACCCGCACCACGGAACCGGTGACGCCGATGCCTGCCTGCGTGACCACCGCGGCGATCCCCACGCCGCGCTGGACCGCGACGGACGGATACGGCAGGCGGGCGATCAAACTGCGAAGGGACACGCGGCCACGATACTCGTGCGCGGCGATCACGGTTCTAACCGGGATCGCCACTCACGACCACTTGTCCCCAACCTCTTTGCTCATCCACAGATTTCGTGAGACCGCCGCCACAGCCTCGATGCCGCGGCGAAGGTGGATTCATGCCTCTTCACTCAAGATGGTCGGAAAACGACCGGATTCCCGAAGAACAGGCCGGTGGCTGGCGTTCGATGGTGCGCAGCCAGGCAGGCGTGGTGTCGTTCGCGCAGCTGAGAGCCTACGGACACAGCTGGCATGACGTCGCGTCAAATGTCGCGGCGCGCCGATGGCAACGAGTGCTTCCCCGCGTCTACGCGACATTCACGGGCGAACCGGGCCGGGAAGCTCGGATGCACGCAGCTGTGCTTTACGGCGGAAAGCACAGCGTGCTTAGCCATCGGACCGCCGCAGAGGAATGGAGAATGATGCCGATTGGCTCCGGCCCGATCGAAATCACCGTGCCATACGGAAGTTCGGCGGTGTCGCAGATGCCAGTCGTGCGGGTGCATCGGTCTCGTGCGCTTGCGTTCTCGGCGCTGGCGAGCGTTCCGCCGAGAACGCGGAAGACGGACACGGTCGTCGATCTCGCGGTGGCCGAACCGGATGCGCGGTCGGCGATGTACTTGGTGATCGATTTGGTCAGCAGACAGGCGTTGAGCCTGTCGGAAATGATCGGGTGCGTCGAGGCCAGGCCGCCGCGACGCTATCGGGCGGCGATCACGCGCGCGTTGCAGCTTGTCGGCGGCGGTCTGATGTCCGCGCTGGAGGTCGAGTACTTCGACGAAGTGGAGCGGGCGCACGGGTTTCCGCCGGGGCGACGGCAGGTTCCGGTCGCCGTCGACGGCAAGACGCTGTGGGAGGACGTGGTTTACGAGATTGGCGGGGAAAGCCTTGTGGTCAGGCTGGACGGCCGCGCGGCGCACAGCGTGGCTGGCGTGGCGTTTCGCGATCGACGTCGGGACAATGCGGCTGAACTCGCTGGCCGCGCCCGTCTTGTGTACGGATGGTGGGACGTCCGTCGGGACAGTTGCGGGGTGGCGCGAGAGGTGGGGACGGTGCTCGCGCGGCTCGGGTGGGTACCGGGGCCTCGTGAGTGTTTATGCCGGTTAGAACCGTGATTGGCACTCACGACCCCCTCTCAGGTGAGTTTCGTAGTCCGGGTCGCCAGCACTCCGGCCACCGCGGCCCACACCACCAGCACCGCCGCCGGTCCGAGCGGGAATTGCCCGTCCACCAGCGCCGCGCGCATGCCTTCCGCCAGCGCGCCCGAGGGCAGCAGCGAAACGACCACGCCGACCCCGGACGGCAACGCCGACGGAGCCAGCAGGATCCCGCCAGCGAGAAGCAGCACGAACCACACGATGTTCGCCAGCGCCAGCACCGCTTCCGCCCGCAGAGCGCCGCCCAGCAGCACGCCCAGCGCGCCGAAAGCGAGCGTCCCCAGGATCAGCAGCACCACCGCGGAGCCGATCCCGGCGGCCGACGGGGACCAGCCAAGGAAAGCCGCCACCACGCCGAGCACCACGGACTGCAGCGCCACGACGACCAGCGCGGCCACGAGCCGTCCGGCCACGAGCAGCCAGCGCGGCAGCGCCGTCGCCGAAAGCCGCTTCAGCACGCCGTACCGGCGGTCGAAGCCGAGCGCGATCGCCTGGCCGGTGAAGGCCGACGACATGACCGCCAGCGCGAGGATCCTCGGCGTCATCCAGTCCACTTTGGACGTCGAGCCGAGCTGGCTCGCGGGCAGGATGTCCAGCGTGCTCAGGCCGATCAGCAGCGCGAGCGGGATGATGAGGGTCAGCAGCAGCTGCTCGCCGTGCCGCAGGGTCAGCGCGGCCTCGACGCGGGCGTGCGTGCGCAGCATCCTGCCGAGCGAGCCGCGGCCGGGCGCGGGGGTGAAAGTGCCCGCGGGGAAGGGAGAACTCATGCGCGCAGCTCCCGTCCGGTGAGTTCGAGGAACACTTCTTCGAGCGTCCGCCGTCCGACTTGCAGTTGTTCGGGCAGTACGCCCTGTTGCGCGCACCAAGCGGTGACGGCGGAGACCACCTGCGGGTCGACCGCGCCCTCCACCAGGTACGAACCGGGCGCGGTTTCGCTGACCCGGTACCCCTCCGGCAACGCGGCCGCGAGCAGTGTCGTGTCGAGTTTCGTGCGAGCGCGGAACCGCAGCTGCGCCGCCTCGCCCGCCTCCAGGGTCAGCGAATGCGGCGTGCCCTCGACGACGACCTTGCCGTGGTCCACGATCACCACCTGGTCGGCCAGCGTTTCCGCTTCCTCCATCAGGTGGGTGGTGAGCAGGACGCTCACGCCGTCCGCGCGCAGCGCCGCGAGCAGGTCCCAGACCAGCCGCCGCGCCTGCGGGTCCATGCCCGCGGTGGGCTCGTCCAGGAACACCAGCTCCGGGCGGCCGATCAGCGCGCACGCCAGCGAAAGCCGTTGCTGCTGCCCGCCGGAGAGCCGTTTGAACGGCGTCCGCTTCGCGCCGGCCAGCCCGAGTACGTCGAGCAGCCACGCCGGATCGTGCGGGTTCGCCGCGCAGGAAGCCACTAGCCGCAGCATTTCCTCCGCGCGCACGCCC
Organism: Amycolatopsis circi; assembly: GCF_003385235.1. Classification (GTDB taxonomy): domain Bacteria; phylum Actinomycetota; class Actinomycetes; order Mycobacteriales; family Pseudonocardiaceae; genus Amycolatopsis; species Amycolatopsis circi. The sequence goes on along the minus strand of NZ_PQIA01000078.1, from coordinate 20,790 downwards.
GGGTACGCGCCGCCGCCTTGCGGCATGATGCCGACGCGCGGGCGGAGCCGGGAGCTGTCCGCGACGGGGTCGAGCCCGAGCACGCGCACCCGGCCCGCGTCAGGTCTGCGGAAACCCTCGCAAATCTCGACAGTGGTCGTTTTTCCGGCACCGTTCGGCCCGAGCAGGGCCAGCAGGGAACCACGCTCCATGCGCAGGTCGATGCCGTCGACCGCGGTGGTGGAGCCGTAGCTTTTCGCCAAGCCGGAGATCTCGACGGCGGGGTTGTCCACAACGAATCACGATACGACGTCGGCGGGCGCGCGCGGTGCTGGGGACGCCGGAGGTGTCCTGGACAACAGCAGCGGCGAAACCCGGTACACGATCGCGAGCCCGCCGAGCGTCACCAGAGCGGCCGCGCCGTAGGCCCACGGCAGGATGTAGGAGCGGCCGTCGAAGGTGCCGCCGGTGGGCGGGAGCAGGAAGGGCAGCCCGGCGCTGATGACCGTGGCGACCACCCGGAACCGCGACGTCCCGGCCGCGGCGGCGAGCGGGATGACCGCCCACAGCAGGTACCACGGCTGCAGGTTGATCTGCAGGATCATCGCCGCGCCCAGGGAGACGCCGAGCCCGATGATCGGCCGGTAGCGCCATTTGAAGCTGGCCCACAGGAATTTGACCGTGACGGCCGCGGTGATCGCGTTGCCGAGCGTGCCGAGGATCGGCACCAGCGCGTCGGTGTGGTTGCCGAGCCCGAGCGCGATGCCGAGGACGCCGCTGAGGTTCGCGATCTCCGCGGTGGGGGAGATGAACGACCGCACTAGCCCCGGCGTGCTCGCCGTCGCGCCGATCCAGCCGAAGCCCAGCCCGGTGCCGACGCAGATCGCGGTCAGCACCACGCCGAACAGCAACGCCATCGGCGCGCCCGCCCACACGAGGTCTTTCAGCCGTCCGTGCCATCTGCGCGCCACCATCACCGAGAGGAACGGCAACGCCAGCACGGCCGGGATCTTCACGGTGGCGCCGACGGTGATGATGACGACGCCGAGCGCGATGAAAAGCAGTTCGCCCTTCGCCAAGGGCGGCGGACTGTCGCCCTTCACCCGCACCGGCAGCCGCCGGATGCCGATCTCCAGCCCGGCCACCATGAGCCCGATGGCCAGCGAATCGTTGTGCGCGCCCGCCACGAAATGGAAGATCAGCAACGGGTTCGCCGCGCCGAGCCACAGCGCGGTGGCCGGCTGCACGCCGAACCGCCGGGCGAGCCGCGGCACCGCCCACACGATCAGCAGCACGCCGACCATCGCGAGACCGCGCTGCAGCAGCACGCCGACGACGATGTTGTTGCCGCCGACCGGGGCCAGCCAGCCGCCGAGCCGCAGCAGCAGCGGGCCGTACGGAGCGGGCGTCTCGCGCCAGATGTTGGTGACGCCCGCGGTGAGCGGGTCGGCGACGCCGAGCGCCTGCGCCGGGCCCAGCTGGTACGGGTCCATGCCGCGGTGCACGATCTCGCTCTGCGCGAGGTAGCTGTAGACGTCGCGGGAGAACAGCGGCGGGATCAGCAGCAGCGGCGCGACCCACATCGCGATCGTGCGGGCGAGCTGGCCGCTGGTGGCCAGCCGCGCGCTCGCCGGACGGGCGAACCGGGCGAGCATCAGCCAGCTCAGCACCAGGATGCCCATCCCGGAGAACGCGATCGCGAGCGAGACCGTCGGGATCCGGATGAACAGCCGCAGCACCGGCAGGTCCTGCACCGGGTTGATCACCGGCGCGGCCCCGGCCCCGAGCGAGCCGAGCGCGAGGAACAGCGAGCCGACCGTGCCGAAGCGGCGGACCGCGTCGAGGCCGCGGGTCTCGGCAGCGTTCAGCGGATCGGTGCGGCGCGGGCCGACCGGCGACGGCGCGGCTTCGGGGACCGGCGGGGCGGCCACGGAGCCGTCAGCGCCACCGGTTTCACCGGATAAGTCCGGTTCCGGTGCCCGCTGGTCCGGGTGTTCGCCGACTGCCACGCCCGGAAGCGTATCGACTCCGGTCCGCGCGGCGTATCGAGCCGCTCGGTCCTCGGCGCCGGGATTGCTCCCGTCGGTCCGTGAAGGCCCTTGCGAGAATCCGAGTCCCCATGCCCAGGGCTCGAGGCGGCCCGGCCCCGCGGTCTCGGCCGACGGGGGAGTTGGTCGTCCGTGAGGGGAACCCTGAGGGACTCAGAGTCCCTCAGGGTTCCCCTCACGGACGTGGGGCCGGGCGGCGCCGCGGCGAGGCGCGTCCGGGGTGAGTCGGGTCACTGGTCGACACCCCGCCTTTGCCCGTCGGCCGGAAATAAGACACACTTGTGTTGTGAAAAAGAACGGGACCACCGGCGAGGGGCGCGGCGACCAGCCGCGCACCGCGGCCGTCGGCGTTCCCGTGCAGGTCAGCGCGGTGAACGTGGCCGAGGGGCGCACCCGGCACGAGGTCGCCCGGCTGCTGCTGGAGCAGGGCCCGATGACCGCTGTGGTGGTCGCGGAGCAGCTCGGCATCAGCCCGACGGCCATCCGCAGGCACCTCGACGCGCTGCAGGCCGACGGCGAGGCCGAGACCAGCGACGCCCCGCGCAGGGGCCCGCGCGGACGCGGCCGCCCGGCCAAGCTGTTCCTGCTCACCGAAGCGGGCCGCGCCCGGTTCGGGCACGCCTACGACGACCTCGCGTCCTCGGCCATCCGCTTCCTCGCCGAGCACGCCGGCCCGGACGCGGTGCGCGCGTTCGCCGAGCGCCGCGTCGAAGGGCTCGTCGGGCCGCATCGGCAGGCGATCACCGGATCGGCTGATCCGGTCGAGCGCGCCGAGGCCCTCGCCACCGCGCTGAGCAGGGAGGGCTACGCTGCCTCGACCCGCCAGATCGGCGCGGGAGCCCAAGCCTCGAACGTCGGCGCGCAGCTGTGCCAGCACCACTGCCCGGTCGCGCACGTAGCCGCGGAATTCCCGCAGCTGTGCGAGGCGGAGACGGAAGCGTTCGCGAAGCTGCTGGGCACCCACGTCCAGCGGCTGGCGACCATCGCGCGCGGAGACAACGCGTGCACCACACACGTACCCGCCGGACCGGCGGGTATCCCGGCCCATCCCGAGCCGGACCGCACGACGCCCCGAGAAGCGGCCGCGCCGCCCGAGGGGCACGCACCACGGATCCCGAATGGAGGGAAACCCGCATGACTGCCGCTGCCGAGCAGCGCACTCCCACCACCGAGCCGTTGAGCCAGGAAGAGACCATCGCGTCCCTTGGCAACTACGCCTTCGGCTGGGCGGACTCCGACGAGGCTGGCTCCAGCGCCCGCCGCGGCCTGAGCGAGGACGTCGTCCTCGACATCTCCGGCAAGAAGTCCGAGCCCGAGTGGATGCGCGACGCCCGATTGAAGGCGCTCAAGCTGTTCGACCTCAAGCCGATGCCCAACTGGGGCGCCGACCTCTCGGGGATCGACTTCGACAACATCAAGTACTTCGTGCGGTCCACCGAGAAGCAGGCGACCAGCTGGGAAGACCTGCCCGAGGACATCAAGAACACCTACGACAAGCTGGGCATCCCCGAGGCGGAGAAGCAGCGCCTCGTGGCCGGCGTCGCCGCGCAGTACGAGTCCGAGGTCGTCTACCACCAGATCCGCGAGGACCTGGAGGAGCAGGGCGTCCTGTTCCTGGACACCGACAGCGCGCTCCGCGAGCACCCGGAGATCTTCCAGGAGTACTTCGGCTCCGTGATCCCGGCGGGCGACAACAAGTTCTCCGCGCTGAACACGGCGGTGTGGTCCGGCGGCTCGTTCATCTACGTGCCGAAGGGCGTGCACGTCGAGATCCCGCTGCAGGCCTACTTCCGGATCAACACCGAGAACATGGGCCAGTTCGAGCGGACGCTGATCATCGTCGACGAGGACGCCTACGTCCACTACGTCGAGGGCTGCACCGCGCCGATCTACCAGTCGGACTCGCTGCACTCCGCGGTCGTCGAGATCATCGTGAAGAAGGGCGCCCGCTGCCGCTACACGACGATCCAGAACTGGTCGAACAACGTCTACAACCTGGTCACCAAGCGCGCCAAGTGCGAAGAGGGCGCGACCATGGAGTGGGTCGACGGCAACATCGGCTCCAAGGTGACCATGAAGTACCCGTCGGTCTTCCTCATGGGCGAGCACGCCAAGGGCGAGGTCCTCTCGGTCGCGTTCGCGGGCGAGGGCCAGCACCAGGACGCCGGGGCCAAGATGGAGCACCTCGCGCCGCACACGTCCTCGACCATCGTGTCGAAGTCGGTCGCGCGCGGCGGCGGCCGGACCTCCTACCGCGGCCTGGTCAAGGTCGCGAAGCGGGCGCACCACTCGCGCTCCAGCGTGGTCTGCGACGCCCTGCTGGTGGACACCATCTCGCGGTCGGACACGTACCCGTACGTGGACATCCGCAACGACGAGGTGTCGATGGGCCACGAGGCCACCGTGTCCAAGGTCAGCGAAGAGCAGCTGTTCTACCTGATGTCGCGCGGCCTCGACGAGGCCGAGGCGATGGCGATGATCGTGCGCGGGTTCGTCGAGCCCATCGCGCGCGAACTGCCGATGGAGTACGCGCTCGAGCTGAACCGCCTGATCGAGCTGCAGATGGAAGGGTCCGTCGGCTAAATGGAGTCAACACAGTCCGTGGCCTCGGACAGCAATGTTTCGGAAGCCCTCCGCGAGGGGGCCGTCATTCCGGCGGCCTCCCGCGCGGAGCGGTTCACTTCCTACGACGTCGAGGCCTTCGAGGTCCCGGGCGGGCGTGAGGAAAACTGGCGCTTCACTCCGATGAAGCGCCTGCGCGGCCTGCACGACGGGTCCGCGGTCGCGACCGGCGAGATCACGCTGGAAGCCGACGCGGCCCCCGAGCTGAAGATCGAGACTGTCGGCCGCGACGACTCGAGGCTGGGCCAGGCGGGCGTGCCGAGCGACCGGATCGCCGCACAGGCCTACTCGTCCTTCGCCAAGGCCACCGTCGTGACGGTGCCCAAGGAGACGAAGGCGTCCAAGCCGTCGGTGCTGCGCGTCCACGGCCCGGGCGAGGGCCAGGTCGCCTACGGGCACCTGCAGGTCCGCGCCGAGGCGTTCGCCGAAGCCGTGATCGTGCTCGACCACGTCGGCTCCGGCACCTACGCCGACAACGTCGAGTTCGTCATCGGCGACGGCGCCAAGGTCACCGTGGTCAGCGTCCAGGACTGGGCCGACGACGCGGTGCACGTCTCCGAGCAGCACCTCAAGCTGGGCCGCGACTCCGCGCTGCGGCACACGGTGATCACGCTGGGCGGCGACCTGGTCCGCGTCTCGCCGACCGCGACGTTCACCGACAAGGGCGGCGACGTCGACATGCTCGGCGTCTACTTCGCCGACGGCGGCCAGCACCAGGAGCACCGCCTCTTCGTCGACCACGCGGTGCCCAACTGCAAGTCGCGGGTCGGCTACAAGGGCGCGCTGCAGGGCGACGGCGCGCACGCGGTGTGGATCGGCGACGTGCTGATCCGGGCCGCGGCCGAGTCCACCGACACCTACGAGTTCAACCGCAACCTGGTGCTCACGCCCGGGGCGCGCGCGGACTCGGTGCCGAACCTGGAGATCGAGACCGGCGAGATCGAAGGCGCCGGCCACGCGAGCGCGACGGGAAGGTTCGACGACGAGCAGTTGTTCTACCTGCAGTCGCGCGGAATCGCCGAAGAAGCCGCCCGCCGCCTGGTCGTGCGCGGGTTCTTCCACGAAATCCTGGTGAAGATCGACGTCCCCGAGGTGCGCGAGCGCCTCGAAGCCGCGATCGAGGCCGAACTCGAAGCCGTCGGCGCCTGACGCCCTCCACCGCAGACTTTAGGAAACGAAGAATGGCTACCCTGGAAATCAAGGACCTGCACGCCTCGGTCACCACCGACGAGGGCGCCAAGGAGATCCTCAAGGGCGTCAACCTGACCATCCGGTCCGGCGAGACGCACGCGATCATGGGCCCGAACGGCTCCGGCAAGTCCACCCTGTCCTACGCGATCGCCGGCCACCCGAAGTACACGGTGACCTCCGGCGAGGTGCTGCTGGACGGCGAGAACGTGCTCGAGATGAGCGTGGACGAGCGCGCCCGCGCCGGCCTCTTCCTCGCCATGCAGTACCCGGTCGAGGTCCCCGGCGTCTCGATGTCGAACTTCCTGCGCACCGCGGCCACCTCGGTCCGCGGCGAGGCCCCCAAGCTTCGCCACTGGGTCAAGGAGGTCAAGGAGGAGATGGGCAAGCTCGGCATCTCCCAGGAATTCGCCGAGCGCTCGGTGAACGAGGGCTTCTCCGGCGGCGAGAAGAAGCGCCACGAGATCCTGCAGCTGGCGCTGCTCAAGCCGAAGTTCGCGATCCTCGACGAGACCGACTCCGGCCTGGACGTCGACGCGCTGCGCGTCGTGTCCGAGGGAGTCAACGAGTACAAGGCGGGCAACGAGGTCGGCGTCATGCTGATCACGCACTACACCCGCATCCTGCGGCACATTACCCCGGACTTCGTGCACGTCTTCGCCGACGGCCGCATCGTCGAGTCCGGCGGCCGCGAACTGGCCGACGAGCTGGAGGAGAACGGCTACGTCAAGTACGTCGGCTCTCCCGAGCCCGCCAAGGCCTGACGTTTTCCCGCGCCCCGTTCCCGACGACACCGAGAGAGAGGAGTTGGCTCGATGACCACCACGGCTTCGAACAGCCCGACCAACTCTGTTCCCCTTGACGTGGCGGCACTGCGTGCCGACTTCCCGATCCTGACGCGCACCGTGCGCGACGGGAAACCCTTGGTGTACCTGGACTCCGGAGCGACCTCGCAACGGCCGGTGCAGGTGCTCGACGCGGAACGGCGGTACGTGTTCACGTCGAACTCGGCCGTGCACCGCGGCGCCCACCAGCTGTCCGAAGAGGCCACCGACGCCTACGAATCCGCGCGCGCCAAGACCGCGGAATTCGTCGGCGCGGACCCGGAAGAGCTGGTGTTCGCCAAGAACGCGACCGAGGGCATCAACCTCGTGGCGTACGCGATGAGCAACGCCGCCACCGCCGGCCCGGAAGCCGAACGCTTTCGGATCGGCGAGGGCGACGAAATCGTCATCACCGAGATGGAGCACCACGCGAACCTGGTGCCGTGGCAGCAGTTGTGCCAGCGCACCGGGGCGACGCTGAAGTGGTTCAAGGTCACCGCCGACGGCAGGCTTGACCTGTCCAATGTGGACGAGCTGATCACGCCGCGCACGAAGGTGGTCGCGTTCGCGCACCAGTCCAATGTGCTCGGCACGGTCAACCCGGTGGACAAGCTGGTGGCCAAGGCGAAAGCGGTCGGCGCGCTGACCGTGCTGGACGCCTGCCAGTCGGTGCCACACTTCCCGGTGGACTTCCACGCGCTGGGCGTCGACTTCGCGGTGTTCTCCGGGCACAAGATGCTGGCCCCGTCCGGGATCGGCGTGCTGTACGGCCGGACCGAACTGCTCGAAGCGATGCCGCCGTTCCTGACCGGCGGCTCGATGATCGAGCTGGTCACGATGGAGCGCACCACGTTCGCCGCGCCGCCGCAGCGGTTCGAGGCCGGGGTGCCGATGACGTCGCAGGCGATCGGCCTCGGCGCGGCGGTGGACTATCTCTCGGCCATCGGGATGGACCGCGTCGCCGCGCACGAGCACGAGCTGGCCGCCGCCGCCATCGCGGGCATCAGCGCGATCCCGGGCGTGCGCATCGTCGGGCCGACCGACCTGGAGGACCGCGGCGCGACTGTCGCGTTCGTCATCGACGGAGTGCACCCGCACGACGCGGGCCAGGTGCTCGACAGCCTCGGCATCGCGGTCCGGGTGGGACATCACTGCGCGTGGCCGCTGCACCGGGCCTGTTCGGTGCCCGCGACCGTGCGGGCGAGCTTCTACCTGTACAACACGCTGTCCGAAGTGGACGCTCTGGTCGCCGGGATCCGCGAGGCGCAGAAGTTCTTCGGGGTGGCCCAGGACGGGGCCGAGAAGTGAACCTGGAGAGCATGTACCAGGAGATCATCCTGGACCACTACAAGAACCCGCACGGGCGCGGCCTGCGCGATCCGTTCGACGCCGAGTCGTTCCAGGTCAACCCGACCTGCGGCGACGAGATCACCTTGCGGGTGAAGGTCAGCGACGGCAAAGTCGAGGACGTGTCCTACGACGGGCAGGGCTGCTCGATCAGCCAGGCGTCCGCGTCGGTGCTGACCGACCTGGTCGTCGGGCACACGGTCGACGAGGCGTTCACGACCATGGACGCCTTCGTGGAACTGATGCAGGGCAAGGGCAAGGTCGAACCGGACGAGGACGTACTGGAGGACGGCGTCGCGTTCGCCGGCGTCGCGAAGTACCCGGCGCGCGTGAAGTGCGCCCTGCTCGGCTGGATGGCGTTCAAGGACGCGGTGTCCAGCACCACCACAGGAGCTGAGAAGGCATGAGCGCAGCTTGCAAGCGAATCATGGTTATTCATGCCGTCGCCTCCCGGGCAACGAGCGTGAAACTCCTCAAGGAGGCGACGGCATGAGCGAAGAGACGGCTACTGACACGCGCGAGGGGCGCACCGCCGCGGACCTGCCCGAGCAGACCGCCGCCGTCCCCGCCGACGTCGCCAAGATCGAGGACGTCGAGGAAGCGATGCGCGACGTCGTCGACCCCGAACTCGGCATCAACGTCGTGGACCTCGGCCTGGTCTACGACATCCGGGTCGAGACGGACAACACCGCGACGATCGACATGACGCTCACGTCCGCGGCGTGCCCGCTGACCGACGTGATCGAGGACCAGACGTCGGCGGCGCTGACGTCCGGCGGCCTCGTGGACGACTTCCGGATCAACTGGGTCTGGATGCCGCCGTGGGGCCCGGAGAAGATCACCGACGACGGCCGCGAGCAGCTGCGGGCGCTCGGGTTCACTGTCTGAGGTTCGCTGCTTCGCGAAAGCCGCTCCCGGTTCGCCGGGGGCGGCTTTCGGCGTATCCGGGAGTGGTGCGTTCGGGCGCAGGCGGGCGGAACGCCGGATTCTGTCGGGGTTGGGTGCTATCACTGGTCAATGACCGAACCTGACTCCGAATCCGTGTCCTCTCCGGGGGACAGACCCGGCCGCGGCCTTGCTGTCGCGGCGGTGTCCGTGGCCGCGGTGAGTTTCGCGCTCGGCGTGGCGACCTGGCTGGCTTGGCTGCTCGTGCGGCCGAGGCTGCTCATGGGCGGCAGCTACCCGATCGTGGCCGAGGTGTTCGTCCTGGTGCTCGGCGCGCTGTGGTTCCTGGCGTTGCTGGCCTCGGTGCTGGCGGTGGTCTTCGGGCTGCTCGGGGGAGCGCGCCGGTACGGCACCGACCTCGCCCGGCTGGGCGCGCTGCTCGGTGGGCTGGCCTTCGTGGTGGCGCTGGCCGGAACGGTCGCGTTCACCTCGAATCCCGGGTTCTCGACGGGCCAGTTCGATGTCCGGCCCGGCCACGCGACCCTGGGCCGATGATGTCTGTATAACGTCCTATATGGCGACGGATGATCGCGAGTGTCCATGATGGACAGATCGGCACAATCCGCCCGGACGATGCCGGACCGCGTAACGGGTCCGCGATGCTCGCCGATCTTCGCGAGGTGATCGACGGTTTTCCGACCCCGCCGCCGGTTCCCGCGCCCCGCGCCGGTTTTCGGCGGTGCGGGCGCTGTTCGTCGTGCTCGCGCTGGCCGGGGTCGCCGGCTGCGGGTACGGGCTGGTGACGATGTGTTCGGCTACCGCTCGACGAAGGTGCCGGACAACGTGATGGCTCCCGCCGTGCCCGCCGGGACGACGATCGTGTTCGGCAAGCGGGACGGGCAGGTCTACCACCGCGGCGACGTGGTGCTGGCGCGCATGCCCCGCGCAACAGAGCGACCGGGCGTTCGTCCTGCTGGGCCGCGTGATCGGCGTGGGCGGCGACGACGTGCGCTGCTGCGACGAGAAGCGCCGGATCGTGGTGAACGGCAAATCCGTCGACGAGTCCTACGCGAGCGGCGACGGACCCCTGTTCCCCGTGGTCGTCGAGAAGGACGCGGTCTTCCTCGCCGAGGACCGCCGCGACCTCGGCTGGGACTCGCGGCAAGAAGAGGTCAGCGGGATGAACGGCTCGGTGCCGGGGTCCAACGTGTACGGGGTGGTCGTCGCCACCGGGGCGAGCCCCTGGTGAGTGCGCACGTTGCCCCCGACGACGGCGTTCACCGCCGCAGGGTTGCCGGGTGCGCCGGAGGTTGATCAAGGGCCGTTTCTGGGGCGGGTGCTCGTCGGAGCGGGAGCTGGGGCCTTCCTCGTCGGGTTCCTGGGCGTGGTGGTGACGGGAGTGCGCCGGAGCAGGAAACGGCGCCGGGAGACCGCCGGAGCGGGGTGGCTCCCCGCCGGGTAGCGACTGTCTGGTGAACGGCGAGCCTTACGCGGTCCGCGAGTAGGCGAAAGTGTCGTAGGGCGCGGTGTCCGCGGCGGCGCAGCGGGGATGTTCCTCATCGGGTCCGTCGGTCTGCTCGTGAGCGCCGTCCAGAGCGCCGGAAGACGACGAAAAGCAGCCGCAGTCCTGCCAGCGCGCTGATCATCAGCAGGTTGTAGCCGAACACGTGGTTCAGCGTCAGCCCGGGCACCAGCTGCGGACCGCTGGAACTGGCCAGCAGCAGCACGGCCATGAGTCCGGTCGCGATGCCGACCAGCGCCAGCAGCACCTCGTGCACCAGGCCGGTCACCAGGTCGCGGTCGCGTTCGTCGGAGAACAGCCGCATGTTCACCGACAGTCTGCCCTCTTCCAGTGCCGCCCCGATCCGGTCGACGCGACGGGGCAGGCGGCGCAACACCGGCAGCAGAGCGGCGAATTCGTCGATTACGGTGCGGCGCAGGGTTTCCGGGCGCAGGCCGATGCGTTCGGTGGCGAACGCGCGGGATTCGGCGACCAGGTCGAAGTCCGGGGCCAGCGTCGCGAGCGTGCCCTCCATGGTCGCCAGCGCTCGGAACACCGCGGCGATCGGCGGCGGGACGGCCAGGCGGAAGTCGGCGATGACGCGGAACAGGCCGGTGAACAGGTCGAGTCCGGGCGTCCGGCCCGGTCCGAAGTGCCGGGCGAGCAGGGCTCCGAGGGCACGTTCCAGGCGTTGTTCGTCGAGATCGTCCGGGCGGTTGACGATTTCCAGCAGCCCGTCGCGGACACCGGCCGGGTCGCCGCGGTCGATGGCGGGCAGCAGGGCTTGCAGACCGGTGTCGAGACGGCCGACGGAGCCGAAGTCGAGCAGGCCGAGGGTGCCGTCTTCGAGCAGCAAAACGTTGCCAGGGTGGGGATCCGCGTGGAACACCCCGCCGAGCAGGACCTGGTCGAGCAGGCCGCGCAGGAAGGTGCGGGCGAGTTTTTCGCGGGTGCCGACGGGACCGGAGCTGGCGGAAAGCGGCTTGCCTTCGAGCCGTCGCATCACCAGAACGCGCTCTGTGGACAGTGCTTTGTGGACAGTCGGCAACGTGACGCCAGGGATCGGGTGTGCGGCAATGGCTTCGATGTTCGCGGCTTCGGTGCGGAAATCGAGTTCGTCCTCAAGGGATTCGGCGAAACCGTCGGCCAGTTCCAGCACGCCGAGCGAACGTGCCCAGTCGGCTCGTTCGTACAGCACGGCGGCGAGGCGGCGGACGATGTCGATGTCGCGTTCCACCTGCTCGCGGATGTCAGGCCGCTGCACCTTCACGACCACCTCGGTGCCGGACCGCAGCCGAGCGCCATAAACCTGCGCGATCGACGCTGCGGCAAGGGGTTTGTCGTCGATGTGGGCGAAGGCGGTGAGGTCGATTTCCTCGCGCAGCAAAGCGCGCACCTCGTCCTCGGGCGCGGGCGGCACCTGGTCGTGCAGCCGGCTGAGTTCGCGGATGTACACCGGCGGAAGGAGATCCGAGCGAGTAGAGAGCAACTGGCCGAGCTTCACGAACGTCACGCCCGCTTCTTCGAGCGCCAGTCGCAGTGACCTCGCTAGCTTCGCCGAGCCGTCGGGACCTGCCGTACGGCGACCGGTGAGGAACGAGCCGAGACCGTGCCGGATCGCGATGCGCATGATCCGCGAGTAACGACGGGTGCGGGCCGCGCGGGATCGCAGCGACCGCATCCGGGCGAACAAACCCGGCCCGCCGGACGGAATCGCGAGTTCAGCGACAAAAAGGACCAGCAGCGTCACCACGAGCGCGCTGCCCGCCAGCGGGATCAGCAGTCCGATCGCGACCCCGGCGTTGGTCAGCACGGCGATCGGGAACAGCCGGACGACGGTGCCCGCGACGAGCCAGCCCGCCAGCGCCGCACCGAGCGCCCGGACAAGACCGACGCGCACCCCGAGCACTTTGCGGGCCGCGGCGACGAGCGGCCACAGCACGACGACGTAGGCCAGCAGGCCGAGCAGCAGCGTTTGCATGCCGACGAGCACACCAGTGCGGCGGCGCGCGCGGATCCAGCCGGGGCGGGACGGACCTCCCTCTCGCGGGGGAGCGTCCTACTTTCGGACGTGGCCGAGCCGGTGGTGAACTTCTAACGTCGTCGAGCGGACAAGGGTTGCTTGCTTTCTCGATGAGGTACGGAGGACACGATGCACGCACGAGGGTTCCGGCGGATCGCCGCACTGGCCGTGGCGACCGCCGCTCCGCTGGGCTTCGGCCTGGCGACCGCACCCGCCGCGTCCGCCGCCGCGGCGACCACCGTCTACTACAGCTCGGCCGGCGCGCCGGACTACGTCGCGCAGATCGACCAGGGCGCGGCCAACTGGAACGCCGCGGTCAGCGACGTGCAGCTGGTGAAGGACGAGGGCAAGGCGACGGTCGTGATCCACGAGGTCAACAGCGGCGGTTCGTACACGCAGACCGACGGGCACGGCAACGGCGACGTCTACCTGGACACGAGCCAGGTCGCCGAGGGCTACGACCCGACCCGCATCGCCGCGCACGAACTCGGCCACAACCTCGGCCTGCCGGACCACTATTCGGGTCCGTGCACCGAGCTGATGTCGGGCCACGGGCCGGGCACTTCCTGCACCAACGCGAAGCCGGACGCGCAGGAATCGGCGAAGGTGCAGCAGTTGTGGGCCAACGGGGTCCGGGCCGCCGGAACGCGAGTCACCACGACTGTCTACTGAGGACTCGTGAGTGCTGGCGCCGGTTAGAACCGGGATAAACACTCACGACACCCCAGCGCCCTCACGCCCGCGCCGGCCAGCCCTCGCCGGACCTCGTGAGTGCTGCTGCCGGTTCTAACCGGCAGCAGCACTCACGACGTCCCTACTCCGCCTGCAGTACGAAGAAGAGGCAACTCGGGCTGACGCACAGCATCCGGTAGTCCTCCGGGAACAGCTCCTCCGCCTCTGGCACCGGTTTCGGCTCGCTGAGCACCGAAATCCGGAACCCGGCCGCGGTGAACGCGTCGGTCATCGCGTGCAGCGGACGGTTCCAGAAACTCATCGGGACCTTGCGGCCGTCGATGTCCCAGGTCTCGGTCCACTCGTAAGTCGCCGAGTAATCAGTCTTCTGCCCAGCCTGCCGCTGCAGCATGTGGATCGCGTACGGATGGTCGACCACCACGATCAGCCGTCCGCCGGGCTTGAGGATGCGGTGGAACTCGCCGAGCGTCGGGCCCCAGTCCTCCAGGTAGTGCAACACGAGCGAGGCGACGACGTCGTCGAAAGCGTTGTCCGCGTAGGGGAGCGGCTCGGCGACGTTGGCGATGCGCAGGTCCGCGTCGGGGCCGAGCCGCTGGCGGGCGATCTCGAGCATGCCGCTGCTGAGGTCGAATCCGGACACCTCGGCACCGCGTTCGCGCAGCGAGACAGTCAGCGGTCCGGCGCCGCAGCCCGCGTCGAGAATCCGCCGCCCGGCCACGTCTCCGGCCAGCGCCAGCACGCCGGGCCGCTCGTAGTAGGCGTTCTGGATCTCGGTGTCCGACCATCTGGTGTAGGTGTCGGCCATCAGGTCGTAATCGTTGGCGGCGGCGCTCTCTGCTGGAGGCATGCGACCCACAGTGCCAGAAAATCGGCGCCAGGGTCCCGCCCCGGAGGGAGGTGCCCGCCGGAGCCGCCTGTCAGGATTGCCGGGTGCGCTTCTTCCGTCCGCTGGTCAGCGGGGTCACCTATCGCCGGTGGGTGTACCTGATCCTCGGTGCCGCGCTCAGCGTGCCGTACCTGCTCCTCGCGATGATCGCGATGCCGGCGCTGATGCCGTTCACCACGACGGTGGGATGGGCGAGCCTCGTCGGATTCGTCGTGACGCTCGCCGTGCTGGCCGCGACCGCGTTCCTGCCCGCCGTGCGAGTGCTGGAGGCGGCGGCGGTGCGGGAACTGCTCGCCCAGCCCGCGCCGGGACGCGGACGGCTGCGGTGCGCGGTGATGTTCGTGCTGCACGTCGCAGCGGGCTTCGGCACCGGGTTCGCGACGCTCGCGCTGCCGGCCGGATTCGGGTTCGCGATCAACGCGGTCTTCACCGGTCGGCTTGTCGACACGCCGGAGGTCCACCTGACGGTTCCGCGCGGCTGGGCTTCGGCGTGGCTGCCCGCGGCGTTCGTGGTGGCTTTCGTCGTGCTGATCTACGCCGTGTGGGGAGTCGGCGGTTTGCTGCGCCGCGCGGCGGCCCGGTTGCTCGGCTGGTCCGCCGCCGAACGCATCGCGCAACTCGAACGCCGCACCGATCTGCTCGCCGAACGCACCCGGCTCGCGCGCGAACTCCACGATTCCGTCGGCCACGCGCTTTCCGTGGTCACGCTGCAAGCCGGTGCCGCGCGGCGGACGCTGCACACCGATCCCGGCTTCACCGAGGAGGCGCTCACCGCGATCGAGGAATCGGCCCGCACCGCGCTCGACGACCTCGACCACGTGCTCGGCCTGCTCCGCGACGAAGCGCGCGACCGGACGCCGCACGCGGGTCTCGCCAACCTGCCCGCGCTGATCACCGTGACGCAGCAGTCCGGCGCGGATTGCCGCCTCGAGGTGCAGGGCGACGTCGCCGCGGTGCCAGCGGTGGTTTCCCGCGAGGTGTACCGGATCCTGCAGGAATGCCTCACCAACGCGGTGCGGTATGCGGGAAAGGTGCCGGTGACCGTCGCGCTGGCGGTCGCGGACGGGCAGCTGCGCGCCGCGGTCGCGAATCCGCTCGGCTCGTCCCGCCCGTCGCGCGCCCGCGGCGGACGCGGTCTGCGGGGCATGGCGGAGCGGGCGGAACTGGTGGGTGGCAAGCTGTCGGCGGGACCGGTGGGCGAAAACTGGGAGGTCGTGGTGACGGTGCCGTGGGGGAACCGGTGAGTGTGCGAGTCCTGCTGGTGGACGACGAACGGCTGATCCGGGCCGGGCTGCGCGCGATCGTGGACAGCGAACCGGACCTGACCGTGGTCGGCGAGGCGTCCGACGGAGCCGAGGTGCCCGGGCTGGTCGCGCAGCTGCGGCCGGACGTCGTGCTGATGGACGTGCGGATGCCCGCCGTGGACGGAATTCGCGCGACCGAGCATCTTCTGTCCACTATGGACGAACCGCCGAAGGTGATCGTGGTGACCACCTTCGAAAACGACGACTACGTGTACGACGCATTGCTCGCCGGAGCCAGCGGGTTTCTGCTGAAACGCGCTCGTCCGGAGGAGATCGTCGCCGGGATCCGGACGGTGCTGGCGGGGGATTCGCTGCTGTTCCCGGCGGCGATCCGGGGAATGGCCGCCCGGCGTTCGGCCTCGGCTTCCATGGCGCCGCTGGATTTCCTGACCGAACGAGAACGCGACGTGCTGCGGCTGATGGCGGCCGGACTGTCCAATGGGGAGATCGCCGCGGAGCTGTATCTGGGGCTGCAGACGGTGAAAACGCACGTCGGGAATGTGCTGTCGAAGCTGGGCGCGCGGGATCGGACGCAGGCGGTGATCCGCGCTTACGAGTCCGGGTTTGTCAGGCCGACCGGCTGATGGCGACGTCTCGGCCGATGCCCCGGAGTACTTCGACGCGGTCGCTGCCGGGGCGGCTGAGGACCCAGCTGGAGCCGGGGACTGCTTTGGCGCGTTTTTTTAGTGGTGCGAGGAGTCGGGAAGCGTCCCGATAGGACGGAATGGCCCCGCTGCCGCAGACGAGCGTCGCCAAGGACACCGTGACCGGCATGCCCTCAGCGGACCAACGAGTGTCCAGCAAAGCCGCCGCGACCGTGCCGATTTCGTCCACATCGCACACGATCAGGAAATCGTCGCCGCCGACGTGGCTCACGCGCATCCGCGGCAGCCGCCCGGCGAGGTCGGTCAGGGTCTCGCCCAAGGCGCGGATCAGGTCGTCGCCCGCGGCGAAACCGGCGTTGTCGTTAACGGACTTGAAAGCGTCGACGTCCAGCCACGCCGCCACGAACTGCTCCCCGCTGGCGATCCGGCGTTCGACGTCGCGTGCCGCCGCCTCGCTGCCCGGCAGCCGGGTGAGCGGGCTGAGCGTGACCGCCTCCTCGACCTTCGCCTCCGCGACCCCGCGCACGACCTCGGTCACCAGCACCACGCCGAGACAGTGCCCGGACGCGTCGACCACCACGACGTCGTCTCCGGTGCGGCCCCAGTCGGCGTCGGTGACCAGTTCGAGGAACTCCAGCGCGCTCGCGCCCGCCTCGATCAGGTGCGGTTTGTCCGCAAGCCTTGCCGCGGATCGCTTCGCGTGCAGGGCGTGGCCGTACGGGCCGGTGATGGTCACCAGGAAGCGCGTCCGGTCGACTGACCACTGTGGACGGTTGTCCGCGTCGACGCCGACCACGCCGCTCGGCGCGTCCGCGGCGGCGAGCACCTCGCGGACGTCGTCGCAGGTCGCGTCTACCGGCAAGGTGGTGGCCGGGCGCAGGAAATCGCCGACGCGCGGGGCCTGCGGCGGCGCGGGCGAGCGGCGGTCCTCCGGGACGACGGCACCGGCGGCGGGCGCGGACCGGTGCGGGGCGGGCGGCGCGAGCAGGTTGCCCTGTGCGATCCGGACGCCGAGGCTTTGCGCCGCGTCGAGCTGGGACTCGGTCTCGATCCCGGTCGCCACCAGCCGGATGTTCGTGCGCGTCGTGAAGTGCAGCAGCGCCTCGACAACCGCCGTCGACGCCGGGTCGCCGGGCAGGCCGCGCAGCACGCTGCGGTCGAGCTTCACCAGGTCCACCGGGGACTGCGCGAGCAGCGCCAGCGGCAGGTCGCCGCGGCCGAGCCCGTCGAGCGCGAGCCGGAAACCCTGTTCGGTGAGCGCGCGCATGCCGTCGAGCAGGCGGCCGGTGGGCAGATGCGTGAACGGCGGCCCGACCTCGAGCACCACGTCGCGGGTGCGCCGTCCGGCCGCGCCGAGTTCGGCGATCAGCTCGTCGAACGCCTCCAGCGGCGACGCCAGCGTGCGCGCGGAGACGTTGAGGTGCAGCGGGAGCGCGCTGGGCCGCTCGGCCTCCTGGCGCACCGCGGCGGCGGCCAGCCCGAGGTCGACCTCGGTGAGCTTGCCCGCGCGACGGGCCTCGGCGAGCAGTTCGTGCGCCGTGCCCCGGCCCGGCCGGGCCAGCGCTTCGTACGCGACGACCCCGCCGGTGTGCAGGCTGTACATCGGCTGGAAGGCGAATCGGACCGCTCGCAGCGTCGTCACGGAGGCGATACTGGCACCGCCGAAGGGGCGGCGAAACCGTTGTCAGCTGATGTTCACCGGCGTGGCACTTTGGCCACCGGATCGGACTAACAAAATGCTCTCGCGTTCCCTCGATCGGGAACGGGAAAATTCCCGGCGCCGCGTCAGCCGAGCAGCCTCCGCCGGATCCCGGCCGGAGCCGCGCGAAACAGGTTTGCCATGGTCGCGGCGGTGCCGGGGAGGTCGGCGCGGCCCGACGTGAAGGTGCGCTGCGCCGGGACCGGAAGTTCGAAGAACAGGTCGAAAAATTGCGCCGACTGGACAGGTGACATTCCGCACAATGCACGGAGTCCGTGGCGGCGCAAGGCATGCACCGCGCGAGCTTCGGCTGGCCACAATGCCTTCCGGGCCGCGCTGGCCGCTGCCGCTGGACCTGCGTCGAACGAGTCCGCGAGAGCCGCCGCGACGCGAGGCGCGAGCTGCAGCGCGGTCGCGAGGCTGTAACCGGTCGCCGGGTGCACGAGCCCGCCCGCGACCCCGAACGGCACCGCCTGACCGCGCTTCCGCAGCGGGACGTCGAGCACGATCCGCACCCGCTCGACCCGGCCTGCCGGACGGATTCCGGCCGCTTTGAGCCGGGTGTGCAGCCGCTGGGCGAGTTCGGACACCGGGAGGCCGGGCTTGCGGGCCAGCGACGTCTCCTCGACCAGTACGGAGCCGTCCCCGAGGGGCAGCAGGTAGCGGAAGCTGTCCGTGCCGTCGCGCCAGTCCATGAACACCGCGGTGTCGGCAGGAGCCAGTCGCTCGGCCTGATCGGCGGGCAGCACGAGCCCGTACGCGGTCTGCTCGGCGCGTGGGCCACGGAGCTTGGGCGCACCAGACGCGTCGACGAACACAGCTGCCGCCAGCCGTCGACCGTCGGCAAGTAGGACCGTCGAACCGTGCGGGCCGTGTTCCGCGCCGGTCACCTTGCCCGCGATGACCTCGACCCGCGGCTCAGCGAGCCACTCGCGCAGACCGGCGTTGTCGAGCACCCGATACGCCCGATCGACCCGGTGCTCGCGCGTCCCGAACGCCAGTGTCGTCGCCGGAGCCGCCGCGATGGCTTTGTCTGGCAGCTCAGGCACTTCGTCCGCCCACAGTCCGTAAGTGTTCGGCCACTTTCGGTGCGGATCCGGGTCGAGCACGGCCGTTTCCAGCCCTCGCCGGGCGCACGCGGCCGCCAGCGCCCGTCCGGCCGGGCCGCCGCCTGCCACCAGCACGTCGGTCATCCCGCAATCCTGCCGGACGGCCGGATACGGTGGGACACATGGACGAGACCGATCCGAGGGCAGCGCGCCGGGACCCGGAGAACGGGGCAGGCGGGTTCACCGATCTGGCGACCAGCCCGTTCCGCGTCGACCGCGACCGGATCACCGCGTCGCCGTTCTTCGCGCGGCTCGGCGGGGTCACGCAGGTGGTCAGCGCCGGCGGGGCCGGGCTGCTGCACAACCGGCTGACGCACAGCCTGAAGGTCGCGCAGGTCGCGCGCGGGATCGCGGAGCGGATCACCGGGTCGAGCGAGTCGGCCGAACTGGCGGCGAAACTGGGCGGCTGCGACCCGGACGCGTGCGAGGCCGCCGCGCTCGCGCACGACCTCGGGCACCCGCCGTTCGGCCACCTCGGCGAGCAGACCCTGGACCGGATCGCGCGGCACCGGTTCGGCCTCGCCGACGGTTTCGAGGGCAACGCGCAGTCTTTCCGCATCATCACCACGACGGACGTGCGCGGCCCGTCCGCCATCGGGCTGGACCTGACGACCGCGGTCCGCGCCGCGGTCCTGAAGTACCCGTGGGCGCGCCTGCATTACCCGCAACCGCATCCGACCGCAATGCCCCGGCCTCCCCGCGGCGCCGACGAACCCGACGACGCTCCCGGCACCGGCGCGAGCAAGTTTTCCGCCTATGTCACGGAACTGGACGACTTCGAGCAGGCGCGCGCCCCGTTCGCCGGGCGGATCGAGCCGTGGCAGCAGACGGTGGAAGCGTCCGTTATGGACACTGCCGACGACATCGCGTACGCGATCCACGACCTGCAGGACTTCCACCGCATCGGCGTCCTGCAACACGCCCCCGTCGCCGCTGAACTGGGGGAGTGGCTGGCGCACGCCGTCGACCTGGCCTCGTTGGACGATGCCCGGCTGACCGCGGAAATCCGCCGCCCCGGCCGTTCCCTGGAGCGGATGCGCCGCCGTATGCACCTGAAGGACAGCTGGATCGTGGACGACGACGCCTTCGCCGCGGCCGTCGCCCGAGTCCAACGCGAACTCGTCGACGGCCTGCTCGCGGACGGCTTCGACGGCTCGACCGAAGCCGAACAAGCGACAGCCGCCTTCTCCGCGAACTGGATGGTGCGTTTGGTGGACGGGGTTTTCGTCCTGTCCTCGCCCCCGACTCGGTCCGGACACGTCTCGCTGCGGCCCGCACAGTGGCACGAGGTGCAGGTGCTGAAGTTCGTCCACCGGCGGTTTGTGTTGCTGCGCCCCGATCTCGCCCTGCACCAGCGCGGCCAAGCCAGTCTGGTCACGACCTTGGTGGACGCGCTGGACGCTTGGCTCCTGGACCGTGACGAGGCCTCCCGCCTGCCGCGGCGGCTGCACGACCTGATGGAACTGGCGCACGGCGAATACTCGGACCTCGCCCGGACGTCGCCGGAGTTGCTCGTCGGCGCGACGGGCGAGCGGATCGAAGGCGCGGACGCGGTGCGCGGCCTGGCCCGGGGCCGGGCGGTCGTGGACTTCGTGGCTTCGCTGACGGACAAGCAGGCGGTGACGCTGCTGGACGCGTTGTCGGGACGGTCGAGCCAGCCCTGGTCGGATTCCTTTGTGCTGTAAATAGGTTGCGGTGACAGGTGTCCGGTCAGCACGGTAGACGGATGCCTTTTGCGATCCGGGAAGCTGGCGCCGACGATTGGCCGGGGATCTGGCCGATCGTCCGGGATGTGGTGACCGAGCAGCAGACGTTTCCCTACGACCCGGCCATGAGCGAACCGGACGCTCGTCAGCAGTGGCTGGTTCCCGCCCCCGCACGGGTCGTGGTCGCGGTCGACGGGGCTCGAGTGCTGGGCACGGCGAACATGTATGCGAACCGGCCGGGCCCGGGCAGTCATGTCGCTTCGGGGAGTTTGATGGTGTCCCGGGACGCGCGCGGCTCCGGGGTGGGGCGGGCGTTGGTTGTCGATCTGATCGCTTGGGCGCGGCGGGCGGGGTTCGCGGCGATTCAGTTC
>NZ_PQIA01000011.1 GCF_003385235.1 Amycolatopsis circi | reverse complement strand
GCGCGGGGCGCCGGGGGGCGTCATCGGCGGGCCAGGCGGGACCGGCGGGACCGGGGTCCTCCTGAGGTCGCCGGGCACGGCGAGGTGCATCTGGCTCCTGGCTCGGCCAGGGGCGGTTGCGGTCGTCGTTCACGAATGGGCCTCCGAGGGCTGCACTGCCGGCGCCGGCGTCCGGGACGGACAGCGGCGCGCCGCCCTGCGTTCTGCAGCGGTTGTGGTACTCGTCACTGCCCGGCAGTCCTTCGCGGCCGGGTCGGCTGGGGCTCTCCCGTGCCGAGGACATAGGACAGGACCAGATGGTTCCAATGGCACGTCCGGCACACCTCTACGTCATAGACGGTGAACTCCCCGAAAACCCCGGCCATCCGGGTCAGTTCGGCGGGGGTGCGTGCCGATCCCGAGACGTGCTTGAGCTCGTCGCCGTACACCCAGGAAACGAGGTGCAGCGGCGCCCGGCGGCACATCGGACAGGCCCGGTCCTCGGGTCTGCCGTGGAACTTCGCCGCGCGGAGCAGGTACGGGCTCGCGTCGCAGACCTCGTGGTCTCCGACGCGTCCGGAGCGGACGCCGGCCAGCAGCGCACGGCGCTGCAAGGCGTAATCCACAACCTGCCGCTGGTTTCGCACGAGGACAGAGTACGGGCTCTTTCTGTGTCCGCGGTGCCCCCTGCTTTCCCGTACCCAGTGCGACCGTTCGGACACGCCGAAAGTTAGATAACGCTCTGATCACGGATCATCGGACGAGTGCTGGTAGCGGGTTACTTCCGCCACTCCGATGTATCGGCGCGATATAGTCGGCGAGTAGGTTGGCTGAGCCGGTTCCGTGTGGTCAACGGTGCCGGTCGCGGCGTATTCCCGAAAGCGGGGTGTGGTGTGCTCGAACTCGCGATCCTCGGATTGCTGCACGAGGCGCCCATGCACGGGTACGTGCTGCGCAAACGTTTGCACGAGACGCTCGGGATGTTCCGGACGTTCTCGTACGGCTCGCTGTATCCGACCTTGCGCCGGCTGCTTCGGGCCGGTTATCTCGTCGAGGAGTTCGACGAGGCGGACGACCGGGCCTGGTCCCGGCGCGGCCGCCGCGTCTACAAGCTCACCGCCGAGGGCAAGGAACGCTTCGCCGAACTTCTCGGCGACGCGGGGCCGCAGACGTGGGACGACGAGGGATTCGGCGTCCACCTGGCGTTCTTCTCGCGGACACCGGCCGACGTCAGGATGCGAATCCTGGAAGGACGGCGCCGCCGCGTCGAGGAGCGGCGCGAAGGATTGCGGGACGCGCTGGCCAGGGCCGAGGAGAAGATCGACCGTTACACCCGCGAGCTGCACCGGCTGGGGCTGGAGTCGAGCGAGCGGGAGGTGCGCTGGCTCAACGAGCTGATCGCGCACGAACAAGCCGAGCAGCGCGGCCCGGAGCAGCCGGGACCGAGTTGAGCGGCGGCCGCAACGGCGCGGCAGACCTGCAGATGCAAGTGAATGAGATTGAAGGAGAAACCGGCATGGGCGAGAACCGCCGCGTTCGGGTGGCCATCGTGGGCGTCGGCAACTGCGCCTCGTCGCTGGTCCAGGGTGTGCAGTACTACCGCGACGCGGATCCCGCCGCGCGGGTCCCCGGTTTGATGCACGTCCAGTTCGGCGAGTACCACGTGCGCGACATCGAGTTCGTCGCCGCGTTCGACGTCGACGCGAAGAAGGTCGGCCGGGACCTCTCGGAGGCGATCTCCGCCAGCGAGAACAACACGATCAAGATCGCCGACGTGCCGCCGCTCGGCGTCACCGTCCAGCGCGGGCACACCTTCGACGGCCTCGGCCGCTTCTACCGCGAGACGATCGAGGAGTCCGACGAGACTCCGGTCGACGTGGTCGGCGCGCTGCGCGACGCACAGGTCGACGTGCTCGTCTCCTACCTTCCCGTCGGGTCCGAAGAGGCCGACAAGTTCTACGCGCAAGCCGCGATCGACGCGAACGTCGCGTTCGTCAACGCGCTGCCGGTCTTCATCGCTTCCGACCCCGAGTGGGCGAAGAAGTTCGAGGACGCGGGCGTCCCGATCGTCGGCGACGACATCAAGTCCCAGGTCGGCGCCACCATCACGCACCGCGTGCTGGCGAAGCTGTTCGAGGACCGCGGCGTGCAGCTCGACCGCACGATGCAGCTCAACGTGGGCGGGAACATGGACTTCCTGAACATGAAGGAGCTGGAGCGGCTCGAGTCGAAGAAGATCTCGAAGACCCAGTCGGTCACCTCGCAGGTGGACCGCGAACTCGGCAAGGGCAATGTCCACATCGGACCGTCGGACTACGTGCAGTGGCTCGACGACCGCAAGTGGGCCTACGTCCGCCTCGAGGGCCGCGCGTTCGGCGACGTGCCGCTGAACCTCGAGTACAAGCTCGAGGTGTGGGACTCCCCCAACTCGGCGGGCATCATCATCGACGCGGTGCGCGCGGCGAAGATCGCCAAGGACCGCGGCATCGGCGGCCCGATCCTGTCCGCGTCGTCCTACTTCATGAAGTCGCCGCCGGAGCAGTACGACGACTCGACCGCCCGTGACGCGGTCGACGCCTTCATCCGCGGCGAACTGGAGCGCTGAGCCCAGCCTGCCTGAAGTCCGTGAAGGACTCCTTGAGGGAATCTGATTCCCTCAAGGAGTCCTTCACGGCGTTAACGAGGGTTCAGGTCGGCGGTCACCAGTTCGGTCTTCGTCATCACGTCACCGAAGGGATCGCCCAGTTGTTTGCCGTACCGGTCGGCGAGGTCGCCCGCGCGGTCGACGGTCGTCCGCCAGCCCTGTCCGGCGAGCCATTCGACCGGGTTCCGCCGCGGTTCGGTCGAGAGCACGTCGTTCACGTCCAGGCCGAGCCGCGCTCCGGCGTCCGAACTCCGGATGGTGTCGAGGATTTCGGTTCCGCCGAGGTCGGGGATGTGCTCGATGCCGACCCGGCTGCCCGGCGCGCTTCGGGCGTGCACGAGGTCGAACAGCAGTTCTTCCGCCCGCGCGGGCAGATACGGCAGCAGCCCTTCGGCGATCCACACCGACGGCCGCGTGCGGTCGAACCCGGCGTTTTCCAAGGCGGCGGGCCAGTCCTCGCGCAGGTCGGCTCCGATCGCGTGGCGGCGGCAGCGCGGGGCCGCGCCGAGGCCGTCCAGCACGTCCTGTTTGAACGCGAGCACCCGCGGCTGGTCCACCTCGTAGACGTCGCGGCCGGACAGGTCGAGCCGGTACGCGCGGGCGTCGAGCCCGGCGGCGAGGATCACCACCTGCGGCGCGTCCGTGCCGGTGACCACCTCGTCGAAGAACCGGGACCGCACCGCGAGGTAATCGGCCATCGCCATCCACAGCGGGTCGTCGACGGGTTCGATCGGCATCGGCCGCGGCGGATTCGCGGCGCGCACGAACTCCGCCGCGTACGGATCCTCGATCAGCGGATCCGGTTCTCCGGTCGCGATCGCCCGGCCCGCGGCCACCCCGAGCGCGGTCAGTCCGACGCTGCTGACGATGTCCCAATCCTGTTCTGGTGCAGCCATTTCCACCCCTGACGCCGATCTTGTTGGCAGACGTTCAGGATGGCACTGCGCGATCGGCCGGATACTGGCTGCGACCGATTTGGGGTTATTTGCCGCTGTGGGCTGCGTCACTCCCTGAGTGCGGCGGGCAGCGCGGCCAGGTTCGGCAGCACGGTGGCGTCCCGCAGTACCTCCGGGTCCGGCGGGAAGTGCGGGTTCGGCACCGCGAACACCGTCATGTCCGCCGCGAACGCCGCGCGCAAGCCATTCGTCGAGTCCTCCACGGCGGCGCAACGCGAAGCTTCGACGTTCAGCAGCATCGCCGCGCGCAGGTAGACGTCCGGCTCGGGCTTGCCCGCGGCCACTTCCTCGCTCGACACCGCCACCGGGACCAGCGACGTCAGGTCGCACGCGGTCAGGAACGAGTGGATCAGCACCGGCGGCGACGAGCTGGCGATCGCGACCGGCCAGTGCCGGGAGATCTCCCGCACAACCTGGTCCGCGCCGTCGATCACCGGCGGGCGGTCGGCGTAGCGGGCGGCCATCTCGTCGATCACGATGCCCGCGATCTCGTCCGGGGTGAGCCGCGCGCCCAGGGTTTCCACCAGGTAGCGCGCCCATTCCGGCGTGCTCATCCCCTGTTGCGCGCGGGTCGCCTCCGGCCGCCAGGTCCCGCCGTGCTCGGCGACTACGGCGCGGCGCACCTCGTCCCACGTCGTCTCGGAGTCCACCAGTACGCCGTCGAGGTCGAAGATCACCGCATCCACTTGTCCAGCCTAGGGGTCCTGGACTGGACCACCTTGTGAGCCGAATTACTTCGCCACCCTAACTAATTTTTGTTAGCCTAGCTAAGTGACTTCCTCGAGAGGCGATCTGGCGCAGCGGCTGCGGCCGGTGGTGTTCCGGCTGTACTACCTGGTGCGCCGCGAATCAGCGCAGCTGCTGACCCTCACTCAGGGGTCGGTGCTGTCGGAGCTGGTCGGCCGGGGGCCCAGCCGGATGAGCAGGCTCTCCCGGCTCGAGCGCGTGCGGATGCCGTCGATGACCGACGTCGTGCGCAGGCTCGAACGGCTCGGCATGGTGACCCGCCGTCCCGACCCGGAGGACGGGCGCGCCGTGCTCGTGGAGGCCACCCCGGAAGGCGAGCGGTTCTACGCCGAAATGATCGCCGGCCGAGAGGCGGAGCTGCGGGCGCTGCTCGACCGTCTCGACCCGGCCGAGCGCGCCGCCATCGATGCCGCGCTTCCCGCGCTCACCAAGCTGATCGCCGACTTCCACCGCGACGACCCGCACTCCAATGAAGCCCCCGAACTCCCGAAGGAGGAACTGATCCGCAATGAGCGCTGAGCACCACTCGAGCCTGCTGGACGCGGTCAAAGGCCAGCCCAAACAGGTGTGGATCACCGCGTTCGCCGCGGTCATCGCGTTCATGGGCATCGGCCTCGTCGACCCGATCCTGCTGTCCATCGCCAAGGGCCTGAACGCGACGCCGTCCCAGGTCACGCTGCTGTTCACGTCGTATCTCGGCGTGCAGGTGATCGCGATGCTCTTCACCGGCGCGATGTCCGCGCGGTTCGGAGCCAAGCGGACCGTGCTGGTCGGGCTGACCCTGATCGTCGCCGCGACCGCGCTGTGCGCCGCGGCTGGTTCGATCGAACAGCTCGTCGGCCTGCGTGCGGTGTGGGGGCTCGGCAACGCCTTCTTCATCGCCACCGCGCTGTCGGTGATCGTCGGCGCGGCGACCGGCGGCCAATCCGGCGCGATCCTGCTGTACGAGGCCGCGCTGGGCGTCGGGCTCGCCGTCGGCCCGCTGCTTGGCGCGCTGCTGGGCACGATCTCGTGGCGCGGTCCGTTCCTCGGCACCGCGGTGCTGATGATCGCCGCGCTGGTGCTGTGCTCGATCTTCCTGAAGAGCGACTCGCACGAGAAGCGAGAACCGATCAAACTGCTCGACCCGATCCGCGCGCTCAAGCACCCCGGCCTGCTGCGCACGTCGATCGCCTCGGCGCTGTACACCGCCGCGTTCTTCGCGGTGCTCGCCTGGTCCCCGTTCGTGCTCGGCTGGAATGCCATCGCCGTCGGCCTGATCTTCTGCGGCTGGGGCCTCTGCGTGGCGATCGCCGGCGTGGTGCTCGCGCCGAAGATGGCCGCCCGGTTCGGCGAACGGCACGCGGCCGCGCTTGCGGTGACCGGTTACACGGTGCTGATGCTGGTGCTGGCCATCCCGAGCAAGCCGGTGGTGGTCGTCGGGATCATCGTGTCCGGTCTGGTTTCCGGGCTGCTGAACACGCTGTTCACCGGTACCGCGATGTCGATCAGCGACGCGCCGCGGCCGGTCGCGAGCGCCGGGTACAACTTCTGCCGCTGGTTCGGCGGCGCGGTCGCGGCCACGCTCGTCGGCCACATCGCCGAGTGGATGGGCTGGGAGCAGGGTCCGTTCCTGGTCGCCGCCGTGCTCTGCGTGATCGCCGCGGTGCTGCTTTCGCAGCGGGAGAAGAAGGCCGACCCGCACACCGTGCCGAAGGAGGCCGCGCTCGTCGGCGACGAGGAGTTCTGAGCCTTACTGGCTGACACTGCCACCCACCGCGATCGCCCCCGGACTGTCTGTTCGGGGGCGATCGTCGTCTTTCACCGAATACATCCGCTGTTAACCTTTTAGTCCGATTAAGGGGGTTTTCGCCGCATACGGTCGCCAGGTTCCCACCGAGAAGCGACCCTGGAGGCCCCGTGTCCCTGGAGCCCGGACGACTGCTGCCCTTGTTCACCGCGCATTCCGGCGGCCGGTCACCGATCACCTGCGAGTACCGCTGCGGCAACGCCTGCGCGCACGAGGCCCCGAACCCGACCGGCAACGAATACTTCGGCGACATCGCCAAGGGCGTCTCGCGTCGCGGGGTGTTCAAGGCGGGCGCGGTAATGGCCGCGGCGGCGGGCGGTTTCGCCGCGCTGTCCGGCACTGCCGCGGCGGCCGCCCCGACTCAAGCTCCAGCTCCGTTGGCGAAAGGCCGCGCGGTGCCCGGCACGGACTTCACGCCGGTGCCGCCGAACAAACTCGACGTCGTCAGCATCCCCGACGGTTACGCCCAGCACGTGGTGATCCGCTGGGGCGACCCGGTGGTCCCCGGCGCGCCGAAGTTCGACTTCCGCAAGCAGACCGCGGCCGCGCAGGCCAAGCAGTTCGGCTACAACAACGACTTCGTCGGCCTGATCCCGCAGGACCCGCTCGGGCTGCGCAATCTGCTGGTGGTCAACCACGAGTACACCACCGAGGTGCACCTCTTCCCGGCCGATCAGTACGACCCGGCCAATCCCACCGAGGAGCAGGTGAAGATCGCCTGGGCGGCGCACGGATTGTCGGTGCTGCAGACGCTTCGCGATCCGATCGGCGGCGCGCTGCGCACCATTCCGAGCCCGCTGAACCGGCGGATCACCCTCGACACGATCTTCGAGGTGCGTGGTCCGGCGGCCGGTTCGAAGCACCTCAAGACGTCGGCCGACCCGTCCGGAAAGCGCGTGCGCGGCACACAGAACAACTGCTCCGGCGGCGTCACGCCGTGGGGCACCGTGCTGTCCGGCGAGGAGAACTTCCACCAGTACTTCGCCCACGCGGACAAGGTTTCCGAGCCGGCGGAGGCCGCGCGGCTCAAGCGGTACGCGATCGGCACCGGCGAGAGCACGCGCAAATGGGAGCGGTTCGACAAGCGCTGGGACGTTTCGCGCGAACCCAACGAGCCCAACCGGTTCGGCTGGGTCGTGGAGATCGATCCGAACGATCCGCATTCCACGCCGGTGAAGCACACCGCGCTCGGCCGGTTCAAGCACGAGGCGGCGAACGTCAAGATCACCGCGGACGGCCGGGTCGCGGTGTACTCCGGCGACGACGAGCGGTTCGAGTACATCTACAAGTTCGTCTCGAAGGGCAAGTACAAGAAGGGGCAGTCCGCGCTCGCCCGGCGGCATAATTCGGCGCTGCTGGACGACGGAACCCTGTACGTCGCCAAGTTCTCCGGCAACAGCCCCGGCGAGATCGACGGCTCCGGCAAGCTGCCCGCCGACGGCGAGTTCGACGGCACCGGCGAGTGGATTCCCCTGGCCAGCGGTGACAAGTCCTTTGTGGACGGATTCACCGCGGAGGAGGTCTACGTGTTCACCCGCCAGGCCGCCGACCGCGCCGGGGCGACCAAAATGGACCGTCCGGAGGACATCGAGCCGAACCCGGTCAACGGCCGGATCTACGCCGCGCTCACCAACAACTCCGACCGCGGCGCGGCGGGCAAGGCGGCTCCGGACGAGGCGAACCCGCGCACCCGCAACAAGAACGGGCACATCCTCGAATGGGACGAGGACCGCGGCGATGCCGCCGCGACCCGGTTCTCCTGGCGGCTGCTGCTCGTCTGCGGAGACCCGGCCACGGCCGACACCTACTTCGGCGGTTTCCCGAAGGACCAGGTCAGCCCGATCTCGTGCCCGGACAACGTGGCCTTCGACCCGCACGGCAACCTGTGGATCTCCACCGACGGCAACACCCTCGGCGCGAACGACGGTCTCTTCTCGGTTCCGGTGACCGGTCCCGAGCGCGGGCACGTGAAGCAGTTCCTGTCCGTGCCGGTCGGCGCCGAGACGTGCGGTCCCGTCGTCACCGAGAACCTCGTGCTCGTCGCGGTGCAGCATCCGGGCGAGGACGCGCCGAGTTCGGCGAACCCGACCTCGCACTGGCCGGACGGCGGAACCTCCCAGCCGCGGCCGGCGATCGTGTCCGTGTGGAAGAAGGGCAGCTTCGGATTGCCTGGCCGGATCGGTCGCCGGTAACACTTTGGGGTGTTTCTCACCGCCGATCGGCCTTCCTGGGTCTAGCTTCACCGCGTGAGGCGGGCAAGGAAAGTCGCGATCGGACGTACGGCGGGCGCGGCGGCAGGCATTGCGATGCTGGTCGGCGCGCTCGCCGTCGTCACTCCCGGATCGGCTCCCGCGGAGGGTGCCCCGGACTGCGGCGGCATCGCGGCCAACCCGAGCGTGGAGGACGCCGGTTCGCCCGGTGGACCACCGCGGGAATACCTGTTCAGCCCCGCCGCGCCGGTTCCGCGCAGCACCCCCGCGGATCGTGTGCCGAAGCTGTCCACCAGCACCGCGCACGCGGTCGACGGGCACGTCAACGCCCAGATCCAGACGCCGGACGGCCGGGTCAGCTCGGCCAGCCAGCAGCTGAAAGCGGTGCCCGGCGGGCAATACTCGCTGTCGGTGTGGGCGGGCACGGCGCAGTCCGGCCTCGGTTCGCACGCGAGCGCGAGCACCGGCCTGCGCTTCGCCGACCGCACCGGCCGGGTGCTGGCGGAGAAACCGCTCGCGGTCACGCACGACGTCGCGTCCGACGGCAAGCTCGCGCAGCAGGAACTGCCGCCGGTCACCGCGCCGGACGACACCGCCGCGGTCTCGTTTTTCGCCAGCACCAACCACAACTGGGTGCTGTGGGACTGCGTGCACGTCGCTCTCGCCGCGTTCGCGGTGAAGATGGAGGTGCGGAATCCAGCGGACGGAACGTGGGGCCCGTCGGCTGCCATCCCGGCCGGCGACGCCGCGCACTTCCGTATCTCCGTCTCCAACACGGGTTCCCAGCCGCTCACCGGGTTGCTGGTGAAGGACCCGTGGTGCTCCGGTCTTCCCGGCGCGTTCGACCTCGCCGCCAACGCGTCGAAGGAACTCACCTGCGACCATCCGAACCTCACCGAGGACGACAGCGGGCACGTCAACACCGCGAAGGTCACCGGCACCGGTCCGGGCGGGCCGCTCGCCGAGCAGAAGGCGACCGCGACGGTCACCGTCACGCCGCAGCCCGCGGTCGGCAAGATCGGCGACCGAGCGTGGAAAGACCTGAACCGGAACGGCATGCAGGACGACGACGAGCCCGGCTACCCGGACCTGCCGGTGACGCTCAAGGACGGCGCGGGCGGCACCGTCGCCACCGCGCGCACGAACGCCGACGGCAGCTACCTGTTCGACCAGCGCAAGGACGGCACCTACCAGGTGTGCTTCGACATCTCGAAGCTGCCGGACGGCCTCACCGTCACCCAGCGCGGCGCGGGCGCACCGGGCCTCGACTCGGCCGTCGACCCGGCGACCGGCTGCACCTCGCCGTTCACCCTCGGCGGCAAGGACCGCGAGCGGATGGACCTGGACATCGGCCTGGCCCCGCCCGCCGCGCCCGCCCGCTAACGGTCCGTGAAGGACTCCTTGAGGGAATCAGATTCCCTCAAGGAGTCCTTCACGGACATTGGGCCGACCGTTGAGCGACGGGTCCGGGCGGATGTGAGACTGTGGCTGCAACACCACGTTTCGGGGAGGTCTGGACCAATCATGACCGCGTCCGCCGGCGCGCCGCCGGACGATCCGCCCCCGTGGTACCGCCGCCCGATGACCTGGACGTGGGCCGCCACCGGGGCGGTCCTCGTGCTGTACACGGTGCTGGCCTGGCAGCGCCGTTGGATGAGCGACGACGGGCTGCTCGTGCTCCGCACCGTCCGGCAGATCCTCGCCGGGAACGGGCCGGTGTTCAACGTCGGCGAGCGCGTCGAGGCGAGCACGAGTCCGTTGTGGACCTGGCTGCTCGCAGGTGTCGGCACGATCCCCGGTCCGCCGCTGGAATGGGTCGCGGTGATCACCGGCCTGCTGTGCGCAGTCGGTGGTCTCTTCTTCGGTCTCGACGGCGCCCGCCGGCTCTACGCCGGGCCGGTGGCTCCCGCCGGTGCGCTGGTCGTGTGCGCTCTCCCGCCGTTCCGGGACTTCGCGACCTCCGGACTCGAAACCGGGCTGGCGTTGTTGTGGCTAGGGCTGAGCTGGTGGCTGCTGGTGCGCGGCAAAGCGCCGGTCGCCACCGCGATCGTGCTGGGACTGGGTCCGCTCGTGCGCCCGGATCTGGCGTTGTTCAGCATGATCGGCTTCGTCGCACTCGTGCTGCTGCGCCGTCCGCGATGGCTTGCCGCGCTGGGCTGGCTCGGTGCGGGAATCGCGCTTCCGGTGGCGTATCAGATCTTCCGGATGGGCTACTACGGTCTGCTCACGCCGAACACCGCGCTCGCCAAGGAAGCGGCCAGCAGCGACTGGCCGCGCGGTTTCGGGTACCTGGAGGACTTGATCAACCCGTACGTCCTGTGGATTCCGTTGCTGCTGCTCGTGATCGCCGCGATCCTGGTGTGCCGGTCGCGGATCCTGTTGCTGACTTCCTTGGCGGGCGCGCTTTTGCTCGCGCTGTACGTCGTGCGCGTCGGCGGCGATTTCATGCACGGCCGGATGTTGCTGCCCGCGTTGTTCGTGCTGCTGCTTCCGGCCATGGCGATCCCGTTGACCCAGAAGACGATCGCGTTCGCCGCCGGGGTCGCCGCGTGGGCCGTGGTCGCGGGCGGCTGGCTGCGCGTGCCGTACGAGAACACGCATGAAGCGGTGAGCGTCACCGACGAACGCGGGTACTGGACGTGGGCGACCGGGCACGAGCACCCGGTGCTGGCGACGGATTACCTCGGCCAGGACATGATCCGCCGGGCTGTCGACGCGGTGGAAGGGACGAAGCAGCCGGCGGTGCTCGTCTACAGCTACGGCGACGTGAAGCAGTGGTTCCGCTTCCCGACCAACCGGCCGTACGTGACCATGGCGGCCGACAGCATGGGCGCGATCAGCAACATCGTCTCCCTGGATGTCCGCATCCACGACGGCTACGGCCTGGCGAGCGCCCTCGCCGCGCACTCGTCGATTATCCCCAACGGCCGCCCTGGACACTCGAAGTGGCTGGTCGGGGCGTGGGAGATCGCCGAAGCCGGATACGGCGACTTCGCCACCGACGGCGAGATCCGGATGTTCCAGCCCGTTGAGATCGAGGCCGCCCGGCAAGCGCTGCGCTGCCC
This sequence comes from Amycolatopsis circi, assembly GCF_003385235.1. Classification (GTDB taxonomy): domain Bacteria; phylum Actinomycetota; class Actinomycetes; order Mycobacteriales; family Pseudonocardiaceae; genus Amycolatopsis; species Amycolatopsis circi. Next base: position 112,555 of record NZ_PQIA01000011.1, on the reverse strand, counting down.
GGACGTCCAGGAGGTGCTCGCGTCGACCCGCGAGCCGCTCACCTGGAGTCGGTTTATCGACAATTTCACCGGCGCACTGCACCGGACGGAAATCCGCTATCCGCGCGACCCGTTCGCCGCGGCCCAGTGCGCCCCGGCGAAGTGATCGACGACTCCCCGGACTGGCGAATCAGCGGCGGACGCCTACCGTGGCCGGTATGACCGACCTCCCGCTCGCCCTGATCACCGGTGCCTCCCGGGGCATCGGCGCGGCTATCGCGCACCAGCTGTCCCCGACGCACCGGCTGCTCCTGGGCGGCCGCGACACCGACGCACTGGCGAAGGTGGCCGAGGAACTCCCCGGCGCGGAGCCGTGGCCGGTCGACCTCACCGACGCCGCTTCCCTCGAAGCCGCGGTCGGCAAGATCGACCGGCTGGACGTCCTCGTCCACTCCGCGGGAATCGGGAAAATCGGCACCGTCGCCGACACGCCGTCCTCCGTCTGGCGGACGAACCTCGAGGTGAACGTCATCGCCGTCGCCGAACTGACCCGGCTGCTGCTGCCCGCGCTCCGCGCCGCGAACGGCCACGTCGTCGTGATCAACTCCGGTGCCGGGTACACCGCTCGCCCGGGCTGGGGCCCTTACGCGGCAAGCAAATTCGCCGTCCGCGCCTTCACCGACTCACTTCGCGCCGAGGAGCCGGACCTGCGAGTGACGTCGGTCTTCCCCGGCCGCACGGACACCGACATGCAACGCGAGGCTCGCGCCCAGGAAGGCGGCGAGTACGAAGCGGAGAAGTACCTGCGCCCGGACTCCGTGGCGACAGCCGTACTCACCGCCGTAACTGCCACGCCCGAAGCCCACTTCACCGAAATCCAGGTCCGTCCGCGCTGAGGTCCGTGAAGGACTCCTTGAGGGAATCAGATTCCCTCAAGGAGTCCTTCACGGACAGTGTCAGGCGCGCAAGCGGGCGGCGGTGTCGGCGACGGAAGCCTGGATCTCGCGCCGGTCGACTCGCGTCGGTTCGGCGTCGGCGACGACCTGTTCGCCCGCGACCCACACGTCGCGCACCCGGCGCGAACCGGCTGCCCACACGAAGTTCGCCAGCAACTGCTCGTCGGGCACGTCCAGACCGGCGGCGAAGGCCGGGTCGTCGAGGTCGACGTGCACCAGGTCGGCCCAGCGGCCCGGCTCCAGCACGCCGAGGTCGTGGCGGCCGAGCGCTTCGGCGCCGCCGCGGGTGGCCATCAGGAACACGTCCTTCGCGGTCACCACGGTGGAGTCGTCGTTGGCCAGCCGGGCCAGCATCGCGGTGAGCTGCAGTTCTTCCCACAGGTCGATGTCGTCGTTCGAGGCCGGGCCGTCGGTGCCGAGACCGATCGCGACCCCAGCTGCTCGCAAGTCCTTGATCCGCGCGATTCCCGACGCCAGCTTCGCGTTCGACCCGGGACAGTGCGCCATCCCCACTCCGCGAGCCGCGAAGATCGCGATGTCCTCGTCCGACAAATGGACCGCGTGCGCCGCGAGCGTGCGCCCGTTGAACATCCCCAGCGAATCCAGCAGCTTCGGTACCGAACCGTGCTCCTTGCGCTGCTCCAGATCCTCCGCCGCCGCCTCGGCGATGTGAATCTGCACGAGCGCACCCCGGGAAGCCGCGGATTCCGCGGTCGCTCGCAGCCCGTCCGGGTTCAGCATGTACGCCGAGTGCGGGCCGTAACCCAGCTCGATCCGTTCCCCGGGACCGAATCGCAGGCCGTCGGCGTCGATCCACCGGTCGATCGCCGCCAGGGTCGCGCGCCAGTCCAGCCCGGGCAGTTCGATCACCGGCGGCGCGACGAGCACCCGGCCGCCGGTGGTGAGCACCGCGTCCACGAGCTGTTCGCCCTCGAAATACATTTCCGCGCTGGTCGTCACGCCGTGCCGGAGCATTTCGACCGATCCGAGCAGCATGCCGGTGCGCACGTCGGCGGGCTTCAGCTTCGCCTCGGTCGGCCAGATGATCTCGCGCAGCCAGCGCAGCAGCGGAAGGTCGCCGCCCATGCCGCGCAGCAGGGTCATCGGGCTGTGCGCGTGCGAGTTCACCAAGCCGGGCAACAGGATTCCGGTCAGCCGGGTCTCCTCGCCGGCGAACTCCGGTGCGCTCGAAGCCGGCCCGACGAACGAAATCCGGCCTTCGTCGTCGACATCCACGACGGCGTCGCGGAGCAGCGAGCAGGACGGGTCGGCGGGCAGAACAACCGGGGCGTGGAATCGACGCGACATAACGAGATAGTACGGGCGTGCCAGTAGCGGTTAATCCACTACGCCGCTACGCCAAGCCCAAGCTGCGATTTCCACTCGGTTACGCGCGCCGACTTTGCCCTGCACCGAAGCCAAATGCGTCTTGACCGTCGACAGCGACAGGAACAGCTCCGCGCCGATCTCGGTGTTCGTGAGCCCTCGCGCGGCCGCCTTCACCACGTCCATCTCGCGCGCGGTCAGCGGTTCCGACGGTGCCGGAGCCTCGCGCTTGGCGGTGGTGCCGCCGTCGAAATGCTTCAGCAGCCGCACGGTGATCTGCGGCGATACCAGCGCGTCGCCGCGATCGGCCGCGCGCACCGCTTCGATCAGCAGCGCGGGACCGGCGTCCTTGAGCAGGAAGCCGCTCGCGCCGTTGCGCAGCGCGGTGTGCACGTATTCGTCGAGGTCGAAGGTGGTGACCACGACGACCTTCAGCGGGTCGGCGACGTCCGGCCCGGCCAGCTGCCGGGTGACCTCCAGCCCGTCGAGCCCCGGCATGCGGATGTCCAGCAGGCAGACGTCCGGGCGCAGTTCGCGCGCCTTCGAGACGGCGGAGATCCCGTCCGGCACGTCCGCGACCACCTCGATGTCGTCCTGGGCGTCCAGGATCATCCGGAAGCCCATCCGCACCATTTCCTGGTCGTCCGCGATCAGTACCCGGATCACCCGTCTGTCTCCCCGTTCGCCTCGAGCGGCAGCCACGCCTCGACCCGCCAGCCGCCATTCGGCTCGCGGCCTGCCGAAAGCCTGCCGTGCAGCAGCGCGACGCGTTCGCGCATGCCGACCAGACCGTATCCGCCCGATCCGCCGGCCGGACGGTGAGTCTGCCCGCTGCCGTTGTCGGTCACCCGCAAGTGCAGTTCGCCGTCGACGACCTCGGCCAGCGCGACCGCCTCGGTGGCGTCCGAGGCGTGCTTGCCGACGTTGGTGAGCGACTCCTGGACCAGCCGCAGCGCCGACCGGCCGACCTCGTGCGGCAGGTCCGGCGGAAGGTTGAGCTCCAGTTTCGTCGGAACGCCGTGGTTGCCCGCCTCGACGAGCCGGTGCAGGTCGGCGGCCAGATCGGTGGTCGCCTGCTCGTTGAACTCGCCCGCACCGGCCTGTGCGTCGCCGCGCATGCTGCGGACCAGGCGGCGCATCGCGGCGAGCGCCTCGACGCCGGCGTTCTCGATCCGGCCCATCGCCTCCAGCGCGAGTTCCGGGTTCTTCTCCCCCATCATCCGCGCGGCCTGCGCTTGCACGACGATCCCGGTCACGTGGTGTGCGACCACGTCGTGCAGCTCCCTGGCCAGCGCCATCCGCTCGGACGTCTGCGCGTCGGTGACCGCCGATTTCACCACCTGCGCGCGCTCGGAATCGCGGGAACGCAGGTAGAGGCCGATCGCGATGGCGATGCCGAGCAGCAGGACCGCGACCGTGGCGAGCATTCCGAGCGTCGCCGGGTCGGTGAGCAGACGGCCGGTGCGGTATTGGCTGAAGTTCAGGATCGTGCCGACCGCGACCACGCCGGACAGCAGCGCGATCCGCGGCCACGCCCGGGCGAGCGGCACCGCGCGCACGACGTTCACGACCACGCCGAAGGCGGCCACGATCTGGGTCGGCGGGATGCCGCCGAGCAGCTGGTAGCTGTGGCTGGGGTGCAGGAACGGCGTCGCGAGCGCGGACAGCAGCAGGATCCCGGCCACCACCAGGATCGAATCGCGCGGACGGCGCGGCGACAACGCGGTCACCGCGGCGGCGCCGATCGAGCAGGCCAGCAGCGGGAAACCGCGGCTGCCGCTTTCGTAGGTGTAGCCGAATTCGACCAGCACGCCGATGCCGAGCATGCCGATCAACGGCCACTGTCCGCGCACCAGTTCGGTGAACCGGTGCATGGTGCGCAGGCGTTCCGCCGTCGCCGGGTCGCGTTCGCGGCGCGGACGGCCGACCGCGCCGGTGACCACCGTCCCGATGAGGAACAGGAACCCGAACAGCATGGTCTGCGCGATGCTGCTGGTGCTCAGGTCGCGGTAGCCGCCGCGGCCGAAGACCGCGGTGAGCGCGCCCATCACCAGCGCGCTGATCACCGCGAAGGCGACTCCGGGGCGGGCCCGCCGGGCGAGGAAATAGACCATCTCGATCCCGGCGACGAACTCGGTGACGGTCAGGTGCGCCAGCACGCTGGAGTACGTCGGAATGCCGAGATAGCGGATGACGAAGGTGCAGAACATCAGCGTCAGCGCGCCGAATACGCCCGCCACCGCCGCGCGTTTGCGGGCCCAGAACGCGCACGCCGCCATCGCGAAAATGCCGGGGAACAGCCCGAGGTCGACGAATCGCGGGCCGACGTTGTCGAGTGCCGCGTCGGTCACGAACACGAGGTCGAACGCCAGCGCGGCGAGCAACACGAGCACGGACATGTCGAGGCGGCGGGCGAGTTCGGTCGCCCGCGCGGCAAGCGTTTTCGACGGCGGGGAGTGCGGCACACCGTGACGGTAGATGATTCGCGCCCGCGCGCACCTTGGCCACGTGGTCTTCTCGCCATCGGCCGATCGGCCGATGGCGGCCCCGCCGTTACCGGCCGTCTGCCCGAAGTGGACACCCGCTCGAATCCGCGAAGCTGCCTTCCGTCGCAGTCGAAGACGAATGACGGAGACAGGGAGAGAGCTGGCGGATGACGAATCCACAGTGGAGCGCCGGACCGGTGTTGTCGGGGCGCGGGCTGGTGAAGCGCTACGGGCAACAGCACGCACTGGCCGGAATCGACATCGACGTCCAGCCGGGGGAAGCGATCGCCATCGTCGGCCCGTCCGGATCCGGAAAAACCTCGCTGCTGCACGTACTCGCGGGCATCCTGCGGGCAGACAGCGGCGAGATCTGGTTGCAGGGGCAGCGGATCGACCAGTTCGGCGAAAAGCGGCGCAGCGAACTGCGGCGCACCGAATTCGGTTTCGTCTTCCAGTCCGGAATGCTCGTGTCCGAGCTGACCGCGGAAGAGAATGTCGCACTTCCGTCGCTGCTGGCCGGCGGAACTCGTGGCGAAGCGATTGCCGCGGCGCGGGAATGGCTCGGCAAACTAGGGTTGTCCGGCAAGGAAGCGCGCCGTCCCGGCGAGCTTTCCGGCGGCGAGGCGCAGCGCGTGGCGATCGCCCGTGCGCTCACCCACCGGCCGAAGGTGATCTTCGCCGACGAGCCGACCGGCGCGCTCGACACCCGCACCGGCCGCGAGACGATGGACGCGCTGCTGGCCGCCGCGCAGGCATCGGGAGCCGCGGTGCTCGTGGTGACCCACGACCGGGAACTCGCCGAATCGATGCCGCGCACCGTGGCGATCCGCGACGGCCTGATCGCGACGAGGCTCGCGGCATGAACCCGTTCCAGCTCGCCCTTCGGGTGCTGCGCGGCGATCGGCGGACCCGCACCTCGGCGATCCTCACCGCGGTCGGCGTCGCCGTCGCGACCGGGCTCGTCCTGCTGCTGGCGACCCTGCCGTACGCCACGCAGGCGCGCGAGCAGCGGGCGCTGTGGCAGAGCAGCGGCCGCTACGACTCCGGTCAGCAGAACGCCCTGCTCGTCAACTCATCCAAGGACTACTTCGACGGCAAGCAGGTCGCCCGCGTGGACATCGCGGTCACCGGGCCGGTCGACTCGCTGCGACTGCCCCCGGGCATCCCGCAGCTGCCCGGCCCCGGCGAGACGATCGTGTCGCCCGCGCTCGGCAAACTGCTCAACTCCACCCCGGCCGACCAGCTCGGGAACCGGTTCGGCAAGCCGGTCGCGGCCTTCGGCGACGAGGCGCTGCGGTATCCGGAACAGCTCGTCGCGCTCGTCGGGCACAGCACGCAGGAGATGCGTCCGTACGGGCACAAGGCCGAGCCCGGCCAGGACGCGTTCCCGGCCTCGGCCTTCCCCGGGGGACAGGGACATCCCGACGGTTTGCTGACGGTCTTGTCCTGGGTCGGCATCATCGTGCTGCTCGTGCCGAGCCTGGTGCTCGTCGCGTCGTCGGCCCGGCTCACCGCCGCCCGCCGCGAACAACGGCTCGCCGCGATCCGCTTGGCCGGCGCGACCCCGGGCCAGGTGACCGCGATGGTCGCCGCCGAAACCGGATTGTCCGCGGGCGTCGGTGCACTGCTAGGCCTGCTGCTGAGCCCGGCGTTGCGCGGGATGGCCACGTTCGTGCCGTGGGACGGCGGGACCTGGATGGCGTCGGACTTCGCGCTGCCGGTCGGGCTGACCGTGCTCGCGGTGCTGGTGGTCCCGGTGCTCGTCGTGCTCGCCGGGGTGCTCGGCCTGCGCCGGGTGGTGCGCACGCCGCTGTTCGCGAGCGGCGGGCACACGGTGAAACCGTTGCGCTGGTGGCGGTTGCTCGCGCTGCCCGCGGCCGGATTGTTCTTCTTCTACACCGTTTTCGGCGCACGCAGCGGCGGCAGCGGCAACCTGGTGCTGTTCGGCCTGTTGCTGGTGGTCGGTTCGGCGATGGTGGTCGGACCGTGGGTGACCTCGGCGGTCGGCGGCACGTTCGTGCGGACCTGGCGGCGGCCGTCGTCGCTGCTGGCCGGACGTCGGCTGCGCAACGACCCGAAGGGCTCCTACCGGGCTTCGGCGGGGATCGTGCTCGCGGTGTTCACCGGGTCGATGGCGCTCACCCTGCTGCCGTCGATCGAATCCCTCGCCGGCGGCGGACGCCAGTACGTGGACTCGGCGCTGTACGTCGACGTCAACGCGGACCGGGCTCCCGAGGCGATCGAGCGGACCAACACGACGCTTGCGAAGGCCGGACTGTCCGAACGCGTCGTCCCGGTGGCCAGCGTCTACGTGATGCAGGGCGAGGGGAACTACCGGTCGATGCAGCGCGCGTACGTAATGACCTGCGCTGATGCGGCCAAGCTGACCCGGCTCGGGATCACCCAGCAGGACTGCAAGCCCGGGGTCGGCCTGTACACGCCGTACCAGCTGGACACGAGCAACCTGCGAGTCGCGCGGTACGGCGGCGAGGACAGCACGGGCACCCCGCTCGGCGCGGTCACCACGGGTACTTACCACCCGGAAAAGCGCAACAACTTCGGCGAATACGTGATCGACCCGTCCGCGGTCCCGGCCGGCGTCAAAGCGGGTCAGGTCACCCTGGTCGTGCCGACCGCCGAAGCCAACCGCGAGACCGTGCGGACCGCTCTGGTGCCCAACGCGGTCGGGGAGGAAATCGGCAGCCGCGAGCAGTACCTCTACGGACAGCAAGTGCAGCTCAGCGACCTGCGCCGGGTCACCGTGATCGGCCTGATCGCGGCAGGCATTCTTGCTGGCTGCAGCGCCGCCGTCGCGACCGCAGGCTCGGTCATGGACCGCCGCCGGACGTTCGGCGCCCTGATGGCGGCAGGCACGCCGGTGCGGGTGCTGTCCCGGGCGCTGCGGATGGAGGCCGCGCTGCCCGCGCTGGTGGCGACCATCGGAGCGGGCGTGACCGGCGTCGTGGTCGGACTAGGACTGTTCATGGCGACGATGGAACGGGGGTCGGTCGTGTTCAGCCCGTGGATCGCCGCGCCGGTGGTGCTGGGAGTCGGGGTCGCCCTGCTCGGCGCGTCGGTCTGCACGCCGGCGCTGAAGCGGGTGCAGGCGGAACCACTGGCCGACGAATAGCTGGCGGCCGCCCCTCGTCGGGGGAGGGGCGGCACCGGGGGTGAAGGGAACGAAGGGCCGTTGCCGGGGATGGGAACCCGGCAACGGCCCTTCGTCACGTTCAGCCAGCTTTTGCCCACTCCGTCCGTGAGGGCCACCCTGAGGGAATCTGATTCCGTCAGGGTTCCCCTCACGGACTTCCGGCCTCGCCTACCGGACTGATTGGACAGGACTCGCGCACCGCGTTGGGGCGCTTCAACCCAAGATCAGCGCTTCTCGAAGATCAAGTCGTGCGAAACCCGGCCCTCCCGGTCCGCCCGCTGCTCGAACTTCGTCACCGGCCGCCATTCCGGCCGCGGCGCCCAGCCGCCAGGCTCGTCCGCATACCGGTTCCGCAGCGCGGGTTCCGCCGAGCACACCTCGAGCATCTGCTCCGCGTAGTGCTCCCAGTCCGTCGCCATGTGGAACGTCCCGCCAGGCTCCAGCCGCGAAGCGATCAGCGCCACGAACTCCGGCTGCACGATCCGCCGCTTGTGGTGGCGCTTCTTCGGCCACGGGTCCGGGAAGAACAGCCGCACCCCGGACAGCGTGCCCGGCTCGACATGCGACGTCAGCAGGACCACCGCGTCGCCGTGCATCAGCCGCAGGTTTGTCACGCCGAGCTTCTCCGCGCGCAGCATCAACTGCCCGAGCCCAGGGTCGTACACCTCGGCCGCGACATAGTTCAGCTCCGGCGCGGCGGCGGCCAGCTGCGAGGTCGTCTCGCCCATGCCGGAACCGATCTCCAGCATGACCGGCGCTTCCCGGCCGAACCATGCCGTGAAGTCGACCGGCCCGGAGGGCAGTTCGGACACCGTCCGGCCGAGCCGCGGCCAGTGTTCTTCCCAGGCGCGCTGCTGGCCGACGGTCATCCGGCCGCCGCGTTTGACGTAGCTGACCACGCTGCGCAGCCGTGGCTGGTCCTCGTTTTCCACCCGGACAACATACGGGCGCGTCAGCGGACCGCTTCGAACTCCCCGAGCCGGGAGCGCAAACCGGCGAGTCCGGCGACCGCCACCGGCTCCGGAGCGTGGCCGGAATGCGCGGGCAGCACGTCGATCCAGCCGTCGTGCCGGTCGGTGTTCAGCACGGTCGTCGGGATGGAATGGCCGGACTTGCCGCGTTCGGACGGCATGAACTCCCAGTACCCGGATTCGCCGTCGGCCGCCCACGGCACGAATTCCCAGCCCATCCGCTTGCCGAGCAGGTGCGCCACCCGGTCCTCGATGCGGAAGCCGAGTTCGCGCGATTCGAGCCGTCCGCTCGCGACCGCGCGCAGCCACCACGGCGCGGGCAGCGTTTCGTCGGTTCCGCTCGTCCGCCGGTACAGCCCGAGCACGGCGTCCTCGGGGGCGCGGTGCACCCACGCCTGGCGCAGTTCCGCGGGCCGGGTCGCGGGCAGCGCGAACCGGGGCAGTTCGATCGCCTGGGACCATTCGAGGTCCAGCATCGGCTCGAGCCGGGGGGTTGGTACCGCAGCGTCGCGGGAAATGAGTTCCTGATCAACGTCCACCGTCACGGTTCACCTCCGGAGAGCTGAGACGGGGCTCTGCTTTGAATATCCGTGGCTTTCCGACAGTATGTCCGCTCCCTGTGAGAGAAGCCACACCGGTTTACGTGAATTTAATCCGATCGCCCGCCGCGCAATCGGGAATGTGCACGTGCAGGTCAGGCGTCCCGCCGATTCGCGGTCGCCACGCCCGCGGCGAACAACACCACGCTGATCGCTGCGAAATACGCGAGATAACCCCACGGACCGAAAGGCGGTGACAGTTTCAGGGTCGTCCTGGTGAAATCGCCACCGGCGAACTGCGAGGCGGCGTAGAACGGCATCCACTGGTAGAGATCGCTGCCGATCTTGGGAATCAGCAGCACCAGGCCCTCGACCAGCTGGGTCCACACGAGCACGATCGCCAGCGTCAGCGCGGAACTGCGCAGCAGCAACCCGACGCCGACACCGAGCAGACCGGTCAGCGCGAACGTCAGCAGCTGGCCGAACACGATCCGCCAGTCCGCTCCGGAGTGCAGGCCGAGGTCGGCGTCCGGCCGCACGAGGTGCGCCATTCCCCACGAACCGACACCGGCGAGCAGGCCCAGCACCGCGCAGGCCACGAACACCACGGCGCCCTTGGCGAGCAGCGCCGGCGTTCGCGTCGGCACCGCCTGAAAGGTGAGCCGCAGCGTGCCCCAGCTGAAGTCGGCGGTCGCGGCCAGCACCGCCAGCACCAGCGCGACCGTGCGGCCGGTGCTCGTGGCGAGCTGAGTGTTGCTCACGTCCGCGGTGATTTCGGCCCCGGAAAGCCCGAGGAACAACGCGGTGAACGCGATCGGCGCGGCCACCGCGATCAGCGCGCACCACCACGGCGCGCGAGTGCTGAAAAGCTTGATCCGTTCCGCCCGCAGCAGATTCACCGCGCACCTCCACTGGTGAATTCGGCCGCCTGGCCGGTCAATTCGAGGTAGGCGTGCTCGAGCGAACCGGCCAGCGGGCTCAGCTCGTGCAGCGTGGCGCGGGCGGAGAAAGCCAGTTCGCCGATCGCGTCACTGTCCATTTCGGACACCAGGAACGCACCGGAATCCTCGGTGAAAACCGCGCGCGCTTCGGTGAGCGCTTTGCGCAGCTCGTCGGCGTGCGGCGTGCGCACCCGGACGCCGCGAGAACCGGCGCGGGCCACGAAATCGGCCATGGTGCCGTGGTAGATGAGCTGGCCGCGGCCGATCACCACGAGATCCTGCGCGGTCTGCTCCATCTCCGGCAGCAGGTGGCTCGACACGAAAACCGTGCGGCCTTCCTCGGCGAGCCCGTGCAGCAGCTTGCGCACCCAGTGCACGCCTTCGGGGTCGAGGCCGTTCACCGGTTCGTCGAACAGCAGCACGCGCGGGTCGCCGAGCAGCGCGCTCGCGATCCCGAGCCGCTGCAGCATGCCGAGCGAGAACGTGCCCGCCCGCTTGCGAGCCACCGCGGACAGCCCGACGAGGTCCAGCACCTCGTCGGCGCGCCGGTCCGGCAGCCCGTTCGTCGCGGCGAGGAATCGCAGGTGCTGGCGGGCGGAGCGGCCCGGATGCCGCCACGTCGCGTCGAGCAGCGCGCCGACCGTGCGCAGCGGATCGGACAGCTGCCGGTACGGCTTGCCCTCGATGTGCGCGGTGCCCGCGGTGGGCGCGTCGAGCCCGAGCAGCAGCCGCATCGTGGTGGATTTGCCCGCCCCGTTCGGACCGAGGAACCCGGTGACGCGACCGGCTCGCGCGGTGAATGTCAGGTCTCGCACCGCGACGGTGTCGCCGTAGGACTTGGTGAGTCCAGTCGCTTCGAGCACGCCGTCCCCCTTCTCGTGGACCCGAACTCTACCGAAACGGAAAGATCCGGGCCGCCCCCGAATGGCGACCCGGATCTTGTTCCCCTTTTCCCCTTTTTCCCCTTGTTCGGCTCCGCCGGCCCCCGCCTGACTCGTCCGAACTCCCCTGTGGGTCTTTACGCGTCGCGCTTCTTCGCGACGCCGATCGCGATGGCCAGCAGCACCACGGCCACCCCGGCGAAGTAGGCCAGCGAGCCCCACTGCGACAGCACCGCGTCCGGCAGGCCCGGCCCTCGCGAGGAAGCCGAACCGCCGAGGAAGCGCTCCGCGACGTTGAACGGCATCCACTGGTGGATCTTCGGGCCGACGGTCGGGATCAGCTGCACGAGGCTTTCCACCGCCAGCACGTAGATCAGCAGCAGCGAGAGCGCACCGGCGCTGTGCCGGATCAGGGTCCCGACGGCCACCGCGATCACCGCGGCGAAGGCGAACACCACGCCGACTCCCGCGACGTTGATCCAGTCCGCGGAGGTCTGCAGCGCCACCGAGTCCGACGGACGGATCACGTAACCGAGGCCCCACGCGCCGAAGGCGGCGATCTCGCCGATCACGAACGACAGCAGCGCGACGACGGTGGCCTTGGCGACGAGCACGCTGCCCCGGTGCGGCACCGCCTGGAACGTGGTGCGCATCGTGCCGAAGCGGTACTCCGTGGTCACTGAAAGCGCCGCCAGCACCATGATCACCGCGATGCCGAACTGGTGTCCGGCCTGGGTGTTGGCGACCGAGATCGATTCCCCGCTCGGCAGCGCGGTCGCCATGAGGGCGGCGAAGCCGACGGTGAGAGCGATAGCGATGAGGGCGCACCACCACGGCGACCGGGTGGTGAAGAGCTTGATGCGTTCGACCGCGAGCAAAGTCATGATTTTTCTCTTCCCAACGAGAGTGTGGTCAGCGGATGGCCGCGGCCTGCTGCGCCTCTGCCTCGAGCCCCGTGTGGTACTCGACGGAGTCGCCGGTGATCTGCATGAAGGCTTGTTCGAGCGAGCCGGTCTGCGGGCTCAGCTCGTGCAGCACGAGGTTCGCCGAAGCGGCGATCTCGCCGATCTTCGCACTGTCCATTCCGGACACGATGAGCGCTTCGCCGGCGTCGGTGATCTCCGCGCTGGCGGAAATCAGCTGCTGGCGCAGCGCCGGAAGCTGCGGCGAGCGCACCTTTACGGTGTTCTCCGCGGCCCGCGCCACGAATTCCTCAGTGGTGGACTGCGCGATCAGCTCGCCCTTGCCGATGACCACGAGGTCGGTCGCGGTGAGCGCCATCTCCGAAAGCAGGTGGCTCGACACGAACACCGTCCGGCCGTCGGCGGCGAGGCGCTGCATGAACTTCCGGATCCAGAGGATGCCCTCCGGGTCGAGGCCGTTCACCGGCTCGTCGAACAGCAGCACCTCCGGGTCGCCCAGCAGCGCGGCGGCGATCCCCAGCCGCTGCGACATGCCGAGCGAGAACCCGCCCGCCCGCTTGCCCGCGACGCTGGTGAGCCCGACGGTGTCGAGCACCTCGTCCACGCGCTTGCCCGGAATGCGATTGGACCGGGCCATCCACTGCAGGTGCGCGCGGGCCGAGCGGTTGGGGTGCACCCATTTCGCGTCGAGCAGCGCGCCGACCGTGCGCAGCGGTTCCTTCAGGTCGTGATACAGCTTCCCGCCGATCCGGACCTGGCCCCCGGTGGGGTTGTCCAAGCCCAGGATCATGCGCATCGTGGTGGACTTGCCTGCGCCGTTCGGGCCGAGGAATCCGGTGACTTTCCCCGCGGCCACGCTGAACGACAGGTTGTTCACCGCGAGCGTGTTCCCGTAACGCTTGGTGAGACCTGTTGCCTCGATCATCCCCTGCTCCCTCTACGGCGGTGCGGACGGAATTCATCCTGTCTGAACGCGGCCGTTTCCGCGTCATCCCGTGGACCGAACCGGCTACCCGACCTGAGTAGTACTCAATCGTGCCGGAGGGTGGAGCGCGATGGGGGATGTCCCTGAGCCGACCCTGAGTTTTGCCCGATCCGCCAAGACCCCGCTACGAAATCCGCAGCGGGGTCCGGTGTGGACAGTGTCCGAATCGGACGGTTCAGCCCATCCCCGGCCGAGTGAGCCCGGTCTCGTATGCGAGGACGACCGCTTGCACCCGGTCGCGGAGGTCGAGCTTCGACAGGATCCGCCCGACGTGTGTTTTCACCGTAGCCTCGGAAAGGAACAACGTCTCGGCGATCTCGATGTTCGACATGCCTTTCGCGATCAGCACGAGCACCTCGCGTTCGCGGTCGGTCAGCACGTCGAGGTCGGCCGGATCGCGCATTTCCGCGCCGCCGGAGCCGACGAACCGGTCGAGCAGCCGGCGGGTGACCGAGGGCGACATCACCGCGTCGCCGTCGGCGACCGAACGCAGCGCGGACACCAGGTAGTCCGGCTGAGTGTCCTTGAGCAGGAAGCCGGACGCGCCGCCCTGCAGCGCGGCGTAGACGTACTCGTCGAGGTCGAACGTCGTCATCACGAGCACCCGCGCGGTGCCCGCCGCGACAATCTGTTTCGTCGCCTCGACGCCGTCGAGAACCGGCATCCGCACGTCCATCAGCACGACGTCGGGCCGCAGTTCGGCGGCCATCCGCACGGCTTGCGCGCCGTCGCCGGCCTCCCCGACCACGTCGATGTCGGCCTGCGCGCCCAGCACCATCCGGAACCCGACGCGCATCAGTTCCTGGTCGTCGACGACCACCACTCGGATCACGAGTTCAACCTAACCGGCAGCACCGCTCGCACCTGCCAGCCACCGCCGGCGGCGGGGCCCACCTCCAGTGTTCCGCCGTACACGTTCGCCCGCTCCCGCATCCCGATCAGCCCGTTCCCGCCCGCGACCGACAGTCGCGGCGCCGGTTGCCGGGCCGTCCCAGTCGGCCCCGCCGCGGAAGTTCCGTGCGCGCCTACTTGTTCGAGCCGCCGGGCCCGGCCCGCGCCGTCGTCGCGCACGAGCACCTCGACCTGGTCGCCGGTCCGCTGCACCCGCACCGCGGCGCTCGCTCCGGAGCCCGCGTGCTTGAGCGTGTTGGTCAGCGATTCCTGGACGATCCGGTAGATCCCGAGCGACACCCCGGCGGGCAGTTCGTCCAGCCCGTCGCCGAGGGAGAGGTCCACCGGGACGCCCGCGGCGCGCATCCGTTCGGCGAGGTCGCCCAGCGCGGTCGCGTCCGGCTGCGGCACCCGGGGTTCGTCGTCGCCGTGGTCGTTGCGCAGCACGTCGAGCAGCCGGCGCAGTTCGCCGAGCGCGCCGCGGCCGGTTTCGGAAATCGTCCCCAGCGCGCGTCCGGCCAGCTCCGGATTGGACTTCAGGGCGAGCGCCGCGCCGTCGGCCTGCACGACCATCACGCTCACCGAATGCGCCACCACGTCGTGCAGTTCCCGGGCGATCCGGCCGCGCTCCTCGGCCACCGCGATGCGCGCGGCCTGGTCGCGTTCGGTCTCCAGCAGGTGCAGCCGGGCTTCCAGTTCTCGCTGGTAGGCGCGGCGGGCGTACATGAATTCGCCGAGCAGCCAGCAGAAGGCGATGGTGAAGGCGCTGAACAGCAACTGGGCCGCCATCGACGGCTCGGGTTTGACGATCGCGGTGACGGCCATGGCCACCACGAACGCGCCGCCGTAGAGCAGCCCCTGCTTGCGTCCGACGTAGACCTGGACCGAGTAGAGGCTGATCGCGAGTGCGGCCAGACCGGAGACTCCGAGGTCGAGCGCGCTGTGCGCGTACGAAATGACGTACACGAGGTACGCGGCGAGGACCGGCCGTTTGCGGCGGAAGACCAGCGGCGCGACCACGGCGAGATCGATCGGGACCGCGACGTACCAAGCCGGGCCGGGCACTTCGGGATCGACGCCGCCGCCGGCGAACAGCACGATGTCGAAGAGCGCGAGAAACAGCGCGAGCAGCGAGTCCCCCACCATCGGGTGGGCACGCATCCAGAGGCTGAGCCGTCGCACGACTCAACAGTAGGTCGCGCGACTGGCGGCCGCGTCGGTCGCGGGTAGCACCTTCGGTGCGACCGAAGGATGACCGGCATGCGACGATTCCAGCTCGGGGGAGCGTACGAGCCGGAAGGGGGCCGGGGCGGTGACGGCAGCGGCGGAACGGGGACGGCTCGCCGGCCCACTGTCCGCGTCGGTGGCGGAGCTGTGCCACCGGCTGCGATCCCAGGTGTCCCCGCGCACGGCCGCCGGGTTCGCCGAGGTGCTGCGCCGGCTGGGCGCGCCGCTGCAGGTGGCGGTCGCCGGGCGGATCAAATCAGGCAAGTCGACGCTGGTCAACGCGTTGATCGGGCGGCTCGTCGCGCCCACCGACGTCGGCGAGTGCACACGGCTGGTCACGCGGTTCCAGTACGGCACCGTCGACCGCGTCGAGGTGGTGTTCCTCGACGGCCGCAAGCAGGTGCTGCCGTTCGCGGCGGACGGATCGATCCCGGCCGAACTCGGCGTCGACATCGCCGAGGTCTCGCACCTCGAGGCGTACCTGACCAACGCGGTGCTGCAGGACATGACGGTGATCGACACCCCGGGCCTCGGCTCGCTCGACGCGGCGTCGGTGTCGCGGACCGAGCAACTGTTGGGCGCGGCCGAGCAGGACGAGGGCTCCGACGACCTCGACGACACCTCGCGCAACGCCGTCGCGGGCGCGGAGGCCGTGCTCTACGTGGTGACCCAGGGCGTGCGCGCGGACGACCAGCAGGCGCTGGCCGCGTTCACCGCCGCGACCGCGAGCCGGGAAGCGGGGCCGGTCAACGCGATCGCCGTGTTGAACAAGGCGGACACGGTCGTCGCGGAATCTGTCGAAGGCTCCGGCGGGGACATTTGGAAAGCCGCGCAATTGCTCGCCGAGAAGCAGGCCGCGACGCTGAAGCCGCGCGTCGCGGACGTGTTGCCGGTGATCGGCTTGATCGCCGAATCGGCCGAGTCCGGCGGCTTCACGTCCGCTGATGCCGAAGCGCTCGGACAGCTTGCCGCGCTCGACGACGACGTTCTCGAAACGATGCTCATCGCGGCGGACATCTTCACCAGCTGGGAGTGCGACATCCCGACCGGGATCCGGTTGCGGCTACTGGAAAAGCTCGATCTCTTCGGAATCCGTTGCGCGGTCGACGCGATCCGCGCGGAACCGGAGATCACCGCGGGAGCGTTGCGCCGCAAGCTTCTCGACATCTCCGGACTCGACGCGGTCCGCCGCCGGCTGTCGATCGTCTTCGCCGCGCGCGCCGACGGGATCAAGGCCGCGGCCGCGCTGGCGTCGGTGACCGCGCTGGCGCACACGTCCGGCGACCCGGGCGAACGGCAGCGCGTGCACGACGCGATCGAGGTGCTGCTGGCCCGCCCGGAAGCGCATCAGCTGCGGCTGCTGGAAGCGTTGACGCTCGTCGCGTCGGGTGCGGTCGAGATGCCGGAAGACCTGGCGGAAGAGGTGCTCCGGGTCGGCAGCAACGCCGACCTCGGCGCGCAGCTCGGACTTCCCGGCGCCCCGCGGCCGGAGCTGGCGGCGCACGCGCTGGAACGCGCTGGCTGGTGGCGTTCTTTCGCGTCGTTCGGCGCGACTCCGGCGCAAAGCCGCGTGGCCCACGTCGTGCACCGCGCCTATTTCCTGATCTGGCAACAGATTCGCGAACAGTAAACAACTCGCCCGCGACGCGTAGGCTGAATGTCGTGCGGCTGGAGGACACCACCTCGTGGCGGGTGAACTGGGGGAGCGACCACGACGTCGACGTGGCGTTGTTCCTCCGGGACGTACTCGCGCTCTCGATCGCCGACGGCCAGCTGCTTCCGCCGGTGGAGCCCGCGGTCCCGGTGCACGTCCCGCCCGCCCTCGACCGCGCGGCGGTGCAGGCGCAGTGGGAACCGTGGTGGAACGGCCTGCTGACTTTCCTGCGCGACCGCGGTTCGGCGCGCATCCGGCGGAAAAGCCCTGCTCCCGGCGACGGTTCGGCGATCGACCTCGCAGCCCAGCACTTCGCCCCGGCGGCGGCCGAACACTTCGCCACGGCGCGCCGCCCGGTCTCGTCCGGCTTCCACCGCCGCCAGATTCTCGCCGGCGAACGGCTGGGTCGGCTCGTCCGCGAAACCGAGGTCGAGCTGGGCCGTCGCGCCCGGCCGTTCCGGCTGTCGGTGCTGGAGATCCCGGTCGCCGGCCGCGTGTGGCTGCGGACGGCGGAGCACCAGCTGCTGGTGTCGTCCCAGCTGGCCGCGGACGTCCCGGCGCTCGACCAGGCCATGCGCTCGCTGATCCACGAACTCGCCTGAGGTCCGCGGCGCCCAGCCTCGCTACGGCTACGCAGAAGTCCGTAAAGGGCCCCTCGAGGGCGCCTTCCCTGGCCGCGAGGCAGGTGCCGGGTGCGCTGTCCGTGAGGGGAACCCTGAGGGACTCTGAGTCCCTCAGGGTTCCCCTCACGGACCTCCACCGCGCCGGAGCTGAGCCGAGGTGGGTTTGATAAACCGAGCACTCGGTCTAATAATGGTCGCCATGGAAACGGTGGTCGACGAACCGGCGTGGGTGCGCCGCGGATCCTGGCTGGCCTGCCCCATCGGCGGGGCGCTGCTGGGCTGGGGCGTGCAGGCGCTCGCCGACTGGATCGCGTCGCTGCCGTGGTTCCCGGTGCAGGGTCCGTTCCGGCTGCTGCACCAGGTCCCGCAGCCCTGGCGGCTGATCGGCGCGGTCGTCGTCGGCCTGCTGCTCGGCGTGGTGTTCGCCTGGTTCTGGGCGTGGGACCGGCTGATCGTCACGGTGTCCGCCACGCGCGTCACGCTCGAACGCCGCGAACGCCGCCGACGTATCGACACTCCCCTCGCCTCCGTGTTCATGGACGACGGCAAGCTCGTGTTGCTCGGCGAAAACGATCGCGAAATAGCCAGGGAGAAGACGGACCTCCCCCGACGGCAGTTGGCCGAGGCGTTCACGACGCACGGCCGCCCGTGGCTCGACGAACCGCCGCCTGAGCGATGATGTCCCAGTGGTGAGGACGGTCGATCCCGAGAAGCACGCGGCGAAACGGCGCGCGATTCTCGACGCGGCAGCCGGTTGCTTCGCCCGCGACGGCTTCGAAAAGACCTCCACCGCGGACATCTGCCGCGCCGCCGAGATCAGCTCCGGCAGCCTGTTCCACTACTTCCCCAGCAAGCGCGCGGTCTTCGTCGGCATTTTCGAGGCGGACACCGACGACAACGAGGAACTGCTTGCCGCGGCGGCGGAAATGGCCGATCCGTGGGAGGGCGTACTCGCTGTCGTCGCGCAGTTGACGTCGCCGCTCGCGCTGCCCGGCGTCGTCCGGCTGATCCTCGAAGCAGCCGCGCAGGCAGCTCGCGATCCGGAATTCGCCGAGCTGATCCGCGGCAACGACGACCGCATGCGCACCGGTCTCGCCGGATTGGTCGACCACGGCGTCCGCACCGGCCGGTTCTCCCCCGCGCTGGCCCCGGCCGACGCGGGAAACTGGATCGTCGCGCTGGTCGACGCCTTGCTGTCCCGCGCGAGCCTCGATCCCGAGCTGGACGTCGAGCACGAGCAGGCGGTGCTGCGGCAGCTGCTGACGCGGATTCTCGGCCCGTCTGAGTGATCTGCCCCCGCCGCGCGCCGGGGTGCCGCAAACTGGTGGAATCACGGGGGACGGCCAGGGGAGGGTCTTGATGGCGTGGTTCGGCCACGAGGAAGCCGCCGACGCGGCCGAAGCGCCGACCGGCGAGATCAGCGCGGACGCCCTCGCGCGGATCATCGCCGAAGCGGACGGAACCGACGCCGCGGCCGATGCGTCGGATCCCGATGTGGACCTCGTAGCTGCTCCGGGCGACCTCGAACGCGCGCTTTCCGACCGGCAGGCGCTCATCCAGCTCTGCCTGTACGCGCTGGACCGCGCCCGCAGCAGCGGCGTCGTGGAACGGCTCGAACACGGGCTCGCCGACATCGGTGTCACCGCGTTGCGCGCCGAAGGCGAACGATTCGACCCGGCGCGCCACGAGGCGGGCGGTGCCGTGCCCACCGACGATCCGGAGATGGAAGGCGTCGTCGCGGAGACCGAGGTCGTCGGGTTCGCCGACCAGGAACGGCTGTTGCGTGCGCCGATCGTCACCGTCTACGCGAAGCGGGCGCAGTGACCGCACCGACGCTTCCCGCTCAGGTCCAGGCCGCTCGCGAACAGCTGCTCGGCGTCGTCCGCGAGGCTGATCCGCAGGCCGCCAAATGGGTCGAGGAGCAGCGCAAGGCCCGTTCGGAGAAACCGTCCGTGGTGGTCGTCGGCGAGACCAACCGCGGGAAGAGTTCGCTGGTCAACGCCCTGCTCGCGACCCCGGGACTGTCCCCTGTGGACGCTGACGTGGCCACCGCGACCTACCTCGTTTTCGAGCACGCGCAGCAGTGGGGCGCGCAGGCCTGCTACCCCGGTCAGCTGGCGTCGGTGCCGTTCGACCTGACGCAGCTGGTCGACTGGGTGTCCGCCTCGCACGAGCTGCCGCCGGGACAGCTGCCGCCGCGCTACGTCGAGGTGTCCGGTCCGGTCCCGCTGCTGGAACGGCTGACCCTGGTCGACACCCCGGGCGTCGGCGGGCTCGATTCGCTGCACGGCGAGCTGGCCAAGGAAGCCGCCGCGGGCGCGACCGCGCTGGTGTTCGTGGTCGACGCTTCGGCCCCGTTCACGTCCACTGAGCTGCAGTTCCTGCGCGAGGTCGCGGACCGCGTCGAGACGGTTGTCTTCGTGCTGGCCAAAACCGACGCGTTCCGCGGCTGGCGCGAGATCCTGGAAGCCAACCGGCAACTGCTCGCCGAACACGCGCCGCGCTTCGCCGACGCGGTGTTTCATCCGGTGTCGGCGCGCGTGTTCGAGACCGCCGCGAAGGCACCGAACGAGCAGGTCGCCGCCATGCTGCGGGAAAAGTCCGGCATCGCCGCGGTGCAGGTCGCGCTGCAGGAACTGCTGGTCGGCCGGTCGATGATGCTCAAGGAAGCCAACACGCTCCGCTCGCTGTCGAGCGCGCTGGCCGGAATCAAAGCGAAGCTGCAAGCGGAAAGCCGTGCCCTGTCGGCAGGCGAAGCGGAAGCCGAACAACTCCGTGCCCGCCGCGACGATCTTCAGGCCCAACGCCGCACTTCCACCCGCGGCTGGCAACTGCGCTTGCGCGGCGAAATCCAGCGCACGCGGGTCGAGGTCGGCCACGAGAGCAGCCGCGAAATGCGCGAGGCGCAGGCGCATTTCCGCCAACGCATCGACGGGGCGAAGCGGGACGAGCTGGCCGCGTTGCCGCAGGAAGTGGACATCGCGCTGCAGACCGCGTCGCAGCGAGTGTCGATGCAGCTGTCGCAACGGCTGAATCAGGTCACGAACACGGCGCTATCCGAGCTGTTTTCCGCTGAGGAACTAGACGTGATCCGCGCCCAGTTCGCCCGCGCTGGCGGCCCGCCGGTTGTACTGCGCCCGCCGGACAAGAAACCGCCGACCGCCGAAGACAAACTGTTGGTGTTCATGGGCATTTCCGGCGGTGTCGGCGCGGGAAAGATCGCCGCGCTGCCGCTGGCCGGAGTCGCGATCCTCAACCCGGTAGTCCTCCCCGCGACGATCGTGATCGGCCTCGGCGCGGGCTGGTGGATGGCGCGTACTCGCAAGCACGCCTCGGACAAACAGCACCTGAAGCAGTGGCTGGTCGAAGCCATCGCCGACGCCCGTTCGACGCTTGACCAGCTGATCGCCGAACAGCTCATCGAGGCAGAACAGCAGCTGTCGCTCGCCCTCGACGAGGCACTCAGCCGCCGCATCGACGCGATCGAGGCGGAGCTGAAGGAGGTGGATCAGACGATCAAGATGAGCGCGCAGGAGCGGGCGAAGAAGATCGCGATCGTCTCGAAACGCCTCAAGGACGTCACCGAAGGCCACACCCGAGCCGAAACTCTGCTATCCCGCATCCGCACGGTCCGCGATCGGGCATGATCAGCCGGTGACGTACGGACCCGGATCTCCGCAACCGCCGCAGTGGGGAGCACCGCCGCCCGCTCCGCAATGGGGCGGCCCGCCGCCGCAGCAGTGGCAGCCGCCGCAACCGCCGAAGAAGCCCCGCCGGATCGGGCTGATCATGGGAATCTGCCTCGGTGCCGTCGTGCTGCTCGCTGGTGGCGGTGTCGCCATCTTCATCGTCGCGACCGACGACAGCGTCGAAGTGCACCGCCCGGCAGGCGGGCCCGAGGTTGTCGTCCAGGCTTACGTCAACGCGGTCAACAAGCGCGACCCGATCGGCCTGCAGAACGTCAACTGCCACGCCTCCACCGAGTACCCGGCGACGAGAGCGGTCGAGCGCTTCACCCACGACAACGTCCGGATCCGTCTCGGCAAGCCGACCACCGGCCCCGGCGACGGGGCGTTCTTCGAGGTCGAGGTAAGCCGGAACGCGCACCCGCCGACGACCGCCCGGCTCGATCTGAACCGCGAGGAAGCGGGAACCTGGTGCGTCTTCGTCACCGGCTCCGGCCTTCCGGCCAACTTGCCGCCGTGAGCAGGTGATCGGCTTGTGGACGGGAACCGAACCGGCCTAACGTGAGTCATACCGAGCGAAACCAGCGGCAGACCCGGCGTAATAAGGGGGACCAACCCATGTGGGTCGACGAGAGCGGCGGCACTGACGCGACCGGCCACGAGGCCTTGACCGTCAACGTCGACGGCCAGGAGTACCAGGCCGAGGTCAACTACGACACCGACCACGACGGGGTCGCCGACACCGCGGTCGTCGAGCACGACGACGGCACCGCTCAGGCGTTCGCGGACACCGATCACGACGGCGTCGCCGACCACTACGCGGTGCTCGACTCGACCGGGCACGTCGTGGACCAGGCGGTTTACGACGAGCAGACCGGCAGCTGGGTCGAATCCGGCCACGGCCAGTCCGGCTCGGACGGCACCGACCCGCATTCGCAGGACACCTCGACCGCCGGGCACATCCACGCCGACCTGCCGGACGGCAACGTCGACGCCGGGGTCGCCACCATCGACACCGACCACGACGGGCACAACGACACCGCGGTCGTCGAGACGAAGTCCGGCGGCACGATCGCCTTCACCGACACCAACGGCGACGGCCAGGCCGACGTCGCGGTGCAGGTCGGCGCGGACGGCTCCACTCACACCTACGAGCACACCGGCCAGGGCCAGTGGACCGAGAGCGACGGCGGCGCGAACCACGCGGTGGCGGACCCGGGCAGCGATTCGGCCTGGGGCGGCGAGGGCGCGCAGCTGCTCAGCGGCGTCGCGAAGATCGACAGCGGAACCGGGCAGTGGATCAGCCCCAACTGAACCCCCGGTAACTGACGTCACCCGAACGGGTCCGGCCGCGCGCCGGGCCCGTTTCGTCGTCTCCGGGACGCCGAAACCCGACCCCGTTCGCCCGCGTCCGGCGAACCGGCGCCCGGTGCCGATCCGACGAAGATCAGGACTGATCAGCACGGCTCCCGGCATCGGGCACGAATGCGACGCGGGCCGCGCGGAAAGATTTTCGCCGCTGGCCCGTTCCGGTGAAACTGAATCGATTCCCTTATCGTTCTTGTGAGAGAACCGACAGGTCAGCTCTCGGTTACCTGCCGTCCATCCGGCTACAGTCGGGGAATCCCAAAACCCGCACACCGGTCTTCCGCCGGTGTGCGAAGCCATTCGGTCGCCGGCAACGAAGCCCGCACCAAGAACACTGTCGTTCGCGGTGTGGGCTCTTTTGTCGTCGGAAGTCAGGAGTAGAGATGACCGCAGTCGCCATCCCCGGACTGGACACAGCGCCGACGACGCACAGTGGCGTGCTGTCCTGGGTCCGGGAGGTCGCCGAGCTGACCACCCCGGACCGCGTGGTGTGGGTCGACGGGTCTGACGAGGAAGCCGCCCGGATCAACCAGGAGCTGGTCGACGCCGGCACCTTCGTGAAGCTGGACGCGAAGCCGAACTCCTACTGGGCCACCTCGGACCCCGACGACGTCGCGCGGGTCGAGAACCGGACCTTCATCTGTTCGAAGGAAGAGAAGGACGCGGGCCCGACGAACAACTGGGTGGCCCCGGCCGAGATGAAGGCCACCATGACGGAGCTGTACCGCGGCTGCATGGCCGGCCGCACGATGTACGTCATCCCGTTCTGCATGGGCCCGCTCGGCGACGAAAACCCCAAGCTGGGCATCGAAATCACCGACTTCGCCTACGTTGTCGCCTCGATGCGCGTGATGACCCGCGCCGGCAAGGCCGCCCTCGACAAGTTCATCGCGCCGGACGGTTCCGAGCGCGAGTTCGTGCCCGCGCTGCACTCGGTCGGCAAGCCGCTGGCCCCGGGCGAGAAGGACGTCGCCTGGCCGTGCAACGAGACGAAGTACATCTCGCACTTCCCGGAGGAGCGGCTGATCTGGAGCTACGGCTCTGGCTACGGCGGCAACTCGTTGCTGGGCAAGAAGTGCTACTCGCTGCGCATCGGCTCGGTCATCGCCCGTGACGAGGGCTGGCTCGCCGAGCACATGCTGATCCTCAAGCTGATCTCGCCCGAGGACAAGGTCCACTACGTCGCGGCGGCGTTCCCGAGCGCCTGCGGCAAGACCAACCTCGCCATGCTGCAGCCGACCATCCCGGGCTGGCGCGCGGAGACCCTCGGCGACGACATCGCGTGGATGCGCTTCGGCGAGGACGGCCGCCTCTACGCGGTGAACCCGGAGTTCGGGTTCGTCGGCGTCGCGCCGGGCACCGACAACCACACGAACCCGAACGCCATGCGCACCATCGAGAAGGGCAACACGGTCTTCACGAACGTGGCGCTCACCGACGACGGCGACGTGTGGTGGGAGGGCATGGAGAACAAGCCCGCGCACGCCACCTCGTGGAAGCACCAGGACTGGACGCCCGACTCCGAGGAGAAGGCCGCCCACCCGAACTCGCGCTACTGCGTGCCGATGTCGCAGTGCCCGATCCTCGCGCCGGAGTGGGACGACCCGAAGGGCGTGCCGATCTCGGCGATCCTGTTCGGCGGCCGCCGCAAGACGACGGTGCCGCTGGTGAACCAGGCCCGCGACTGGCAGCACGGCGTGTTCATGGGCGCCACCATGTCGTCGGAGACCACCGCCGCAGCGGTCGGCGCGGTCGGCAACGTGCGCCGCGACCCGATGGCGATGCTGCCGTTCCTCGGCTACCACGCCGGTGACTACTTCAACCACTGGCTGAACCTCGGCAAGAACGCCGACGCGAACAAGCTGCCGAAGATCTTCTACGTCAACTGGTTCCGCCGCGGCGACGACGGCCGTTTCCTGTGGCCGGGCTTCAGCGAGAACTCGCGCGTGCTCAAGTGGGTGCTCGAGCGCGTCGAGGGCAAGGGCAACGCGGTCGAGACCCCGGTCGGCTTCGTGCCGAACGCGCAGGACCTCGACCTCGAGGGCCTGTCCGAGCCGGTCGAGGACATCCAGGCCGCGCTGGAGGTGCGCAACGAGGAGTGGCGCGAGGAACTGCCGCTCATCGAGGAGTGGTTCGCGAAGATCGGCGAGGTGCCGTCCTCGCTGCGCGACGAGCTTGACGCGCTGGCCCAGCGTCTCGGCTGAGCTTCCAAGCCAAGGTCCGTGAAGGACTCCTTGAGGGAATCTGATTCCCTCAAGG
The DNA here is from genome assembly GCF_003385235.1 of Amycolatopsis circi. Lineage (GTDB taxonomy): Bacteria > Actinomycetota > Actinomycetes > Mycobacteriales > Pseudonocardiaceae > Amycolatopsis > Amycolatopsis circi. The sequence continues at coordinate 87,709 of NZ_PQIA01000011.1, read as the reverse complement.
AGTCCTTCACGGCATTGGGGAGGACGGTAGCGTGGGCCGCATGGTGTCTACTGGGGACAAGCCGTTCCGGTTCGGTGTGAACATGGTGCTGCCGGGCTCGCGCGAGAAGTGGGTCGGCAAGTGCCGCCGGGTCGAGGAACTCGGCTACGACGTGCTGAGCGTGGCCGACCATCTCGGCATGGCGCCGCCGTTTCCCGCGCTCGTGCTGGCCGGTGCGGTCACCGAACGGGTGCGGCTCAACACTTTCGTGCTCAACGCGCCGTTCTACAATCCGGCGCTGCTCGCGCGCGACGTCGCGGGCACGGACCAATTCGTGTCCGGACGGCTCGAACTCGGCCTCGGCGCCGGATATGTGAAAGAGGAGTTCGAAACGGCGGGAATGCCGTTTCCCAGCGCCGGTGCGCGGGTCGATCACCTCGAACTCGCGATCAAGGAACTCCAGCGGCTGTACGCGGATCCGGAATACGCGCCTCAGCCCGCGCAATCCGGCGGTCCCCCGTTGATGATCGGCGGCCGCGGCGACCGGCTGCTTTCGCTCGCCGCCGAGCACGCGGCGACGATTGCCTTCAGCGGCACGGCAAAAGTGCGCGACGGTTCGCCGCCGATGCTGGCGACCGCGGACGCGGTGGAAGAACGCACGCGGTTCGTCGCCGAGCGGCTCGCCGGCCGTGAAGCCGAATTCAACCTGCTCGTGCAATTCGTCCAGATCACTGACGATCGGGAAGCCGCATTGCGCGAAATCCTCGCGCGCTTCGGTGACAAGCTCACGCTCGACGAACTGGCCGAAGTCCCCACTGTGCTGGTCGGCACGGTCGACGAAATCGCCGATCAGCTGGTCGCGCACCGTGTCCGGTTCGGCTTCAGCTATTTCACGGTCCTCGAGGCCAACCTCGAAGTGCTGTCCCCGGTGGTGGATCTGCTGTGTCGCCGATAGTCGACGCGCGCGGCCTCGGGGTGAAGGCCGGTGACCTGTGGTTGTTGGAAGACCTCGATTTCTCCGTCGATCCGGGCGAATGCGCGGTGCTCGTCGGGCCTAACGGCGTCGGCAAATCCACGCTGATGCGGTGTCTGTACGGAATGCAGCAACCGCAACGGGGCCGGGTGCTGGTCGACGGCGCGAAGCCGGACGAACGCAGCATTGCCTTCCGCCGCAAGGTATCGGTGCTCTTCGACGATTCCGACTTCTTCGCCGAACTCACCCCGCTGCAGCACCTGGAACTGCTCTCCGGTTCGTTCGGCGAGGATCTCGGTGATTTCGACCAACTGCTCGCGGACGCGGGCCTCGCCGAACGCGCTCGCGTCACCGCCGGGCATTTCTCGGCCGGACAGCGTCGCCGGTTGCTGCTGCTGGGCGTCACCGCGAGGCCGCATCGAGTGCTGCTGCTGGACGAGCCCGAACGCGCGCTCGACACCGCGGGCAAGGAGTGGCTGGTCGAGCTGATCGGCCGTTCCACCGCGGCCGGTGCGGCAGTTGTCGTTGCCACGCACCATCAACCGTTGCTGGACACGGCGGACAGCGTGCTCGAACTGTGGTGACCCGGTTGCGCGTGCCCGGCCGCAAGCGGTTCGGCGGCATCTTCAGCGGCGACAGCCCCACGTTCGTGCTGATGTTCGGCGTCGGCTTCCTGTTCACCGCGTTTTTCCGCACCGACGCCTGGCATCGAGTCCTCTTTGGACCGTCCGCAGTGGACTACTCGGCGGTGCTCGGCCTGGTCGCGTTGTGCGCCGCGGTGGGCTGGCGAAGCCTGCTGCGCCGTGGATTCGTCTGGGCCGAACCGGCCGAGCTGACCTGGATGGACTTCGCCGAGGTCGACCGCCGCCGCGTCGTCGCGACCCGGCTGGCCAGCGTGCTCGCCGGATTCGTGGTGGTGATCGGATATCTCGCCGCGCTGATGCTGGCGGTCGGCGGAAGTTCGCTCGACTGGTGGCGCGCCGCGGCAGCTCTCGTCGCCGGCGGCACGATCCTCGCGTTCACCACCGCACGTCGTACCGCGTTCCTTTTCGAAGCCGCTGGACCGCTGCTCCTCGCGGTGGCTGGCGTCGTGATCGCTGCGGTTCGTCTCGACGCAACGGCGGTGCAGTACGTCGGCGCGGCGCTGGCGCTATGCGGTCTGCTGCTGGCTTTTGGCGGCGAAGCAGTCAGCGGCGCCGGACGCGCGGTGTTGCTCGACGGCTGGAACGCGCGGGTCCTGCGCGCGATGGCGGTGACGTTCCTCGACCCGATGATGATGCTGCCGGAGTCCTCGTCCGCGGGCTCGTGGTCGCTGCGCCCGCCCACCGCGTTCCGGCTCGCGTGGGTCGGGATCGTCGGCCGTGCCCGGTACGCGAGCGCGGTTTTGTTAGTGGCTTTCGCGGTAGCCGTCGGACATGTTGCTGTTCCCACTCTGCCGGGACCGGTGCTCGTCGGGATCGGCGCGTACGTCGCGCTTACTCCGTTCGGGGCCGGTCTTGGCGTGCTGTGGCGGAATCCGGGTCGGCGACGCTGGCTGGGCTCGTCGTCGCGAGAGCTGGTGATCGCCCACGGAGTCGCCCTGGTTGTGGTCGGCCTGTTCTGGTCGGCTCTGCTCTTAGTGGCACTTTTCGCTTTGGGAACCGCGTTTTCGGCTCTCTCGTGGGTGACGGTCGCCCTGGCGGTGCTTTCGGTGTTGCGTACCGTCACGCGTCAGCCGGTCGACTACAGCAGCGCCGGTTTCGTCGACACCCCCGCCGGTCCGATGCCGGCAAACCTTATGCGGCAACTGTTCCGCGGCCCGGACGTGCTGGCGGTCGGCATCTTCGTACTGGCACAACTCGGCTGAACGGGCGCGCCCGGGTTAGGCTCCGTGCCGACGAGAGGAGCCGAAGGTGGGCGGTGGACACGCTTCCGGCATCGGCCGCAGGGCGACCTGCGAATTCCCGCCCGGGTGGAGCGACGAGCAGATCATCGCGGTGGTCAAGGACGTCGCCAACGATCCGGGCGAACCCCGGCGGCAGCAGTACAACGGGCGCTGGCGCTGCGTCGGCGAACGGTACGGCGTGCGCGTGGTCGTCCTGGTCAACGGCGACGGTCTCGTGCACACCAGCTTCCCGCTGCCGAGCCCCGGCGTGGTCCGGAACCCGGACGCCGCGCGGGACCCGGCGAATCCGACCGTCGACGACCGCGCGGGCAACCGGATCAGCTACTTCGTCGACAGCGTCCTGCGCCTGCTCGCCGGCCGGATGCCGCCGGAAGACCTCGAGCACTACCGCGATCTGCAGTGGTCCGGCGAATGGGAGGAACTCGCCGACACCATGGCCGCGCACTTCGAGGTCACCGGCATCCAGCTCAACCCGGACGAGTACGCGGATTTCGAGAAGCTGCTGAACTCCTTCGAACTGCCGGTCCGCGACTGCCGCTACCTCAACGACCGGGAACGGCTGCTCGCCGAACTGCGCGGCTGAGGCGTCACCAGGGGATGGCCCCGGCGTCGTCGAAGAACCCGCCGCGCGGCCCGTCGTCCGGCAAGGTCGCGAGCTTGACCGCGATCGCCGCGCCCTGCTCGGGCGTGCGCGTTCCGGCGAAACCGGTGAAATCCGTTGCCACGTAACCGGGACAGGCGGCGTTGACGATGACGTTCGTGTCGGCGAGCGCGCGGGCGTACTGCACGGTGATGCTGTTGAGCATCGTCTTCGACGGGGCGTAAGCGGCGAGGATCGGGCCGGTCCGCAGTTGCAGCGAGCCCATGTTGCTGGACATGTTGACGATGCGTGGCGACTTCGCTTTGCGCAGCAGCGGCAGCATCGCGTTCGTAACCCGGACTACGCCGAAGACGTTCGTGTCGAGGACAGTGCGGACGACGTCGAGGTCGAGCGTCGTCGGATCCTGGGCGCCGCCGTCAATCTGGCCGCCGATGCCCGCGTTGTTGACCAGAACGTCGAGCCGCTCGATGGTCTCGGCCGCGGCGGCGACGCTGTCTTCGGAGGTGACGTCGAGCGCGACGCCGAACGCGTCGATGCCCGCCGCACGCAGTTCTTCGACGGCCTTCTCGCGGTTGTTTTCGTCCCGCGCTCCCACGGCGACGGTGAAGCCGATCGAGCCGAGGCCATGCGCGATGGCGAGGCCGATTCCCTTGTTCGCGCCGGTGACCAGCGCGGTCTTCGTATCGTTCACTCCGCCCATGGTCGTCTCGGGTGCCGTGTTTTGGCCAAGATCGATTAGGTCCGCTGTGATACCCACCAGGTATTACGCTGGCCTTTGTGGACGATCTCGAGACTCGCGAACTCCGTTACTTCGCCGCCGTCGCCGAAGAACTGCACTTCGGCCGCGCTGCCGAACGGCTCGGGATCGCCCAGCCGCCGCTGTCCCGCGCGATCGCCCAACTGGAGCGACGGCTCGGCGTGCAACTTCTCGAACGAAACCGTCGCGGCGTCGTGCTGACCGAGCCCGGTCGAGTGCTGCTCCGCGAATCCCGCCTCGCCCTTGCCGCAGTCGCGGCCGCCGCCCGCCGCACGCGTCGAGCCGGGGACTCGCAGCTGGTACTGGCGACCAAAGCCGGGGCGTCGCACGAACTCCTGCAACGGATTCTGGACGCCCCGGACGCGCCGCCGGTCGAGATTCTGCTGTGCGAGGTCGGCGAACAAGCCGGACTGCTCCGCGACGGTTCCGCCGACGTCGCGATCATGCACCATCCCTACGACGACCTCGCCGGATTCGACACCGAGTCGCTGCAGGTCGAGGGTCAGGTCGCGATCCTCCCCGCGGCCCATCCGCTCGCCGCGCGGGACACGCTGACGCTAGCCGAAGTGAGCGACGTGCCGGACCTGCCGATCGCCCGCTGGCCCCGCCTCGACGGCAGCTACCCGGACGGGCCGGGACCGGAGGCGCGCACCCAGTCGAAGCTCGCCCAGCTCGTCGCGCTCGGCCGGACGCTGCTGGTGATCCCGGCATCCAGCCGGGCCTGGCAGTGGCCGGAACACGTCGCGGTCCCGGTCGTAGACGCCCCGGATGTCACGACGATGCTCGCCTGGCCGTCCACCAGCCGCTCCCCGGAGGTGGCCGCGCTTGTCCGGGCTGCGGTCGCTCTTCGCGTCGAGTCTTGAGTTGTCCACAGGCGTGGGGCTCTTGCCGTTCGCCGGAGCTGGCGGCGCTCGTTCAGACTGCGGTCGCGCTTCGCGCCGGGTCTTGAGTTGTCCACGGACGTCGGGCACTTGTCGCTCGCCGGAGGTGGCCGCGCTCGCTCAGGCCGTGGTCGCACTTCGCGCCGATCCTTGAGCTGTCCACAGTTGTCCACCGGCTCCAGGCATCTGCCCGATCTGCTCGCCGATCCTGCCCACGGCGGCCGGTCTCAACGGCTCTGCCTCATCCGCCCCGTCCCGCTGCCCGATCAACCCGGGAAGCCGGAAAACCTCAACTGGCCTGCGAAAACGCCGCCGGATCGCCGTCGCACGCGACCCGCAGCCGATCCAGCGGCATGCCCACCGCGTCGGCGATCGCCGCGACGGTGAAGAACGCGGGCGTCGGGATCCGGCCGGTTTCGATCTTGCGCAGGGTTTCGACCGAAATGCCCGCTTCCGCGGCCACGTCGACCATGCTGCGGCTGGCCCGGGCGGCGCGCAGCACCAGGCCGAGCCGCTCGCCGCGGGAGCGTTCTTCGTCGGTGAGGGGCACGCGGACCATGCCGCCCAGTTTAGCCACAGAGTTGTCCACCGCCTGTGGATAACTCTGTGCACAAGCTGCCGAACCCCGTGGACAACCGCCGTCCGGCACAAGTCCTTGGGGCATTCGGGGCGGCCCAGTCCCGCCGATAGGGGTAGCGAACGGCTTGCCGAGGCCGCGCACGAGCGGGTTGTCCCCGAGGTTGTCCACACCCTGGAACGTGTTCGCAGTGCTGATCGAATCGATATCGAAGTCGTATGACGGCGGGATGACCGAGGTCTAGGGTCAGGCGGTCGCGTGTCACGTGAGTGTTAGGTGAGGTTCGATGTCCACTGCCAAACCGGGCGGTCGGGTGCGCGGGTTCCAGTTCAGTGCCTGGAACCTGCTGTTGCTGATCCCGTTGCTGATCCTGGTCACGCCGCTGTTCAACTTCGACGGGCCGCGGCTGTTCGGCCTTCCGTTCTTCTACTGGTTCCAGCTGGCGTTCGTCGTGCTGGGCGTGCTGTGCACCGGCATCGTCTACCTGGCGACCAAGAACAAGCCGCGCAACCAGGGCCAGGACGAGCTGAGCGTCGACGACTTGGACGAGGGGGACGCCCGATGAACCACATTCAGTGGGTGGAACTGATCGTCTTCGCGTTCCTGTTCGTCGTGGTCACCGTGCTGGGCTTCGTCGCCTCGCGCTGGAAGGCCGGCGGCAGCCTCGACCACCTCGACGAATGGGGCCTCGGCGGCCGCAAGTTCGGTTCGTGGATCACCTGGTTCCTGCTCGGCGGCGACCTCTACACCGCCTACACCTTCGTCGCCGTGCCCGCGCTCGTGTTCAGCGCCGGCGCGCTCGGCCTGTACGCGCTGCCTTACACGATCGTCGTCTACCCGATCGTGCTGCTGCCCGCGCTGCGCATGTGGTCGGTCAGCCGTTCGCGCGGCTACGTGACCCCGGCGGACTTCGTCCGCGGCCGCTTCGGTTCGCCGACGCTGGCGTTGCTGATCGCGATCACCGGCATCGTCGCGACCATGCCGTACATCGCGTTGCAGCTGGTCGGCCTCGAAGCCGTGCTGCGCACCATGGGCATCAACGGTTCCGGCATCGTCGGGCACCTGCCGCTGCTGATCGCGTTCGTGATCCTGGCGCTTTACACGTATCAGTCCGGCCTGCGTGCGCCCGCGCTGATCGCGTTCGTCAAGGACATCCTGATCTACCTCGTGATCATCGTGGCGATCATCTACCTGCCCTCGAAACTCGGCGGCTGGGACCACATCTTCAACACCGCCAAGGAAACGCTCGCCAAGCCGAACCCGAAGACGGGCAAGCCGTCCGGTTCGATCCTGCTGACGTCGAGCAACCAGCTGCAGTACGCGACGCTGGCGCTCGGTTCGGCGCTCGCGCTGTTCCTGTACCCGCACTCGCTCACGAGCGTGCTCGCCTCGCGCGGCCGCAACGTGATCAAGCGGAACATGGTGGCGCTGCCGGCTTACTCGTTCGTGCTGGGTCTGCTGGCCCTGCTCGGCTACGTCGCGATCTCGGCGGGCGTCAAGCCGCTGACGAACGCGGCCACCGGAAAGCCGGACGGCAACACGATCGTCCCGCTGCTGTTCGACTCGCAGTTCACGAACTGGTTCGCGGGCATCGCCTTCGCCGCGATCGGCATCGGCGCGCTGGTGCCCGCCGCGATCATGTCGATCGCCGCGGCGAACCTGTGGACGCGCAACATCTACAAGGAGTACATCCGCAAGGACGCGACTCCGAAGCAGGAGGCGAAGCAGGCCAAACTGGCGTCGCTGGTGGTCAAGCTGGGCGCGGTGCTGGTGATCATCCTGATCGACCCGCAGTTCTCGATCGACCTGCAGCTCATCGGCGGGGTGCTGATCCTGCAGACCCTGCCCGCGGTCGCCATCGCGCTGTACACGCGCTGGTTCCACAAGGCGGGCCTGATCGCCGGCTGGATCGTCGGCATGGGCTGGGGCCTGATCATGCTGTACGGAATCCCCAACCCGGCCAACGGAAAACTCCACTTCGGCGGCTCCGCACTGGCGATGGGCAACCTGTCGATCTTCGGCTGGCATCCGTTCAGCGGCACCGGCCTCGCGGTGGTGCAGATCTATCCCGGTTTCGTGGCCCTGATCGCGAACATCGTGGTCGCCGCGGTGGTTTCGGTCATCGCACGGGCGCTGAAGTGGAGCCCGGGCAACGACGAAACCGCGCCCGAGGACTACCACGCCGACGAACACGACAAGGACCTGCGTCCGATCGGCGCCCACTGAGTCCTTTTTAGACAGAGGCCCCCGCGTCGCCGTCCGGCGCGGGGGCCTCTCGTATTTTGCCGACCATCGCCTTCGCGACGATGTACAGCACGACCGAGTTCAGCACGTGCCACAGGAAATGCGTGCCCGCTGGGAAATCCCCGCAGACCACGTCGTCAATGCTCCGAAACGCCAACGACAACGCGAACACCGCGGCGGCCATGGCGAAGTCCAGCCAGTACGAGTCGCGCTTGACCCCCAACGCGATGGCGAACCCCGCGAGCCCGGCGAGTGCGGGCAGATACAGCCCGCCGCCGAGCGCCCCTGACGCGATGGTGAGTGCTAGGAACACCGGTGCGCCGAGCCAGGACCACTTGGCTTTGGCGTTAAAGAAGACCCGGGGGAAGACCGCGGCGTAGAACAGGGTGAAGAACAAGATGGCGGTGGAGTCGGCGACCGCTCCCCACCGCGTCGCGACCAGGTGAAACACGCTGCTGGCAACGAAGATCAACCCGATCAGGACAGCGAGCACCCGCCCGGTGCGCTGCCCGTTGGCATACCACCAGACCATTCCGGCGGCGACGAGAAAGGCCAGGTTGGCCAGGTCGTTGAGCGGCTCTCCCCAGAGTCCGGGCGCGGTGCGCTCGCAGTAACCGTCCACGTACGCGGTCCAGTTCACGGGGGTAAGCAAACCCCTTCCGGGTGAACGGGCCACATCCGGGGGTCAGTCGGTTCGGGTCAGGGGTGGACTAGCGAAGTCGGCGATCCTGGTGGCCCGCCCGACCCCCTGCCGTCTGCCCGTCGAGCGGGTTAGCGTGGGCGGCATGACCAACCCCGTGAGCCGGTTCCCCGTGACGGAACTCGAAGACCTTCCCGACGATCTCCGCGAGCGCATCGGCGCCATCGCGGAGAAATCCGGCTTCACGCCGAACATCTTCCGCGCACTCGGCCACCGCCCCGCCGAACTCCGCGCCTTCCTCGACTACCACGACGCGCTCATGGAACGCGAAGGCGGACTCACCAAGGCCGAACGCGAACTGGTCGTCGTAGCTACCTCCGGCGCGAACCACTGCACCTACTGCATCGTCGCGCACGGGGCGATCCTCCGGATCCGCGCGAAAGACCCGGAGCTGTCCGACCAGGTCGCGACCAATCCGTGGCAGGTGGAACTCGACGAGCGCGGCCGGGCGATTGTCGATCTCGCGCTGGCACTGTCGCGCGATTCCGCGTTGTTCGGCGAGGGAGACCTGGCGCTGGCGCGCGAGGCAGGCCTGACCGAGGACGAGATCTGGGACGTCGGCGCGATCACCGCGTTGTTCGCGATGTCCAACCGGCTCGCGCATCTGACCGCGCTCAAGCCGAATCCGGAGTTTTACTTGATGGGGCGTCAGAAACGATAGAACGGGCCTGGCAGGTCGCGGCTCATCTCGAACCGGGTGCGCAGCCAGCCGCGCAGGCGGTGCACCGGTTTCGTCCACACTCGCGGCGCGGGCCCGAAATACCTCGGGTCCGCGTGCGGGGTGAACGCGTCGCCGGTCAGGATGACCGCGGCGTGGCCCAGCGGGCAGTGGCCGGAAACCGAGATCACGCCGCGCGTCAGGTTCTCGACCCAGTCGACCTCGTCGACGCCCAGCAGCGTCCGGCGATCACACACGGGGCAGTACAGGACGAACATCTATAACTCCCGCCGCCAGGTTTCACCGGTCACGAGGGGGCCGAACGCGTCCGTCTCTTCTTCGCCGACGAGTTCGAAACCGGCGCCGCGGTAGATCCCGCGTGCCGCGGCGAGCAGCGACAGCGTCCACAGTTCCATCTCCCGATACCCCTGCGCGCTGGCGAATTCGACGCATTCGCGTACCAGCCGTTTGCCGACGCCGTGTCCGCGCGCGGCCGGTTCCAGCAGGAGCAGGCGGAGTTTCGCGGTGCCTTCCTGGTCGCCGGGAGTGCAGAAGATGCTGCCGACCCGTTCGCCGTCGAGTTCGGCGATCCAGCCGGCCTGGCGCGGGTCTTCGCGGTGTTCGGCGAAGTCGGCGACCACGCGCGCGACCATGGCTTCGAAGCGTTCGTCGAGGCCGTACTCCTCGGCGTACAGCGCGCCGTGCCGGTGCACCACCCAGCCGAGGTCGCCTGGTCGTGGGGCGCGCAACGTGACCGCTGGTTCCGGTGACGGTTCGGCGACGAGCGCGGTGATGGTCCCCATCGCGCCGAGCAGACGGCGCTGGTCGGCGTCCGCGAACTGGTCGAGGAGGCCGCCGATCTGGCTGGCCGAACGATGGTCGAGGTCGGCGAACGCCGCGTGTCCTTCGGCGGTGAGCGCGACGAGCTGGCGACGCGCGTCGTCCGCGCAGCGTTCGCGGGTGACGAGGCCGCGGGTTTCCAGGCGGCCGAGCAGCCTGCTCGCGTAGCCGCCGTCCAGCGCCAGCCGTTTGCGCAGATCACTGACCTGCAGCTGGTCCTGTTGGGCGAGTTCGAACAGCACCCGCGCTTCGCTCAGCGAGTATTCGGCGTCGGCCGGTCCCTCGTCGAGGACGCCGATCACCCCGGTGTAGAGCCGGTTGAAAGCGCGGACCGTGGCGACGCGTTCGGTGAGGACGGAATCCGGCACGGGGACCACCTTGACTCGATCGTTGACTGAGTCAAGCATCTCCCCGCCGCCCGTTCGGGGCAAGGGAATTCCCCCGGTGGTGGAGCCGGAGCGAAAATGGTCCAGACATATGGAAACCCCGTGATGCTGCCAGGTCGGGGGTCCGCCAGCATCACGGGGTCGTAGTGGGTATCGACGCGGCTCTCCGCGGCGTTACACCCAGGATTCGCTGTGGTCTAGATCACTCACGTGAGTGACCCACCAACAGGTTGGTCCTGCAGGTCAGCGCATGAACGGCTGACGCGCCTGGGCGAGGGCGATGAGCTCCTGCCGGACCGTCGAGGTGGCCGCGGTGTCGATCGCCCGGTTCAGCGCCCGGCGAGTGCGAGCCTCGGCGCGACGAGCACGGAGCTTGGCGGCGATGTTGCTCATGGTCTCTTGCATCCCCTTCAGAGGTCTTCGGTGGCTGTGTCTCTAGTATGCACCTTTTTTCACAAGGAAGCCAACGAATCTGCGGTGACATGGGGCACTTGCCGAAGAATCATCGGCATTTTCCCGGAGATAGCCGGACAGATCGAGTGTTGGCAGTCACAAGCCGCTAACGCGCTAACACCCTCTACAGATATCTAGCAAAATCGCTATAAACCGCTAGGCAGCCGCATAGACAGCTAGCGAAGGGAAGATCCGCTCAGTCGCGGCCGAGCAGGTAGTGCCCGAAATGCGGCACGGTGAAGGCGATCTGCCCGCGTTCGGCGGAGTAGACCAGGCCTTTCTTCATGAGACTGTCGCGCGCCGGCGACAGCGACGAGGGCTTGCGCCCCAGGTAGACGGCCACATCGGCGGTGCCGGCGGCCTCGTCGCGGCCTTGGGTCAGCTCGGCCATCGCGAGCAGGTACTCGCGTTCGGCGGGCGTCGCGCGTTCGTAGCGCGACCCGAAGAACCCGACCGCCAGCTCGGATTCCGCCTCGGGCGCGGCGACCTGCACGTCCTTGACCGTGATCGGGTCGGCGGGCGCGGCGTCCCAGGCGGCCTTGCCGTAGGCCTGGATGAAATACGGATAGCCGCCGGACGCGTCGAAGAGCGCGTCGAGCGCCTCCGGTTCGATCCCCGCGTCCTCGCGTTCGATCGGAGCCATCACCGCGTAGTCGGCGTCCTCGCGGCTGAGCCGGTCGATGCGCGAGTAGCGGAACAGCCGCTCGGAGTACGACTTCGACGCCGACAAGACCGCCGGGACATGCGGCAGTCCAGCCCCGACCACGACCAGCGGTGCACCGGATTGCGACAGCTCGTGGCAAGCCGCGCACAGCGCCGAAACGTCGTCCGGCTGCAGATCCTGAATCTCGTCGATCAGCAGCGCGACGCCGGTGCCGACGTCCGCAGCCAGTTCGGCGACGTCGGTGAACAGTTCGACCAGGTCGATCTCGATGTCGCCGGAATCCGCCCGGCCCTGCGCGGCGGGCACGTCGATGCCGGGCTGCCAGCGGTCGCGCAGCTTCGCGTCCGGCTTGTTCGCCTTGAGCGCGAACGCCTTCAGCACCCCGAGCACTTCCTCGACCCGGTCCGGCGCCCGATGCCGCACGGCGAGGTCGCGGATGGCCCGATGCAATGCCGCCGACAGTGGACGCCGCAGTTCCGCGTCCGGTCGCGCCTCGATCTTGCCCGCACCCCAGCGGTGCCGGACGGCCATCGACCGCAACTCCCCCAGCAGCACCGTCTTGCCGACGCCGCGCAGGCCGGTCAGCACGAGACTGCGCTCCGGCCGTCCGCGAGCGACGCGTTCGAGCACGACCTCGAACGCCTTCAGCTCCCTTTCCCGGCCTGCCAGCTCCGGCGGCCGCTGCCCGGCGCCGGGCGCGAAGGGATTGCGGATGGGGTCCACTCTGTCACCGTATCGAGGTATCTAGAGCTAGCCCGATATTCGCGCATATACAGCTAGTGCGTGTCGCCGAAGGATGGGCGGGTCTGCAGCCCCGTCCATCCTTACCCCCAGCGCACCTTCTGACGGAGCGTTAGTCCGTCAGGTTCCGTTCCGCGTAGATCTTCATCGCGTCGCGGATGTACTCGGCCGTGCCGGGGCCGTGCTTCTCGTCGTACGAGCCGTACCGCGGGTCGTCGACATACAGCTGTCCGAGACCGGCGAAGTAGCCCTTCGAGACGGTCCCAGCAGCCGGTCGCAGCCAGGCGTACAGCCGCGCGGTGACCGCTTGCGTCTCGTCCGAACCAGCGTCGTACCCGCTCTTGCGCGCGGCTCCGAACGCCGCCGAGATGTCCAGCTGTTCCTGCTGGAAGGCCTTCTTGTCGTCCTCGGTCAGCGACCGCCACCACTGGTCGCCCTTGCGGTAGGCGTCGGCGCCCCAGCGTTGGGTGACCTCTTCCTGGTACTGGGTGTGGTCGAACCCGTCGAACATTTCCTCTGCCATCAGTTGTTCACCTCCTTTCAGTTTTCGAAGCGTGGTCCGCACGGAATCGATCTGCCGCCCGATCCGCTGCTGCTCTTGTTTCAGCAGCACGAGGTGCGTTTCGAGCGCCGCGACGCCGTCGCGTTGGCCGTCGAGCACCTCGGCGATGGCGGGCAGACCCAAGCCCAGGTCCCGCAACAGCAGGATCCGCTGCAACCGGACGAGTGAGTTCTCGTCGTAGTAGCGGTAGCCGTTGCCGCCGATCCGCGTCGGCGGCAGGAGCCCGACGGCGTCGTAATGCCGCAGGGTCCGGCTCGTCGTGCCCGCGGACCGGGCGATGTCCTGGATCGACCATTCCTTCCTGACCACGGCTTCGACGGTAGAGGTTGACGCAGCGTCAAGGTCAAGCCCGCAGCCCGCTAGAGCTGTCTAAGCAAATCTAGGGTCAGAGCAATATTCAGCTAGGTATCGCTAGCTCGGTTCGGCGGGCGGCGTGGCGGGCAATCCCGGTTGTAGGTTCTTCTACAGGGATTCCAGACCAGAGAGGCGAGACCGTGATACTGCGCCGGGTGGCACGTCCACTGCTCGCGTCGATCTTCGTGTTCGGCGGCATCGGTGCCCTGCGCGACACCCAGGGCCACGCGAAGGCGGCCGAGCCGTTCCTCACCGAGACCTTCGACAAGGTCGAGGGCCTGGTTCCGGACCAGGTCCCCCGTGATCCGGCCACGCTGGTGCGGATCGACGCGGCGGTCAAGATCGGGGCCGGGCTCGCGCTGGCGAGCGGCAAGGCCCCGCGGCTGGCGGCGGTGGCGCTGCTCGGGTCGCTGGTGCCGACGACGCTGGCCTCGCACCGGTTCTGGCAGCTGACCGATCCGGGCGAGAAGCAGGCCCAGCAGATCCAGTTCTTCAAGAACGCGTCGCTCGCTGGCGGGTTGCTGCTGGCCGCGGGCGACACGGCGGGCAAGCCGTCGCTGGGCTGGCGGGCCCGGCGCGGGGCGAAGAAGGCGGGCAAGCGCGCCGACAAACTGGCCAAGCGTGCCGAAAAGTCGCTCACCGACTGACTTGGCTAAACGTCCGTGAGGGGAACCCTGAGGGACTCTGATTCCCTCAGGGTTCCCCTCACGGACCTTGGCCTACTTCTCCAGGATCGCGGTGACGCCCTGGCCGCCAGCCGCGCAGATGGAGATCAGGCCGCGCCCGGAGCCCTTCTCGTTCAGCAGTTTCGCGAGCGTCGCGACGATCCGGCCGCCGGTCGCGGCGAACGGGTGCCCGGCCGCCAGCGAGGAGCCGTTCACGTTGAGCTTGGTGCGGTCGATCGAGCCGAGCGGCGCGTCGAGGCCGAGCTTTTCCTTGGCGAACGCCGGGTCCTCCCACGCCTTGAGCGTGGCGAGCACCTGCGACGCGAACGCCTCGTGGATTTCGTAGAAGTCGAAGTCCTGCAACGTCAATCCGGCGCGCTCAAGCATCCGCGGCACCGCGTACGCCGGAGCCATCAGCAGGCCCTCGTCGCCGTGCACGTAATCGACTGCGGCGGTCTGGCTGAACGTCAGGTACGCCAGCACCGGCAGATTGTGCGCCTTCGCCCACTGCTCGGTCGCAAGCAGGACGGTCGAAGCGCCGTCGGTGAGCGGCGTCGAGTTGCCCGCCGTCATGGTGCCGTCCGGGCCGCCGTAGACCGGCTTGAGCTTGGCGAGCTTTTCGACCGAGGAGTCCGGGCGGAGGTTCTGGTCGCGGGCGAGCTTGAGGAACGGCGTGACCAGGTCGTCGAAGAACCCGCGGTCGTAGGCGGCGGCGAGGTTGCGGTGACTGGCCGCGGCCAGCTCGTCCTGCGCCTCGCGGGTGACGTCCCAGACCTGCGCGGTGAGCGCGGCGTGCTCCCCCATCGACAAGCCGGTGCGCGGTTCGGCGTTGCGCGGGATTTCCGGCACGATGTGGCCCGGCCGGAGCTTCGCGACCAGCTTGAGCCGGTCGGCGAGCGTCTTCGCCGCGTTGAGCTGCACGAGGATCTGCCGCAGGTCGGCGTTCACCGCCAGCGGGGCGTCACTCGTGGTGTCCACGCCGCCCGCGATCGCCGAATCGATTTCCCCGAGCGCGATCTTGTGGGCGACGTTGATGACTGCCTGCAATCCGGTGCCGCACGCCATCTGCACGTCCGACGCGGCCGTCGCGGGCGAGAGCTTGCTGCCCAGCACGCTTTCGCGGGCGAGGTTGAAGTCCTTGGAGTGCTTGAGCACCGCGCCGGCGGCGACCTCGCCGATCACCTCGCCCTGCAGCGAAAACCGGCTGACCAGACCGTCCAGCGCGGCGGTGAACATGTCCTGGTTCGAGGCCCGGGAGTACGGGCCGTTCGACCGCGCGAAGGGGATCCGGTTCCCGCCGACGATCGCGACCTTGCGTACCGCCGCGGTTTTCCTGGTCGCCATGCCGTCCACCTCTCTGGAGTCGTGCCTTTCACACTGTAACCTACTAGCGAGTAGGTTAGACTGCGACGTGACGCAGACTGCACGGGAGGCACGTGATGGCGGACAGGTACCAGCAGTTCACTAAGACCCCGCTGGGGAAGTTCGTGGTGCCGAAGCTCGGCCTGCCCAACCCCGCGACGTTGCGCCGGTACCGTCCCGGCCAACCCGCACTCGAGGGTCCCGCACTTCTCGGCGCCGCGCCGGGCGGACGGCTGGAGAAAACCGTCCGGGCGCAGCTCACCGAAGCGGGCATCGAGGTAATCAGCGCGCCCGCCGACCGGCACGCGGCGCTGGTTTTCGACGCCACCGGCGTGAAGGATCCGGGACAGCTGCGTGAGGTCTACCGGTTCTTCCACCCGGTGATCCGCAAGGTGGGTTCATCGGGTCGGGTGGTCGTGCTCGGCACGCCGCCGGAGCTGGCCGAGGGCCGTGAGCGGATCGCGCAGCGCGCGCTGGAAGGGTTCGTCCGCTCGGTCGGCAAGGAACTCAAGCGCGGCGCGACGGCGCAGCTGGTGTACGTCGCCGAGGGAGCTGAGGACGCGGCCGAGTCGACGCTGCGGTTCCTGCTGTCGGCGAAGTCGGCGTTCGTGGACGGCCAGGTCATCCGCGTCGGCACGAACGCGAAGACCGCGCCCACCCCGGAGAACTGGGAAAAGCCGCTGGACGGCAAGGTCGCGCTGGTCACCGGTGCGTCGCGCGGCATCGGCGAGGCGATCGCCGAAACGCTCGCCCGCGACGGCGCGCACGTGGTCGCGCTGGACATCCCCGCGCAGGGCGGCGATCTGTCCACTGTGGCCAATCGAATCGGCGGTTCGGCGCTGCAGCTGGACATCACCGCCGCGGACGCGCCCGCGAAGCTGGCCGAGTACCTGACTTCCCGCCACGGCGGCGTGGACATCGTGGTGCACAACGCCGGTATCACCCGCGACAAGACGCTCGGCAACATGACCGAGGGCGGCTGGGATTCGGTGATCTCGGTGAACCTCGCCGCGCAGCTCGCGGTGAACGACAAGCTTCTCGGTGACAAGATCCTGCGCGAAAACGGCCGTATCATCGGGGTTTCGTCCATTGCCGGCATCGCGGGCAATGTCGGCCAGACGAACTACGCGACGTCGAAGGCGGGCGTGATCGGGATGGTGAACGTCGGCGCGCCGCAACTCGCGGAGTACGGCGGCACGATCAACGCGGTCGCGCCCGGATTCATCGAGACCAAGATGACCGCCGCGGTCCCGCTGTTCATCCGCGAGGCCGGACGGCGGCTGTCGAGTCTCGGTCAGGGCGGGCTGCCGGTGGACGTCGCGGAAACCATTGCCTGGTACGCCAATCCGGCGTCGGCCGCGGTCAACGGGAACCTGGTCCGCGTGTGCGGCCAGGCGCTGCTGGGGGCGTGAGGATGGCTGTTCGTGAAGTGACGAGCGCGCCAAGCCTGGCGACGCTGTACCCGAAAGCCCTGCTGCGCCGAGGCGGCGGCTCGACCCTGCCGAGCACGGAGTTGGTGCGCCCCGAGGTCGTCGTTGATCCGGCACATGTCGCGGCCTACAACGAAGTCTGCGGATTCCGCTTTTCGGACGAGCTGCCCGCGACGTATCCGCACATGCTGGTCTTCGGACTGCAGATGGCGCTGATGACCGAGCCGGGTTTCCCATTCCCGCTGCTGGGCTTGGTGCACGTCGAGAACCAGATCACGCAGCACCGTCCGCTGCTGCTCGGCGAGACGTTCCGGGTGAGCGTGCGCGCGGAAAACCTGCGCCCGCACGAAAAAGGCAGCCAGTTCGACATGGTGAGCGAGGTCCACTCGGGCGCGGACACCGTGTGGAGCGAGGTGTCGACTTATCTCCGCCGCACGGGCTCAGGTTCTGGCGCTAGTGGCCCGCGCACCCAGCTGACGCCCCCGAAACCGTCCGCTCTGTGGCACGTGCCGGGTGACATCGGCCGCCGCTACGCCGAGGTGTCCGGCGACCGCAACCCGATCCACCTGCACCCGCTGACCGCGCGCCTGTTCGGCTTCCCGCAGGCGATCGCGCACGGGATGTGGACGAAGGCGCACGCGCTGGCGTCCTTCGAGGGACGGCTGCCGGATGCGTACCGCGTCTCGGTGCGGTTCAAGCAGCCGGTATTGCTGCCCGGCCGCGCGGCCTTCACGACCTGGCAGACCGACGACGGGTGGGCGTTTGAGCTGTGGCACGCGCGGAAGCCGAAACCGCATTTGGACGGGGTGATCTCAGCCCTCTGAGGGCTTCCAGACCAGCCCCTCCACAAGGTCGTTGAACCCCAGCCACACCAGGTTCATCAGCCAGGACGCGAGCACGCCGTCGGAGATTTCCGGGTGGTCCAGTGCCCAGTCGGCCAGCGATTCCGCCGCACCGACCAGCGCGGCGGCCAAGCCGGGGCCGGAGAATTCCGTCTGCTCGCCCAGGCCCTTGCGCGTTCCCGCGGCCACCACGAGCGCCGCGACCAGTTCGATCGCGCGCGTGCGCATCGCGGTGATTTCCGCCGCGAACCCGCCGCCGACCGTCAACGCCTGGCGGTGCAGCACCGTCCAGGACTCGCGGTACTCGGCGACGAAGCGGTAGAACGAGCGCAGGCCGTGCCACAGCTGCATGTCCGGCGGCAGGTCGGGCTGCACGCCGGCCTGGATCGCCTCCAGCAGGCGGGTCGCTTCGCGCTGGATGCTCTTGCCGAAGAGGTCTTCCTTCGAGCCGAGGTAGGTGTAGATCATCGGCTTGGAGACGCCCGCGACCTCGGAGATCTCGTCCATCGACGCGGAGTGGTAGCCGTGCTGGGAGAACACCTGCACCGCGGCGTCCAGGATCTGGCGTTCACGGACCGCCCTCGGGAGCCGTCTCGCTCGCTCGGGTGGGCGCTGATCTTCGTCGGGCACAGTGTTTCTTCCTCCCTCTCCTGCACGGACGGTACCCGGAGCCGGGGCCGTGGCGTTGCTTGCCGGGCTACCTACTCACCGGTAGCCTTACGGCGGAAAGTTCCGGAAGGGGTGGAAGATGGCCGACAACCCGGAGGCGACCAGCTCTGACCTGGCCGGCCTGCGCGGGGTCGCGCTGCTGGACGCGTTGGACCGCACCGAAGCCGTCGACGCGAGCGCGCTCGACGTCAACGCGGTCGCGGACGCCATCGACCCCCGTGAGCTGGGCCGATCCGATATGAACCGGCTGCTGGCGGCTCTGGTCCGGCTGTCGGAGCAGGTGCCGGCGTTCTCGCTGGACAAGGTCGACCCGACGAAGTTCGCCACGCTGGTCGCGCGGGCGTCGCGGGCGCAACTCGAAGCCGTGGTCGCCGAACGCGCGCTGCGGGAGCGAGTACTGGACGAGATCTTCGCGCGCATGGGAGCGCACATCCGTGCGAAGTCGCTGCGCGCGGTGGTGCACTGGCGGCTGTCCGGCGGCACCGGCGAGGGCGGCTACGACCGCTACGAGACGGTGCTTTCCGACGGAACCTGCACTGTGTCCCGCGAAATGCGCGAGAAACCCCGCGTGACGATTACGCTTTCGCCCGTGGACTTCTTCCGCATCATCACCCACCAGGCCACGCCCGCGGTCCTGTTCGTGACCGGAAAACTGAAGGTCAAGGGCGACCTGGCCTTCGCAGCCGGGTTGGTCGGCCACTTCGACCTCCCCCGACCGGCCTGAGCCGCTCCGGTGTCCCGCTGGCGCTCGCGCATGCGTGCCGCGCACTCACCCGGTGAGCACGCGGTGAACGGTTTCGCCCGCACCCTCGAGGTGGGCAAGCTGACGCCGGAGCAGTTTGTGCAGGTCCTGGAGACGCTGCACATGCTCGGCACGGCCGGAGCCGGCATCGACATCGGCTCGCTGACCACGCAGGCCCTGGTCGACGTCGTGGCCGCGGCGACCCGCGAGCAGCTGAAAGGCATCGCCGACCACGACGAGCTGCGCGCGGTGTTCCTGGACGAGATCTTCCGCCGGATGTCGGAACACTTCCGCCCGGAACGAGCCCGGCACGTGGACATCGTGGTCTCCTGGCGCTTCCCCGCCGGAGACGATTTCGACCGCTACCAAACGGTCATCGAAGACGGCCTGTGCGTGTCGAGCACCGACTTGGCTCGGACTCCGGACACGACGATCACGGTGGCGGTCGAGGACTTCATCCGCATGGCGACCGGGAACGCTGCCGTGGCGACGATGTTCGTGACGGGAAAGGTGAAGGTCAAGGGCGAGTACGCGCCGGCGGTGCGGTTGTCGGGGTATTTCGACATTCCTAAGCCGACTGGGGCGGACTAGCCCGCGGCTTCCAAGCTCATTTCCCCACGTGCCAACGGCATCAGGTAATTCTCCGACAGCCACTGCACCACCGGCACGCACACCGCGTCCCCGAAACCGAACAGGGCCTGGTTGTTCCGCAGTCCCTCCAGCGCGTACTTCCCGGCGCCCATCAGCCGCGCGTACTCGCGTGGCGTCATCCACCGGACCCGCACTGAGCCGCGGCCTGCCTGCACGACGGCCTGTTTGGACGACCCGCCGCGGGCAGTGCGGAGGCAGCCGGAGATGTCGTCCGGCCGGACTTCCCACACTGGCTTTCCGTTGCGAGTCCGCCGGTAAGCCGTCCGGTACACCAGCTTCTTTCCCGCCTGCAACTGCGTCAAGCGCTCCAGTTGGAGCGGCGAGAGGGATCCGACGAACGCGTCAGCACGCAGAGGCGTCCACCAGCGTTCGTCATCGGCGGAGAGGCGTTCGACGGCTGCGGACAGCCCGGTGACCAGCAGCGGAGGGGGCGCGGGAAGAGCGGCGCGATGTGTCCGTAGCGAAGGGTCGAGTGCGAGCCAAGTCGGGCGCAGCGGTGAGGGCGCAGGCGAATCGGAGGGCGGATTCTGCGCGCCGACGATGAACAACCGCGGCCGCGACTGCGGGACGAATCGCCGGGCGTCCAGGGTCAGGACGTCGGCGGAGTACCCGAGCCGGTTGAGTTCGTGGATCGCCGCACGGAGGTCGTCGCCGCCGTGGCTCGTGGCTAGGCCTACGACGTTTTCCAGCGCTACCACCGGCGGACGGTCGGGGCCCAGTTCGTCGAGGATGCGGGTGAACTCCCAGAACGTCGACGAGTGTGAGCCCGCCAGGCCGCGGCGCCAGCCGGCCAGCGAGAGGTCTGTGCAGGGGAAAGACGCCCAGGCCAGGCTGAGGCCCGAGGGCAGGTCGGCACCGCGCAGGGCGGCGACGTCGCCCAGTACGTACTCGTGCGCGCCCTGGTCGTTGAAGTGTGCCTCGTACATGGCTTGCTTCGCCGGTTCGATGTCGTTGGACCACGCGACGTCGAAGCCTGCCGGTTCGAGGCCTAGGCGCACGAGACCGATGCCCGCGAAGAACTCCGCGGCGGTGGGCTGACCCGGTAGAGGCATGGCGCCAACATTAATGGGGCCGACGTTCCTGCACGGTCTCGATCACCCGCGACGCGGCGACATCGGTCGCTTCGTGTTCCCAGATTCGCACGGACAGCCAGCCCGCTTCGAGCAGCAACTGATCGGTATTGGCGTCTCGGCGGCGGTTGGTTTCGATCTTGGTCCGCCAATAATCCGCGTTGTTCTTCGGCCACGTGCCGTGTTCCGGGCAGCCGTGCCAGAAACAGCCGTCCACGAAAACCGCGACGCGGGAGGGGCCGAACACCAGGTCAGCCTCGCGGCGGACACCTTTGACCGGACGTCGGTGCACCCGATAGCGGAACCCGGCGGCGTGCAGGATCTTGCGCAGCGCTATTTCGATCCCGGTGTTGCGGGACTTCTGTTTGCTCATCCGGGCGCTCACCGCGGAAGTCGTTACCAGCCGCTCCACGGGAGTCATTGTGGCAAAGACTCAGCCTTCGACGATCCGGCCTTCGATCACCGGGTGGTTCGACGGCCGCGGCTCGTCGGCGACAACCTCGCTGTCCACCACCATCACCGGGCCGCGGCGCTGGTTGGCGTACCGGACGGCGCGCTTCTCCGCGCGGCGCAGCCAAAACCGCCGGGCGACCGAGCGGGTCGGCGGCAGCAGGAACAGCAGGCCCAGCACGTCGCTGACGAAGCCGGGGACCATGATCAGCACGCCGCCGAGCGCGACGAGCATGCCGTCGGTCAGTTCCTTCTCCGGGTTGCGGCCGGACTGCGCGGTCGCCATGAACGCGCGCATCGCCTTGCCGCCCTCGCGGCGCGCCAGCCACGAGCCCACGAACGCGCCCGCGATCAGCAGAGCGATCGTGCCGAGCACACCGACGACCGAGCCGACCGCCCAGATGGCGGCGACTTCAGCGATGACGTAGAGCAGGAACACGACAGCCATACCAGGTGAACGAACGAGTGCCGCGATTTGCTCCCGGACCGCTAACACCGCAGGTCAGAGTTTCGGGGTGGCTGCCGATCGCTCGGTCAGGAGAGGCGAGGACGGCCGCAGCATTTCTTGTACTTCGCGCCCGAGCCGCACCAGCAGGGCTCGTTGCGCGCGGGGGGCCAGCTCAGCGCGCCGCCTTTCTCGAAAATCTCGTTCATGCAGGCCAGCCGGGTGTCTTCCGCGGCCGGGTCGCTACCGGTGCGAGTCGCGAACTCCCGGAGCTTCGCGGTGGTCAACGGGACCATCAAGATCCGGGCGATGCCCGTCTCGGACAGCTCCCGGTTGGCGGCCTCGCGGTCGGCGATGACGGTGTCCGCCTCGGGGTGTTGAACCAGGTGCGGCCAGGCCTCGTGCGCGCGGGGAATCTCGTCACGGGGCCAGAACAACACTCGCACTTCCCCCGGAGGCGCTGGCTCGGCGGAAGCACCGACCAGAGCCCCGGCCCGCTCGGACAGGCCCTGGACCGACTCGTCCAGCTCGTCCGGAGGCAACCCCAGCGCGTGGCGCACCCGCCGGCGACCAGTCACGACGTTGTCCGCGTGGGAGAAGAATCCGAACTCCGTGTTCCGGTCGGCCAGCTCCTGCTTCGACAGCCGGGCCACGGCCAGGTCGAACCAGGTCAGCGCTTGCTGAAGCTCTCCGAGGTGTTCCAGCAGCTCAGCGGCCAGGTGATACGGCACCGGGGAGGACAGTTGCTCGCACCGCAACTCGTCCAGCTGGGTCTGGGCCTGCTCGGCCCGGCCGAGATCGAACAGCACCTCGGCGAGGTTTACTCGGGCGTTGCCGCCTTCCTCGCCGCCCAGTGCGACAGCCTGCGTCAGCAGTGCGACGGCACGGTCGTCATCACCGGCCTGCCGCCACGCCTGGGCTGCCTCGAGCAGGATCTGCCCCCGCTCACCGGGATACTGCTCCAGCTCTGCTTCCAGTTGTGCGGCGATCGCCGCGGCCGATTCCGTCGTCATGGGAGGGCACTGTATTCGTGGCTCGGCAAGTGATCACCGCAGGTGCTGGCGCGACGCGAAAGGTGGCCGGGGATGAGAACGCCGGTCCAGGTCAGAGGGTCCGCAGGAACGCGGACACCTCGCGGGGCGAGCGCAGCAGCACCTGCCGTGCGGACGGGGCTCCGGCGGCGATCCGGTGCAGCATCAGCGGGCGGCGGGTCGGCCACTTCCAGATCCATTGGACCAGTTCGGCGTCGATCTTCGACACGCATCCGGCGGCCTGCGTCTCCTGGCCCCATTCGCGCAGTTGCCGCCGCACCGCGCGGAACAGGCAGGCGTAGCGGGAGGCGTCCAGCAGCACGACGGTGTCGGCGAACGGCAGGCGCAGGTCGAAGGTCTTGCTGTAGTTGCCGTCGATCACCCAACTGTCCGTGCTGGCAGCCTCGGCGACCGCGGCGCGGAACTCCTCTGGCGGGGCCTCGACCCAGCCGGGACGCCAGTAGAGCCGGTCCAGATGCGTGACCGGGATGTCGAGGGCGGCACCGATTTGCCTGGCCAGGGTGGACTTTCCGGCCCCGGAACACCCGGTGACCATGATGCGTCGCCCCATGGCAGGCAAGCCTAGAACCAGATCGGGAGGAAACTCGCGGCAATTAGTCCGAGCACCAGGAGATCCGGTCCTCGAACGAGTTGCCGTACCAGTCCAGCGGGGATCAAGACGCCCTCGTACAGCACCATGCCCATCGAGCTGAAGTCCAGCGGTCCGCGGGTCACCGAGCGCACGGCGGACAGCGCGGCGACCAAGGCCGCCACGGCCGCGCCGATCGACGCCGGGATGCCGAGCAGCAGGACGACTCCGGTCCAGAGCAGGGCGAGGACGCACAGAAAAGCGCAGGTCACAGCATGTAGCCGCAGATCGGACGCGGCCAGCCAGCGACGCAGCCCGGGCACTCGATGCAGTTGGGCGATCGGGGCGGTGAACGGCAGCAGCCCGAGGTAGCCGCCGATGCCGATCAGCCAGACCGAGGTGACGGCAGGGAAGGTCGCGTGGGTGGCGACGACGGCGAGAGCCAGGAAGACCGGCAGGCCGAGTGCGGAGCGCCGGGCGAGGACTCCGGTGAGGACGTACCGGATGACGACGAATCGGCTGGCGAGCGCGTTTCGCCACGGCACTGGGCGGCCCGCTGGGAGCAACGCCCAGACGTCCAGGAAGGCGGCGGATGTCCGGCGCACCATGCGTTCGGTGTGGTGCCGGATCAAGGTGTCGCGAGAAACCGTGTGCGGCAACGAAGAGGAGCGGGCCAAGGCGATCGCCAAGAGAACAGCGGCGAGCACGTATGTCCACAGTGGAATGATCAGCGGCAGCGCGAGAGTCAGTGGCAGCAGGGATTCGCCGGGGAACGAGCGGCGGCGGCCCTGCACCAAGGCCAGCGCGGCGATGACCACGAAAAGCACCACCGGGCCGACGAGCGAGCTGGGAAAGCCGATGAGCATCCCGGAAACGGCGAAGAAGTACGCAGCGACCGCGAAGCGGGCCGCCCAGTCCAGGACGAGCCGTCGGGTGAGAGTGGCAGGACGCTGGTCGTCGAAATCGTCCCAGGTCAGCGTGGCTGGATGCGCCCAGACATATCCGCGACGCAGCGTCGCTCGCCAGGCCAGCGCGAGGCCGGTGCACAGCACGAGCATGCTGCCGAGCGTGCCCACCGGTGCGCCGCCGATCAGCTGGCTTCGCACCAGTTCGGTGTTGTAGAACGGCGATCCCAGCAAGCCGACCGCGATGACCAGCGCCAGGACCAGGTCCGGGCGTTTCACAGGTCCACCACGTAATCCGCGACCTCGTCCGCGAGCGGCGGGTGATGGCTCGCCACGACGACCGCCGCACCGCGTTGGGTGCTGGTGCGGACCAGCGTGGACAGCCAGGCGCGTCCCTCTGCGTCGAGGGCGCGTTCCGGTTCGTCCAGCAGCAGCACCTCGTGCGGACGCGCGACCGCCGCGTGCAGCAGGAGCCGACGCCGTTGTCCGGCGGAGAGTTCCGACGCGGGCACATCGGGAGCCGGGACCGGGCCGTCGGCCAGTTCGCCGCCGAAGGAATTGCGCAGCAGGTCGAGATGCTGGCGCGGCGTGAGTTCGTCGAAGAGCGCCGAATCGTCGAAAAGGACGGAAACCCGGCGGCGGAAAGCGGCGGACCGCTCGTCCGGCGGTCCGCCGCAGACGGACACGGAACCGGACGTCGGCGCCTGATTCCCGTAGAGACAGCGCAGCAATGTCGACTTGCCCGCCCCGTTGGCACCGCGGACGACCAGGCATTCGCCGGCGTCGACGGCCAGGTCGAGACCGCTGAACAGCGCTGTCTCGCCCGCGGTGACCCCCAGGTCTTGAGTGGTGATGAGCACGAAACCCCCTCGGCTGATCACCCCAAGATAATCACTTCAAGTACGCCTCCGCTTGCAGCGTGAACAATTCCGCGTACCCGGCGTCGGCCGCCATCAGTGCTTCGTGCGTGCCGTACTCCGCGACCTTCCCGTGGTCAAGCAGCAGAATGCGCTCGGCCTGGCGGACCGTCGAGAAGCGATGCGAGATGTACAGCGTCGTCCGGCCGCGCGACAACGTGTCCAGCCGGTCGAACAGGTCGTGCTCGGCTTGGGCGTCCAAAGCAGACGTCGGCTCGTCCAGGATCAGGATCGGGGCCTCGCGCTGGAAGGCCCGGGCCAGCGCGATTTTCTGCCATTCGCCGCCGGACAGCGACACGCCCTGGTCGAACCAGCGGCCGAGCGGGCTGTCGTAACCCGTTGGCAGCCGGGCGATGCGCTCGTCGGCTCCGGCTCGGCGGGCGGACTCCTCGATGTGCTCGCGATCGGTGAGCCGGTTCAGATCGCCGAGGCCGATGTTCTCCGCCGCGGTACCTTGGTACGTCACGTAATCCTGGAACATCGCGCTGATCTTGGTGCGCAGCTGCACCGGGTCGTACTCGCGGATGTCCACGCCGTCCAACAGAATCCGGCCCGCTGTCGGGTCATACAGCCGACACAGCAGCTTGAACAGCGTCGACTTGCCCGCGCCGTTGCGGCCCACCACGGCGACGGTTTCGCCAGGACGGATCTCGAAGCTCACCCCGTGCAACGCCGGTTCGTCCGCGCCTGGATAGCTGAAGCTCACCGACTCGAACTGGATGTGTCCATCCACAGTGGACGGAAGCGGTCGCGGCTTCGCCGGTGCGGTGATTTCCGGTTTGGTGTCGAGGAATCGGTACAGCGTGTCCAGATAGAGATTGTTCTCGTACATCCCGGAAAACGCGGTGAACAGCCCGGTCACCGAGCTTTGCACAGACGTCGCGGCGGCGGTGTACAGCGCCAGGTCGCCCAGCGTGAGCCGGCCGCCCACGGCTTCCAGCGCGATGTACAACGCGATCCCCGAGCCGACCAGCGTGCTCAGCAATCCCCACGACGTCGAGCTGACATTTCGTTTCACCGTCAGCTTCCGCTGCCGGTCGTAGGCCACCACGCCCAGCTTCCGGAACCGGTCCACGAAGTACGGACCGAGGCCGAACAGCTTGGTCTCCTTGGCATACGTGTCCGTAGTGACCAAAGAGGACAGATAGTCCATCCGCCGTTTGATCGGCGACATCATGAAGGTGAGCCAGAACGCCCGCGAGCCGTACTTCGACTGCGAGATGAACGCCGGAATCGGGGCCAGCAAAGCGACCAGCGCGAGCAACGGACTGATCGACACCAGCAGCGCGATCATGCTGGCGAAGGTGATCAGCGTCCGGATCAGGCCGAGCGCCGAGGTCATCATCGACAACGGACGCGTCGGCGCTTCCTGCGCGGCCTGGCGCAGCATGTCGTACGACGTCGAACCCTCGAAGTACGCCAGGTGCAGGTCGCTCGCGTGCTGCATGACCTGGTGCCGGATGGTGAGCGTCATCCGTTCCTGCAGCAGGGATTGCGCGATCGTGGTGAGCGAGCTGCTGATCGCGGTCGCCGCCAGCACGCCGAACTGGAACAGCGTGATGCGCACGATGTCGGCCGTCGACCCGTGATGCTGGATCGCCGCGACCACCGAGTCCAGCAGGATTTTCGCGAGGTACGCGGTGACCGTCGGCAGCAGGCCGGACGCCAGCGTGATCACCGCGAGCACGATGGTCAGCGTCGGGCTGGCCTGCCAGGTCAGCCTCGCGACTTTCGGCAGTCCGCGGACGGTGCCGGCGATCGAAGTGCGCATCCGCGACAGCCGCGCCCGCAGGCCTTTCGGCTGTTCCGGCTGTTCCGGTTCCGGGATGTCGACCGGCCCGGTGAGACCGCTGTCCGGCACGGATTGCGCCATCCTGCGGCGACCGCGGCGGCCGAGGGCCATCTCGATCCCGCCCCCACCGCCGGGGATCACGCCAGCACCGAACCGTGCAGGAAGACGTCGATGACCTCGTCGGTGGTCGGGGAACCGGGCATTTGCCGGGACTGGGTGAACAGCAGCGCCAGGAACAGCGACGCGGCCTTGTCCACCGGCAGCCGCAGCCGGGCGGCGTCCGGAACGAACAGCTCCCGTACCGCGCGCTGCATCGCCTCAAGCGACTCGCGCCGGCTGTCCCCGGTCACCGACTTGCGGTTGCGCGCCTCCTCTATCGCGCGCGGCCGTCCCTTCATGGTCGCGGCCATCACCGCGCCCATCCGCTGCAGGTGCGCGTTCATCGCTTCGGCAGCCTCCGCCAGGCGCTTCTCCAGCGGCAGCTCAGCCGGGATCTCCCCGATCATCTCCAGCGCCTCCGCCGGATTGAGCGCGGCTTCCACACACGCGTCGAACAGTTCGTCCTTGTCCTTGAAGACCCGGAAGATGGTGCCCTCGCCGATCCCGGCGGCCCGGGCGATCTGCGCGGTCGTCACCCCGTGGCCGTGCTCGACGACCAGCGGAAGCACCGCGCGGACGATCATCCGCCGCCGGTCGTCCGGCGCCATCCCCGGCGCTCTTTTCCTCGTTTCCATGTTTGCCACGGTACGGAGTGAGCACTCACTCCGTCAACTGGGCAAAGCGAAGGCCGTGCCCGGATGGACACGGCCCTCGGCTCAGTACGTGATCGCGACCGCCGGATCGGCGAGCAGCGCGCCGACGTCGGCGAGGAACTCCGACCCCTGCTGCCCGTCGACCACCCGGTGGTCGAAGCTCAGCGACAACTGCATCACCTTGCGCACCTTGATCTCGCCGTCGACCACCCACGCGGTGTCGCGGATGGCCCCGACCGCCAGGATCGCCGACTCGCCCGGGTTGATGATGGGCGTGCCGGTGTCGACGCCGAACACGCCGACGTTGGTGATCGTGAACGTGCCGCCCAGCATCGCCGCCGGCGTCGTCTTGCCCTCGCGCGCGACGTCGGTCAGCTCGGTGAGCGCGACCGCGAGTTCCTTGAGCGACAAGGAATCCGCGTCCCGGATCTTCGGCACCACGAGACCGCGCGGGGTCGCCGCCGCGATGCCGAGGTGCACGTAGTCCTTGTAGACGATCTCCTGCGCGGCCTCGTCCCACACCGCGTTGACGTCCGGCGTGCGCTTCGCCGCGAGGCACACGGCCTTCGCCGCGAACACCAGCGGAGTGAGCTTGACGCCGCTGAATTCACGCGACTTCTTGAGCTTCTCGCGCAGCTCCATCATCGGCGTGACGTCGATGGTGAGGAACTCCGTGACGTGCGGAGCGGTGTACGCGCTCTGCACCATCGCGGCCGCGGTCGCCTTGCGGACGCCCTTGATCGGCACGCGCCGCTCGCGGGTGGCCGGGTCATAGCCCGCAGTGTCCACAGTGGACACTTTGGGTGCAGCGGAACCGTTTGCGGCGGCGTGCACGTCGTCGCGGGTGATCACACCGCCGTCCGCGCTGCCGGTGAGCGAATGCAGGTCGACGCCGAGGTCCTTGGCCAGCTTGCGGACCGGCGGCTTGGCCAGCGGGACGTAACCGCCGCGCGGGGCTTCGGCCACCGGTGCGGGAGCCGCCGCCACGGGAGCGGGTGCCGGAGTCGCAGCGGGAGCCGCGGCGGCACCCTTGCGCGCCCGCCGGGTAGTCCCGGCCGCCTTGGAGCCGTAGCCGACCAGCGGCTTCATCTCCTCCTCGGCCGGAGCCGGAGCGGACTCAGCCGAGGCAGCAGCGGCGGGAGCGGGAGCGGCTTTCCCGTCGGGATCCACGTCCACGGTCAGGATCGTCGTCCCGACCTCCACCGTCTGTCCCGGCTCGACGTGCAGCTCGGTGACCACCCCGGCCCACGGGATCGGCAGCTCGACAGCCGCCTTCGCGGTCTCGACCTCGACCACGATCTGGTTGACCGTGACCGTGTCGCCCGGCTTGACGCGCCAGGCGAGGATGTCGGCTTCAGTCAGCCCCTCCGCCGTGTCCGACAGGGGGAATTGTTTGTACTCGGGCATTTCTGATGCAACCCCCTTACCAGGCGAGCGAGCGGTCGACAGCGTGCAGGACCCGGTCGAGGTCGGGGAGGTAGTGCTCCTCGAGCTTCGCAGGCGGGTACGGCGTGTCGAATCCGGTCACGCGCAGGACGGGGGACTCAAGGGAGTAGAAGCATTCCTGCTGAACCCGGGCGGCGATTTCCGAGGTCAGCGAGGATTCCGACGGCGCTTCGCTGACCGCGATGAGCCGTCCGGTCTTGCGGACCGACTCGAACACCGGCCCGAGGTCGAGCGGCGAGAGCGTGCGCAAGTCGATGACCTCCAGCGACTTGCCCTCGGCTTCGGCGGCCGTGGCGGCCTCGAGCGCCACCTTCACCGACGGGCCGTACGCGACGACCGTGGCGGAGGTGCCCTCGCGGACCACCTGCGACGAGAACACTCGCGACGGTGCCGTCGAGGTGTCGACCTCCATCTTCAAAGCGCCCGAGTGGTACAGCTTCTTGGGCTCGAAGAAGAGGATCGGGTCGTCCGAGCGGATCGCCTCCTGGATGCCCCAGTAGGCGTCCACGGCGTTCGCGATCGACACCACCTTGAGCCCGGCGATGTGCGAGAACAGCGATTCCGGCGATTCCGAGTGGTGCTCCACCGCGCCGATCCCGCCGCCGAACGGCACCCGGATCACGACGGGCATCTTGACCTTGCCCTGCGTGCGGTAGTGCAGTTTCGCCAGCTGCGAGGAGATCTGGTCGAAGCCGGGGAAGATGAAGCCTTCGAACTGGATCTCGCACACCGGCCGGAATCCGCGCACGGCAAGGCCGACCGCGGTGCCGATGATGCCCGACTCGGCGAGCGGCGTGTCCAGCACGCGCTGCTCGCCGAAGTCCTTCTGCAGTCCGTCGGTGATCCGGAAGACGCCGCCGAGCTTGCCGACGTCCTCCCCCATGATCAGGACCTTCGGGTCCTCCTCCATCGCGCGGCGGAGACCGAGGTTGATCGCCTTGCCGATCGTGAGCTTCTGCAAGTCAGTCATCAGTGTTCACCTGCCGCGGCGAAACCGTCGAGATAGGCCAGATACTCCTCGCGCTGCGCTTCCAGCACCGGCGAAGGTTCTGCGTATACCTGGGAGAACACCCGCTCCGGCGGCGGCTCGGGCATGTTGAACGTGTAGTCGCGCAGGTCGGCGGCGAACTGGTCGGCCTCGGCCTGGACGCTGTCGAAGAACGCCTGGTCGGCGTGGCCGTTGCGAGCCAGGAACGCGCGCACGCGCTCGATCGGGTCCTTGAGCTTCCACTCCTCCAGCTCGTCGGAGAGCCGGTAGCGGGTGGGGTCGTCGGTCGTGGTGTGCGCGTCCATCCGGTAGGTGAACGCCTCGATCAGCACCGGGCCGTTGCCGTGCCGGCATTCCTCCAGCGCCCACCGGGTGACGGCGAGGCAGGCGAGGACGTCGTTGCCGTCCACGCGGATGCCGGGGAAGCCGTAGCCGCGGGCGCGCTGGTACAGCGGCAGCCGCGACTGGCGTTCGGTCGGCTCGGAAATCGCCCACTGGTTGTTCTGGCAGAAGAAGACCAGCGGTGCGTCGTACACCGCGGCCCAGACGAAACCTTCGTGCACGTCGCCCTGCGAAGTCGCGCCGTCACCGAAGTAACAGATGGTGGCCTCGCCACCCTCGTCGCCGACCTTGCCTTCGAACTTCTGGCCCATCGCATAACCGGCGGCGTTGAGCACCTGGTTGCCGATCACGATGGTGTACGGGTGGAACCCGTGCGCCCGGTAGTCCCAGCCGCTGTGGTCGGTGCACCGGAAAATCCCGATCAGGTCGCGCATGTCGACGCCGCGGGTGTAGGCGACGCCGTGCTCGCGGTAGCTCGGGAAAGCCATGTCCCGCGGCTGCAGCGCGCGACCGGACCCGACCTGCGCGGCTTCCTGGCCGAGCAGCGGCACCCAGATGCCCAGCTGCCCCTGGCGCTGCATCGCGTTGGCCTCGCGGTCCGCGCGGCGCACCAGCACCATGTCGCGGTAGAGGTTCTTCAGCGTTTCGTCGTCCACGTCCTCGACGTAGCGGTCGAACCGCTCGGACGGGACCCGCTGGCCCTCGGGGGTGAGCAGCTGAGTCAGCTCAGCGCCACCTTCGCTTGTCGCTCGCAAACCGGCGATCACCTGTTCGGGGGAAGGCTGGGCCGCTACGGCGGCCGGCCCGTCTCCAGGTTCCGGGTGCGTCCACTGTTCGGACGGCATGAGCTGTTCTCCTCGGTGTCGGTGCCTCTGACGGCCGCTTGTGGCGGCCACAGCGACTGCACCGGCGGGGACCGGCTCCTCGGGTCCGAGGCTCCCGGTCATCGTCGGCGTTGACGGTTCGTGGCCACATCCTGGCACGAGAATTGCTCCGATGGAGAGCGGGAGTTGCTGATTTGTTGCTGAGAAAACCTCGCTGAACAGGGAAAACGTTTGGAAGCCCGAGTATGGGAGAGGCGATGGTCGGGCGGCCATCCCGCGTCCTACCTGCCCTCGTGAGTGCCTATCGCGGTTAGAACCGCGATAGGCACTCACGACGTTCACTCGTGCCGGTGACGTCGGTCACCGTGGCAAGATGGCGCTGTGGAACAAAAATCCGTACGCGAATCCGTGGTCTCGACGTGGATCAACGACGTCACGCCGAGCCTGTCCGGTCTGGTCGCGATCCCCGCGCTGTCCCCGGCGTTCGACGCGGACTGGGCGTCGACCGGGCATCTCGCCGCCGCCGTCCAGCACGTCAAGGCCTACCTCGAAGGGCGCGACCTGCCGGGCGCGCGGATCGAGGTCGTCGAGCTGGAAGGCCGCTCCCCGCTGCTGTTCGTCGACGTTCCGGCCACCCCGGGCGCGACAGACAAGGGCACCGTCCTGATGTACGGCCACCTCGACAAGCAGCCCCCGGTCGGCGGCTGGTCCGAAGGCCTCGACCCGTGGACGCCGGTCATCCGCGATGGTCGCCTGTACGGCCGCGGTTCGGTCGACGACGGCTACTCCGGGTACGCGGCCAGTGCCGCGGTGGAAGCAGTGCACGCGGCCGGCGGCGAGCACGCGCGAATCGCGCTGCTGCTGGAAACCGGCGAGGAATCCGGCAGCCCCGATCTCCCCGCGTACCTGGAGCACCTGAGTGCCCGGCTCGGCGAAGTCAGCCTCGTCGTCTGCCTCGACGCGGGCGGCATGGACTACGAGCGGCTGTGGCTCACCACCAGCCTGCGCGGGATGGTGCACCTGACGGTCAACGTCCAGCTGCTCGCCACCGCACAGCACTCCGGCCTGGCCAGCGGTGTCGTCGCCAGCTCGTTCCGCGTGCTGCGGCAGCTGCTGGAGCGGATCGAGAACGCGGAAACCGGCGAGATCAAGCTGTCCGAGCTGAACGTCGAGGTGCCGGCGAGCCGTCGCGCCGAGATCGAGGCGGTCGCGGAGGTGGCCCCGGAAGCGCTGCGCACCGCGTTCCCGTTGGTGAGCGGCGGAAAGACGGTGTCCGAGGACGCGCTTGAGCTGCTGCTGAACAACTACTGGCGACCGACGCTGTCGATCATCGGCGGCGAAGGACTTCCGCTGCCCGCCGAAGCTGGCAACGTACTGCGGCAGAGCACCACGCTCACGCTCAGCTTCCGCCTGCCGCCGACCGCGGTCGCGGAAGACGCGCTGGCGGCGATCAAGCGGGTGCTCACCACGGATGTTCCGTACGGCGCGAAGGTCACCATCGCCGAGGACCAGCAGGCGGAGAACGGCTGGAACGCGCCGGAGGAAGCCGCGTGGCTGACCGACGCGCTGCGCCGGGTCGACGACGAGGTGTTCGGCCGTCCGCATCGCGCGGCGGGCATGGGCGGGTCGATCCCGTTCATGGGCCTGCTCGGCGAGAAGTACCCGGAGGCGCAGTTCCTGGTCACCGGCGCGTGCGGGGCGGATTCCAACATCCACGTGCCCGACGAGTGGCTGAACCTGGACTACGCCCAGCAGGTCACCGAAGCGGTCGCGCACCTGCTGGACGCGCACGCCCGCAGCTGACCTCCCCTCGTGAGTGCCTATGCCGGTTCTAACCGGGATAGGCACTCACGAGGCCTCACGCAAGTTTGCCCAGCGCGTCGGCGATGCGGAGCTGCTCCGGGGCGAAGCGCTGGTACGAGAACGGCGTCTCGTTGTTCCACGGGATCAGCTTGCCCGCCTTCACCGCGGGCAGCTGCTGCCAGGTCGGGACGCCGCCGAGCCCGTCCGGCCCGAGCGAGAGCGATCCGCCGCGCGAGTCGTACATGATCACGTCGGCGGAGTACTTGCCGACGTTCTCCCAACTCACCTGCTCGTAATAGCCGCCCTGGCTTTCGTCGGGCTTCTCCGGCAGGACGAACTGCATCCCCTTTTCCTGGTAGTGCTTCGAGGTCGCGAACTTCGCCGGGTTGGCCACGTACGTCGTGTCCTTCTGCGCCGACAGCAGCAGCACCTTGAGCCCGGACGTTTTCTTGACCGCCTCGGCGAGCTTGGCGTCCGCGGCCTCGTACTTCTCCTTCGCCTGCCGGATCTCCGGCGTCGCGACGTCCGCGCCGAGCGCCTTCGCCAGCGCCTCGAACTTCGCGATCCCTTGCGGCATCGCGATGTCCTGGAGTCCAATGCCGACACTCGGCGCGGCCTTGTCGACCTTGTCCGCCATCGTGTCCGGCACGTACCACATTTGCTGCTTCAGGTAGATCACGCTGACCAGCAGCTGCGGGTTCAGCGAGACGAACTTGTCGAAGTTGAACTCGTTCCAGACGTTGCCGAGCGAGGTCACCGACTTCAGGTCGACGCCGCCCGCCTGCGGGTCGGTCTTGCCGTCCGGGAGCTTCGACGGGCCGAAGATGCCCACCGATTTCACGCCGAAGTCCCACAACGCGGCCGCGGCGGTCACCTGTGCGACGATCCGTTGTGGACGCTCGCCGCTGAGCTTGCGGCCGCGATCGTCGGTGAAGGACCAGCTCGCGCCGTCACCTGCGGCCGGCTGCTCGTCTTTGTACCCGCAGGCGCTCAGCAGGCCGAGGGTGCCCGCGGCGGCGGTGCCCGCGAGAAAGCCGCGGCGGGACAGCCGCGCCGGTGAGATGGTCATCGGAACTCCGGAGGATCGGGTGAGGTACTGCCTGAGGTTAGCCTTGCCTTAGGGTGAACGCCATGGTCCTGCTTGGGGAGCGCGTCACATCCCGGCGCTGGGGCGTCCGCGCGACAGTCCTGGTCGCGGCGCTCCTCGCCCTCGCCGCGGTGGTGGTGCTGTCGATCGCCTTCGGCTCCAACCGATTGCCGCTCGGCAGCGTCTGGCACGCGTTGTTCTCCTACAGCGGCACCTTCCAGGACGTCGTGATCCGCGACGATCGACTTCCGCGGACACTGCTCGGCCTTGCGGTCGGCGTCGGGCTGGGATTGGCTGGCGCGCTATTGCAGGCGATCACCCGCAACCCAGTGGCTGACCCCGGTCTGCTCGGCATCAACCACGGGGCGGCGGTCGCGATTGTCCTGGGCGGCGCGGTGTTCTCGGTTTCTTCGCCGGAGCAACTGGTGTGGTTCGCCTTCTTCGGTGCGCTGGCCGGAACGGTCCTGGTCACGGTGATCGGTGGCTCGGTGAGCCCGCTGCGGCTGGTGCTCGCGGGCGTCGCGGTGCAGGCCGTGTTCGTCGGGATCAATCAGGGCATGCAGATGATCAACACGCACAGCCTCGACCAGATGCGGTACTGGCTCGTCGGCTCGCTGGTGAACCGGAACCTCGACAGCCTCGCCGGACTGCTGCCGTTCTTCTTGGCCGCGTTGGTGATCGCGGGAGTGCTCGCCCGGCCACTCAACGCGATCGCACTCGGCGACGACAGCGCGCGCGGTCTCGGTGCGAACCCGACCCTGACCCGCGCGGTCGGCATGGTCGCGGTCGGCTTGCTCTCCGCGACCGCGACCGCCGCGTGTGGACCCATCGCGTTCGTCGGGCTGATGATCCCGCACGTCGTGCGCGCACTGGTCGGCCAGGACGAGCGGTGGGTGCTGCCGCTGTCCGCGCTGCTGGGGCCGGTGCTGCTGCTCGGCTGCGACGTGCTCGGCCGGTTGCTCGGCGGTAACGGTGAAATCCAAGTGGGCGTGATGACGGACGTGATCGGCGGCGTCGCCTTCGTGATCGTGGCGCGGCGGCTGAAGGCGGTGCGGCGATGAGAACGTGGGTGGTCGTCGGATTGCTGACCCTCGTGGCGACGGCGCTTCTGGTGCTCGCCGTGGGCACCGGCGATTACGAGATGACGCCGGCGGAAGTCCTGCGCACGCTCGCCGGATCCGGCACGAAGGCGCAGTACCTCGTGGTCACCGGCCGCCTGCCGCGCGCGTTGGTGGCGATCTTCGTCGGCATCGCGCTCGCGCTGGCGGGCTCGGTTTTCCAGACGGTGACTCGGAATCCGCTCGGCAGCCCGGACATCATCGGCTTCACCACCGGCTCGGCGACCGGCGGGATCATGATGCTCCTGCTGTTCGGCGCGGGCCCCGGACTGGTGTCGGTCGGCGCGGTCGTCGGCGGCCTGCTCACCGCGTTAGTGGTCACCGCGCTGTGCGCCCCGCACGGTTTGCTCAGCTCACGACTGGTGCTGCTGGGCATCGCGGTGAGCGCCGTGCTGGCCGGGGTGAACGGTTATCTGCTGGTGCAAGCGAAACTCGAAGCCGCCGCACAGGCCGTCGGCTGGCTGACCGGCGACCTCGCGGGCCGCGACTGGAACTACTTCATCCCGCTGTGCCTGGCTGTTTTGGTGCTTTCACCGTTCATCTTCGTGCACCAGCCCGCGTTGCGAATGCTGGAAATGGGCGATGACGCGGCTGTGGCGGTCGGGGTCGCGGTGCCGCGTGTGCGTGCGGTGGTGCTGTTGGCGGCCGTCGCGCTGGCTGCTTCCGCGACCGCCGCGGCCGGGCCGATTCCGTTCGTCGCCCTTGCCGCACCACAACTCGCTCGCCGCCTGACCCGCCGCCCGGGGCCGAACCTGGTCGCCTCCGCGGCGATGGGCGCGGTGCTGGTGCTGGCGGCGGACTTCGTGGGCCAGCGGGTTCTGGACGCTTCACTGCTGCCGGTGGGCGTGGTCGCGGCCGCGCTGGGCGGCGGATACCTGCTGTGGCTGCTGGCGGTTTCCCGTCGCCGCCAGACCGCGTGAGTAAGCGATTCTGGTCAGTTCCACCGAAACATCCAAAGTGGACTTACTGACTCCGGTGAAGATCCCCCTCCGACCCCGGCGTGGCTTTCGCCCGCCACCTTCTCGCCGAGCTTGGCCCCCGGCTTGGTATGCAGGTACCCCGAGCAGTAGCGCGCCGAAATGCCAATCGCCCGCTGCATCACCAGCGTGACGTGCGCGAAATCCCTCCAGCACCCGGACACGCTGTGTCACGCCGCGTTCGAGGCGGGACCATTCGGTCGCCTGGATGACGCGGGGCACGAGGTCGAGCGGCTGAGAGCGGTTGGTGAGATCGCTGTCGTCGAGGGCCGCGATCGAGCTGTACAGCGCCCGGTGAGGGCCGCGGGCCGTGCCGTCGGGCGCGAACATCTCGTCGTACGCGCCAGCATGCGGCCGCTCCGGGGCGAGGTATCCGTCGAACTGCGCGCCGGGTCTGGCCGCGCGGCGGCCTTTCGCCGTTCGCGCACGTCGTCCGGCCGGAGGCAGCCGGGGACCGGAGTTGCTGTTCATGGAGGACATCCCGACTTACCGCGCCGGGCGGCCGTGACACCCGTCTTTCGGCAAGTCTTGTGCGAAACTTCCCCGTGACGCAGCAGTGCTGTGCATACCCGCTTCCGAGTGGCAATATGCCAGCTCTCAGCCCTTGAGAACTACGAGGAGTGACGAAGTGGCCCGAGGACAACAAATGAAGGCGCTCGCCCTTCTCCCAGCCTTCGCGCTCGTCGGCATGACGATGGCGTGCGGCGCGGGTGGCAACGGTTCCGGCGGCGATTCGGGTGCCAGCCAGGCACCCGGCGGCGCCGAGAGTGCGCCGACCGCGCAGAAGGACGCGGCGCTGGCCGCGCTCGTGCCCGCCGACGTCAAAGCGGACGGCAAGATCGTGATCGGGCAGGACCAGACCTACCCGCCGAACGAATTCGTCGACAACGGCAAGGCAACCGGCTTCGACGTCGACATCGCCACCGCGGTCGGCCAGGTGCTGGGCGTGCAGACGGAGTTCCAGAACTCGGCGTTCGACGGCATCATTCCCGGTATTTCGGCGAAGAAGTACGAAATGGGCATCTCGTCGTTCACGATCAACGCCGAGCGGATGCAGACCGTCGACATGATCTCGTACTACAGCGCGGGCACCTCGCTCGCGGTGCTCAAGGGCAACCCGGACAAACTGTCGGTGGACGACCTGTGCGGCAAGAACGTGGCCGTGCAGAAGGGCACCACGCAGGTCGACGACCTCGGCAAGCGCA
This sequence comes from Amycolatopsis circi, assembly GCF_003385235.1. Taxonomy (GTDB): domain Bacteria; phylum Actinomycetota; class Actinomycetes; order Mycobacteriales; family Pseudonocardiaceae; genus Amycolatopsis; species Amycolatopsis circi. The sequence goes on along the minus strand of NZ_PQIA01000011.1, from coordinate 50,352 downwards.
ACACCGCGTGCACCAAGGCGGGCAAGCAGGCCATCAACATCACCCAGTTCCAGGCGCAGACCGACGTGAACCTGGCGCTGACCGCAAAGCGCGTGCAGGCCGAACTGGCCGACTCGCCGGTGATCGACTACGCGGTGAAGCAGACCGGCGGCCAGCTGGAATCCTCGGGCGCGCCGTACGACACCGCGCCGTACGGGATCGTGCTGCCTAAGGGCAGCGGCGACTTCGGCAAGGCGGTGCAGGGCGCCGTCCAGAAGCTCATCGACAGCGGAATCTACAAGAAGATCCTCGACAAGTGGGGCTTGTCGGGTTCTGGTGCCATCACCAAGTCGGAGATCAACCCGTCCGCTTCCTGACGAAACTGAGGACTTAGTTACTCGTGTCCACTCCCCCTGGCCCCGCCGAATCCTGGCAGGAGGTCGACACCACCCCGATCAAGGCGGTCCCGGTCCGGCATTACGGACGCTGGATCGCCGGCGTAATCATCGTGTTCGTCGCGTTCATCGTGATCCGCAGCGTGGTCACGAATTCCGCGTTGCAGTGGCCGGTCGTCGGCGAGTACCTCTTCGACAACCGGATTCTCAACGGCCTGCGGAACACGTTGCTGCTCACGGTGATCTCGATGATCATCGGTATTTTCGGCGGCGTGCTGCTCGCGGTGATGCGGCTGTCGCCGAACCTGCTGATGTCGGGCGCGGCGTCGGTGTACATCTGGCTGTTCCGCGGCACGCCGCTGATCACTCAGCTGGTGATCTGGAACTTCCTGGCGCTGGCGTATTCGAAGATCGGAATCGGCATTCCGTTCGGGCCGACCTTCATCAGCTGGGACACGAACACGCTGATCAACCAGTTCGTCGCCTCGTTGCTGGGCCTCGGCCTGAACGAGGCGGCGTACATGGCGGAAATCGTCCGCGGCGGCATCCAGTCCGTGGACAGCGGGCAACTGGAGGCGTCGGCCGCGCTGGGCATGAGCCGGGGCAAGACCTTGCGCCGGATCATCCTGCCGCAGGCGATGCGAGTGATCATCCCGCCCACCGGCAATGAGACCATCTCGATGTTGAAAACCACGTCGCTGGTGGTCGTGATCGGATACTTCGAGCTGTTCGTGTCGGCACAGACGATTTATTCGCAGAACTACAAGACAGTTCCGCTGCTGATCGTCGCGGCGACGTGGTATCTGTTCATGACGTCGGTGCTGACGGTCGTGCAGTTCTATATTGAGCGGTATTTCGCCCGAGGCACTTCGCGGGCGACCGCGCAGAAGAACAAGTGGGGAGCGCGAATGCTGGGCTACCGCTTCGGTCGCGGAGGTACGCAGAGGTGACTCCCGTTGTTTCCGCGCAAAAGGTGTGCAAGAGCTTCGGCTCCCTGGAGGTGCTGAAGGGCATCGACCTGGAGGTGCACGACCGAGAGGTGCTCTGCCTGATCGGCCCGTCCGGTTCCGGCAAGTCCACTCTGCTGCGCTGCATCAACCACCTGGAGAAAATCGACGCGGGCCGGCTGTATGTCGACGGCGTGCTGGTCGGCTACCGCGAACGCGGCGGCAGGCTGCATGAGCTGCGAGACAAGGAAATCGCGGCTCAGCGCAAGGACATCGGCATGGTGTTCCAGCGGTTCAACCTGTTCCCGCACATGACTGCGCTGGAAAACGTCATGGAGGCCCCGGTTCAGGTCCGCCGGGAGCCGAAGTCGCAGGTCCGGGAACGCGCGCTGGAACTGCTGGACCGAGTAGGCCTCGCCGACAAGGCGGGTGCCTACCCCGGCCAGCTTTCCGGTGGCCAGCAACAGCGCGTCGCCATCGCGCGAGCGCTGGCCATGCAACCGAAGCTGATGCTCTTCGACGAGCCGACGTCCGCTTTGGACCCGGAGTTGGTGGGCGACGTCCTAGGCGTCATGCGCCAACTGGCCAAGGACGGCATGACAATGGTCGTGGTAACCCACGAAATGCAGTTCGCCCGCGAGGTGGCCGACAAGGTCTTCTTCATGGACGGTGGCGTGGTGGTGGAATCCGGTGCTCCGGACGAGGTTATCGGTGATCCGAAACATGAACGGACCAAGGCGTTCTTGGCCCGGGTGTTGAACCCGAACGCTTGAGTTGTTTGAGGCCGCCCGGAGATTCTCCGGGCGGCCTTTTCACTTTCGCAGCTCATTCTCCAACTGCTGCAACTTCTTCGCCATCTCCTGCGGCCCAGCCCCAGCCAGACTCACCCACCCGGACTTGTCCACCCCGAACAGGATCCGCCCTTCCTCCATGTCCGCCCACCCCGGCGGATTCTCGTTGCGCCGCCGCTTCCCGCGACTGTCCCGGACCGCGACATACAGCCGCCCGAAATACGTATGCGGCTTATCAAGCCACTGCAGGACCTGCTTGGCGTCCCGAATACTCGGACTAGTCCGCCCAGTGTTCTGCCCGCTCTTAACAAAATCCAGGTCCGCGTCAGAACAATTGAGCGAGAGCACGCGAGCGGCAGGAGCCTCCGGCAACAACGCGAGGAACTCCCGAACCAACGTATCCGCCGAACACGGCGCGAGGTACAACTTCTGGTTCACCGCAACAACAGTCGCCGCGTCCCGGCCGCTCGCCGCCGCGCGCACGGTCCGCTCGCCGCGCTCCGATTTGACCCACGAGTAGTACTCGATACCGGGCCGCTGCAGCAGATGCATTGTCTCGACGAACTCGTCATCGAGACGACCACGCTGCATCAGACCGACATTGTGCAACTCGCGATCGGTGTCGGCAGCCAACTGCCTCCGCTCGTCCGGCGAGTACCACAGCGCGCCGCGGACCAGCGTCGGGTGGATGTCGCCGAGATTCAGCCGCTCCAGCAGTACCTCGAAAGTCTGGAGGCTCAGCTCAACGGGCTTGCGCAGCACCGATTTCCCTCCCCCTAAGCCCCAATAACCGGCGGCGTAGGCCGATTGCCGTCATAACCCCCGAAAATCGAATCCGGGTCCTCTTCGGCCAGCAGGATCTTGCGCTGGTGCTCCTCGTCCTCGGGGCCTTTCCCGCCCTTGCCGCCGCCACCCATGCCGCCCATTCCAGGCTGACCCTTCGCTCCGGCCGCACCAGCCCCGCCACCCATGCCAGGCCGAGCCGCACCCTCGCCGAGCGCCCCCGCACCGGTACCACCACCGACGCCCCGGGGTCCGGCACCACCTGGGCTGCCTGCGCCCCCGGAACCAGACCCGCCCGGGCCGAACCCGCCGACACCACCGCTGGTAGGCCCGAAACCACCGAGCCCGCCGACCGGCCCGAACGCACCGTTCATCCCGCCGTTGCCGGTGTTCCCGCCGCCCGGCAGAGAGGACGGAGGCTGCCAAGTCTGCGGCGGCGAAGGCGGAGTGGGATCAGCCCAAGCCGCCCGAGTGCTGTCATTCGGCGGCGACACGGGCGGAGCCACCGGCCCACCATGCCCGGGTGGCGGAGGCACCGGCATGCCAGCCGCCCCGGGAGGAGCGGAGTACGTGCTGGGCCCACTGCTGTAGTTATGCGACGGCCCGCCGCCGTAGTTGTGCGAGGAACCGCCGCCGGACGAGTGGTGTCCAGTACCCGAGCCAACCCGTCCGCCGGTGGTACCGGGCACCGGCTGATCAGGGGTGATGCCACCCGAGGACACATCCGGGTCGTGCGCGGCCGGATAGTCCATGGGCATGGTCTGGGTTCGAGGATCAGTGCTCAGTTGGTACTGGCTGTAAGCCTCGACATTCTTTTTGGTCTTGTCGTCGAACTCCGCGGCGGCGATTTCATCGTCGCTCGCTCCGAGCGAAACGTAGTCCGAGAGCTTCTGATCGTCCGGCCTGCTAGCCGCGACTGGAACGACAGTGTTCTTCACATAGTTGAACGCTGCTGACTGCTCCGCGATGGACTTCTGCATCGAGTCCATCTTTTCCGCGGCTAGGTGGGAAGTAGCGATCAGCGGGGCAAGCCCGGCCTTGCCGGTTTCCGCGGCCTGCCCTTTCCAGAACGAATTGAGCGCAGCCTGGCTTTCGGTGAGCTTGGTGGCTACCTCGTTGTGGATGGATTTGAGGTCGCCGCACCCGCCGCCCATCGCGTCCAGGCCGGTCGTGTCGCCCGGGCTGTGGATCTGGTTGTAGATGTCATGACCGGTGATCGCCATGTCACCCTGCCTTCAGGCGAGTGATCTCGGCGGCAGCCAGCTTCTCCGCCATCCCGCAGGGGTCGGCGACGGCGGGATTTCCCGACCGCAGCTGGGTGTTGACGGTGTAGGTGAGGTCGTCGCGCACCCCCACCGCCAGCGCGCACGATCCGGTTCCCTCGTCGCCTTTGCTGTAGACGACCGACGGATAACCCAGTACCGGCGCGTGTGGCTTGAAAGTGGTCAGCCTGCCTGCTTGGTTCTCCAAGTAGAGGCTGTTGAGGCCCCGCTTGTTGCCCGAGAAGAAGCCAGCGCTGACGTTGCCGCCGCTCCCGTCGAACGTCCACTGACAGGATTTGCCGACGATCGATTGAGCGACAGAGCTGCTTTTGACCTTGCCACCTGCCTTTTCCACCTCGGACGTCGGGAGTGCGGAGCAAGGATCGGCCTCGTACTGAGCGGTGTTGGTCAACGGCACCGCGACCTTCGGCGCGAGCATGGCTTCCGACGGCTGCGAATTGGCCGGCGCTGATGTCGGCTGCCCTCCGGTCGAGCCTCCTCCGCAAGCCGTCAGCAGCAGCGCACCCGCGCCGGCGAGTACGAGTTGGCAGACGCTACGAATTCGCATTCAGTCGACCTTTCGGGTTCCGCGCAGCGCGTCGATCGCGGCATGGTCCTGTTTCACATACGCGGTTCGGATATCTTTCAGGGTTTGGACATAAGAATCCAGGTAATCGACCGTTCCGCGGAGAAATTCGTTGTACGCGGTGGTCGCGCGGTCCGCTGCCTTCGAGTATTCCGTCGTGACGGTGTCCGAACCCGGCTGGCCGAGCTGCGCGAACTGGACCGCGATGGTCCGGGCCCTCGCGTACTCGTTGTCCAAGCTGTCCTCGAGCTGCTGGATCACCTTGTCCATCGCCTCCGGGTTGAATTCCCAGCCGCCGTTGGACGCGGCCGCCGCGAAGTCCGCCTTCGCCTGACCAGACCCAAGGGCTCCGAAATTCGGCGGTGGAGGTGGTGGTGGAGGCGGCGCGGCCGCGTTGGCCCCCGGGATCAACCCGGATCCGGGCGGCGGCGCGGTCGAGGCCGTCGAGGTGATCTGGTTCTGGACGCCCTGCAGTCCGCTGTTCGTTCCTTCTGGCATCTCGTGCCTCCCCGCACGGGCCGCGGCTTCCTGGGTGCGGCCTACCCTCTGTTCTTGATCAGCTCCGGAAAGTGACCTTAGCAGGCACGAACCGCCCACGAGGGACGTTCGGGCAAGATCGTCCGGCGCTAGCCGGGGAGCCGAGTGGATCAATCAAGTAGTCATCCACATGCGCAAGGTGACCAAACCAAAGGGTCACGCAGCACTACTCCGCCCAGCCCCTTGCCCATCCGCCGTTGATCCGATTCCCTGAAGGCCGACGATCGTGGGGAGAAGGGGCTCGTGCCGACCGATACGACCTTGCCGCCGCTTGATCCGTTTGCCGGGGTTCCCGACAAGCGGTACGAGGTGAAGGCCGCGGACCTGCTGAAACCTGGCACCAGCGGCATCCTCCGCTGGAGACGGCAGGCCACGAACGCGCCGATCGTCCAGGTCGAGGACGCTTACATCACCGGCACGCTCGACCTGCGCGCCGCCGATCTCAATTTTCTCTTTCAATTCGAACGCTGCCGGTTCGAGCATCCGCCGGACGTTCGCGAGGCGACCCTTCTCGGGCTCGTTTTCCGGAAATGCTGGCTTCCCGGTCTCCGCGCCCGTAATTTGCGCAGCCGGAATGACGTGCGATTGATTCGCAGCGTCGTCGAGGTCGCGCCGGATCAATTCGAGCTTGAGACCACGACCGTGCAGCGCGGGGACGATCGCGAGCGCGGGATGCCCAACGCCGCCGTCAACCTCACCGACGCGGTGATCGACGGGTCGGTCGTGCTCACCAGGACCACGATCAGCCATCCGCACGGGAAGGCGATTCAGGGCGACCGGCTGGTGATTACCGGTGCCCTGCTGGCGTATCGGATGGTCGCTAAGGGCGAAGTGCGACTGCCGGGCATGCGCACCGGCGGTAACGTCAACTTTTCCGGGGCTACGTTCGACAACCCGGACGGCTTCGCGTTCAACGGCAACGGGTTGCACATCGGCGGCAGTCTGCTGTGCGAGGTCGACAACTACGGACCGGCCAGTGAGCGGAAACGGTTCTCCGCCAAGGGAGTCCTCTATCTCCCCAGCGCCACTGTGGACAGTGACATCGTCATGCGCGAGGCTCGCCTTCAAGTCGACCAGCGTGGGCCGATCGTCGTGGACGCTTGGAAATCCGGGGATCCGTACCTCGATCCGCGACCGGCGTTGATCGCGGATCGGCTGAAGGTGGACGGCAATCTCGAGTTGTCCGACGGGCTCCGGGCCTTCGGGACGCTGCGCATGGTCAACGCGCGCATCGGCGGGTCGTTAAGGCTCGCGGGCGCGGAAATCACCATGGTCCGCGGACGGGCGACCCCGTATTACGACCGCGCCCTGCACCTCGACGGGTCCACGATCGGCGGCGACATCGAGGCGACCAACCTCCGGGTGCCGATCGGGCAGCTCCGGCTCGCGGACGTCACGGTCGGTGGCAACTTCCTTGCCTGGAACTCGATGTTCCTCCACCCGGGACGAGACGTATTTTCCGCGCGCAGAGCCAAGATCTCCGGGAATTTCCAGCTGACGGACGCCACCCTGCAGGGCACGCTGCGGCTGCAGGGAGCGGAAATCGGCGGCAGCGTGAACATGTTCGGCACGTTGCTCACCGAGCCAGGGCAACGGAAATCGAGCAGTTTCTCCGTCGACATCCGCACCGCGCGGATCGGGCGCGACGTCGTCCTGACCGAGGACAAGGACCGGCCGTTCCTGGCCGAGGGCGGCGTGAACCTCGACGGGGCGCAGATCGCCAGGCGGCTCGACATGAACGGCGCGAAGCTGGGATCGCTTGCGCCGCATGACATCGCGCTCGACGCCAGTGACGTCACCGCGGACGAGTTCGTGCTGTCTCCCGCCGAGCCGCCGACGGGGTCGGTGCGGCTGCGCCGGGCGCATTGCGGTGCGCTGGCCGACAACGAGGAGATCTGGAAAGCCACCGACGGACTCGAACTCGAGGATTTCCGTTACGACGCACTGAAACACGGCATCGCGCTCGACGACGACAACGCGCTGGACCACCGGATCGACCTGCTCCGCAAGGCAATGCGCGGCTACCGCCCAGGACCGTACGACCAGCTAGCCGCGACCCTGCGCGCAGCTGGAAACGAAGAGCACGCCTCGACGGTCGCGCTGCGAAAGCAGCAGTTCCGCTACGAAGCACTCGCCAAGGGCTTCAAGTTCTTCGGTCCCGGCGTCCGGCTGTGGAGCTGGCTGCAGCGGTCGATGGTCGGCTACGGCTTCCGTCCGGTACGTGCGCTCGGCTGGCTGCTCACGCTGCTGGTGCTGGGCAGCCTCTGGTTCGGCCTCGGCAAGGACGACTGCGTCAACGACCACACCGGCCGCTACATGACCAGCGGGCCGCGTTGCCTCGTCAACCAGCAAGACTCCGGGCTGCAGTGGAATCCGGTCATCTACACCGCCGACCTGCTGGTGCCGATCGTCGACTTCGGCAACAAGTCACGCTGGTACATGCACGGCGCGGACAACTGGGTGGCAGCCGGGTTCACCGCGTCCGGCTGGATCCTCGCGACCACAGTCGCGGCGGGCGTCAGCCGGATGCTGCGCCGGGAGTCCTGATCTGTGTCTTTGGCGCCGGCTCCGCCGTCGCGTGCGGGATCGCTGTGTCTTTGGCGCCGGCTCCGCCGTCGCGGCGGGATCGCCTTTAAGTCGGCGTCTGGCGGGAACGACGCACCCGGCCCGGGGGGCCGTGCACGTCGCTCCCGCCAGACGCCGACGCGATCCCGCGTTCGGGTCGGGTTGGGTGGTGGTCTTTGGCCGGTTTGGGTCAAACCAGGTCCGACGCCGACTTGACCCGAACGGCGGGATCGCGTCGGCGGGTCGGGGAGCAGCGTGCACGGCCCCCCGGGCCGGGTGCGGTGCTCCCCGACCCGCCGACTTAAAGGCGATCCCGCACGCGACGGCGAAGCCGGCGCCATCAAACACAGCGCCAAAGACACAGCTCATTCCACGAACCGCGACCAGAACTCCACGACCCGGACGCCCGCCGGTTCCTCCCCCAGCGGCTCCCCGCCGAACTCGTGCCGCAGGTAACTGCGCAGGTCCCAGCCGTAATAGACCACATCGGTCTGATACACCGACAAAACCGGATACCCGGACTCCCCAGGCGTCCCGGGCAGATACCGGTGCCCGCACACCGGCACCAGCTGCGGCACCGTCGCCAGGTGCCGCCGGGCGACCGCGAGCGCGTTGCACATCGACCGCGGCCGGGTGCCCCATTCGGGAAGCCACAGGTCGTTGTTCTCCACGTCATACAGGACGCCGTCGACCGGCCAGTCGAGGCGTTTGCGCAGCTGGTCCGGGTCGCCGTGGCGCCAATCCGGCCAGCGGTCGCCGACCGGGACCCCGGCGGTGAGGAAAATCCGGTGGTCGTCGGAAAACGTGAACCCGAACTGGTCCTCGACGTCGCTCAGTTCGGCGGGGGTGAGGCCAGGCCGCAAGGGCTCGCCGAGTTTCTGCTGCAGGATGCGGGCCTCCTCCACGGTGAAGGCTTCGGCCGGCTGAACTTGTGCCATGCCCGAAGCGTACGTAGCGCCCCGCCGCGTCCGCGCGCCCTTTTTCGCCGGAATGGGCTCCCTCGCCGGGGTGAGGTTCTTCTCTCCGGCCGTGGTTGACGGAACACCGCGTGACCGGATGTAGTTCACTCCTCCCGTGACTTCCTCACCGCAAGCCCGGCAAGCCCGCGTACGCGCGCCCGAGCTGACCGGCGACGTCTGGCTCAACACCGGCGGTCGCCGGCTCACTCTGGCGCAACTGCGCGGACGCGTGGTGCTGCTGGACTTCTGGACCAGCGGCTGCGTCAACTGCCTGCACGTTCTCGACGAACTCCGTCCGCTGGAACAGGAATTCGCCGATGTCCTGGTCACGGTGGGGGTGCACTCGCCGAAGTTCAGCCGCGAGGGCGAGCGCACGTCGATCGAGGCCGCGGTGCGCCGGTACGAGGTGCACCATCCGGTGGTCAACGACCCGAAGATGGAGCTGTGGTCGCAGTACGCCGTGCGGGCCTGGCCGACGCTGGTCGTCGTGGACCCCGAGGGTTACGTCGTGCATGTCGCGGCCGGTGAGGGCCACGGCGAGGCGTTACGCCGCGTGATCGCCGACCTCGTCGCGAAGCATGACGCCAAGGGCACGCTCCGGCGCGGCGGCAGCCCGTACGTGCCGGTCGAGGAACAGCGCACCGAACTGCGTTTCCCCAGTAAGGCGGTCGTCACTGCGGGTGGCCGGATTCTGGTGGCGGACACCGGACATCACTCGATCGTCGAGTTCGCTTCCGACGGCGAAACCGTCATCCGGCGCTTCGGCAGCGGGGTTCGCGGAACGCAGGACGGGCCGTTCGACCTGGCCCAGTTCGCCGAACCGTCCGGAATCGCCTTGCTGCCCAACGAAGTCGCCGAGCGCGCCGGGTATCACGCGATCGTCGCCGACACCGCCGGGCATCGCCTGCGCGGCTTGGACCTCAACACCGGCGAAGTGAAAACCGTTGCCGGAACCGGGAAACAGTGGCGCGACGGCACCGACACCGGCAAGGCGCTGGACACCGACCTCACCAGCCCGTGGGACGTCGCGTGGTGGGCCCCCGCGGGCGGCGTGGTCGTCGCGATGGCCGGAAACCACACGCTGAGCGTGTTCGACCCGTCCTCGGGCACCATCCGCCGGTTCGCCGGCACCACCGTCGAGGGCCTGCGCGACGGCGACGTGCACGAGGCGTTCTTCGCCCAGCCGTCCGGATTCGCCGTGGACGGGCAGAAACTCTGGTTCGTCGACGCGGAAACCTCGGCCCTGCGCTGGATCGAACCGGCGGACGAGTCGTTCACCGTGCACACCGCGGTCGGCACGGACCTGTTCACCTTCGGCCACGCCGACGGCCCGTCCGACCAGGCGCTGCTGCAGCATCCGCTCGGCCTCGCCGTGCTGTCCGACGGCCGGGTCGCGATCGCCGACACCTACAACGGCGCGATCCGCCGCTACGACCCGTTCACCCGCGACGTCACGACACTTGCGACTGGGTTCGCCGAACCCCAAGGCCTGGTGCGCCACGACGGCGAGCTGTACGTCGTGGAATCGGCGGGCAACCGGGTTACCCCGCTCGGGGGCAATGGCCAGGCGACCGCCGTCGCAGGCAAGCGTCAGGCCGTACAGCGTCCGCCGACCGTGCTCGCGCCCGGCGAAGTCGAATTTTCCGTTGTCTTCACCCCGCCGCCCGGCGAGAAGCTCGACGAGCGCTACGGGCCCTCGACGCGGCTGGAGATCACCGCGTCGCCGCCGGAACTGCTCGCCGACGGAGCCGGGGTCGGAACTGACCTCGTGCGGCGTATCAAGTTCGCCGAAGGCGCGACCGAAGGTGTCTTGCAGGTAGTGGCGCAGGCCGCGAGCTGCGATGACGGCGGCGAGCACCCGGCGTGCCGGATCACCCGGCAGGACTGGGGCGTCCCGGTGCGTTTCGAGAGCGGAGGAGGGAAGGGGCTGAGCCTGATGATGGCGGGCGAGCCCAAGGCTCCGGCAACCGGTCAGTAGCATGGCTGGCGTGCCGGACACGCCCAAGCTCGAGATCCAGATGCTGCACGACCGCGTGCTCGTGCGGTTGTCGCAGGAGGAAGGCGAGCGTCGCAGCAGCGGCGGCATCGTGATTCCCGCCACCGCGCAAGTCGCGCGCAGGCTGGTGTGGGGTGATGTACTGGGTGTCGGCAACAGCGTGCGGAACGTCAAGCATGGCGACCGGGTGCTCTTCAATCCCGAAGACCAGCTCGAGGTCGAGATCCAGGGCGAAGGCCACCTGGTGATGCGCGAACGCGACATCCACGCGGTGGCCACGGAGCGGACCGAACACGGCACGGGGCTCTACCTGTAGCTCCCGTACCAGGGGAGGCAGGCGTTGCGTGAAGAAGACCGTTCGTCGGCTTTCGCCGACGACCTGCTGAGCGACGAGCTGCTGAACGACCCCGCCCTGGTCGGCGAACCGGACCTGGCCACCGAGATCTTCGCGGTGGCCGACGCGCCCCCGCCGCCGAACACGCGCTTCCGCCGGTTCCGCAAACGCGTCGGCCGCACGTTCATGATCGTCGGCTGCCTGCTCGGACTGTTCGTGCTGCTGTACACGGTCGACCTGATGACCAGCGCCGGCGACGTGCCGCGCGGCGTGCAGGTGGCCGGGATCGACGTCGGCGACCTGTCCTACGCCGAGGCCGAAGCCAAGCTGCACAGCGAACTCCAGCCCCGGCTGACCCGTCCGGTGGCGATCCACGCCGGCGACGTCACCGGCACGCTCGTTCCCGCGGATTCCGGGCTCGGCCTCGACTGGCCCGGCACGCTCGCCCAGGCCGGACACCAGCCGTGGAGCCCGCTCACCCGGCTGCTGTCGTTCTTCACCACCCGCGAGGTGGGCGTCGTGACGCGCAGCGATCAGCTCGAGGTGACTGACGCGGTGCAGCAGCTCGCCGGGAAACAGCTCAACCATCCGCTGGTCGAGGGCAGCATCGGATTCACGCCGAAGGAGTCGGACGGCGTCACCGCGTATGCGGTCGAGCCGCGGCAGGGCCAGGAGCTGACCGACGTCCCGGCCGCGGTGCAAACCGTGGTGGCGGACTGGCTTTCACCGCGCGGGGTCACGCTGAAAATGGCCGTGACGCCGCCCAAAACCACTTCCGCCGACGTGCACCGGCTGCTGGACACCGTCGTCGCGCCTGCGGTCGCCTCGCCGGTCGTGCTGCACGGACAGGGCAAGGACAGCACGCTGCAGCCGTCGGCGATCGCGTCGTCGTTCCAGTTCCAGCCGAACGGCGGCGGCGGTCTCGAACTGCGGATCGATCAGGAGAAGCTGCGCGCGGCCGTCCAGCCGGACCTCGCGTCCACCGAGACGAACAGCAAGGACGCGCAGATCAGCCTCGACTCCGGCGCACCGGCCGTCACGCCGTCCGAGGACGGGCGAAAGATCAACTGGGCCAACACTTTCAAGTCCCTCACCGAGGTGCTCGCCAAGCCGACCGGCCGCGACCTGCCGGTCGCCTACGACCAGAAGCACCCGACGCTGACCACCGACGGCGCGAACGCGCTGGGCGTCAAGGAGGTCATCGGCGAGTACACGACCGGCGGGCTCAGCGGCCCGGCCGCGGCGAACGTCGCCACGCTCGCCGGACGCATCAACGGTGTCCTGGTGAAACCAGGGGAATCCTTTAGCCTCAACGACTATCGCGGCGGCGGTTACGCGTCCGCGCCGGTCGACGAGGACGGCACCGGCCCGGCAGTGTCCGGAGGCGGGCTCTCGCAGCTTTCGTCCACTTTGTACAACGCGGCTTACCTGGCCGGCCTCGGCGACGGCGGCCACGCCGCACACGACCACTTCATCAACCGCTACCCGGCGGGCCGCGACGCGGTGGCGGTGGACAGCTCCGGCAACGCCGTGGACCTCAAGCTGGCCAACAACGATCCGACCGGATTCGCGATCCAGGCGAGCGCCAGCGGTGATTCCGTGACGGTGAAGATCTGGGGTACCAAGCACTTCCGCGTCGAAGGCCGCAGCGGCGCGCCGTCGAACCAGGTGCCGCCGACGGTCCAGCTCGGGCCAGGGCCGGACGGCCAGTGCCACGCCTCTCCGGGCGCGTCCGGCTTCACCGTCAGCGACACCCGCGTGTTCTACGACCTGGCCAGCGGCGGTGAGGTCCGCGAGGAAAGCCGCAGCACGACGTACTCCCCGCAGCCGATCGTCATTTGCTGAGCCGCGCCGGGGCTTTCGACCGCCACGACTCGGTCAGCAGTTCCCGCAGCTGCTGCGGATCGACGCGGTCGAGGTGTACGAGGATCGAGCCGTGGCCGTCGTAGTGCGGCGTGGTGAAGAAGGCCGGATCGTCTGAGGCGAGCAGCGCTGCCTTCTCGTCGAGCCCGACGAACAGCACCAGCCCGCCCTCGGCCTCGGTACGCAACCGCGCGTAACCCTTGCCCGCCACCTTCAACGCGGGCGTGCGGTACCAGGTCGACACCTCGGTCTCGGCCAGCTCCTCCCGCGCCCACGCGGTCACGTCGTCCCAGGTCATCGTCATGCGGACCATTCTCCCCCGCCGGTTCACCCCGGTCTTGGAGAAACGAGAGCCGAAAAGCCGTGAAGGACTCCTTGAGGGAATCTGATTCCCTCAAGGAGTCCTTCACGGACCTTGCCTACGGAGCCACCGTGATCCGGTCCGCGGGCGGCGGAGCGATGCCCGGGTGCGCGCCGAGGTAGGCGATGAACGCATCCAGGTCCACCGGCCCGCCTGCCAGGTCGGTGCCCTTGGTGAACTCGGCGAACCCGTCGCCGCCGGCAGCGAGGAAGTTGTTCACCGACACCCGGTACTTGGCCGCCGGGTCGACCGCCGTGCCGTTGACCGTGATGTTCGAGACCCGCGAGCCGACCGGGGCGGCCGCCGAGTACGTGTAGTGCAGCGACTTCGAGATCTGCAGGATCTTGGTGCCGCCGGGCTGGCCCCACTGCTGTTCCAGCACGTTCTTCAGGTTGGCGCCGGTGAGCGTGATCGTCTGCATGATGTTCGAGAACGGCTGCACGGTGAACGCCTCGCCGTAGGTGACGACGCCGTCGCCTTCACCGGCCGAGGACGATTTGTACGTCAGGTCGGCGCGGATCCCGCCCGGGTTCGTCATCGCGATCACCGCGTTGTTGGACTTGGTCCCTTCGAGCTGAGCGTCGGCGATCACGTCGCCGAGCGGCGATTCGCCGGACGGCCCGCCCGCTGCGGGCAGGTCCGCGGTGATGGTGCCGACCTGCTTGTTCGCGATCGGCGCGGCCTTCGTCCTGGCCTCGTCGACGAGCTTCGTCACGGCCGGGTCCGGCGTGACGTCGCGGGTGACGATCTCGTTGTGCGCCTTGGTCTGCGACCGGACGACGTCGCGCGTGCGGCGGTCGATCTTCAGGTCGACGACCGACAGCAGCCGTCCGAACGACGCGCCCTGGATCACCGGCCGGGGCTGGCCCGCCGGGTCGTTGATCACGCAGTTGTACTGCTGGTGGCTGTGCGCGGTGAAGATCGCGTCGACCTTCGGCGTCACGTTCTTCGCGATGGTCGCCGCGTCGCCGTTCGGCTGGACCTTGCAGTCGTTCGGACCGGCTCCGGGCAGTGCCTCGTCGCCCTGGTGCAGCAGCACGACCTGGGCCTTGACGCCGAGCCGGTCGAGGATGTTCGCCGTGCGGTTGATCGCCTCGACCTCGTCGCCGAACTTGAGGCCCTTGATGGCTTCCGGCGTCACGACCGACGGGAGGTCCTTGAGCGTCGCGCCGATGATGCCGACCGGGACGCCGCCGGAGTACTGGATGCTGAACGGCAGCAGCGCGGGCAGTCCGTTGTCGAAGTACACATTGGACCCGAGCAGCGGGAAGCGCGCACCGTCGTAGCTCTTGCGGAACTGGCAGCCGTCGGTCTTGTTGCAGCCGCCGAACTGCATGCGCAGCAGTTCCTGGTAGCCCTCGTCGAACTCGTGGTTGCCCACCACGGACGCCTTCACGCCGAGTTCGTTGAGGAAGTCCATGGTCGGTTCGTCGTGGAACAGCGCCGAGATCACCGGCGACGCGCCGATGTTGTCGCCCGAGGACAGCACCATCGAGTTGCGCACCTGCGACTCGAGCTGCTTCACGTGCGTCGCGAGGTAGGCCGCGCCGCCCGCGTCCACCTTGGACCCGTCCGGGAGCGTGATCCGGCCGCTCGACCCCGACGGCGGCTCGAGGTTCCCGTGCAGGTCGTTGAGCGCGATGATCCGGACATCGGTGGTCTGTGCGGCCTCGGCGGGCGCGCTCGTGACGGCCACGGCGGCCAGTGCGGCCGCGGCGGTGGCCGCGAGCCGGGTGAAGAGCTTCATGTTTCCTCCGGTGTTCGCGCCCGCTTGACCCCTGATGCGGACGCCCGGCGAAGCAGTCTGCCCAAATCGGACGGTCCTGAACAGGGCAGAACGGTCGGTGGAGGGTGAAAGTTTCGGTAACGTTCGGCCGCGCCGCACCGATCTGCGCGTTAGGTGCCGAGGGGGACAAATGGAACTGAAGCTCGTCGTGCTCACGCTCGCGGTGGTGCTCTTGCTGATCGCTGGCACCGTCTTCGCGGCCTGGCGCTCTGAGCGGGCGGAACGAGACGACGAACCGCCCTCGCGGGAGCGCTGACCGATCGGTCGGCGAGCACTCGGCCATCTGGCCGATCCCCGGCCCAGTGCCTCGGGCTCTTCGACCGAAGTGCCCGCCCCGCAAGCTCAATACCGTTCTCGGTATGACGAACGCACAGGTCACCGCCCTGCAGTACGGGTTCATCGGGTTCCTCGCCGTATGGGCGACGATCCTGATCCCGCAGCTCGTACTCCAGTTCGCGCGCCACGGTCGCCTGCGGCTGCGCGGCCTGGTGACCACGGCGGCGGTCGTGTTCTACGCGTGCATGGCGCTGGCGGTCGTCTTCCTGCCGCTGCCCGGCCCGAACAGCCGCCGGCTGGAGCAGACCGTGCAGCTGGAGCCGTTCCAGTGGATCGCGGACATCCACACCGAGCTGGTGAAACACGGCCTTTCGGCGGCGGACTGGTTCACCACGCAGACCTTCCAGCAGGCCGCGATGAACGTGCTCTTGTTCGTACCGCTCGGTTTCTTCGCCCGGGTGCTGTGGCGCCGCGGCCTGGTGGGCGCGGTGGCGATCGGCTTCGCGGCCTCACTGGCCGTCGAGATCACCCAGCTCACCGCGAACTTCGGGACCGCGCCGTTCGCCTACCGGATCTTCGACGTCGACGACCTCATGACCAACACCTTCGGGGCCGGGCTCGGCTGGCTGGCCGGAGCGCTGCTGCTCGCTCTCGGTCCGATCTCTTCAACCCTCCGCGTGGAGCCTGCCCGGAGCGAGCGGATCGACCTCGCCAAGACGCGCTAACCGGGCTCGTCTCGCGATCGCGGCTTGGCGTGCCGCGCGGCGGTCTTCCAGGATCACGATCAGCGAAGCTATGGCGATGATCAGTGCTACCAAGCCGAGCACTAGCCACAGTTGCATGTGCTCTCCTCATCGACGCCGTTGTGCGAGAGATCACACAGGCTACCGATCAGGGCGCCGCGTTGGCTACCCCGCGTCGGGAGATCGTGCGGAGAACCAGTCCCGCTCATCGGCAACCCAGCGATCGAACCTCAGCCCGGCCTGGTCGAGCGCGGGTTCGAGGGAGAAGTTTTCGCAGGTGAAGGGCTGTTTCCAGGTCCGGTCGCCGAGGGAGTAGCGAACGGTGGCGGAGAGCTGGTCTCCGTCGCGGCGAACGTCTTCAAGGGCGATGCGCACGTCGCCGAGCTGGCCGCCGGAACCATCGGAGACCTGGTCGAACCAGGCGGGCGGATGCCATTCGACCAGCAGCTGTCCGCCAGGAGCCAGGTGTCGCCGCGCCGCCGCCAGCAGCGACTGCCGGTCCGGCCCGTTGACCAACTGGCTGCCCAGCACGACGACCGGGAACCGCCGGTCCAGCCGCAGCTCGTCGATCCGCGCGCACACGGTCTCCGCGCCCCGGACGTGCGCGAGCATCTCCGCCGATTCATCGACCGCCACCACCGGATGTCCCAGCGCGAGCAGCGGATGCGTCACGCGCCCGGACCCGCAGCCGAGTTCGAGCACCGCGGCGCCCGCCGGGATCGGCCCCGTGAATCACCTCCGGCTCGCCAGCGGCGGGCAGCTCCAGGTACAGGTCGACCGGGCAGCCGTCGGGCGTCACGCTCATGCCTCCCAGCGTGCCGGAAACTGGACCCATGCCCGCGAAACCCACCAAGGCCGAACAAGCCGCCGCGCACGGGGCCACCATCCCGGACGTACTGGCCCCCAACCTGAACGTGCTGTTCTGCGGCATCAACCCCGGCCTCTACTCCGGCGCGCTCGGCCTGCACTTCGCCCGCCCCGGCAACCGCTTCTGGCCCGCCCTCCACGCCAGCGGGTTCACCCCGCGCCAGCTGGACCCGAGCGAACAAGACCAGCTCCTCGACCTGGGCCTGGGCATCACCAACGTCGTAGCCCGGACCACCGCCCGCGCCGACGAGCTGTCCGACGACGAACTCCGCGAAGGCGGCGAGATCCTGACCAAGAAGGTCGAGAAGTACCGTCCGCGCTGGCTGGCAGTGGTCGGAATCACCGCCTACCGCGTCGCGTTCGGCGATCGCCGTGCCGCCGTCGGGCCACAGGACCGGACAATTGGGACAACGGAGGTCTGGCTCCTGCCCAATCCAAGCGGTTTGAACGCGCACTGGACCCCGAAAACCCTCGCTGGCGAGTTCGGCCGGCTGCGGGCACGGGCGGTCATCGGAGATTCACCCGAGCAGTTAAACCCTCAGTAGAGCTAACCCAGGTGGGCGGACCCTCGCTGCGCCGTTCACCCGCACCCCAGGGCCGATTTTCTACTGAGAGTTTGCTGCGACCGGCCGTTACGGCCAAGAGGGGGAAACCGCGTCACAAGCTGCTCTCGGCGGAGTCGAACCAGGGACAAGGTGTCGTTCCCGGCCGGTTCCGGCAGGGGGGACCGGCGGGCACGCCGAGGGGGCGTGCCGGTCACCGGGAGCGACCTCGAGGACGGAGGCCCGAGATGCGTGGCATCGAGCCCCACCGAACGCCCATGTCGGCTGGTCAGCCAGCCGGCGGTCGAAGCCTGGGAGTCGCGGTCGTCGACCCCATCCCGATTTTCCGCGAGGGCATCGCGGCGATGGTGCACCGCACGCTGGGCCTGCACTGGTCCGGTCAGGCGGCGAGCCATCACGCGGCGATGCAGTTGTGCGAGCAGGTCCGCCCGGACGTCGTGATCCTCGACTCCGCGCTCGACCCCAACTGCCATCTCGCGAAGCTGCTTAACGCGGGCGACCCGGCACTCGTGCTGGTCACCCTCGTGCGCGACACCAATCGCACCCAGCAGTACCTCGCCGCGGCCATCGGCGCGGGCGCGCACGCCATCGTGCCGCGCGCGGTCGATTCCCGGCGGCTCGCCGAGGCGGTCCGGCGCGCGCACCACGACCGGCGCTACATCGACCCGGCGCTGTCCGCGCTCACCGCACGGCCCAAACGCGAGCCGTCGCCAAGAGCCGCTCCGGTCGACGGTCAGCTCGTGCAGCCCAAGGGCGCCATGCCGCTTTCCCGGCGCGAGTACCAGGTCCTGCAGCTCGTCGCCGAAGGGCTGGAGAACTCCGGGATCGCGAAGCTGCTCTTCCTGTCCGTGGAAACCGTGCGGACCCACGTGAAGAGCATTCTCCGCAAGCTCTCCGCGCGCGACCGGACACACGCGGTGACCATCGCGTTCCGCAGCGGCATCCTGGTCCCGCAGCTCGACGACAGCGCCGGTCCCCCGGCGGTGCAACAGGCCGTGGCGCGCAGCACGCGGTGAGGCCGGCCGCTGGTCGATCCGTTGTTCCGAGCGAATTGCCGCCCCTGGAAGGGCGGATTCGCTTGCTCTGGTTACTGGTAGGTAATATCCTGATGTTACCGGCGAGTAAGGGAGCCAGTGCCCGGCCGGAAAGCCGAACACGACACGGAGTGACGACATGGGCCACTACAAGAGCAACGTCCGAGACCTGGAGTTCAACCTCTTCGAGGTACTCGGCGTGCAGGAACGGCTCGGCAAGGGCGTGCTCGCCGAGTCGGACGAGGAGACCGCCCGCGGCGTCTTGTCGGAGCTGAACAAGCTCGCCACCGGCCCGCTCGCCGAGTCCTACGCCGACGCGGACCGCAACCCGCCGGTGTATGACCCCAAGACGTTCAGCGTGACGATCCCCGAGTCGTTCAAGAAGAGCTACAAGGCGCTCATGGACGGCGAATGGTGGCGTCTCGGTCTCACCAACGACCTGGGCGGCTTCGGCCTCCCCCCGACGGTGCAGTGGGCCGCGGCCGAGCTGATCCTCGGCGCGAACGCCCCGCTGTTCATGTACCTGGCGGGCCCGAACTTCGCCATGATCGTGGACAAGAACGGCACCGAAGAGCAGAAGCACTGGGCTCAGCTGATGATCGACCGCGGCTGGGGAGCGACCATGGTGCTCACCGAGCCGGACGCCGGTTCGGACGTGGGCGCGGGCCGCACCAAGGCGGTCAAGCAGGAGGACGGCTCCTGGCACATCGACGGCGTGAAGCGGTTCATCACCTCGGCCGAGAACGACATGGTCGAGAACATCATGCACCTGGTGCTGGCCCGTCCCGAGGGTCCCGGCATCGAGACCAAGCCGGGCACCAAGGGCCTCTCGCTGTTCCTGGTCCCGAAGTTCCACTTCGACTCGAAGACCGGCGAGCTGGGCGAGCGCAACGGCGCCTACGTCACCAACATCGAGCACAAGATGGGCATCAAGGTGTCCACCACGTGCGAGCTGACGTTCGGCCAGCACGGCACCCCGGCCAAGGGCTGGCTGCTCGGCGAGGTGCACGACGGCATCGCGCAGATGTTCCAGGTCATCGAGTACGCCCGGATGATGGTCGGCACCAAGGCGATCGCCACGCTGTCCACGGGCTACCTGAACGCGCTGGAGTACGCCAAGGAGCGCGTGCAGGGCGCTGACCTGCCGAACATGCTGAACAAGGCCGCGCCGCGCGTCACGATCACGCACCACCCCGACGTGCGTCGTTCGCTGATGCTGCAGAAGGCGTACGCCGAGGGCCTGCGCGCGATCTACCTGTACACCGCTTCGTTCCAGGACCAGCTGTGGACCGGCGAAGGCGACGAAGCGGGCCTGAAGCTGGCGCACAGCGTCAACGACCTGCTGCTGCCGATCGTCAAGGGCGTCGGCTCCGAGCGCGCCACCGAGCAGCTCGTGCAGTCGCTGCAGACGCTCGGCGGTTCCGGCTTCCTGCAGGACTACCCGATCGAGCAGTATATCCGCGACGCGAAGATCGACTCGCTGTACGAGGGCACCACGGCCATCCAGTCGCTGGACTTCTTCTTCCGGAAGATCGTCCGCGACAAGGGCCAGGCGCTCGCGTACGTGGCGGGCGAGATCACCAAGTTCATCGAGTCGGAGGCGGGCAACGGCCGGCTCAAGAACGAGCGTGCGCTGCTCAAGCAGGCGCTCGAGGACACCCAGGGCATGCTGGGCTCGCTGATCGGCTACCTGACCTCGTCGCAGGAAGACCCGCAGAACATCAACAAGGTCGGCCAGCACACCGTGCGGCTGCTGATGTCGGTCGGCGACCTGCTGGTCGGCTGGAAGCTGCTGCAGGGAGCCGAGGTCGCGCTGGCCAAGCTCGACAACGGCGCGTCGGCCAAGGACAAGCCGTTCTACGAGGGCAAGCTGGCGGTGGCGTCGTTCTTCGCGAAGAGCGTGCTGCCGGAGCTGACCTCGCGCCGCGCCATCGTGGAGGCCGCGGACAACGCCCTCATGGAGATCGACGAAGCCGCGTTCTGATCGCACTGGCTGGAAAAATGCCCCGCTCCGCACCCGGACCGGGGCATTTTTCGTGCTTCCGGTGGCGGTGACCCCATGCGGGCGGTAAGCCGGGTTTGGCCTCCCGGGTTCCGGGCTATACCGGCCGAGCCCGGTCCTATCGCAGAAGGAGTTTTCGCCATGGCGGTTTCCGGCATCATCAGCGCGGTCGTGATCGGCCTGATCCTCGGCCTGCTCGGCAAGCTGGTCGCACCTGGAAAGCAAGCGATCCCGATCTGGCTGACGATCATCGTGGGCATCGTCGCCGCGTTCGTCGGCACCGCGATCGCCCGCGGGCTCGGCTACGCCGACACCAAGGGCATCGACTGGCTCGAGATCATCACGCAGGTCGTGCTGGCCGCGATCGGCGTAAGCCTCGCCGCCGGCCTGTACGGCAAGCGGAAGGTCCGGGGCTAGCTCAGTCGTTCAGCTCCGGCTCGAGCAGGCTCATCAGGTACATGTCGTGGTACTGGCCGTCGGGCCCGCGATGGCATTCGCGGTGCCTGCCGTCCTCCACGAACCCGACCTTGCGGTAGACGTGCCGCGCGCGCTCGTTCTCGGCGACCACCCAGAGCGCGATCAGGTGCAGCCGCATCACGTTGAACCCGTAGCGGCACATGAGTTTCAGCGCCTCGGTGCCGTATCCGCCGTCCCAGTGGTCGGTCTCGCCGATGTAGATGTCCAGCTCGGCGCGGCCGATCTCTGGGCGGGCGTCCCGCAGGTCGACGGCACCGATCAGCTTGCCCGTTTCGAGGGATTCGATGCCGAGCGCGACATTCTCGTACTTGTTCACCGGGCGTTCGTCGCCCCACTTGCGCAACTGCGCGAGCGACCGCGGATGGTCGCCGGTCATGTACCGGCCCACCTCCGGGTCGTGGATCCACCGGTAAAACGATTCGGCGTCCGACGGCTCGATCGCCCGCAGCCGCACTAGCTTCCCCGTGAGCATCTGGCCCCTTATTCTCGTTTAAGCACAAGGAAATCCGTGACGCCGACCAGTCCAAGGAACTGCCGCACCCCGGGCGGCATCGGCAGGCGCGATTCATCATGCACGAGTTGCGGATCACGCACGCGGTATTTACGGCCGCGTGTGAGCACCTCCGCCTCGCCCGCGGCGCGGACGTTGCGGACCCAGTCGGCGTCCGGCCCGTAGGTGAGCGCGACGACGAATCCGTCGTCGGTGCGGAAGATGTTCAGCGGGGTGCGGAACTCGCGGCCGGACTTCCGTCCGCGGTGCACGACCACCCCGAATCCGGGCAGCTTGTCGGCGAAGGGTTTCGTCACCCGGTTGGTGACCACGCGGTTGAACCGGGCGAGACGTTCTGGCAGCACCATGCCGTCGAGCGTAATCCAACGGATGTGGAATTTCCTGCCGGAGACGCGCTGTGCACCTGAGCGGACGGGTCTGGTGGGATGGGCCCGCAGTCAGACGCGAGGTGGGGAGCGGGCATGTCCGAGGAATGGCTCATGCGGCAGGATCCGCATTCAGCGGTGATCTTCGCGCAGAGCTTGATCGAGCATCCAGAGCGGCTCGAATACGTGCTTCTGGACGAAGAGGACGACTGGCTGGTCAGCGACGGCTCCAAGCTCGGCGGCGACTCGGAACGCAACCACGAGCTGTACGCCACGGTGTGCCTGCACGACACCGTCGAGATGGTGCCGCAGTTGACGGCGCTGGCGGGGCTGCCAGCCGGGATGGGCGCGAACTGGGACGCGGAAACCGCGACCTGGGAGCTGCTTTCGCCGACCGATCCGCTCGATGACGAAGAGGCTTCCGAGCGCCGGGCCGCCCGCGTCGCCGACTGGCCGCATCCCGGATCGCCGATGGACGAGGCGAACCTCAGCCTCGGGCTGATGGAGATCAGCACCGCGGCGGACGCTCCGGCGCGCAGCGTGCGTTACGTCAGTCGGGAAGACGACGGCAGGTGGATGTTCGTCGGCTTCGAGGTGCCGGACCCGGACGAGCAGACCGAGGTCGAGGTTGACACGCTGGAGCTCGGGCACGTGGCGCAGCTGTATCCGGAGGTGGTCGAGCTGCTGGACGCGGAGCCGGGCGAAGTGTTCTTCCGCGAGGCTCCGGATGCCGAGTGGTTGCAGGTAATCGACGACGGGGAGTGAACATGTCCGAGGAATGGCCGCTGCGACAGGACCCGGAATCCCCGGTGATCATCGCGCACGAGCTGGTGGAGCACCCGGAGAAACTGGCCTTCGTCGTCCTCGACGACGACGGGGACTGGTTCATCAGCGACGGCGCCGAGTTCGAAGAGGACATGGAGGTCAACCGCCAGCTGTTCGGCGCGATGGTCCTGCGCGAGGCGGTGGCCCTGCTGCCGCATCTGGTCGCGCTGGCCGACGTGCCCGCGGGGATGGCCGCGGACTGGGACGCGGAGCGGCTCACCTGGCTGCTCAGCTCGGTGTCGGATTCCGATGACGTCGACGAGGACCTGGCCCACCGCGACGCCCGGATCGCCGCCTGGACGCATCCCGGTTCGCCGCTGGAAGAAGTCCAGCTGAGCACCGGCTTGACCGAAATCGGAACGACCGCCACCGCTCCGGCGCGCGCGGTCCGCCAGGTCGTCCGGGAGCAGGACGGAACGTGGCTGTTCGTCGGCTTCGAGGTTCCCGAGGCGGAAGACTTCGAGGTGGAAGGCCTGGAACTGGAACACGTCGTGCAGCTGTACCCGGACGTCGTGTCGACCTTGCTCGCCGCGCCGGGCCAGGTGTTCGACCGCGCCGAACCCGGTGCGCCGTGGGAATTGGTGGAAGGCTGACGTCCTTTGTGGACCGTCTGAAATCGCAGACGCTTTCCCGTCGTCGTTGGTTGGGCGGCCCCGGCCGGATCAGTTCTACTGTGCCGACCCGCTCGCGCGCCGATGCGCCGCGGGCCGCCGATTTCGGGAGGTTCCGTCGATGACGACGAAGTCCGGGGATGGTTTGAGCCGCCGGTTGAACGGCAGGCACATCCGGTTCATCGCCTTGGGCTCGGCGATCGGCACCGGATTGTTCTACGGCTCCTCGGACACGATCGCCAAGGCCGGGCCGTCGGTCCTGCTCGCGTATCTCATTGGCGGAGCGGCGATTTTCTTCGTCCTGAGGGCGTTGGGCGAGATGGCCGTCAACGATCCCGCGCCCGGCTCGTTCGGCGAATACGCACGGAAACACCTGGGTCCGCTGGCAGGCTTCCTGACCGGCTGGACCTATGCGTTCGAGATGGTGATCGTCTGCGTCGCCGATGTGACAGCTTTGGCTGTGTATATGGGATTCTGGTTCCCCGACGTGCCACGGTGGATCTGGGTAGTGCTGACGATCCTGGTGATCGCCGCCGCAAACCTGGTCAGCGTACGGGTTTACGGTGAACTGGAATTCTGGTTCACCCTGGTCAAAGTAGTCGCCATCGTCGCGATGATCCTTGGCGGCGCGGCAATCCTGATCTTCGGCTTCGGTGCTAATTCCGGCAGCGTCACCAACCTGTGGTCCCACGGCGGCTGGTTCCCCAACGGCATCGGCGGTTTCATCGCTTCGTTCGCCTTGGTGATGTTCGCCTTCGGCGGCACGGAGATTCTCGGCCTCACCGCAGCCGAGTCGGAAGACCCGCGCACCGCCATGCCAAAGGCCGTCAACACCGTTCCCGTACGGGTCTTGCTTTTCTACGTGGCGACCCTGGCGATCATCATGATGCTGAACCCGTGGAACACGATCAGCACCTCCGGAAGCCCCTTCGTCCAAATCTTCGCCGGCCTTGGATTGCACTCCGCCGCAACGGTTCTGAACATCGTCGTGGTCACGGCCGCGCTGTCCGCCATCAACAGCGACATCTTCGGCGCCGGACGAATGATCTACGGCCTGGCCCAGCGAGGCCAAGCCCCCGCGGTCATGGCTCGGGTTACGCGCAATGGCATCCCGTGGATGACCGTTCTGGTCGTTGCTGCCGCCCTAAGCCTGGCTGTGGTTCTGAACTACCTGTTGCCGGACAGCGCTTTCCTGCTGATCGCGTCGGTGGGCACGTTCGCGACTGTGTGGGTTTGGTTCATGATCCTGCTGACGCACTACCGAGCCCGCCGCCGGTCGCCTGCTGCGGATCTGGCGTTCCCGGTGCCGTTCTGGCCGGTGGGTCAGGTTTTGACGATGGTGTTCATGGTGTTCATCTTCGTGGTGATGGCGTTCGCCGAGGACACCCGCCTGGCGCTCCTCGTCGGGGTGGTTTGGCTGGCGGTGCTGTGCGGGTTGTTTTGGTTCCACCGCAGGGCAACGCCGTCGGCTCTGCAGGAAGACGCGATGACTGACGCCGGGTAATCCGGAGCGCTCTGCCTGAATCGAAGCGCTCGTCCGGATGCGTTGCCAAGTGGAGCCTCGAGGCTTGCGCATCGCAGCCCAAAACACCAGTCGATCAACTGGCGACAGTCGAGGATCCGGAGGCTTACCAGAAGGGCTGGCTCAATCAGCGGGATGTGCGCTGCCGCAGCTGCGCTGAATGTCCATAATGGATTTCTTCGAAACAGTGCAGCCGAATAAGGCCAGAAGAAACTCGCAAGGGCCGCCTCCCGTTTCGGGAAGTGGCCCTCATGAGCTGCAAAAACAACCAAGAGAGCGGATGACGGGAATCGAACCCGCGTATTCAGCTTGGGAAGCTGATGTTCTACCATTGAACTACATCCGCAGTACTCGGCCAGCATACACAACCTCAGCACCCCCATGTCCAGCGGGGGCATGCCTTGACGCCCGCACGGCGAAGTGACAACACTTGTTGTCGACCCACGGTGCGGAGGTGCGCGATGGACGGCCCCGAGATGCCCCCGGAGATGTTTCGCCAAGGCGGGTTCCGGCTGGCAGCCCGAACGAGAGGTGCCACTGCGGACGAAGGCCAGCTCAAAAAGCTCCGGACGTTCGCGCAGCAGGAAGACGCCCTGGCCGACGCGGTCGTCGAGTGGCTGCACCGCGAACCCCACAATCAAACCCGAGTTGACCAAGCGCTGGCCGGGGAACAAGTCCCATCGGAACTCACAACCTTCATAGACCACGTCGAAGCCACCCCGTACTGGGTTGATCACCAAAGGCTCGTCAGCGGCGCGAAGGCGATCACCAGAGCGGGGCTGCTCGGGCTCTTCCCGCTCGGTGACATGTCGTTGATGGGCGGCTACCTAGCCTCGCGCGCGACGAAATCCCTGGTCGGCACCGGGGAAATCGAACATCGGGCACCGCGGCGGCTGGTCGAGACCGCGGCGTGGTGGATCGACGTCACGACCCCGGGGGCGCTCGAGAAACATGGCACGGGCTACCAGGCAGCGCTCCGGATTCGGCTGGTGCACGCGCACGTCCGTCGGGCGATGAACAACCGGCCTGACTGGGATTACGATCGGTGGGATCGTCCGGTCAATCAGGTCCAGACCGCGGGCACCCTCCTGCTCTTCTCGCTCGTCTACGTCTTCGGCACGCAACTCCTCGGCCTCCGCTACACCGCCCGCGAGAAGGCCGACATCCTGCATCTTTGGCGTTATGTCGGCTGGCTGATGGGCGTCGCTGACGAACTGCTGCCCGCCGACGAGGACGACGCTTGGCGGCTGCTCTGGATGCTCGCCGCCACCGAGTTCATTCCGGACGACGACTCGAAGCGGCTCGCCCGCGCCCTCGTCGATGCGCACGCGGCGATCGGCGAGGGGCGCGGGGCGGCCGGGAAGGTCCTCGCGCAGGTGAACGTCGGCGTGCATTCCGCGATCAGCCGGCTCGTGCTCGGGCGCGACAACGCCGACTTTCTCGGGCTGCCGGACAACCCGGTCGCGCAGGCCGCGGTGCTCGCCGTCGCGGGGGTGAATTACGCGGCGGAGACTGTCCGGCAGCTCGTCCCCGGGGCGACTGCGCTGCAGGAGGCGCTCGGTGCGTTCGGGCGCCGGCGGTACCTCAAGCGGCTGAACGGAGGGGTGCCTCGGCACCGCCTGCCCGCCCGATAGGCTGCATCCGTGCTGCTCAGTGACCGTGACCTCCGCAAAGAGCTCGACGCCGGCCGACTCGGCATCGACCCCTTCGACCCTGACATGGTCCAGCCGTCCAGCATCGACGTCCGGCTCGACCGTTACTTCCGGGTCTTCGACAACAGCAAGTACACCCACATCGACCCGCAGCTGCAGCAGGACGAGCTGACCTCGCTGGTCGAAAAAGAGGGCGACGAGCCGTTCGTGCTGCACCCCGGCGAGTTCGTGCTCGGGTCCACGTTCGAGCAGGTCTCCCTCGCCGACGACCTCGCCGGACGGCTCGAGGGCAAGTCCTCGCTCGGGCGCCTCGGGCTGCTCACCCACTCCACCGCGGGCTTCATCGACCCCGGCTTCTCCGGGCACATCACGCTCGAGCTGTCGAACGTCGCGAACCTGCCGATCACGCTGTGGCCAGGCATGAAAATCGGCCAGCTGTGCATTTTCCGGCTGTCCAGCTCGGCGGAATTCCCGTACGGCTCCAGCGAGGCCGGCTCCCGCTACCAGGGGCAGCGCGGGCCGACGCCGAGCCGGGCGTACAAGAACTTCCACCGCGTCGACACCTGGCGCTAAGCCGCTTTCACCGGGGCCTCCCAGTCGAGCCGGTAGTCCCACATGAACCGGTTCGGGTCGTCGGTCGCCGGTTTGCGCACGGCGCGGGAGATGAAGAAGTCGCGGAGCACGCGGCCGACCGGGCCGGGGGCTTTGGCGTCGCCGTTGCGTTTTCCTTGCGCCACAACGGCTTCGACCCGCTCCCGGCGCAACGCCTCGAAGGTCGTCAACGCGGCCGCCGGGTCGGGCACGTCGCGCAGGCACCTCGCGAGCGTCACCGCGTCCTCGATCGCCATCGACGCACCCTGGCCGGCCGCGGGTGACGTCGCGTGCGCGGCGTCGCCGATGAGGCCGATCCTGCCGCGGTGCCACACTGGGACCGTCGGAAAGTCGTACGTCGCCCACGGTTCGTAGATGTTTTCGCTGGCCTCGATGAGCGCGGTGGCCGGCGTGCGGTCGGGGCGGGCCAAGTCGAGCAGCCGCTTCCGCCAGCCCGGACCGCGCATCGCGGCGAGGTCGGATTCCGTCGGCTCGCTGGCGTGCGGCACGTTCGCGAACCACCAGATCACCCCGTCCGGGGCGAGCACGTACGCGAAGAATGCTTTGCGGCCGAACACCATGTGCATGACGCCCGGCTCGTCGTCGAGATCGAGGCCGCGCGCGAAGCCGCCGGTGTTGAGCAGCGGCACATACCGCGGCGACGGCGCGGAGGGATCGAGGATTCCGCGGACGGCCGACCGGAGGCCGTCCGCCCCGATCAGCAGGTCACCATGGGCTTTCGTGCCGTCGGCGAAGGTCGCGGTGACGCCGTCCGCCGTCTGCTGGGCGTCGGTCAGGCGCTTGCCGAACTCCGTGTGCACGCCGCGTCTGGCCGCCTCGTCACGCAGCGCCACATAGAGGTCGGAGCGCAAGACGGTCTGGCTCACCGTGCCGTCCGGCAGCGGCCCGCCGAGCGGGAACTCGCTGAGCCGACGGCCGTTGCCGAGCCTGAGCGTCATCCGCGGCGTGTCGAAGCCCAGGTCTTTGACCAGCGGTTTCAGGCCCAACGGCGTCAGCGCGTCGATACCGTTCACAGCGAGCGTCAGGAACGCGCCGACCCCTTCCGAGCTTCGGTCGTACGCCTCGTACAGCACCGGTTCGTGGCCCACCTCGTGCAGCGCGATCGCGGTGATCGCCCCCGCGATACCCCCGCCCGCGATCAAAACTCGTGCCATGATTCGTCCCCTCGAATATCTTAGAAAGTAATTCGTTCTATCGAACTAAATAGTCCGCTAGACTCCCTGGCATGTCAAGCGAGCGCGAGGATCTGGTCGCTGAGTTGCTGCATCGTTCTCGGGTGATGTCGACCGAGACGGTCATGTTCCACACCGCGCTCGCCGAGCAGAACGGGCTTTCGACGGTCGAAAGCAAGGTCACCGAATACCTCGCCCGCCTCGGCCCGCTCACGCCGAAGGAACTGGCCGGGTACGCCGGGCTCGCGCCCGCGTCCGTCACCGCGCTGGTCGACCGGCTCGAGCGCAAGGGCGTCGTCAACCGGATGCCGCATCCGGACGACCGGCGGAAAGTCCTCGTCCGCGTCGACCCGGCGAACGTCGAGCGCATCGCGCCGCTGTGGGACCACATGGTCGCGGCGATGAAGTCGATGGCGGCCGGCTACTCCGACGAGCAACTCCAAACGGTGATCGGCTTCCTCGAACAGGCAGCGGCTATCACCCACGAGTCAACCGTGCGTCTCACTCATCGCTCAGCGGAGTGAGGTAATCCCACTGCCGGGTAAAGAATCGCCGCGGCGTCACCGGATGGTGGAAAACTTGCGCGCATGGTTTCGGCCGGGAAACGTCTGCTCTTAGTCCTTGGCCTGATGGCCACCCTGCTGCCCCCGGCCGCGCACGCCGCGACGGCGGCACCTGCCCGGCCGACGCAGGATCTGCAGGTCACGGCGGTCGCCGCACCGCATCGGGTACACGCTGGCGACCAGGTGACGTTCACGGTGAGCGTGACGAACCCGGCTTCCGGCCCAGTGTCCGATGTGGACGCCGTGGACGAGCAGAACCCGCAGTGCGGCAAGAAGATCGGGACCCTCGCTCCGGGGGCCAGCACGCGCTATCAATGCACGTTCGCCGCGCCCGAAAAGGGCTTCGTCTCGACGGTCAAGGTGACTGGCGTTGGCTCCGGCGGGGAACAGTTCTCGGCTTCGGCGGGCAGCAACGTCGATGTCCTCCGTCCGGCCGTGACGTTGAGTCAGCAGGTCGACAAACCGGCTTATCGTGCTGGCGATCAGGCGACCTTCACGCTCAAGACCATCAATACCGGCGACGTTCCGCTGCGTGACGTGACCATCGGCGACCCAGCGGTCCCCTCGTGCGCTCGCGCCGTCGGGTCTCTCGCGCCGGGGCAATCGGTGGTGGGCACTTGCGCGGCGACGGTTCCGCTGCCGGACGGAGCCAGCGCGACCGTGAAGGGGATCGACCCGCTCGGCAAGGTCGTCACCTCGTCTGCGGACGCGAAAGTCCCCCTCATCACGCCTGCACTGTCCGTCTCGAAGGCGGCCGTCCCGCCTGTGGTGCACGGCGGGGACCAGGTCACCTGGAATGTCACCGTGCGCAATACCGGCGACAGTCCCCTCAAT
The DNA here is from genome assembly GCF_003385235.1 of Amycolatopsis circi. GTDB lineage: Bacteria > Actinomycetota > Actinomycetes > Mycobacteriales > Pseudonocardiaceae > Amycolatopsis > Amycolatopsis circi. The sequence goes on along the minus strand of NZ_PQIA01000011.1, from coordinate 20,579 downwards.
CCGGTCGACGTCACTGACGACACGAATCCGGCGTGCTCGCGGTCCTTCGGCGTACTCACGCCTGGGACTCAGCAGACCTACTCCTGCACCGCGAAACCCGCGCAGACCACGACAAACAGCATCACCGCCACGGGTACGGACGGAACCGGCCGACCGGTCACGGCCAAGTCCTCGGCGACGGTCACAGTGATCCACCCGGCCCTGACGGTCACCGCGGCGGCCTCCCCCGCGCAGGTGCGTGAAGGGGACCGCGTCGCCTTCACGGTCACGGTGCGCAACCCTGGCGACGTGCCGCTCGACGCCGTCGCGGTAGCTGACGACAGCGTGCCCGGTTGTGTCCGCGAATTCGGCACCCTGGCCCCCAACGCGGTCGAGACGTACAAGTGCGAACAGTTAGCCCGGGCGGACGACGTGACCAATACCGTTGTCGCGACTGGCAAAGATCAGCTCGGAACAACACAGCGCGCAACCGCGGAGGCGCGGGTCGACGTGGTTCACCCGGCGCTGGAAGCCAGCGCTGCCGCCGCGCCTTCGCAGGTGCGCGAGGGGGACCGTGTCACGTTCACGGTCACGGTAAGCAACACGGGTGACGCCGAGCTGCATGACGTCGCAGTGGCAGACGACCGTGTCGCGGAATGCGCTCGGGCCATCGGAACCATTGCTGCGCAAGGTAAACAGACCTTCACCTGCACCACGGTCGCCGGAACGCAGGGCTTCGCGAACGACCTGACCGTAACCGGTGCCGACCCGACCGGACGTCCAGTAACCGCGAAGGCGAGCGCGGCATTCACCGTTCAGCACCCAGCGGTGACCATGACCGCGACAGTCCAAGGCGGGCCGTTCCGCGAGAACGACGCCGTTGCAGTGCACGTGATCGTGGCGAACACCGGCGACGTGCCGCTCACCGGACTGGCCGTCACGTCGATGGCCCGCGCCGAAGGCTGTACGCAGCAACACGACACACTCGCCCCCGGAGCCAACTGGACGCTCGACTGCGCCACGACCGCGCCGGGCGCCGACGTGACCGAAGCACTGCAGGTCACCGCGAAACCGCCGGTCGGTGCACCGGTGACAGCGGCGACTGAAGCGGCAATCGACGTGATCCATCCGCTCATCACGCTCGCGCAAAGTGCGGCACCGATCGTCGTGCACCCAGGCGAGCCCGCGACGTTCGCTCTGACCGTGACCAATGCTGGCGACACCGAACTCCACGACACCCAGGTCGCCGACGCCTCCGTCCCAGAATGTGCGAAGCGGCTGGGAACCCTTGCCCCACAGGCAAAACAGACCTACACCTGCACTCATCCCACAACCGACGACCTCATCAGCGACGCGACCGTCACCGGCACCGATCCGTCCAGCCGTCCGGTCAACGCAAACGCGAGCGCGCACGTCGACGTCATCCACCCTGCCGTCCAGATCACTCAGACCGTCGCGCCGACGCAGGTGCGCGAGGGTGACCAAGTCACCTTCACCGTCACCGTGCGCAACAGCGGAGACGTCCCGCTGACCAAGGTGTCCATTGTGGACCAAAACACGCCGGACTGCGCCCGCGACTTCCCCGCCCTGGCGGCAGGAGAAGAACAGCACTACACCTGCACCGCCAAAGCCGGACCGGACGGCTACTCGAACACCACTAAGGTGACCGCCGCAGACCCGCTCGGCGGCACGGTAACCGCCACGGCGGACGCTGCGTTCACCGTCGTGCACCCAGGTTTGGCGCTGACGAAGACCGTCCACGGCGGTCCCTTCCGCGCAGGCGATCCGGTCACCTTCACCATCACGGTCACCAATACCGGCGACGCCCCGCTGACCGCCGTCAAGGTCACCGACCAAGGCCCGTGCGCGAAGGCTCTCGACACCCTCGCGCCGAAGGCGAACAAGACCTACGACTGCACCATCCCCGCCCCGGCCGACGACACGGTCAGCACCGCGCACGCGACCGGCACTCCGCCGGTCGGCCCGCCGCTCACCGCGTCCGCCGACGCGCACATCGACGTCATCCACCCCGCGCTCACTGTGATGACCTCGTCGAACCCGACCGTCGCACGGGCTGGCGACGCCCTCACCGTGACGGTCGCCGTCACCAACACCGGCGACGTCCCGCTCACCGCGGTGACCAGCAACGATCCCGGCTGCCCGACGAAGTTCGACCGCCTCGAACCCGGTGCCGCGCAGAGCTACCAGTGCACGGTGAAGGCCAAACCGGACGACTTCACCATCCTCGCGACCCTGACCGGAACCGACCCGACGAACCGCCCGGTCACCGCGTCCGGCTCGGCGAAGATCGACGTAATCCACCCGGAACTCGCGATCATGAAGGACGCCCAGCCCTACGAGGTGCGCCAGGGCGACAAGGTCACCTTCTCGCTGCTGGTCCGCAACGTCGGCGACGTCCCGCTGACCGCGGTGTCCGTTGTGGATGATCGCACCCCGGCTTGTGCGCACCAGATCCCGAGCCTGGCTCCGGACGCCCAAATCGAGTACCAGTGCACGATCACCGCGGGCGCGACCGGGTTCACGAACACCGCGAAGGTGACCGGCACCGACCCGACGCAGCGAACAGTGAGCGCCTCCGGCCAGGCGTCGTTCAAGGTGAAGAAGCCCGCGTTTACCGTCGCCAAGCACGCCGCCAGCAGCGCGTATCGAGCGGACGACTCGGTGCCGTTCGAGGTCGTGCTGACCAACACCGGCGACCAGCCGCTGCACGACGTCCGGGCGACTGACCCCGCCTGCGGCCGCACCTTCGCCGAGTTGCCGGTCGGCGGAACCCAGCGCTACCAGTGCGTGGCTCCGGCAACCGCCGCCCCGGCAACCGCGACCGCGGCCGCACCGTGGGGCCCGCCGGTCACCGCGACCGGGAAAGCGGACTTCGCGGTCATTCATCCGGCACTGGACCTGCGCCGCGACTACCTGCAGCAGCCGATCCGGCCGGGCGACCCGGTGACGTACGTGAGCACCCTCCGCAACACCGGCGACGCGCCCTTGCACGACGTGACCGTTCGCGACGCCGACCCGGCCTGCTCGTTCACCGTCACCCAGCTGGGCCCTGGCGAGCAGGTCACCCGCGCCTGCACGCTCTCGGCTCGCGCGGACGTGACCACGACGACCACCGCGACGGCAACGGACCAGACCGGCCGTCCGGTCGCCAAGGAGGCCACCACGACGACGAAGGTCAGTCCGTGACGAGGGAAAAAGAAAAGGCAGAAGAGAACTCATCTCCCTGCCGTATTTAACTTATAACGCACTGGGGGGCTTGCCGCAAGACCCGGGTGGTGCCGCACAATCTCCAGCCGAAGCCGGCACCAGCGGAAACACCGGTGCCGGCCGGCAGGCTGCCGCTCATTGGCGAACGAAAGCCGAGAACGACCACAGACGGGGGAAACGAACGAATGGGCAGCTACGTGCTCGGTCTCCAGGAGATCGACCAGGAGCAGGTCGCGATCGTCGGAGGCAAGGGCGCGCATCTGGGCGAACTCGCGCGGATCGACGGGGTCCGCGTGCCGCCCGGCTTTTGCGTGACGACGGAAGCGTTCGAGCGGATCGTGGAGAACGCGCCGGAACTGGCGAAGCCGCTGGAGCGGTTGGCGAATCTGAACGCGGACGACCGGGACGCGATCAGCGAGGGCAGCGCGGAGGTCCGGCAGGCGCTCGAAGCGATCGTCATCCCGGACGATCTGGCGGCGGAGATCACCGGCGCGCTCGTGGAAGGCCGCGCCTACGCGGTCCGGTCCAGCGCGACCGCGGAAGACCTCCCGGGGGCTTCCTTCGCTGGTCAGCAGGACACCTACCTGAACGTCATCGGCGCGGAGGCGGTCCTGCGGCACGTCAGCCGGTGCTGGGCGTCGCTGTTCACCGAACGCGCGGTGACCTACCGGCTGCGCAACGGCTTTGACCACCGGCAAGTCCACATGGCCGTGGTCGTGCAGCAGATGGTCTTCCCGGAGGCGGCCGGGGTGCTTTTCACCGCCGACCCGGTGACGTCCAACCGCAAGATCGCCACCGTGGAGGCCAGCTTCGGCCTGGGCGAGGCGCTGGTTTCCGGCCTCGTCAACGCCGACAGCTACCAGGTGCGCGACGGCGCGATCATCGACAAGGCGATCGCCGCCAAGCAGCGCGCCATCCTGGCCGTCGAGGGCGGCGGCACCGAAGAACAACTGATCGCCGCGGACCAGCAGGAACAAGCCGCGCTGACCGACGAGCAGGCTCTCCGCCTCGTGGAACTCGGTCGCACGATCGAGGCGCATTTCGGCCGTCCGCAGGACATCGAATGGTGCCTCGCCGACGACGAGTTCCAGATCGTCCAGAGCCGCCCCATCACGACGCTGTTCCCCATCCCGGAGTCCGCCGACAAGGGAAACCACGTCTACCTCTCCGTCGGCCACCAGCAGATGATGACCGACGCGATGAAGCCGCTCGGCCTGTCGGTCTGGCAGCTGACGACCCCGCGGCCGATGGCCGAGGCCGGCGGGCGGCTGTTCGCGGACGCCACCGCGCTGCTGTCCGTGCCCAAGAGCCGCACCAGTTTCCTTGAGGTGGTGGGGAAATCCGACCCGTTGATGGGAGACGCGCTGGAGACCGTCCTTTCCCGCGACGGCTTCCTCCCGCTGACCGAGGACGACGGCCCCGGCGAGCCGATCCCCGGTGCCGCACCGGCCACCATCGAGACCGATCCGGCCGTCGTCACCGAACTGATCCAGCACAGCGAGGCCTCCATCGCCACGCTGCAGCGCGAAATCGCGACGAAGTCCGGCAGCGAGTTGCTCGACTTCCTCTTCGAGGACATCAAGGAAATGCGCCGGATCCTCTTCGATCCGCGCAGCCACCAGGTGTTCACCGCGGCGATGCAGGCGTCCTGGTGGCTGAATAGCCACCTGGAGGACTGGCTCGGCGAGAAGAACGTCGCGGACACGCTCACCCAGTCCGTTCCGCACAACGTCACCGCGGAGATGGGCCTGGCCCTCCTCGACGTCGCCGACGTGCTCCGGACGCATCCCGAGGTGGTCGCCTTCCTGCAGGACGTCGAGGACAACGGCTTCCTCGACGAGTTGCCCAAGCTGGCCGGCGGCGAGGAATCGCGCGCGGCCATTGAGGGGTACCTCGACAGGTACGGCATGCGCTGCGTCGGCGAGATCGACATTACCCGGCCGCGGTGGAGCGAACAGCCGGTCGCGCTGGTGCCGATGTTGTTGTCTAACATCAAAAACTTCGAGCCGGGAGCCGGGCAGCGCCGCTTCGAGCAAGGGCGGCAGGAGGCGTTGGACAAGGCGCAAGAAGTGCTGGAATGCTTGCGCGCCTTGGAGGACGGCGAGGCGAAGGCCGAGGAAACTGAGCGGATGATCGAGCGGGTCCGGACGTTCACCGGATACCGCGAGTACCCGAAGTACGGCATGATCAGCCGCTACTTCGTGTACAAGCAAGCTTTGCTGGGCGAGGCGGAACGGCTGGTGCGGGCCGGGGTGCTCGATGAGCCGGAGGACCTCTTTTTCTTGCGGCTGCAGGAATTCCAGGAGGTCGTGAAGACGAACGAGGTCGACCGCGAGCTGATCCAGCAGCGCAAGGAAGCGTTCCGGAACTACGAATCGCTGACGCCGCCCCGCGTGCTCACGTCGGACGGCGAGGCGGTCTCCGGAAGCTACCGACGCGACGACCTGCCCGAAGGCGCGCTGGTCGGGCTGCCCGTGTCCGCCGGGACCATCGAGGGACGCGCCCGCGTCATCCTGGATCTCGCTGACGCCGACCTCGAACCGGGCGACATCCTCGTCACGGCGTACACGGACCCGAGCTGGTCACCGCTGTTCGTCGCGATCACCGGTTTGGTGACCGAGGTCGGCGGCCTGATGACACACGGCGCGGTGATCGCGCGGGAATACGGCCTGCCCGCGGTCGTCGGGGTGCAGAACGCGACGCGGCTGCTCAAGGACGGGCAGCGGATCCGGGTCAATGGCACTGACGGGTACATCGAGGTTCTCGACGCTGGGTAGTGGGTCTCCGGCCGCTGCGCCATTTGGAGGTAACCATCGTAATCAGTTCGTGATAGTTTCCGCGGCTGTGTCCTCCATTAGTGTGCGCGTCCGGGTCGTGAGTGTGACTCTCAGTGTTCTCTTCGGGGGGCTTGGGGCAGCTGGCGGAACCTTCGCGCTGCGCTCCGGGCACCTCGGCACACTGAGCGTCGCAGTCCCGGAAACGCGCAACGAGGGGCTGTCGGCGGGTGCGTTGCGGCCCTTCGCGGTGTCGCCGGCGTCTTCCACGTCGGCGACACCGAGTTCCAGCGCTCCCGCGACTACGACGACACCCTCGACGTCAGCCAAGCCAGCGCCGCCCCCGCCGCCCACCGAAGAGTCCAAAGAGGACACTCCGACGAGCAGCAGCGCGAAGCCGTCGCCGAAGCCGCGCAGCGATACGACGCTGGTGGGCCAGGTCCTCGCGCTGGTCAACGACGAGCGGGGCAAGGCGGGTTGCGACCCGGTGACCGAGGAATCGCATCTCGACAAGGCGGCGCAGGGACACAGTGACGACATGTCCAGCCGTGACTACTTTTCCCACGACACCCCGGAAGGCGACAGCTTCGCTGACCGCATCACCGCCGCGGGATACTCCAAGCCGGGCGCGGAGAACATCGCGAAGGGCGCGACCAGCGCGGACCAGGTGATGCAGATGTGGATGAACTCCAGCGGGCACCGCAAGAACATCCTCAACTGCTCGCTGACGAAACTCGGCGTCGGCGTCGCGACGGACGGCTGGTACTGGACGCAGGACTTCGGCTACTGACTCGGCCGCGGCGGAAGGCCGTACCGGGCCAGCACCGTCGCGCGCAGCTTCTCGTCCGTCCGCGGAACCGGCTCGATGAACACTTCGGCGACGTCCGGGAACCGCTCGCTCAGTTCGTCGGCCAGTCGCACGCAGGCGTGTTCCAAGTCGGCGGCACCGAGCGCGTCGTCGAAGTCCACGCGGGCGCACACCAGGACGTGGTCGGTGCCCATCAGCATGGTCTGCAAATCCACCAGCGCGTCGATCTCCGGTGCGGCACCGAGGTGGTTCCGGATGCCGCGGACCAGGCGCGGATCCGCCTGCCGGCCGACCAGCAGTCCCCGGTTAGTACTGCCGAGCAGGTATGCGACGCACGCCAGCAGCAAGCCGATGAGGATCGACGCGATGCCGTCCCACACGTCCGAACCGGTCAGCTGGTGCAGCCCGATCCCGGCGAACGCGAGCAGCAAGCCGATCAGCGCCGCCGAATCCTCGAAGAGCACCGTCTTCGGAGCCGGGTCGTCGATCATCCGCAGGTAGGCGAAGAACGGCCGCTGCTCGGCCTTCGCGTCGCGGCGAACCTGACGGACCGCCTGCGTCCACGACACCGATTCGAGCGCGAACGCGATCGCCAGCACGACGTAGCCGACGATCGGTTTCGTCTGCTCCGCGCCTTCCCCGAAAACGGTGCTAAATCCTTCGTATAGTGCGAAAACCGCACCGGAGGCGAAGATCGACACCGCGGCCAGCAGCGACCAGAAGTACCGCTCCTTGCCGTATCCGAACGGATGGCGGCGATCCGCCGGCCGCTCCGACCGTTTGAGCGCGGTGAGCAGCAGCACCTCGGTGATGGTGTCGGCGACCGAATGCGCCGCCTCGGACAGCATCGCGCCCGATCCGGTGATGATGCCCGCGACGAGCTTCAGCACCGCGATCGCCAGGTTCACCCCGCCGGCCAGTACCACGGTGAGGGTGCTTTCGCCGCCGCCTTCCGATTCGTCGCTCACTCCAGGAAGACTAACGGCAGTGCGGGGTACGCCGCCTGCTGCAAGCGGCCACGACGAGCACGAATGCGCCCGCGACCAATACCGACTGTTCGACCGTCGCGGCGAGGCCCGCGTCCACCGCGGTCAATAGTCCGACCCAGCCGTACGTCGCGGTGGCGCCCGCGGCCAGCGAAATGGCTGGAGGACGCACGCGGATCGCGTACCCGACCACCGCCGCTTCCAACGCCAGCATGACGGCAACAGTCGGCCACGGAGGCAGGTTCGCCTTCATGACGAGCTGGAACACAGTGCTTGCGATCAAGCCGACCGCGAAGCCGATCCAGCCGTTGCCGCGTACCGGCTTCGGGGTGGCCGTCAACCGCAGGGCGGCGAACACGAGTCCGGCGGCCACGAGGAACACGCCGATCAGCTGTGCCGGAGCCGCGAGGAAATGCCCCAATTGGTAACTCACGAAGAACGTTGCCGCACAGCCGACGAGTAAGACACAGCCCCACACCCAGAGCCCAGGCCGACGCAGCCATGGCGTACGGCCGAAGAAGGCTTCCGCGATCGCGATGGGCGTCGCGATGCTCCACACGACGTGCAGCGTCACCACATACACCGTCCACTGTCCGCCGATGCCCAGCCATGGAATGTATGCGGGCTTAAGCAGATCGAGGCCGAGATAGTGCGGGTTGAAGAGGGTCTGGGTCAGCAGTCCTTCTTCTGCGACGCCGTACGCGACCGACAGCGCGAGGATGGTCGGCCAGCCGCGATTCATCCGCCGCGCGACCTCGCGAATCAGCACCGCTCCGGCGTCGTACAGCGTCACGAACATCGCGAACATGGCCAGCTGCCGACCGGCTTCCGGCGGGCCAGCCAAGTACTGGTCGCCGAGCAGGAACTCGGCGAAGAGCGGAGAAAGCCCGGCCAGGGTGGCGACCGCTGTCTTTCGAAAGGTCATGCCGGGACAGTCGCAGCGCGCGCGTTTGCGGACCCGGGTCGAACATCATGATCTGGCACTGACAAATGTCCCGGTGACAGAACGGCCCCTGGCATCCTCGGATACCAGGGGCCGTCGTCAGCGAGAGAACCTCAGTCGTCGCCCTCGGGCAACGGCGTTCCGGTCGGCTTCTCGTCGGTCGGGACGTCCGGCTTGGCCGACAGCTCCGCGTCCGATTCGTCGAGCGACGGCGCGCCCGAGGCGACCAGCGCCGGTTCCGGCTTGCGCTTCACCGAGGTGAGCAGCAGCTGCGCCACGTCCACGACCTCGACCTTCTCGCTCGCGAGCCCGTCGCTCTGGCGCGAGGTGACGCCGTCGGTGAGCATCACGCGGCAGAACGGGCAGCCGGTGGCGATCTTCGACGGGGCGGTGCCGAGCGCCTCGTCCACGCGGTCGACGTTGATCCGCTTGCCGATCTTCTCTTCCATCCACATCCGCGCGCCGCCCGCGCCGCAGCACATCGACCGGTCGCCGTGCCGCGGCATTTCGCGCAGCTTCGCGCCGGACGCGCCGACCAGCTCGCGCGGGGCGTCGTAGACCTTGTTGTGCCGGCCCAGGTAGCAGGGGTCGTGGTAGGTGACGTCCTCGGCGACCGGCGCGACCGGCGTCAGGTGCTTCTCCCGCACCAGGCGGTTCAGCAACTGCGTGTGGTGCACGACGTCGAACTGGCCGCCCAGCTCCGGGTACTCGTTGGCGAGGGTGTTGAAGCAGTGCGCACAGGTGACGACGACCTTGCGCGCCTTGCGTTCCCGGCCCTCGAACACCGAGTTCAGCACCTCGACGTTCTGCTGCGCGAGCATCTGGAACAGGAACTCGTTGCCCGCGCGGCGAGCCGGGTCACCGGTGCAGGACTCCTCCGAGCCGAGCACGGTGTACTTGACGCCCGCGATGTGCAGCAACTCGGCGACGGCGCGGGTGGTCTTCTTCGCGCGGTCCTCGAACGCACCGGCGCAGCCGACCCAGAACAGGTACTCCGCGTCGCCCAGGTCGCCGTCGAACACCGGAACCTCGAAGTCGAGGTCCTCCGTCCACTGCAGCCGGTCCTTGGCGTTCTGGCCCCACGGGTTGCCCTTGTTCTCCAGGTTCTTGAACATGCCGTTCAGCTCCGTGGGGAACGACGACTCGATCATCACCTGGTAGCGGCGCATGTCGACGATGTGGTCGACGTGCTCGATGTCGACCGGGCACTGCTCGACGCACGCACCACAGGAGGTGCAGGACCACAGGACGTCCGGGTCGATGACGCCGCCGTCGTCGCCGACGAGCGCCTTCTGCGACTCAGCGATCGCGAGGACGTCGATGCCCGCGTACATGTTGTCGCCGGACAGGCCGACCTCGTCACCTGCCATGTCGCGCTTGCCGCCCGCGAGCAGGTACGGAGCCTTCGCGTAGGCGTGGTCGCGAAGCTGCGTGATGAGCAGCTTCGGCGACAGCGGCTTGCCGGTGTTCCACGCCGGGCACTGCGACTGGCAACGGCCGCATTCGGTGCAGGTGGAGAAGTCCAGCCAGCCCTTCCAGCTGAAGTCCTCGATGGCGCCGACGCCAAAGGTGTCCTCGTCCGGATCGGCCTCTTCGAGGTCGAGCACCTTGCCCTTGCTCATCATCGGCTTGACCGCGCCGAGTGCGACGCCGCCGTCGGCCTCGCGCTTGAAGTAGATGTTGAAGAACGCGCTGAACCGGTGCCAGGCGATGCCCATCGTCATCGTGCGGGCCACGACGATCAGCCAGACCGTAGCGCTCATCAGCTTGATGAAGGCGAACACCGAAACCAGCGCCGCGCTCGAAGGCAGCAGCTCGCTGAGCGGGTTCGACACGAACGCGGCCCAGGTCGGCGTCTCGTGGACGTGCATCGCGGCCTTGCCGGCGCGCACGCCGATGATGCCGATGCCCTCGACGATCACCACGGCCTCGACGAAGTAGGCCCACTTGAAGTTCGAGCCCGCGAAACGCGACAGCCGGTCGGCCCGGCGCGGGTGGTTCAGCTGCCGGATGATCGCGAGCGCGACGCCGCCGACGACCGTGCCGACGCCGAGCAGCTCCATCAGGAGGCTCCACAGCGACCAGTCCTCGAGGATCGGCCAGCCCCAGGTCGGGACGAACACCTCGCCGTAGGCCTCGAACAGCGCGAGCGACCCGATCAGGAAGCCCCACATGACCAGCCAGTGCCACGGGGCTACCTGGCGGAACTTCGCCATGCGGGTGTGCGCCGCGAACTCCTTGACCAGGGTGATCATCCGCGCCACGAACGGGCCGTTGCGCGTCGCGTCCGGCTGGCCGAGCTTGATCACCCGCACGAAGCGGGCAATGGTCGCGATGAACATTCCCCAGGCGATGATGCCCAGGAGGACGGAGATCCCCCCGAGCGTCAGCTGTACAGCGCCCATCGTCGGGTGCCTTTCGTCCGGTGTGGTGGTGCCGCCGCGCGAGCGCGCCGGTGCCGAGCAGGGTAACGCTTCTTACTGATGGGTAACCGGTCCGACGGTCCCAAGTCCCACCGATGTGGTGCACGCCTCTCTAGCAAGTGGGACGATCGTTCAGGTACCTTGTTTTGCTATGGGTGCTTACTTGTACCTCGCTTTGGCCATCGCCGCAGAAGTGACCGCTACGGTTTCGCTCAAACTCTCCGAGGGCTTTTCCAAGCTGACGCCGTCGATCTTCGTGGTCGTCGGATACGGGCTGGCGTTCTTCGCGCTGTCGCGGGTGCTGAAGCTCGGGCTGCCGATCGGGGTGGTCTACGCGGTGTGGGCCGCGGCCGGGGTCGCGCTGGTCGCGTTGGTCGGCGTGCTGTTCCTGAAGGAGCCGATCAACCTGGCGATTATCTCTGGGCTGGTCCTGGTGATCGGCGGGGTGGTGCTCATCGAGGTCGGGAGCCAGTCGTGAAAATCCAGACCGACGGCCGCAAGGTCCGCGGCGAGAAGCGGCGGACGGAGATCATCGAAGCGACCCTGCGAGTGATCGAACGCGACGGCGTCGCCGGGGTCACGCACCGCACGGTCGCCTTGGAAGCCGGTGTGCCGACGACGTCCACGACCTACCACTTCTCCTCGCTGGACGACCTGCTCGTGGCGACGCTCATCTCGTGCGCGCGCGACATGGCGACCGAGGTGTACTGGATGATCGACCGCGCCCGCTCCCGTGGCAGCCGTGGTGCCGAGGAAGTGGCTGGCCTGCTCGCGGAGGCGCTCGGGCCGCGCCGTGGTCGGACGATGGCGGAGTACGAGCTGTACCTGCTGGCCGCACGCAAACCTGAGCTGCGCCCGGCCGCGCGACGCTGGCTGGATGTCCTGACGTCGATGGTCCGGCACGACGACGAGGTCGCGTTCCGGGTGTTCCTCGCGGGTATCGACGGGCTGCTGATCCAGGGGCTGATCGACGACGAGCCACCGTCCGCGGAGGAGCTTCGGCCGGTGGTGGACTACCTGCTCAAACCCGCCTGAATTCGGTGGAGTTCCCGGGACGCGGTCGGCTAGCTTGCCGGGCATGAGGGTCGTGGGTGAATACGAGGTCGACGACCGGCGGGAGCGGCTCGACCTCGACGTGCTGTGGGAATTCCTTTCCACCGAGGCCTATTGGGGCCGATGGCGGACGCGAGAACAGGTGGAAGCGGCGATCGCCGGATCGTGGCGGGTCGTCGGGGCCTACTCGCGCGCGGACGGACGGCAGGTCGGCTTCGCGCGAGCCTTCTCCGACGGCGTGACCTCGGCATATCTCGGCGACGTGTTCGTGGTCGAGTCCGCGCGCGGAAGCGGGCTGGGCAAGGAACTCGTACGCGAGATGATCGACCACGGGCCGGGCGCGCAGTTCAGGTGGATGCTGCACACGGCGGACGCGCACGGGTTGTACCGGCAGTTCGGGTTCGAGGAGCACACGAAGGGCCGGTTCCTCGAACGCGAGGGGGTCAACCGGGAGTCTCTCCGGTAGGTCCATTGTGGACCGTGAGGAGCACGGGTGCGAAGTCCGAGGCGCGGTTGCGGGAGGCGAACCCCGCCGCAACCGCGACCCCCGGCGCCTCCGCCAAACCCTCAGCCCTTGTTCTCGTAAACCGGCACCAACATCGCCCGCCCCAACGTGTGTCCGAACATGTTGAACCCCAGGAACGCGGGCGTAGCGTCCTCCGGAACCTCCAGCGTCTCCACGTCCAGCGCGTGCACCACGAAGAAGTACCGGTGCGGCCCGTGTCCGGGAGGCGGCGCGGCCCCCAGGTACTGCCGAACCCCGCCGTCACCCTTGAGCGTGACCGCCGAAGAGGGCAGTCCCGACCCCGCGGAGTCCCCCGCGCCGGCTGGCAGCGAAGTCACCGAGGCCGGAATGTTGAACACCGCCCAGTGCCAGAAACCGCTGGCAGTCGGGGCGTCCGGGTCGTACACCGTCACCGCGAAGCTGCGGGTGCCTTCCGGGAAGCCTTCCCACGACAGCTGCGGCGACCGGTCCTCCCCACCAGCGCCGAAGATGCCCGACAGGTGCGGCTGGGCCAGGCTTTCGTCGTTGGCGATGTCCGTGCTGTGCAGGATGAACGAGGGAACCGACGGCAGGTAGTCGTACGGATTGGGCGGCTGGGGCATGGGTTCCTCCTGATCAACGGGGCTCTCCGGCCGCCAGGTTAGGACCCTGGCCCTCCCCTCGCCGCCTCAGGTGTGCCTGCCCTGGTCGAGGGTGCGGGTTTGCTGTCCGTGAGGGGAACCTTCAGGGACTCTGAGTCCCTGAAGGTTCCCCTCACGGCCCTGACGGCACGCATGGCGCCTCAGGGATGTTTCGGGGGGTTTACCGGATGTCCCCGGGGGTCCGCACCTTCTAACGTCTCTCGAGACAGCCGAGAGTGGTACTGAGGGGAACAGACATGGCACGCCCGCTTCTGGCACTGGCCGGCATCGCGGTGATCGGCGTTGGGGTGGCGATCGGATTCGGCGGGTGGGGGGTCGGGTCCACGGTTTCGCGGGACGCGACGCTGACGCAGGAGATCCGCGGGGTGAAGCTGGAGAACGGCTCCGGCGACGTGCGCATCCGCACCGCGCCCGGCGCGGCCCGGGTCCACCAGACCCTGCGCTACCACTTCAGCGGCCAGCCCGGCGACGCTTACCGCGTCGAGGGCGACCAGCTCGTCATCCTCGACTGCGGCCGCAACTGCACCGCCGACCTGGAGCTGGTCGTCCCGGCGGGCATTCCGGTCACGGGCACCTCCGACTCCGGCACGCTGGACTTCGCGGGCGTCGGCAGCGTCGACGTCACCGCCGATTCCGGGCGGGCGCAGATGCAGGACGTTCCCGGGCTGGTCAAACTCAAGCTGGACAGCGGCGCGGCCGAACTGCACAACGTCGGCGAGGTGCAGGTGCACAGCCAGTCCGGCCGGATCGAGGGCGACGGACTGCGCGGGCCGGTCGACGTTTCCGCGGGCAGCGGGCGGATCGAACTCGCGCTCACCCAGCCCAACGCCGTCAAGGCGCAGGCCGACTCCGGCCGGATCGCGCTGACCGTGCCGCGGGGCGGGTCCTACCAGGTCACCGGCAACAGCGAGAGCGGTCACCGCAGCATCGACATCCAGCAGAATTCCGGCCCGGACACGAAGACGCTCGAGCTGAACACGGACAGCGGCAGCGTCACCGTCAAGGCCGTCTGACCTGATCTGAGCCGTCTGAAGGGGAGAACAGACACATCATGCGCAAACTCGAAACGCGGCTGCTGGCCGCGGTGCTGGCGGGCGCGGTGGGGGCGTTCGCGATCACCGCGGCGCTCGGCCACTCGCCTGAACCGCAGGCCACGACGCCGGTCGCGGTGGTGGAGGTGCCGGTGCAGCAGGGGGTGGTCCGGAACGCGGAGGCGGTCGTGCTTCGCACCGTGGCCGAGGACCGGGCTGCGCAGGTGCGCCGGGCATGAACCTGGCCGCAGCCGTGCTGACCATGCTTCCGCTGGTCAGCGCACCGACTCCGGCGTTGACCTGGACACCGTGCGGGACCGAGCAGGAACCGACCGCGCAGTGCAGCCAGATCGAGGTGCCGATCGACCGCGCCCATCCGGAGACTGGCATCGCGCACCTCCCGCTCACCCGGCTGCCCGCCGCCGACCCGAAGCACCGGGTCGGTTCGCTGCTGGTCAATCCGGGCGGGCCGGGCGGATCCGGAGTCGGCTTCGTGCGCTTCGGCGGACTCGACACCAAAGTCATCGGCTCGGCGCGGAAACCGTTGCGGGACCGCTTCGACATCATCGGCTTCGACCCGCGCGGCGTGTGGTTCAGCGATCCGAAGATCAGCTGTGCCCAGTCAAAACTGTACGACCCGAAGATCGGCCTCTTCCCGGCCACGAACCAGCAGTACGCCGCCTTCGTCGCGCACAACCGCGCGGCGGGCGAAGACTGTCTCGCCAAGACCGGCCCGATGCTCGGGCACGTCGACACGCAAAGCGCCGCCGAGGACATCGACGCGATCCGCAATGCGCTTGGCGAGCAGAAGATCTCCTGGCTCGGCGTCTCGTACGGCACCGAACTGGGCGCGGTGTACGCGTCGAAGCATCCGGACCGGGTGCGCACCATGGTGCTCGACGGCGCGGTCGACCACGCCCGTCCGACGCGGCAGGCGATGATCGAGGAAGCCGCCGCGACCGAGGACGCCTTGCTGCGGTTCGCCGCGTGGTGCGACCGCTCGACCGACTGCGCGCTGCACGGCAAGAACGCGCTCGCCCGCTACGACGACCTCGTCACCCATGGCGCGTACGCGAAAGCGTTGGGCCGCAAGGCAACCGGCGAGGAATTGGCCTCCGGCGCGTACGGCCACCTCTATCTCCTGGCCGAATGGCCGACCCTGAGCCGTGCGCTGGCGGACCCGGACGCGAGCACGCTCGCGACGAGTTCGCAGTTCGCGAGCGACACCTACGGCGCGTACCGCTCGATCGGCTGCCAGGACCTCCCGTCGCCGTTCACCGGCCCGGCGGACCTGCGCGCGGCGGCCAGGACGATCCGCGCGGTCGCCCCGCACAGCTGGCGCTACACCGAGTACTGGGACCTCTCCGCGGGCTGCACCGGATGGCCGCTTCCGGCGCTGAACCCGCCGCAGCCGCATCCGGTGCACGGAGCCCCGCCGATCCTCGTCGTGGGCGGCGCGCACGACCCGGCGACGCCGTTGCCGTGGGCCCACGGGCTCGCCGCGAGCATCGACCGATCGGTGCTGCTCACCTACCTCGGCGACGGCCACACCGGACTGCTCAACTCGAAGTGCGTGCAGCTCGCCGAGGCCAGGTATCTGGTGAGTGGCGTCACACCGCCGCGGGGCGAATTCTGCGGGTGAACCCGGAACAACCGAGGGCAGTTGCCCGTTATCCTGGTATCAAGGTTGAGTGCAGTCGGCTCAAGTCTGTCGGACCAGGCCGAGCGCGAGACCGGGAGAACCTGCTAGGAAGGTACTCAAGAGTGCCTCGAAACCGCAGGTCACGAACATAGCATCAGTACTGGACAGAACACGAGAGGAAGCACCATGGCGCGAGCGGTCGGCATCGACCTCGGCACGACCAACTCGGTCGTCGCCGTCCTTGAGGGCGGCGAGCCGACGGTCATCGCCAACTCGGAAGGCTCCCGTACCACCCCGTCCATCGTCGCCTTCGCCAAGAACGGCGAAGTGCTGACGGGCCAGCCGGCGAAGAACCAGGCCGTCACGAACGTCGACCGCACGATCCGGTCCGTGAAGCGGCACATCGGCACCGACTGGAAGACCGAGATCGACGGCAAGGGCTACACGCCGCAGGAGATCAGCGCCCGCGTGCTGATGAAGCTCAAGCGCGACGCCGAGGCGTACCTGGGCGAGGAGATCACCGACGCGGTGATCACCGTCCCGGCGTACTTCGAGGACGCGCAGCGGCAGGCCACCAAGGAGGCCGGCCAGATCGCCGGCCTGAACGTGCTCCGGATCGTGAACGAGCCGACCGCGGCCGCGCTGGCCTACGGCCTGGACAAGGGCGAGAAGGAACAGACCATCCTGGTCTTCGACCTCGGCGGCGGCACGTTTGACGTCTCGCTGCTGGAGATCGGCGAGGGCGTCGTGGAGGTGCGCGCCACCTCCGGTGACAACCACCTCGGCGGCGACGACTGGGACGAGCGCATCGTCACCTGGCTGGTCGACAAGTTCAAGGCCGCCAACGGCATTGACCTGACCAAGGACAAGATGGCGCTGCAGCGCATCCGCGAGGCGGCCGAGAAGGCGAAGATCGAGCTGTCCAGCTCCAACTCCGCCAGCATCAACCTGCCCTACATCACGGTGGACGGCGACAAGAACCCGCTGTTCCTCGACGAGACGCTGTCGCGCGCCGAGTTCCAGAAGATCACCTCGGACCTGCTGGAGCGCACCCGCAAGCCGTTCAACAACGTCATCCGGGACGCCGGTGTCGCCGTCGGAGACATCGACCACGTCGTGCTCGTCGGCGGTTCCACCCGGATGCCCGCGGTGTCCGACCTGGTCAAGGAGCTGACCGGCGGCCGCGAGCCGAACAAGGGCGTGAACCCGGACGAGGTCGTCGCCGTGGGCGCCGCGCTGCAGGCCGGCGTGCTCAAGGGCGAGGTCAAGGACGTCCTGCTGCTCGACGTGACCCCGCTGTCGCTGGGCATCGAGACCAAGGGCGGCGTCTTCACCAAGCTGATCGAGCGCAACACCACGATCCCGACCAAGCGGTCCGAGATCTTCTCGACGGCCGACGACAACCAGCCGTCGGTGCAGATCCAGGTGTTCCAGGGCGAGCGCGAGATCGCCGCGGCGAACAAGAAGCTCGGCATGTTCGAGCTGACCGGTCTTCCGCCCGCCCCGCGCGGCGTGCCACAGATCGAGGTCACCTTCGACATCGACGCCAACGGCATCGTGCACGTCCTCGCGAAGGACCTCGGCACGAACAAGGAACAGTCGATGACGATCACCGGCGGCTCCGCGCTGCCGAAGGACGACATCGAGCGCATGGTCAAGGACGCCGAGGCGCACGCCGAAGAGGACAAGAAGCGCCGCGACGAGGCCGAGACCCGCAACCAGGCCGAGACGCTGGTCTACCAGACCGAGAAGTTCGTCAAGGACAACGAGGACAAGCTGCCCGAGGACCTCAAGGGCAAGGTGAAGTCCGCGATCGACGAGGCGAACGAGGCGCTCAAGGGCACCGACTCGGCCAAGATCCGCGAGTCCATCGAGAAGCTGAACACCGCTTCGCAGGAACTGGGCAGCGCGCTGTACGCGAACGCCGGCGCCGAAGGCGCCCCGGGCGCTGAGGGCGCGGCCGGTGCCGCGGGTGCGGCAGGCGACGCGCCGAAGTCGAAGGCGGACGACGTGGTCGACGCCGAGATCGTGGAAGAGGACGAGAAGAAGTGACCCCCCGCCACTCCGAGACCGAGGGTCCTGGCCCCGAGGAACCGGTAGTCGTGCGGGATCGGCGACGGGTGGACCCGCAGACCGGCGAGGTCCGCCCGCCCGCCGCGGAGGAGACTCCGGCCGGTGAGGAGCCCGTGCAGCACGCGGGCCCCTCGCTGGGCGATTCCGTGGACGAAGCCGTTCCGGCCGCCTCTGACATCGAAAAGCAACTGTCCGAGCGCACTGCCGACCTGCAGCGTTTGCAGGCGGAGTACGCGAACTACCGCAAGCGAGTCGACCGCGATCGCGAAGCCGTCGCGCAAAGCGCGAAGGCGTCCGTGGTCGGCGATCTGCTGCCGCTGCTGGACGACCTCCAGCGCGCGGAGCAGCACGGCGACCTCACCGGAGCGTTCAAGGCGATGGCCGACAAGTTGGTCAGCAGCCTGCAGCGGGCCGGACTGGAGTCGTTCGGCGCCGAGGGCGAGGAGTTCGACCCGAGCGTCCACGAGGCCGTGCAGCACAGCACGTCCCCGGACGTGAAGGGCCCGACGGTCACCCTGGTCATGCGCCGCGGGTTCCGCTTCGGCGAGCGGGTGCTGCGGGCGGCGCTGGTCGGCGTGACCGACCACGAGCCGGGCGAGGCTCCGGCGCAGCAGCCGGTCGATCCGCCGGTCGGCGGCGAACTGCCGCTCGACGGTTCGGTCGATGAGTCCGGCCAGCAGTAACAATCGGTTTGCAGCGAAAGGAGGAGACACCCGATGAGTGCTCGGGAGTGGATCGGCAAGGACTTCTACAAAGAGCTGGGTGTCTCCTCCGACGCGACCGCGGACGAGATCAAGAAGGCTTATCGCAAGCTGGCCAAGGAAAACCACCCGGACGCCAACGCGGGCAACACCGCGGCCGAGAACAAGTTCAAGGCCGTGTCCGAGGCGTACGGCGTGCTGTCCGATCCGGCCAAGCGCAAGGAGTATGACGAGGCGCGCACGCTCTTCGGCTCCGGCGGCGCGGGCGGATTCGGCGGCTTCCCCGGCGGCGGCGGGGCCGGCGGGTTCGACATGAGCGACCTGTTCAACCAGGCCGGCGCGCAGAGTCAGCAGGGCGGTTTCGGCGGACTCGGCGACATCCTGGGCGGCATTTTCGGCCGCGGCCGGGGCGGTGCCGCTGGTGCCACGGCGAACCGGCCGCAGCGCGGCGCGGACGTCGAGACCGACGTGCGGATCGATTTCCTCGAGTCGGTCAAGGGCGCGACGCTGCCGTTGCGGCTGTCGAGCCCGGCCACTTGCAGCACCTGCGGCGGCAACGGCGCGAAGCCGGGCACCGCGCCGCGGATCTGCCCGACCTGCAGCGGATCCGGGCTGGTCAGCCGGAGCCAGGGCGCGTTCGCGTTCTCCGAGCCGTGCCAGGACTGCCGCGGCCGGGGCAAGATCATCGACGACCCGTGCCCGGAGTGCGGCGGCGAGGGCATCAGCACCCGCACCCGCACGCTCACCGTGCGCATCCCGCCGGGCGTGAAGGACGACCAGCGGATCCGGCTGGCCGGCCAGGGCGAACCCGGCCGCGGCGGCGCGCAGGCGGGCGACCTGTACGTGCGCGTGCACGTGGCCCCGCACAAGCTGTTCGGGCGCAAGGACCTCAACCTCACGCTCACCGTGCCGGTGGACTTCACCGAACTCGCGCTGGGCACCACCGTCACCGTTCCGACGCTCGAAGGCAAGGTGTCGCTGAAGGTGCCCGCGGGTACCGCGAGCGGCCGAGTGTTGCGAGTGCGCGGAAAGGGCATTCAGAAGCGGGACGGCGCGCAAGGCGACCTGCTGGTCACGCTGGAGGCGGCGGTCCCGGCGAAACTCGACGACAAGGCGCGGTCGGCACTCGAGACCTACGCCGAGGCGATGAAGGGCCACGACCCGCGCCCTGAGATCACCGAGTTGCTCGAAGGCAGGTGAGGTCGATGTTCGGCGGCAATCCGGGACTCCCGCACGGCGCGGACGAGGACACCCCGGTATTCGTGATTTCGGTGGCGGCCCAGCTTTCCGGGCTGCACGCGCAGACGCTGCGCTCCTACGACCGGCACGGCCTGGTCTCGCCAGGCCGCACCGCCGGCGGCGGGCGGCGTTATTCGATGCGCGACATCGCCCTGCTGCGCGAAGTCCAGCGCCTCTCGCAGGAGGACGGGGTCAACCTGTCCGGGATCAAGCGCATCATCGAACTGGAGAACCAGGTCGACGCGCTGCAGTCCCGGGTCCACGAGCTGACCGAAGAACTCGCCGCTGCCTACGTGGCTGCCGAACGAGCCGCTGCGGCGGTGCACGCTTCTTATCGCAAGGATTTGGTGCCGTTGCAGCAGAACACCGCGCTGGTGGTGTGGAAGCCCAAGCGCCGCTGAACGTGTCGTGAGTGGCGATCACGGTTCTAACCGTGATCGCCACTCACAAGACCCACCCCCCTCCCGCCGCCGCCGGAGGGGTTTTTGCTGCCCTGGCTGACCCCCGCCGCCCGCGCGCCTTCCGCACGGCGAGGACTGCGCGCGGGCGGCGG
>NZ_PQIA01000080.1 GCF_003385235.1 Amycolatopsis circi | reverse complement strand
CCCTTCCACCATCCGGCGCGGTCCTGCTCGCGGCGCAGGAACTCGACCGCCGCGGCCGCCGTGTCGGCAGCGGTGCGGGCGGTGCGGGCGGCGGGCGCGGAGGTCCGGGGGACGGTCTGGGTCATCAAGCTTCCCTTCCGGCGATGAAACGGGCGATCGAAACGAGATCGGCGCGCGGGCCCGGCGGGATGACGGCCAGCGCTTGCTCCGCGGCGGCGACGTGCCGAGCCGCTTCCGTGGCGGCCCATTCGCGCCCGCCCGCGTCGTCCACGAGCGCGGCGATCCGGGCGAGGTCGGCGTCGTCGTCCCCGGCGAGCCATTCGGCGAGCCGCCGGCCCGCCGCGCCGCCGTGCGTGGTCGCGTAGGTGATCGGCAGCGACTTCTTGCGCGCCCGCAGGTCGGAGTACACCGATTTCCCGGTGACCGCCGGGTCGCCCCAGATGCCGAGCACGTCGTCGACCAGCTGGAACGCCAGGCCGATCTCCTCCCCGAACACGGTCAGCGCGTCGACCACCTCGGCGGGCGCACCGGCGAGCACCGCCCCGATCGCGGCGCTGGCGGACAGCAGCGCACCGGTTTTCCCGGCGGCCATCGTCACGCATTCGGCGAGGATCACGTCGTCGCGCTGCTCGAACGCGACGTCCAGGAATTGGCCGTGGATCAGCCGCCGCGTGGTCTCGGTCAGCAATCGACCAGCGGGCACCGCATGGGGGGAACCGCTGTCCAGCACCACTTCCTGCGCGAGCGCGAGCATCGCGTCGCCGGTGAGGATCGCGCTCGCCGCGCCCCACAGCGCCCACACCGTCGGCCGGTGGCGGCGCTCGGTGTCGCCGTCCATCAGATCGTCGTGGACGAGCGAGAAGTTGTGCACCAGTTCCACCGCGACCGCGCCGGGCACGCCGACTTCCACCGGCGCGCCCGCGGCCTGCGCGGACACCACGGCGAGCGCCGAACGCACGGCCTTGCCGCCGTTGCCTTGCACCGGCACGCCGTTCGGGTCGGTCCAGCCGAGGTGGTAGGCGCTGATCGCGCGGCTGGTGTCGTCCAGCCGGTCGACGGCGGCGCGCAACGCGGGCTGCACGACGTCGCGGGCGCTGCCGAGCACCGGTGGCGCCGCGGAACGGACAGCTGTCGTCTTCGCGGCAGAAAATACGTCGGCGGTCATGCTCCGACTCCCTCCCTCTCACCGTTGTGCTGAAGAAGGATGGCGGCCGCAGCTGCGCCACTGCGCGCGGCGCCCTCCATCGTCGCGGGCCATCCGGTCGCGGTCCACGCACCCGCCAGGTACAGCCCGGGCAGGGCGGTGCGCGCGGGCGGGCGCAGCGAGGCGGTGCCGGGACCGGGCCGGAACGTCGCGTGCCGCTCCCGGGTGACGAAAAAGTCGAGCACCTGTGCGCCGCGGGCCTCGGGCAGCAGCGACAGCAGTTCGGGCAGCAACCGCTCGCGCAGTTTCGCGGTGGGCAGGTCGATCTGCGCGTCCGCGGCGGACAGCGACATCGCGAGGTATTGCCCAGTGTCCAAACCGGACTGTCGCGTTCGGTCGAACACCCATTGCACCGGCGTGCGCACGCCCGCGACGAACGGTTCGTCGAGCACCTTCCGGTCGAGCACCACGTGCACGTTGACGATCGGCGAGCTGCCGAGCCCGCCGGACCAGCCGGGCGGCAGGCCGATCGCCCCGGCGGGCGCGAGCTGTTCGGTCACCGGCGGGGGAGTGGCGAGGATGAGCTGGCTGAACGTTTCCTCGCCGCGATCGGTGCCGACCTGCCAGCCTTCGCTGATCGCGCGCACCTTCGTGCCGACCCGGACGTCCGCGCCGGCTTCGAGCAGCCGCTCGCGCGCGGGGTCGCCGTGCAGCTCCCGCAACGGAACCAGCGACCAGCCGATGTCGGCGGCGGCCGGATCGGTGAGCAGCCCCTCCTGAAACACTGTCGCGGCCAGACTGAGCGACGCGTCGTCGGCGGTCGCGTTCAGCGTCGCCACGCCGACCAGATCCCACAGCGCCTCGATCGCCGCCGCGCTCTGTCCGTGCCGCCGCAGCCATTCCCCGAAGGACTGGCGATCCGTGCGGTCCGACTTCGGGTCCACCCGGCGCAACGCGAGCGCGGCGAGGGCGAACCGGGCCCGGTCAAGCGGGCGCAGCGGCTCGTACCGCAGCAACGAGGTGGCCAAGTGCAGCGGCGCGGGCAGGTCGTCGCGTCTCAGCCAGGTCGGCTCGGTCGCGCCCGGCAGCCGGATCGGGATCTCCAGCCGAGGCTGCAGAGTCACCCGGTCCGCGACGCCTAGCCGGTCGAGCAGCGCGCGATAAGCGGTGCAGCAGCGGAGGAACACGTGCTGTCCATTGTCGACTCGCAGCTCGCCGCGGGTGAACGAATGGGTGAGTCCGCCCAGGTGCGGACGCGCCTCGAACAGCGTCACCGGCCGTCCGGCGTCGGCGCAGGCGAGCGCGGCGGCGATGCCCGCGAGCCCGCCGCCGACCACCGCGACCGGGGCGGTCATCGGCCGATCCCGGTCAGCGCCCGGAACGCCACCACCGCCTTTTCCCGGCCGGACAACGAAAGCCGCCGGTCGAACACGCGGGCGGGCTGCTCGTCGATCCGGTCCAGCAGAGTGCGGTAGATGCCCGACATCGCAGTGCAGCACGCGGCGCTGCGACCGTCCAAAGAGGGCACCAGGCGAAGACCGCGGGAGTACCAGTCGCGGGCGCGCGCGGCGCTGTCGTGGATCAGCGCGGTGAGCCCGCCTTCGGGGTCGGCCAGCTTGCCGTCCGGTCCGACGGACAGCTCGACGCCGAACCGGTCGAGGTCCTCTTTGGGCAGATACACCCGGCCGTTGAGCAGGTCCTCCCGGATGTCGCGCAAGATGTTGGTCTGCTGCAAGGCAATCCCCAGCTCGTCGGCGTACACCGGCGCGTTCGGCTCCGGACGGCTGCCGAACACGCCGAGACACAGCCGACCGACCGAACCCGCCACGCACCGGCAGTACTCGACCAGTTCCTCGAACCGCACGTACTCGCGGCCGGTCACGTCCATTTCGACACCGTCGAGCAACTCCTCGAACGCGCCCAGCGGAATCGGGTACCGGCGCGCCGCGTCGGCGACCGCGACGTACACCGGATCGGTGGTCGCGGACAGGTCGCCGAGCGATTTCCGCACCCCGGCGAGCCCCTGCAGCTTCGCCTCGTCGGACGCTTCGGTGTCGTCGCCGATGTCGTCGATGATCCGGGCCAGCGCGTACACCGCGCACAGCGCCGCGCGTTTGTCCGGCGGCAGCAACCGGATTCCGTAGTAGAAGTTGCGTGCCTGTTCCTTGGTGACCGCCGCGCAGTGCGCGTAGGCCTCGTCCACTGTGCCCATTGTCGTCATCCGGACCGCCTCCTCGTGCCGACTTGCAGCCACCCCAGCCAACTCAGCAGTCCGGCCCGGCTCGGCCGGACCGGCGCGGACAGCACGTCGCCGCCGCTCGCGCGCAGTGCGTCGACCGTCGCGAGCCCGCCGGCGAGGAAGCCGCTCACCGCGAACCGTCCCCACCCGGACAGGTACCCGAGCAAATCCGCGCCGCCGCCCAGCAGGGCGGCGGCGCGGCCGGTTTCCCACCGCATCAGCGCTTTCATCCGGGGCGACGCGTGCGCGGCGCCCAATTCCTCCTCGGCCACGCCGAACTCGGCGAGATCCTCCTGCGGCAGGTACACCCGCCCGTTGCGGTAGTCCTCGCCGACGTCCTGCCAGTGCTCCACCAGTTGCAGCCCGGTGCAGATCCGGTCGGACAGCACCGCCGCGGCCGGGTCGTCCACTCCGAGCAGGTCGAGCACGATGCGCCCGACCGGGTCGGCGGAAAGCTGGCAGTACGCCAGCAAGTCCGCGAAGACCGGATAACGGTGCACCTCCTGGTCCTGGATGTTCGCTTGGACCAGCCGCTGGAAGGGTTCCTCGGTCAACCGTCCGGCGCGGATCGCGGGGAGAAGTCCACGGACAGCGGGGTCTTCCGGTTCCCCGTTGCCGAAAGCCGCGGACAGTTCCGCCGAGAAAGCCTTGAGCTGCGCGACCCGGTCGCCCTCGGCCTCGTCGCCCAGATCGTCCACAGTGCGCGCGACGGAATAGACCGCGACAAGGTCGGCGCGCAGCTTTTCCGGCAGCACCCGCAGGGCCACCGGGAAGTTTTCCGAGCGCCGTTTCTCACGCAGGCCAGACGTATCCGGAGCGTGACGGACTGCCGAGGTCGATCTCATCCCCGCCAGTGTCGCGCCCCCGGTCGGGCGGCTTCTGCCGCCGGAAAGCGAATTTCGCTGGCTTCGACTTGGCACGAGAGGCCAAAGTGGGGTCAGGATGTCCCGAGGCGACCCGAGGACCGCTGCCTGCGACGGAAGGACTCCCGGACACATGGGACCACATCAGGTGACCCGGCTTGACGAACTGGAGACGGTGGTGACCCGCCGGCTTCCCGCGATCCTCAACGAGGTCCGCGACCAGCTCGCGGACGAGCATCCCGACTACGCGGAGTTCCTGACCGAAGAACTGGCCGACCTCGTCGCGGCCAGCGCGGGGTTCGTCCGGCGGCTGATCGACATGGCGGCCGAGCCCGACGAACGGCTGCCGGAACTGGGGTCCGGCGTCGAGCAGACAGTGTTCGAGGAGATCGGGCGAGCGCAATACCAGCAGGGCCGGCGCGTCACGAGTTTGCTGTCCGCCTATCGGGTGGGTGCGCGCGTGGCGTGGCGGCACGTTTCGGAAGCCGCGCTCGATCTGGAAGTGCCCGCCGAGCTGTTCGCCTCGCTCGCCACCACTGTGTTCGCTCTGGTGGACCAGCTTTCGGAATCGTCGCTTCGCGGTTATCTGCAGGAGCAGTCGGACGCGGTGCGCGCGCGGGAACGGCTGCGCGACGAACTGACCGCGCTGCTGCTGTCCGACCGCGCGGACAAGGCCGCGGTGCGGGCCGCTTCGCAGCGGGCGGAGTGGCGATTGCCGAAGCATGCCGCGGTCGTGCTGGTGGAGGACGACAACGAGCTGGGCCGGGAATTGGTGTTCCGCCTCGAAGACAGCTGTCTGCGGCTGCGTCGCCCGGGGGCGGTGGTGGCGATCGTGCCGGACCCAGGAGGCCCAGGCCGACGCGCGTGGCTGGCTCGCGCGTTGCGGGGAGGCGGAGCGGTGGTCGGCGCGACGGTGCCGCTCGACCGGCTCCCGGCCAGCCTGCGCATCGCCGAGGTGACCGCGCGACTGCGCCGCGACCACCTGCTCAGCGACGATCCGGTGTTCGCCGACGAGCATCTCGACGCGATCATCGTGCACCGCGACGACCGGCTGCTCGACGTGCTGCGAAGACAAGCCCTTGCCCCGCTTGACGAGCTGAACGAGTCCGCGCGGGAACGCTTGTCCACCACGCTCACGTCCTGGTTGCTGCATCTGGGCGACCGCAAGGCGGTGGCGGAGGATCTGCACATCCACCCGCAGACGGTGTCCTACCGGCTCGGCCGCCTGCACGACCTGTTCGGACCGTCGCTGGACGACCCCGCCGTGCGCGCGACGCTGGTGCTCGCGCTGGCTTGGGGGCCGCCTGGGGAAAGGGACGAAAATGGCTGATGGGGGAGATTCCCTGATGCGGCGGGACAGGGGGCGTGGTTGGGTCTCGTGAGTGGCAATCCCGGTTAGAACCGGGATTGCCACTCACGAGGTACGCGGGGGAGGAGGTGCGCGTGTCAGCTTTCGGCACCGAACCGCGCCGCGAGCGCGCGGTACAGCCCGGGTGCCGTGCCGCGCAGCGCGACGGGGATCCGCAGCCAGCGCGGCACGTAGTAGTCACCCGGATGCGCGGCGGCGCGCAGCACGGCGGCGGCCACGCGTTCGGCGCTGACCGGCCGGGGCGTGCTGCGGGTGTAGGGACGGCCGCGGCGCTCGAAGAATTCTGTGCGCACCACGCCGGGAACTACGATTCCGACCGTTACTCCGGTGCCGTGCAGCTCGAATCGGAGACTGTCGGCGAAAGCGTCCACACCGGACTTGGCCGCGGCGTACACCGCTTCCCCGGCGACACCGGTGCGTCCGGCGATCGACGACACGAAAACGATCTGCCCGCGGTCGCGTTCCAGCATCGCGGGCAGCAGCGCGCGGGTCAGGTCGAGCGGCGCGGTGAGGTTCACCTCGACCAGGCGCCGCAGCCGTTCCTCGGACAGTTCGGGCAGGGGACCGGACCAGCCGAGGCCGGCGTTGTTGACGAGCAGATCCACCGATCCGGTGCTCGCGAGCGCACGCTCGGCGAGATCCGCCGCGGCGCCCGGCTGCGCGAGGTCGGCGGTGAGCGCGGTGCCGCCGGTTTCCCGGGCGAGCGCGGCGAGCCGGTCCTCGTTCCGGCCGTGCAGCAGCACGTGGACGCCGGAGCGGGCGAGCTGTCGAGCGGTGGCGGCGCCGATGCCGGACGACGCGCCGGTGACGAGCGCGGTCCGGGCCATCAGGCGGCGGGCAGCGCGGCCGGAAGGTGGCCCATGCGCAGCGTGATGCCCGCCGACCGCAGCGAACGGCGGAACCACCACAGCGAACCGGCGATGGCCAGCCCGATGATCGAATACGAGCCCGCGGTGCTCACCATGAGGAAGTTGCCGACGGTTTCCCGCGCGAGCATCAGCAGCGTCACGCCGCCGTTCACGGCGAACACGAGTCCCCACAGCACCGACACGCGCTGGAAGAACCTTCGCATTCCGGGATGTCCGGACAGCGTTTCCGGGAAGGCGCAGAAATCGCCCGCCAGCCGCGCGAGCAGCGGTTTGTTGAACGGCGCGGAGATCAGGAACAGGGTGGCGACGAGGAAATTCTGTAGAGTCGGCTGCAAGAAGTACAGGAAAGCGCTGCCGGTGGCGAGGCCCAGCACAGTGCGCGCGACCAGCAGAGCCGTGGTCAGCAGCAGCACCGCGGGGATCTTCTTGCGCAGCACCAGCCGGGTGCCGACCACGGCGACCGACCAGCAGAGCGCGGCGATGACCCCGCTGTCGAAGCTCACCAGGGTCAGCAGGAGATAGAACAGGCCGGCCGGGACCAGCGTCGACTCCAGCAGGTGCCGGCCCCCGCCCACGACGAGGTTGCGGAACGAGGGGAGGTCGATCGTATGGGGGTGTCGCATGCGGGTTCTGCTGCCTCCGGTGCCAACCGGGCGACTCGGCCTGGACAAGGCTCGAGCATAAGCACGGCGGATGGGGACGGTGTGAGGTGAAGAGTCCGTGACAGTTACGGGGATGTCGCTGGTCGTGGCTGTCCCCGCCGCCGTGGCCGGCGCGGCGTGCATGGGACTCGCGAGCGCAGCGCAGGCCAGGGCGACCAAAGAAGTGGAAACCGGCAAGCCGCTCGACCTGACGCTCTTCAAGCGGCTCGTCGGACGCCCATTGTGGCTCATCGGGATCGCCGCGACCATCCTGGGTCTCGTCCTGCAGCTCGTGGCGCTCGCGTTCGGGCCGTTGCTGCTGGTCCAGCCGCTGCTCGTGACATCGCTCATGTTCGCCGGGCTCGCGTCCGCGCGGCTGGAGCGCCGCCGTCCGGACCGCACGATGAGTGTCGGCGGATTGCTCTGCGTGGCCGGGCTGGCCGCGTTCCTCGTCGTGGCCCGGCCGAGCGGCAACAGCGAGACGCTCGTCAGCGGCGGCGGCCTGCTGCCGCTCGGCATCGCGCTCGCGGTGGTGACTCTGGTCTCGCTTGTTGTTGCCGCGTCAACGAATTCCGGATCTTGGCGGGTGCTCGCGCTCGCGGTCGCCACCGGCGTGCTGTACGGCCTCACCGCCGGATTGATGAAGGTGGTCGCGGGCCAGTTCCGCGTCGGGATCGACGAGCCGTTCCGGCACTGGACGCTGTATCTGGTGTGCGTGGTGGGGCCGCTGGGATTCCTGTTGAGCCAGAACACGTTCCAGCAGGGCCGGTTCCTGACGCCCGCGCTCGCCGTGATCACCGCGCTGGATCCGCTGGTCGGCGTCGCGATCGGGCTGTCGTGGATGGGCGAATCGGCAGACGGCAGGCCGCTCGCGCTGTTCGGCGAGGCGCTGGCCGGGCTGGTGATCGTGGTCGGGATCGCGCTGCTGTCCACGCGCGCGTCGCATTTGTCGGCGGAATCGGAAATGCCGCCCGCCGAGGAGGAAACCGCGCCGGACGAATCCGGCGAAGAGCCTGATTCGGACCAGGACGACGGGTACGGCCTCGCCGGGACCGCTTGCTAGTGAAGGGGGATGCGCTGGTGCGCGTGCTGATCGTGTCCGCGAACATGGGGCAGGGGCACAACGCCACGGGACGCGCGCTCGAGGACGCGGTGCGGCAGCGCTGGCCCGATGCGACCGTTTCGTGGATCAATGCCCTCGAACGGCTCGGCCCCGGTTTCGAGGGGCTTTTCCAGCGGATTTACGTCGCCAATGTGGAAAGCGTCCCGTGGCTTTACGAGTTCTTTTACGGCGCGATCTGGCGGATTCCGTGGTTCGCCGCCGCGTCCCGGTGGTTCACCGCTTCCTGGTGCGGGCGGCGGCTCGCGAAACCGGTCGCCGAATTCGCGCCGGACCTGGTGCTGTCGACGTATCCGATGGGAACCGCGGGACTGGCCTGGCTGCGCCGCAAAGGAAAACTCTCGGTGCCGATCGGTGCGTGGGTTTCGGACTTCGCGCCGCATCCGTTCTGGGTTTACGGCGCGGCGGATCTCACCATGGTGATGCACGACGTCGCGGTCGCGCCCGCGCTGCGCTCGTCGCCGTCGGCGCACGTCGGAGTGTCCGCGCCACCGGTGCGCGCGGTGTTCCGTCCTGGGGACCAGACGGCGACGCGGCAGGAGCTGGAGCTGCCGCCGGACGCGTTCGTCCCGCTGGTTTCGTGCGGGTCGCTGGGTTTCGGCGAAATCGAGACCACGGTGCGGGAACTGCTGGCGGCGGATCCGTCGGTCGTGCCGATCGCGATCTGCGGGCGCAACGACGCGGTGGCTGCCCGATTGCGGGCACTGGGCGAACCGCGGCTGCGCGTGGTCGGCTGGACGGATCAGCCGGAGGTATACACGCTGGCGGCGGACGTCGTGGTCACGAACGCGGGCGGGGCGACCTCGCTGGAGGCCCTGGCGTGCGGACGGCCGGTCCTGATGCATCACCCGATCGCCGCGCACGGCAAGGCCAACGCCCGGTTGATGGCCGCGGCCGGGCTGGCTCTGGTGTCCACAAAGGACGGTGAGCTGGCGGAGACGGTGCGCGGGCTGCTGGCCGAACCGGAACGGCTCAAGGAGATGGCGGAAGCTGTCGCCCGGCATTGCGAGACGGCCACCCCGCTCGGATCGGCGTTGGAATCGCTCGTCTCCGCGCCGTTGAATCCGCCGACGCAGCGGCTCCGGCCGGAGGACGCGCTGTTCGTGCACGTGGCCACTCCGGAGGTGCCGCAGCAGGTCGGGGCGGTGTTGTTGTTCGACCCCAAGGCGGACGGAACGCCGGTCACCCCTGCGGACGCCGAACATCTGCTGGCCGCGACGCCGGGCTTGCGGACGCGATTGCTGCCCGGCAGCGGTTTGTGGCGAGCGCGGTGGCAGGAGGACCCGGGACGGACGTCGGCAGATGTGCTGACTTCGGTGCGGGTCGGGCCGGATGCACCGTTGGACGCGGCTTTGACGCGGGAGATGGACGCGTTCTTCTCGGAACCGGTGTCTCCGGAGCGTCCGGTGCGAGCGCGGTTGGTGGCGGGGATCGAGGGGGAGCAGGGGGCGTTGCTGATCGCGCTGCACCATGCGGCCAGTGACGGGATCGCGGTGATCAGCGCGTTGGTGGGGCAGGCGCGGGGGAAAGAGCCGCTGGTCCCGGTGGTGGCGCCTCGGCGGAGGGGGTGGCACCGCCCCGATGCCGCATTGGGTGCGTCGGGCGCGCCGAATGCCACATTGGGTGCGTTGAATGAGCCAGCGGCGCGCAGCGCCTCCGTCGAGGATGGTGGCGGGGGCATCGATGGAGCACCCAATGCCGCATTGGGGCGCAACAGGTCTGAACCCGAGCGACGTGCCGTGCGGGCGGGACTTGCCGGGCTGGTGGCGCCGGTGCGCAAGGTGCTTGCTCGCGGGGCAGGCCCGGTGTGGCACGGACTTGACCGGCCGACGGAATCGGCCGGTGGTCCCGGCCACGCCGAACCCGCGCGCTCGAAACCCAGCTCCGGCAGCAAAACCCGCCACCAAGCCGCCGATCTCGCCCGCGGCATCTGGGCCCTCGCGCGAGCCGGTACCGCGCCTCGGGTTCGCTGGGACAAGCGGATCGACGGCCCTCAGCGGCATTTCGCGCGCGCTCACCTGTCCGCCCCCGAGGTCCGGAAAGCCGCGCGGCGGGCAGCGGTGCCGACGACCAACCTCGTCCTCGCGCTCGTCGCCGAGGCCTTGCATCGCGAGCTGGGCGGGACCGCGCCGGAGCAGCTTCGGGTGCTGATTCCGATGTCGGTCCGCGACACCGGGACCTTCCGGCAGCTCGGCAACCACACCGGTGCCGCGTCGGTGGATCTGCCGACCGGGGCGATGTCGCTGTCGGAGCGGGTACGGGCGACTGATCGGATGCTGTCCGACCAAGTCGGCCACGGTGCGCCCCGCGCGGGCAACGCGGTCGTGCGCGTGCTCGGGATCCTGCCTCCGGCGTTGCACCGCCGGGCGGCCAGACTTGTCTACCGCGGCACGTGGTTCAGCGCCATCGCCTCGGTCCTTCCCGGCGCGCGGTCGCCGGTGGTGCTCAACGGCGCTCTCGTCCGCACGGTCTACCCGGTCTTGTCGCTCGCTCCCGGCGTTCCGGTCGCGGTCGGCATCATGACGTGGGCGGATCGGTTCACCATCTGCATCACCGTGCCCGCCGGACAAGAGGAGCGCGGCGATCGGCTGGCGACCGCGGTCGTGGAGGCGTTCAGTCGGGTGTAGTCACTGCGAGAAGTGCGTGTGCGGACGGAGAAGAAGTTCGCCGTCTACCTCGATGTCCACCATCTCGTTGTAGAACGCCACCAATCCGGCGATGGGCTGGACCGCTGCGGTCGGATAGGCGTACGTCCACGCGAGGTGCTCGTGCAGGACGTCGCCGACGCGGACGGACCAGTAGCCGGACGTCTCGCCCTTGTACGGGCAGGCGGTGACCATGGCGGGTTCGGCGACGAGGTGGGTGAAGTCGACTTCGGTGCGGTTGAAGTAATACCGCGTCGGGAGGCCGGTTTCGAACAACAGCACCGGCGACGAGGATTCCGCCAAAGTCACGCCATTCAACCGAACTCGGACGTGCCGGATCGAGCGCAAAGCGTCCACCCGCGTGTACGGGTTGCGCGGGTGGACGAAAACCTGTTCGTCCTCCTCGAACCAGGCGTCCAGCACGTCCCAGGCGAAGCGGACGTGTCCGGGTAGGACAGACCCGTCGCCGTGTATCCAAGCGGCAGCGGGCTTTTCGACCTCGCCGACGTGCAGCGAGTGCCGTCGGGCCGGGCCGTCGACCTCGTTCTCCGGCGTGAGCACCTCAGGGAGAACGTCGTCGAGCGGGAAGTAGAACTGCGGATAATAGGGCCATTCCCAGACGTACTTGGCCCGCGTACTGTCCACAATGGTCTTCCCGGCGAGTACTCCGCGCACTCGCCGGGGGACCGGTTCCACGTGTCCGGTTTCGACTGCTGCCGCTGGATAATCGGTCATGATCAGCCGCGCTTCGGGAGTTTCCAGCCGGGGCGCGGGAAGTGGCAGGTGTAGCCGTTGGGGTAGTGCTGGAGGTAGTCCTGGTGTTCGGGCTCGGCTTCCCAGAAGTCGCCGGCCGGGGTGACCTCGGTGACGACTTTGCCGGGCCAGAGGCCGGAGGCGTCGACGTCGGCGATGGTGTCTTCGGCGATCTGTTTTTGTTCGTCGGTGGTGTAGAAGATGGCGGAGCGGTAGCTGGCGCCGAGGTCGTTGCCTTGGCGGTTTTTGGTGCTGGGGTCGTGGACCTGGAAGAAGAATTCCAGCAGGGTGCGGAAGTCGGTGTGGGCGGGGTCGTAGGTGACTTCGATGGTTTCGGCGTGGGTGCCGTGGTTGCGGTAGGTGGCGTGGGGGACGTCGCCGCCGCTGTAGCCGACGCGGGTGGCGGTGACGCCGGGCTGGTGGCGGAACAGCTCCTCCATGCCCCAGAAACACCCGCCGGCCAGGATCGCTTTTTCCGTCATTTCCTTCTCTCCCGTCGCGAACTCCGTGTACAGGATGACGCTGCGGCGCCGGTCGCTATTCCGGCCGCCCGGGGCCCGGTCAGAACTCCGTAATATCTCCCTCCGCCGCGGCCGCGACGAACAGGTCCAGCAGCGTCCGCAGGGCCTGCGACGGCGGCCGCTTCGCGGAGACGACGACGGTGAGCGGCCAGGTCAGCGACGTGTCGGCGACGGGGATCGACACGACGCCCGGCATGGTCAGCCGGGCGGTGCCGGGCAGGACCGCGACGCCGAGCCCGGCGGCGACGTAGCGCGGCACCGTCCGCAGGTCGGCGACCTCGGCGGTCACCCGGCGGGAAAGCCCGAGCGCGGCGAATTCGCGGTCGACCGCCAGCCGGTTCCCGAAGCCGCGCGGGCAGTCGACGAACATCTCGCCGTCCAATTCCGGCAGTGCGACCGACGCGCGCTCGGCGAGCGGGTGGCTGTCCGGCAGCACGGCGTAGTACGGCACGCTGGCCAGTTGCGTCGCGTCGAGGCCGCCCAGTTCCGCTCGGGAGAGGCCGAGCAGGGCGACGTCGAGGCGGCCGTGGCGGACGTCGTCGGCGAGGCCGGACGAGCCGGTGAGGGATACCGTCAGGTGCAGGTCGACCAGCGGGTGCCTGCGGTGGAACGCGCCGAGCAACACCGGCAGGTCGAACGCGTTCATGCTGGTCAGCGTGCCGATCCGGAGACTCCCGCGCAGGCCGGCCGACGCCTGCTGCACCACCTCGCGGGCCCGCTCCACCGATTCCAGCGCGGCTTTCGCCTCGGGCAGGAAGAGCGCGCCCGCGGTTGACAGCGCGACCCGGCGGGTAGACCGGTCGAAGAGCGTCGCGCCGAGGTCGGTCTCCAGCGCGCGGATCGTCGCCGAAACCGTGGACTGGGTGGCGAACAGCCGCTGCGCCGCCCGCGTGAAGCTCAGCTCCTCGGCGACCGCGACGAAGAACTCGAGCTGGCGCGTATCCATCGCCTAATTATCGCTGATCCAGATAACTCTGACCAACACTTTTCGTTGGACTTGATGAGTGGAGCGAGGGATCGTTGCAGACGTAGGTTCCCGCTTGGAAGGTCGACATGGTCACCACAGTTCCGCCCGCTTTCACCGCCCCGGCCGGATGGCGCGTCAGCCATGGCTGGGGGTTCCGGGTGATCGCGTTCGCGTTCGCCGCGTGCCTCGCGTTCTCCACCGTGCCCACCCCGCTGTACGCGCTCTACCAGCAGCGGGACGGGTTTCCGACGTTCCTGGTCACCGTCGTTTTCGCGGCCTACGCGGTCGGCGTGATGGCCAGCCTCTACCTCGCCGGACACGTCAGCGACTGGCTCGGCCGTCGCCGCGTGATCCTCGCTTCGGTGCTCGCCGAGGTGCTGTCCGCGGTCTTGTTCCTGCTCTGGCCGGAGGTCCCGGGCCTGCTGATCGCGCGGTTCGTGTGCGGCGTGGGCATCGGCGCGCTGACCGCGACGGCCACCGCGCACCTGTCTGAGCTGCGGGCGGTGACCCGTCCGGACCAGGATCTCGGCCGCTCCGGCCTGATCGCCACCGTCGTCAATATGGGCGGGCTCGGGCTCGGCCCGGTCGTCGGCGGCGTCTTCGCGCAGTACATCGGCAGCCCGCTGACCAGTACGTTTGTCGTGTTCTTGATCGTGCTGCTGGTCGCCGCGTTCGCGGTGTGCCTGGTGCCGGAGACCGTCGAGCGGCGCGAGGAGCGTCCGGCTTACCGGCCGCAGCGGGTGTCGCTGCCCGCCGGGGCGCGGCCGGCGTTCATCGGCGCGGCGATCGGGGTGTTCGCCGCGTTCGCGATCACCGGACTGTTCATGTCGCTCGCGCCGACCCTGCTCGCCGAGGGCCTGCACGAGCACAGCCGGATGCTCGCCGGGGTCACCGCGGGCTCGATGCTGGCCGCCGCGGCGGTGTCGCAGGTGGTCTTCGCGTCGATGGCGCCGCGGGCACAGCTGAAGCTGGGGTTCGTGCTGATGCCGATCGGGCTGGCGGTGCTGTCGGTGGCTGCGTTGCTGCCTTCGCTGGCGTTGTTCCTCGTCGGTTCGGTGATCGCCGGAAGCGGGATGGGACTCGGATTCCGCGCCTCGGTCGGGACGGTGGCCGCGCTGGCCGATCCGCTGTCCCGGGGCGAGGTGCTGGCCGGGATCTTCCTGGCGGCTTACGCCGGGCTGGTGGTGCCGGTGCTGCTGGTCGGCATGACGCTGCTGTGGGTGCCGAGCCCGCTCGCGCTGGTCGGGTTCTCGGCCGCGGAGCTGGTACTGCTGGGATTCTCCGCGTGGCGAGTGCTGCGGACGGCTTGAGCCTGGCGGCTTCGGCGGTGCGGGGGTGCGCCGCCGAAGCCGTGGGAGGGTCTGATCGCTGCGGGGCGGGTCGGTCGGGCTTGTGGCTCGGTGTGCGGCTGCTCGGGTCGGGCGGCGTTGGTGGTGCGGGGGTGTGCCGCCGAAGCCGCGGGGGTGCCCGATCTCCGCGAGCCGAGCAAGCCGATCTCCGGGCTCGGCGTGCGACTGCTCGGGTCAGGCGACCTCGGTGGACCGCGTGCGGGCGGCGCGGGCGCTCCACCGGCCGTCGTGCCGGTCGACGCGGATCGGGTGACCGAATGCCCGGCTGATGCTCGCCGTGGTCACCGCCTGGTCGATCGGTCCGGACGACACCACCGAACCGTCCGCGATCAGCAAGGCGTGCGTCGTCGTTTCCGGCAGTTCCTCCAGATGGTGCGTGACCACGATGGAGGCGAGCCGGGGATGCGTCCGGGCGAGCAGGTCGAT
Source organism: Amycolatopsis circi (assembly GCF_003385235.1). GTDB lineage: Bacteria > Actinomycetota > Actinomycetes > Mycobacteriales > Pseudonocardiaceae > Amycolatopsis > Amycolatopsis circi. The sequence continues at coordinate 28,823 of NZ_PQIA01000080.1, read as the reverse complement.
CGTTTCGAGCAGCTGCTCGCGAGCGGCGACGTCCAGGCCGGTGGACGGCTCGTCGAGCAGCAGCAACCGAGGGTCGCTGATCAGCGCGCGGGCGATCAGGGCGCGGCCGCGTTCGCCTTGGGAGAGCGTCGGCCAGCGTTCGGCGGACTTGCCGTCCAGGCCCAGGAGACCGATGAGTTCGTCGGCCTGGGAGATCTGCGCCGCGGTGGGTTGCCAGCGCGGGGGAGTGTCGATGCTTCCGGTGATGCCGGTCAGCACGACTTCCCGGATGGTGAGCGGCGAACGCAGCGGATGCCGCGGGTCGACGTGGCCGATGCTGCGGCGCAACGCCTGCAGTTCGACGCGGCCGAGCCGTCCGCCGAGGACGTCGACGGTGCCGGTCGTCGGATGCGTGACCGCGCCGCAGAAACCGAGGATCGTGCTCTTCCCGGCGCCGTTCGGGCCGAGCAGCGCCCAGTGTTCGCCTGCCCGCACGGTCAGGTTCACGCCGTGCAGGATTTCCTTGCCCTGCCTGCGGAACACGACGTCGGTCAGCTGCAGCACGACCTCGCTCACGAAAGTGCCTCCTTCAAGGCGGTCAGGTGCGCCCGGCTCAGTTCCGCGGCGGCGGACGCGTCCTTGTCCGCGATCGCGTCGACGAGCGCCAGGTGCGCGGCTTGGTCTTCCTCCGGCGCGGTGATCGGCCGGGCGCGCAGCATGTCCGTCATCGCGCGGTGGACGCGGGGGACGAAACTGTCGAACAATTCGATGAGCACGTCGTTGTGCGCGGCGACGAGCACCGTGCGGTGAAACGCGGTGTCGGTGTCCACCAGGAATTCGACGTCCGGGTCGCCGAGTGCGCGGGCCGCGAGCGCGCGGCGGATCGCGCGCAGGTCGGTCGGCGTTCGCCGGTGTGCGGCGAGGGCGGCGGCTTCCGCTTCGATGGCGATGCGCGCTTCGAGCACCGCGCCGATGGTGGCGCGGCGCAGCACCGCGTCCCAATCCTCGGCGACGTCCAGCGCGGTCACGAAAACCCCGGAGCCCTGCCGGGAATCGAGCACGCCTTTGCCCGCCAATTCGCGGATCGCCTCGCGCAGGGTCGAACGGCCGACGCCCAGTTGTGCGGCCAAAGTCGTTTCCCCGGGCAATTTGTGGCCGAGCGGCCATTCGCCGGCGCGAATGCGTCCCAGAAGGACTTCGGCGGCCTGCGCGGCGAGCGGGTGCCGGTGCACGAGAGGGGGCATCGGGAGGCTTTCTGGTCGGGCGGAACGACAGGAGCGAGGCTACTGCGGGACATTCTTCCGGCGGGGTGTCGAGTGTGGAGCGTCACTAGTCTACTTGTCTGAGGAGCGCGGTATTTTCTGACCCGTTCGGGTGGGTTACGGTGTTTTGACTGAGGTATTTCGGCCGCTCCGGGTAAGGATCGGCCGCATGCGTGCCAGGAAAATGGCCGTCGTGGGCGGAGCGATCGCCGCGGCGGTGTGTGCAGTGGCGTTTGTGGCCGGTCCGGGCGCGAGCGCCGCTCCGTTGCCCGGGGGGCTGGGGCCGTGCGTCGGCGACGCCTGCCCGGACAAGTACCCGCCGGTCCACAACGAGGGGTTCGCGGGACGGGACAGCGGCATCAACGTCTTCGCCGGCGGCGATTTCCTGGTGCGCGAAGGCGCGGCCGAGGCCGAGGGCAAGGTCGTGGTGCTCGGCGGTTTCGACATGGCGAAGCGGGCCGGCGCGTCCTCGATCTACAACATCGGCATCGTGGGCGTCGGCTCGCGCGTGCCCCCGCCGGACGGCAGCGATTTCCTGACGACCGGCAAGAACGTCACCATCGCGCCGAACCAGCGGCTGCTCGCGGAGGGCGGCGTCGTGCGCTACGGCGGCACTGTCACCGGAACCGTGGTCGGCACGCTGAAGCAGGACCCGAACGCGGCCGAGCCGTACAAGCAGCTCCGGACGCAGCTGCAGGAAGCCAGCACCTGCTACGACAAGTCCGCGGCGACCGGCACGGCGAAGAACGAGGGCTACCGCACGCTGTTCACCGGCGACGGGAAGTCCGCGCTGCAGGTGTTCAACGTCGACTTCGACCTCACCGGCCCCGGCGGCGGCATGCAGGGCCTCGCGTTCGCCGGCATCCCGGCGGGCGCGACCGTCCTGGTGAACCTCGTCGGCGGCAACCGGGTGATCAACACCTACACCGGCGACCTCGCCGACCAGGACCCGATCAACCACCTGCGCGAGAAGCTGCTGTGGAACTTCCCGGACGCGTCGAAGGTGAAGATCGCCGGGCAGGCGCAGTTCCAGGGCAGCGTGCTGGTCGGCAACCCGTCCAGCGACACGACGGTCACCGCGTCGGGCACGAACGGCCGGTTCTTCACCGCGGGCAACCTGCTGCACACGTCCGAGGGCGCGGCGGGCGGGCAGGAATTCCACGCCTATCCGTTCAACGGGGACCTGCCGGACTGCACGACGCCGACGACTTCGACTACGCCGACCAGCACTACGTCCACGTCCAGCACCACTACGTCGAGCACGGAGCCGACATCGAGCACCACGTCGACTTCCTCCACGACGTCGACCACGACGACTGAGCCGACGAGCACCACGTCGTCCAGCACGACCTCGTCGAGCGCGACCTCGACTACGTCGACCAGTTCGACGACGTCCAGTTCCACCGTCCCGACCGGCCCGTCGGAGACGTCCTCGTCGACCGCGCCGACGTCGTCGTCCTCGGAGACTTCGTCCAGCGCGACGTCGTCGAGTTCGCAGCCGGCGTCCTCGGCCAGCAGCACGAGCCCGACGACGTCCAGTTCGTCGTCGGAGGCCCCGGTCCCGATCACGACCACGAGCGACAACTCCGGCGGGGTGGCCCCCGGAACCGGTCCGTCCGACCAGGGACCGCTCGCCTCGACCGGCGCGGACATCCGCGGCTACCTGATCGGCGGAGGTGCGCTGCTGCTCATCGGCGGCGCGCTGGTGGCGGCAGTGGCGGTTCGCCGCAAGCGCTCCTGACCAAAGCCTTCACAGGCACTCAGGTCGGGCCGGGTGCCCTGACTGCGTGAAGTCCGTGAGGGGAACCCTGAGGGACTCAGAGTCCGTGATGGTTCCCCTCACGGACCTCGTGGGTTCCCCTCACGGCATCGCGGCGGGTCGCGAGGGGCACCTGGCCAAACCAGCGTCTGTGAAGGGCTCCTTGGGGGAATCTAATTCCCCCAAGGAGCCCTTCACGGACACTCAGGTCGCGCGGCGGGTGAAATCCGTGAGGGGAACCCTGACGGACTCAGAGTCCGTGAAGGTGGCCTTCACGGCATTGCGCGGGTCGTGACGGGCGGACCTTCGGCTATTGGGCGACTGGCGTGCGCGAGGCGCGGTACTCGGCGGCGCGGGCCTCGTAGGCACGGAGTTCTTCCTCCCGGTCCGGAACGTCCTGCGGGCCACTGTCCGGTCGGTCGGCGAAGAAGCCCCGCAGCGCCGCGTTCGAGTCGGCGGCCAGGTGGCCGGTGCGGGCGAACATCGTTGTCTCGTAGCGGGTCAACGCGGCTTCGACGCTCGGCTCCTCGTGCAGTGCATGCGCCAATTCCGCACCGTCGAGCAGCGCCAGGTTCGCGCCGTGCCCGCCGAACGGGGCCATCGCGTGTGCGGCGTCGCCGAGCGCGGTGATGCCCGGGACTCGTTCCCACGTCAAGGGAGCGGGCAGTGCGGTGAACGCGCGCGCCACGTAGTCGCCGTCGTTGTCGGTCAGCAGCGGACGCACCGTCTCGCCCCAATCGCGGAATTCGCGCAGCAGGAACTCCCGCACCGAGGCGCGGTCCGTCAGGTCGACGCCTTCGCGTGCGGCCCAGTCCTCGTCGGCGCGGAACGCGACGTAGCCGCGGATCACGCCGTTGCTGTTGCGCTGCACGATCACCGCCCGGCCTGCGCCGTCGGCGGTGAACAGCTGGCCGTTGCCTACCAAAGCCGCGATGTCCGGGTGCCGGGTTTCCACGTCGTCGAAGCGGACGTCCAAAAAGGACACGCCGAGGTATTCGGGCAGCACGTCGGTAAGTCGACGGCGGACCTTCGACCAAGTGCCGTCCGCGCCGACCACGACGTCTGCGTCCACTGTGGATCCATTGGCGAACTTCAAGCGGTGGACGCCGTTTTCGGTCGTCAGCTCGATGAGCTTGTGTCCCCAGTGGACGGTGCCGGGCGCGAGGTGTTCGTACAGCATGGTGCGCAACTGGCCGCGGTCGATTTCCGGGGCGGCGGTGTCGTCGTCGGCGGGGGTGAACTCCTTCAGCAGGGTCCCGTGGTGGTCGCGTCTGGTCATGGCTTGGCCTTCGACGCGGGCTAGCGCGTGGAAGGCGGGCAGCAGTCCGGCGTCTTCCAGGGCGATCTGCCCGCTGTCGGCGTGCAGGTCCAGCGTGCCGCCGGGATCTCGCGAATCCACGGCGGCGTCGGCGTCGTAAACGGTCGCGGCGATGCCGTGTCCGTGCAGGACGTGCGCGGCGAGCAGCCCGCCCGGGCCGCCGCCGACGATGGCGATGCGCGGTGTCTCTTTCATGGTCTTCCCCTCTCGTGCCGGTGTGATCTGCACCCAGCATAAGTGGAACCATATAAAAAGTGCAACCGTACAACTTAGTGAGTCATTGCACCTCGCGATGGCCGCTTCGCCTCCAGTCCGGCGAGCACGATGCCGAGTGCGTATTCGAAGCTGTCCTCGACGGTGCTTCCGGCTGCTTGGCGTTCCCGCAATCCCTGCGCCATAAGCGGAAACGGGATGCTTTCGATGGTCGCCTCCAGGTCGTCCGGCCAGGCCTGGTCCTCGACGGCGCGGCCGAGGATGAAGTGGACGTACACCCCGGCGCACCGGGTGGCGTCGGCGAGCGGGAACCCGGCTCGGTGCAGCACGTCCACCGCGCGCTCGGCGAATTCGCCCAGCGAGCGGGCGGTCCGGAGGTCTGCGCCGAGCGCGATGCGGGCGCCGTCTCGATGGCCGAGGAGAGCGGCATGCAGGGCGGTGCCTGCTTGCTTCAGCCACGACAGCCAGGGGGTGTCCAGTGGTGGGAGGCCGGCCAGGACTGGGGTGACGAGGGTGTCGGCGAGATGGTCGAGCAGGGCCCGTTTGCTGCTGAAATGCCAGTACAAAGCGGGTGCTTTGACGCCGAGTTCGGTGGCGAGGCGGCGGACGGTCAGCTTGTCGAGGCCGTCGGCGTCGACGAGGGCGAGCGCGGTCCGGACCGCCGCGGGGATCTCGATCGGCAAGGCGGTTGCCTCCTTAACTAGTTCAGGGCAGTCTAGCCTTTAACAAGTTAAGGAGAATCATGGACGCAGACGTCATCGTGGTCGGGGCCGGGCCGGTGGGGCTGTTTCTCGCCGCCGAACTCCGGCTCGGCGGCATCCGGCCGCTGGTGGTGGAGCGGCTCGCGGAGCCCTCGACGGAACGGAAGGCGCGCGGCATCGGCGTGCTCGCGACGGAGGCGCTGACCCGGCGCGGTCTCGGCCCGCAGCTAGCCGCGGCGCACGAGGAGGGGATGCGCGATTTCGCGCGTGATCACGGCAGCTCGCTCGGCCACTTCGCGAACATCCACAAACTCCTCCCAGACGAGAATCGCCCGCGCACGCACATCTGGCAGCCGGAACTGGAGCGGCTTCTCGCCGGACACGCGGAGGTGCTCGGCGTACCCGTGCGCCGGGCGCATCGGGTGACGGCGATCGAGTCTGGTGTGGACGGATTAACGGCGATTGTCGAGACGCCGCAAGGAGAACAGCAGATCACCGCGGCTTACCTCGTGGGTTGCGACGGTGGCCGAGGGAAGGTTCGGAGCCTCGCCGGGTTCGGCTTTCCGGGCACGCCGCCGTTGCTGCGGACGATCGCGGGCGAAGTCCGGCTCGAGGGGCCGGTTCCGCCCGCCGGACGGTACCCCGATGGGACCTTCCTGCACAGCGGCAGCATGGCTGGTGTCACCGAGTTCGCACGCGACGGCGAGCCTGACGGTCCGGTCGCTCCGGCGGAAATGGCCGCCGCGATCCGGCGGGTGACCGGCGAGGACGTCACCGTGGCGGAGGTACGCGAGTCCCGCCGGTTCGCCGACCAAGCGCGCCAGGCCGACGACTATCGGCGCGGCCGGATTCTGCTCGCGGGCGATGCGGCGCATGTGCACTCGCCGAGCGGCGGTCAAGGGCTCAACCTCGGTCTGCTGGACGCGGCGAACCTCGGCTGGAAGCTGGCCGCGGTCGTGCGCGGGGAAATGCCGGATACCTTGCTGGACAGCTACTTCCGCGAACGCGGCCCGGTCGGCGCGGCGGTCCTGCGCAACACGCGGGCGCAGTCGGCGTTGCTCGCGCCGGGGCCGCAGGTCGACGCGTTACGGGAGATCGTCGCGGAGCTGATGGATCTTCCGCAGGCGAACCAGTACTTCTCGGACCTGCTGTCCGGAGTGACGGAGCGATACGAATTCCCTTACCTGGCAGAGGAACCGGTCGGATTGCACAGTCCAGATAAGTCCCTTGTGGACGATGACGGCCGCGTCACGCGACTGTCGGACCACACTCGCACCGGGCGGGGCGTGCTGGTGCTCGACCCGGAGAGTCGCGGACTCGCCGCGTTGGCAACGAAGCGAGTCGAGGTGGTCTCGGCGACGAACACCGAGTCGTTCTTGCTGCGTCCGGACGGGGTCATCGCCTGGGCTGGGGGAGAAGCCGAATTGAAGGTCGCGCTGGACACCTGGTTCGCCTAGGCGTTCGCGCGGCTCCGCCACAGCAACCAGCCGAAATACGGTGCCCCGATCAGTGCGGTCACCAGTCCCGCCGCGATCTGGGTCGGTGCGAGGACCGTGCGTCCCAACGTATCGGCGACGCACACCAGCACCGCTCCCAGCGCGGCCGCCACCGGCAGCGATCGCGAATGCCGGGAACCCACCAACGCCCGCGCGGCGTGCGGGGCGACGAGGCCTACGAAACCGAGCGCGCCGACCGCACACGCGGCTGCGGCGGTGAGCACGGCGGCGAGTGCGGCGAACGTGAGCCGAGAACGGTCCAGCGGAACGCCGAGCACGCGAGGCACGTCCTCGTCGAGCGAGACCAGGTCGAGGGTCCGTGCGCTGGACAGGGCAATCGGCAGTGCGATGACCAGGCACAACAGCACCGGAAGGACTTGGCTGAACTCCCGGCCGTAAGTCGACCCGGCGAGCCAGGTGAGCGCGAGGTGCGCGTTCCACGGCGAAGTGAGCACCACGACGAGCGTCGTGATCGCCTGGGCACCCGCGCTGACGCCGATGCCGACCAGCACCAGCCGGTCCGACGAGAGCCCTCGGCCGGTCGAACCGCGGCCGGTGGCGAGCCAGTGCACGAGCGCGAATGTGGCGAAGGCGGCGACGGTCGCCGCGCCCATCATCGGCCAGACTCCGATGCCAGGCACCAAAAGCACGACGCTGATCGCGCCGACGCTCGCGCCGGGCGTCACGCCGAGCAGGCTCGGTTCGGCCAGCGGGTTGCGGCAGATCGCCTGCACCAGCGCGCCCGCGACGGCCAGCGCCGCCCCGCCGAGCAGTGCGGCGAGCATCCGCGGCCAGCGCAGGTCGAGCGCGAACGACACCTCGGTGCCGGACACTCCGCGCAGCCAGTTCAGGACGTCGCCGAGCAGCACGATCCGGTCGCCCAGCAGGAGCGCGGCGATCACCGCGCCGACCAGCGCGATCGTCAGCACGACGCCGGTCCCAGCCACCCAGCGGCGCGACCGGACGGTGCCGTGCGTGCCGCGCGCGGACGGCGTACCGGAGGGTTGCCGTCGTGCCAGCCAGACCAAGACGGTGGCGCCGGCGAGGGTCGTCACGACGCCGGTCGGCACCGAAACCACTTTGTCCGCTGGGACGAGAACGCGGAGCAGGACGTCGGCGGCCACGACGACCAGCGCCCCGGTCAGCCCGGCGAGCGGCAGCAACAGCGGATGTTTCCCGAGCCCGGGCACCCGGTTCGCCAGCAACCGCGCGATCACCGGCGCACACAGGCCGACGAATCCGATCGGCCCGGCGACGGTCACCGCGACCGCCGAAAGCAGCACCGCCACGACGACGGCGAAAGTGCGGGTACGGCGCACGTCGATGCCCAGCACTCGCGCGTGGTCATCGCCGAGGCTGAGGACGTCGAGGCGGTGCGCGAGCAGGAGCGTCGCCAGGATGCCGACGGCGATCACTGGCGCGGCAAGGGAAACCTGCCGCAGTCCGGATTGGACAGTCGTGCCGCTGCCCCAGCCGTATAGGCCCGCGGTCCGCTCCTGGAACAACATCAGCAGCACCGACGTGAGCGCGGTCAGCGCCAGCGCGATCGCGGACCCGGCGAGCACGAGCCGGGCCGCCCCGCCGCTGCTGCTGCGCGCGACGAGCAACACCAGTCCGGCCGCCGCGAGACCGCCGATGAAGGCGACGATTCCGTTGACATAGAAGGGAAGCGAGACCCCGAACGCGGCGACGCCGACCACCGAGACGTACGCACCGGCGTTGACCGCGAGCGTGTCCGGCGAGGTGAGCGGGTTCCGCGCCACCGACTGCAACACGCAGCCCGCGAACCCGAGCGCCAGCCCCACGAGCAGCGCCGCGGCCAGCCGGGGGAGCCGGCTGGCCACGAGCACTGCCACCGCCTGGCTGCGCGCGTCGTCGTCCGTGCCAGGGAAAACGGCGCGCAGAAGTTCGCCGAGCCCGACATGCGACGTTCCTTGCAGCAGGTGCACGGCGGACAGGACGAGCAGCGCGATGATTCCGCTGAGGAAGACGACGGACGCGGTGAGCCTCGGTTTCCGCGAGACAAGCGGCCGGGCGGGTGCGGGGGCTGGTGCGGTCATCGGATCAGCGCGTCAGAGCGCCGGTGAGCGCGTCCACGTAGGCGATCGCCGACTTCGGGCCGCCGAACATCCAGATGCCGTCCGGAATCCGGTGCAGCTTCCCGGCCTTGACGAACGGCAGCTGCTTCCACACGGCGTTGCTCGCGAGATCCTGGGTGAAGACGTCGGATTCGGCGTCGTTGGCGGCGTACACGAAAGAAGTGGCCGGATCGGTGATCTTGGTCAGGCCCTCGATGTCGGTGGGGGCGAGGCCGTAGACCTTGTCGCCCTCGCCGGTCCACTGGTTCGCGACGCCGAGCCGGTCGGCGATGCTGCCGAGGAACGAGCCCTTCGTGTACATGCGGACGGTGACCGTGCCGGAGGTCGAATAGCCGTCCGCCATGACGAACTTGGCCCCGGACTTGCCCGCGTCGGCCAGTTTCTTCTTGCCGTCGGAGACCTTGGTGTCGAATTCGGTGAGCAGCTTGCGGCCCTGCTCCTGCGTTCCGGTCGCCTCGGACAGCGTGGTCACGGTTTTGCGCAGGTAGCCGATCGGGTCGGCCGAATCCGAGCCGCGCAGCGTGAGCACCTTCGTCTGCTTCGAGAGCTGCGCGATCACGTTCTCCGGCAGATCCGTGGTGGTGACCACGAGATCCGGGTGCAGCGCGGCGATCGCGTCGAGGCTCGGCTCGCCGCGGGTGCCGACGTCCGGAGTGGACGCGGCGAGCGGCATCGCCTTGTCGTAAGTGTTGTAGCCCTTGACATCCGCCGCACCGATCGGCTTCACGCCCAGCGCCAGCAGGTTCTCGGTGAGGCCCCATTCCAGCGACACGATCTTGGTTGCCGGCGCGGGCAGGTCGACCTTGCCGCGCTCGTCGGTCAGGTGGACCGGACCGGACGGCTTCGCGGCAGTGGCTTGGTCCCCGGCGGCGGGAGCTTCGGTGGTGCCGCACGCGGCGAGCGCGAACGTGGCGAGCACCGCCGCCACGGTCTTCAGGACCGGCCTGCGGGCAGGACGAGAGAACACAATGGACACGGGGTTTTCCTTTGAACTCGGGGACGGGTCAGGCTGAGCGGACCGGCCGCGGCCGGGAGGTGTGCCGTCCGACCGGGCGTGTGCGGACGTGCCCCTCGTCGTCGACGTGGACGTCGATGCGCAGGCCGTAGACGTCGCTGAGCAGATCGGCGGTCAGCACGTCGGCCGGGCGGCCGGTGGCGCGGACGGTGCCGCGGCACAGCAGCACCACCTCGTCGGCGACGGCGGCGGCCTGGTCGAGGTCGTGCAGCACGACGCCGACCGCGACGCCGTGTTCGTCGGCGAGGTCGCGGACGAGGTCCAGCGTTTCGATCTGGTAGCGCAGGTCGAGGAAGGTCGTCGGCTCGTCGAGCAGGACGACGCCGGTGTCCTGGGCGAAGCAGGTGGCCAGCCAGACGCGCTGGAGTTCGCCGCCGGACAGCTCGTCGACCGGGCGCTCGGCCATTCCGTCGACGCCGGTGTGCCGCATGGCCCGCTCGACCAGCTCCGGCCCCTCGGGATCGCCGGAGCCGAAACGGCCGCGGTACGGGTGGCGGCCGTAGGATACGACGTCGCGCACGCGCACGCCGCCGGGCGTGGGGCGCGACTGAGTCAGCAGCGTGACGTGCCGGGCGAATTCCTTGGGGGACAAGGCGAGCGCGTCTCGTCCGGCCAGGGTGACGTCGCCCGCGGTCAGCGGATGCAGCCGGGCGAGCGAGCGCAGGAGCGTCGACTTGCCGGAGCCGTTGGGGCCGACCAGGACGGTGACCGCGCCCGCGCGCAGGACGATCCCGGCGTCCTGGACCACCGGCTTTCCGCCGTAGCCGAGCGCGAGCCCGGCGCCGGCGAGCGCCGGTGCTTCCGGCCAGGAGTGACTCATGAAGGTTAGCCTAACCTGATTGAGTGAAATTCCGAAACCGGACACCGCGGCGGTGTCGGACGTCACGGGCGTTTTGTACCGGGCGGGCCCGCCAGGATGTGAAACGCCTTTGCCGCTTCCGGTTGTCGCTCTAGCTTCTGATCGGGTCAGAGGTTTTCGGATTTCCGGGTGACGAGGGGAGCCGGTGCGTGGCCACGGGCGAACTCGCGAGGACGACGCTGCCGGTCGGGGCAGGCTGGCTCGGGTCCCGCATCGGCGAGCGCACCGCGCGGGGCGTGGCCGGCACGGTGTCCGGCCTGATCCGCGACGGGGAAGTGCCGCCGGGCACGCGGCTGCCCACCGTGCGCGCGCTGGCCGCGGAGCTTTCGGTCAGTCCCACGACGATCGCCGAAGCGTGGTCGCAGCTGCGCGCGGCCGGGTTGATCGGCACTGGCCGCCGGCGCGGCACGATAGTGCTGGAACCGCCGTCGAGCCCGCCGCCGGAACGCGCGTTTTCCGGCTGGCAGACGGTCGATCTGGAACACGGCCTGCCGGATCCGGGACTGCTGCCGCCGCTGGAGGACGCCGTCGCGGCGGGTGTCCACACGGAACGGTTCGGCGGCCCGGTCAAGAACACGATCACGTCGCAATTGCGCGCCGCGGTGAAGCCGGCGTGGCCGTTCGCGGCCGAATCGTGGACGGTCGCGGCCGGTGGGCAGGACGGGATGTTGCTGGCCTGCCAAGCGGTCGCGCGGCCGGGTGATGTGATAGCACTGGAAGCTCCGACGACGCCGTGGTTGCGTGAATTGCTGCGCCGGTCGCGGATCCACGTGGTGCCGGTGCGCTGTGACGAGAATGGTCCGCTGCCGTCCTCGCTGGCCGCGGCGTTGGAACATCGGCCGGTTGCGTTTGTCTACCAGCCGCGCGCGCAGTCGCCGCTTGGCCATTCGGTTCCGGCGGACCGGCTCGCGGAACTCGCCGCCGTACTGTCCGAAGAGGACGTCGCGGTGATCGAGGACGACGATTTCGGGCCGTTGGCTTCGACGCCTTCGTTAAGTCTTGGCACGCACTTGCCCGGCCGGGTGTTGCTCGTGCGGTCGTATTGCACTGCTTTTGGGCTCGAATTGCGCAGTTGCGTGATCGGCGGCTCGGCGGCGCTGGTGGAGCGGGTGCGGAAGCAGCGCGGGCCCGGATCAGTGTGGTCGAGCCGGATTCTTCAGGACGCGCAGGCGTTTTTGCTGACCGATCCCGGCAGTGCGGAGCTGTTGAATCGGGCTCGGCATCGGTACGCGCAGCGGCGGACGGCGTTGGCGGAAGCGCTGCGGGAGCACGGGATTTCGGTGCGGGCGCGGGACGGGTTGACGTTGTGGGTGCCGGTCGCGGAGGAGTCGCGGACGTTGATGAATTTGGCGGCCAACGGGGTTTCCGCCGGGTCGGGCACTCGCGCGGGCAATCCGGGGACGCCGCACGTCCGGGTGGCGACAGGGCAGTTGCCGGACGATCCGGCGTTGGTGGCTGATCTCGCGCGGATGATCGCGCGGGCTGCTCGGCGGTCTTGATGTCTGTTGTGGACAGCTCCATTTTGGACAATGCCGCTTGGGCGTCGCTGACTGGTCCGCATGCTGCGTTCGCCGAGCGGGTTGGGCAAGCGGTGCGCTATCCGGTGGATGTTTCGGTGTTTCTGGCGGTGCCCGACGAGCCGTCCGAGAGGGTGTGGGACGACATCGCCGCGCTCGCCGGACCGGGCGCAGTGGTGCCGGTTCTCCCGCAGGCTGGGCCGCCTCCGCCAGGTTGGGAGCTGCTGGAGAAGATGGCCGGGGTCCAGCTGGTGGACGCCGGGGTCGATGCCGCGCCCGATCCGGATGCGGTCCGGCTGACGGTGGCCGACGTGCCGGAGATGCTGGATCTGGTTGCGCGTACGAAGCCTGGCCCGTTTTTGCCGCGGACTGTTCTGCTCGGGACGTATCTCGGCATCCGGTGCCATGGCGCGCTCGTCGCGATGGCGGGGGAGCGATTGCATCCGCCGGGGTGGACGGAGATCAGCGCGGTGTGCACGGATCCGGCGTATCGCGACCGGGGTCTGGCCGGTCGGCTGGTGCGTGCGGTGGCCGCGGGGATCCGGGATCGGGGAGAGACGCCGTTCATGCACGCGGTGGCGTCGAACGTGAACGCGATCCGGCGGTACGAGGGGATGGGGTTTCGGTTGCGGCGGACTAATGCGTTCGGTCGGGTGCGTATTCCGGAGGACTGGCGGGTGGCGGCCTGAGGTTGTGAGTGGCGATGCCGGTTCTAACCGGCATCGCCACGCACGAGGTCTGTCCAGGCGTGGCTGCAGCTGTGCGCAGCATCACCCTGCGACGGCGCGCCTGCCCCGGCCGGGTATGTGTCGTGAGTGTTGGCGCCGGTTCTAACCCAATGCCACGTAGCTTATGTTGATCTTGCTGGCGGGGTCGGCGTGGCGGCATGGTCAGGGCGGGGTGGCGGTGCTCTGATACCGGTCGTGGAATCTGGTGTGGTGGTCAGTGCGGATCAGGTGTCGCTGGGTGTGCTGGTGACGGCGGTGCCCCGGGAGGTGATCGACCCCGCGGTCGCTGCGTGCGGGGTCGCGGCGAAGCGCTCGGACGGGAAGCTGCCACCGCATGTGGTGGCGTATCTGACGATGGCGATGTGCCTGTTTCCCGATGACGACTACGAAGAAGTCGCGACCAAGGTCACCGGTTCGTTGTCCCGGTTCGGGTGCTGGAACGCATCCTGGACGGTCCCGACGGCCAGTGGGATCACCCAGGCCCGTAAACGCTTGGGCCCGGCGGTGATGAGCGAGGTGTTCGAGGGTGTCGCTGCTCCGGTGGCGACCTCGGACACCCGCGGGGCGTGGCTGCGGCGGTGGCGGTTGCTGGCGATCGACGGGTTCGAGGTCGACCTGCCCGACACTCCCGGCAACGCCGGCGAGTTCGGGTATGCCGGGTCGGGTGAGCACCGCTCGGCGTTCCCGAAAGCGCGGGTCGTCGCGCTGGCCGAGTGCGGCACGCACGTGTTCCTCGCCGCCGAGGCCGGGTCCTATGCGGTCGGGGAGAAAACGCTGGCGCAGCGGCTTTATCCGCGGCTGCGTGATGATGAGTTACTGACCGCTGACCGTGGCTTCTACAGCTGGGAGGCGTGGGATCTCGCGGCCCGGTCCGGGGCGGCGTTGCTGTGGCGGGCCCCGGCCCAGCTGGGCCTGCCGGTCGTGCAGGTGCTGGGCGACGGGACCTACCTGACGATCCTGGTCAACCCGAAGGTTCGCGGTGCCGGGCGCCGGCGGCAGATCCTCGCCGCCGCCGAGGCCGGACAGGATGTCCACGCTGATGAGGCGCACCTGGTCCGGGTCGTGGAATACGACGTTCCCGATCGCGAGGGCAACGGCGCCGGGGAGCTGATCGTGCTGCTGTCCACCTTCACCGATCCCGCCGATGCTGCCGCCGACGAACTCGCCGCCGCTTATCACGAAAGGTGGGAAGAGGAAACTGCGAACGACCAGCTCAAAACCCATCTCCGCGGCCCCGGCCGGGTCTTGCGGTCCCGGCTGCCGGAGCTGGTGCACCAGGAGATCTGGGCGTGGCTGAGCGTGCACTACGCCCTGTCCGTCCTGATCGCTCGCGCGGCCGAGGCCGCCGACCTGGATCCCGACCGGATCAGCTACAGCCGCGTCCTGCGCATCGCCCGCCGCACCGCCACCGGCACGGCGGGCTTTTCCCCCTCAGGACTGGACTGACGTCCTGCCCGAGATCCTGGCCGATATCACCCAGCGCGTCCTCCCTCCACGACGGCACCGCACCTGCCCACGCGCGGTGAAACGGTTGCGTCACAACGCCTACCGCGCCAAGAAACGCGCCGAACCCAGCAGTACCCGCCACGTCGGCCCACCCGTGATCAGGCTCCATAAACTCACCTCCGCAGCAAGATCAACCTAAGCTACGCGGCATTGGGTTAGAACCGGCGCCAACACTCACGAGGGGGTTCAGGAGTCGCTCAACGGCAGGCCCGGAGGGTTGACGCCCGCCTTCTTCACCGCTTCGTTCTCCAGCCCGTACGCGGCAAGCCATTTCGCGTACTGGCCGTGCTGAATCAGGTAGTCGATCGCCGCCGCGACCGGCTTCACAAGACCGTTGTCCTTCTTGGTCGTCGCGGCGATCAGCCCCTGCAGCTTGGCTCCAGCCCCGGAATACTTGCCCGCACTGCGCGTGGGGTTCGGGGTTTTCGCTGTCTGCGTGGCGTGGTAGGCGATGCTCGGGTTCGGCGCGAAGTACGCGTCGATCCGGCCGGAAGCCAGTGCCAGGTACGTGCTGTTCTTGTCCGCGAAATTGCGCACGTCGAGTTTCTTGCCTTCGGCGGTCAGCTTCCGCTGCCATTCCTTGAGGATTTTCTCCTGGTTGGTCCCGCTGTCGACGGCGACGGTCTTCCCCGCCAGCACTTCGTAATTGCCGTCGAAGTTCCACGTGCTCGCGCGGTTCGTCTCGAAGCCGAGGTTGTCCTCGCGGTAGGCGGCGAAGTCGAAGCCCTGCTGTTTGCGCTGTTCGGTCACGGTGATGTTCGAGAACCCGGCGTCGAACTGGCCGCTTTGCAGGCGTACGAACAGGTTCTGCCATGAAGCGTTCTGCACGTCCGGCTCCAGCCCGAGCACCGCGGCGACGAGACGGCCGAGGTCGGGTTCGGCACCGGTGAGGGTGCGCTGATCGGTGCCGACGTAGGCCAGCGGCGGGAATCCCGATGGCAGCGCACCGATGCCGATCGTCAGCTTGCCCCGGTCGAGGATCTTCTTCGGCAGTTGTGCGCGGATCTCGGCGACGACAGGCACGGTCAGCGAAACCGGGTGCGCGTCCGCGGTGTTCGCGGCTACGGAAACGGTCTGCGAACCGTTCACGCTGGTCGACGCCTGAGTGCTGCCGCCGCACGCGCCGGCGAGCAGCGCGACTGCGGCGAGGACGGGCAGGATCGTGCGGGTTTTCATGCGTTCTCCGGGGTTTCGAGGCGGGCGACCTTCCCGAGGAAGGTTCGGGTCCGGTCGTGACGGGGGCGGTCGAGGACCGCTGACGGCGGCCCTTCCTCGATGACGCGGCCGCCGTCGAGGAACACGACGTGGTCGGCGATCTCGCGGGCGAACCCGATCTCGTGCGTCACCACGATCATCGTCGTGCCGGAGCGGGCCAGTTCGCGGATCACGGCCAGCACTTCGCCGACCAGTTCCGGGTCGAGCGCGGACGTCGGTTCGTCCAGCAGGATCAGCCGCGGTTCGAGCGCGAGCGCCCTGGCGATGGCGACTCGCTGCTGCTGGCCTCCGGACAGTTGCCGCGGGTACGCCCCGGCCTTGTCCTCGAGGCCCACGCGGGCGAGCAATTCCCTTGCCCGCGTCGCTGCCTTGGCGCGGGGCAGTCGTTGGGTGACGATCGGCGCTTCCGCGATGTTGTCGAGGATGGTGAGATGCGGGAAGAGGTTGAAATTCTGGAACACAAACCCGATCCGGGACCGTTGCCGCAGAATCGTGCGTTCGCTCAGTTCCTTGAACCGGTCGCCGTGCACGCGCACGCCGACGAGTTCGCCGTCGATGCTGACGTAGCCGCTGTCAAGGCGTTCCAGATGGTTGATCGTGCGTAGCAAAGTCGATTTGCCGGAACCGGACGGACCCAGCACCACGGTCACTTGTCCGCCGGGTGCGGTCAGGTCGATTTCGTCCAGCACCCGGGTTCCGTCGTACGTCTTGACCGCGCTGCGCACGCGGACTTCGGCGCTCATCGGGCCACCCCTAGCGTGCGCAGCCGGGCGCGGAACCGCTGGAACGGCGTCGGCGGAACGGTGCGCAGCGCGCCGCGGGAAAAGAAGCGTTCCACGTAATACTGGATCACCGAGAGGACGCTGGTGAGAATGACGTACCAGACCGTGCCGACGAGCAGCAGCGGAATGATCTGCCCGCTGTTGGTGCTGGCCTGGGTTTCGACCACGCCGAACAATTCCAGCAGCGACGTGATGTAGACGACCGAAGTTCCCTTGAGCAGGCCGATCAGCTGGTTCGCGTAGGCGGGCACGATCGCGCGGGTAGCCTGCGGCAGGATGATTCGCCGGTATTGCCGGGCTCGCGGAAGTCCCAGCGCGGCCGCGGCTTCGAGTTGTCCTTGGTCCACCGAAAGCACCCCGGCACGCACGATCTCGGCGGCGTACGCGGCTTCGTTCAAGCTCAGGCCGAGCACCGCGACGACGAAGAAACTCAGCACGTCGGTGGCGCTGAAACTCAGAAACGACGGGCCGAACGGGATGCCGAGGCTGAGCGTGCTGTACAGCGCGGTCACGTTGGCGAGGAACAGCAACAGGACGATCAGCGGAATCGAGCGGAAGATCCACACGTACGCCCACGAAACCGCTTGGAGCAGCGGGTTTTTCGACAGCCGGAGCAATGCGAGCACGATGCCGCCGACGAGTCCGAACACCGCGGCGAGGCCGGTCAGTTCGAGGGTGAGCAGCAGCCCGTCGAGGATCACCGGGCGGAAAAACCAATAGCCGAAGACGTCCCATTGGAACACCGGATTGGTGATCAGCGCATGCGCCAATTGGGCTAGCAACACGAGTACTACTGCCGCGGCGACCCATCGGCCCGGACGGCGCAACGGGGCGACTTTCTTCGCCGCCAGCTCGCGCAACCGCGCTTCACCGGGCGGTTCGGGACCTGCGGACGGCACCGGCACGGCGCGCAGCGTCGGAGGAGAACTCACAGTGGCTCCTGGGGATCGCGGAGAGGGCGATCGCCACTGTGACCCGCTGGGTTCCCGGCTGTCGAGTGTCCTCTTGGGACTCCCACATGGTGAGCGCGGTGGTACGGAAGGAGGTTTTGTACCGGCTTTGTTACTGACTATCCATTGTGGACTAGCGAAGCAGGTGCCGCTCCAGGAACGGATTCCGGAACTTGCCCGCCGGGTCCAGCTCCGCGGCCAGCTCCCGGAACTGCCGCACGCCGGGGTGGTCCAGGTCCAGCGCAGCGCCGTGGAACAGCTTCCCCCAGTGGGCGCGGACGCCGAACGGAGCCAGCCTCTCCTCGATCAACGGCAACACCGCTTCCACCTCCGGCTGATGCTGCTGCCAGGTGAAATGCACCGCCACCCGGTCGCCGCCGTACGCCGGGCTCAGCCAGTGCTCGTCGCCAGCGACAGTGCGGATTTCCGACACCACCAGCAGCGGCGCGATCCGGTCGCCGAGGCTGCGCAACGCCTCGAACGCCGCAGCCGCCTGCGCGCGCGGCACGAAGTACTCGCTCTGCAATTCCGCTCCGACGCTCGGCGCGAAGTCCAGGCGGAAGTGCGGCAGGCGGTCGTACCACGGTCCGGGAACGCCGCCTTGCACTGTGGTGTTTTCCGCTGGAATGCCTGCCGCGTGGGCGGGATGGCGCGGACCGTCGGCGAGAAGGGCGCCGAACAGCGAATCGGGGATCTCGGCCGGGACGCGGTTCTTCAGCAGGACTTGGTCTACGACGTCGCGCGCCCAATTCGTGAACAGGCTGACGCTGTAGCCCGCCGCCTGGATTTCGTCGAAGTGCTCCGACACGGCGGACCACGGGAGAGCGTCGAAAACGTCTTGGCGCACCGAGAAAGTCGGCTCGAGGTCGAGGGTGAGCCGGGTGAGGACGCCGAGCGCGCCGACGTTCACCACGACTCCGGGAAACTCGGCGTCGCCGCGGGAGAAGGTGCGCAGGGAGCCGTCGGCGGTGAGGAGTTCGACGGCGGACACTGCCGAGGCCAGGCCGGGCAGCCGCTGTCCGGAGCCGTGGGTGCCGGTCGCGACGCTGCCGGCCACGGTGATGTGGGGGAGCGACGCCAGGTTGGCCAGGGCATACCCGGCCTCGTGCACCTGCGCGACCACGTCGCCGTAGCGGGTCGCGCCGCCGATGGTGAGCGACGCGGCGTTGATCTCGGGCGCGATGTTGACGGCGGAGAGATCGAGTTGGACGCCGTCCGGGCTGTCGGCGACGGTGTTGAAGCTGTGCCTGCTGCCGAGGGCCTTGATCCGGGCCGCGCTGGCGACGAGTTCCCGCGCTTCGGAAAGGGTGCGCGGGGCGACGATCTCGCGTGCGCGGTAGGTCAGATTGCCAGCCCAGTTTTCGATCACGAACGCCGAGCCTAACCGGCCCCGGCGCGGCAGACTGGGGGCAGGCTGAGGCGAGGAGACCCGACATGCATTCCGCTGGACTCGTGCTGCACCCGCGCCGCGACTCGAAAGCCGCGGTCGACGCGGTGCTGGGCTGGGCCGCCGTCCGCGGGATCGAGATCCTCGGCATCGAGGACGAGATCGCGCGGGTCGACTGTTCGGCGACCGGCGTCCAGCCCGCCGAGCTGGGAAAACGGTCGGATCTGGTGGTCAGTCTCGGCGGCGACGGCACCATGCTGCGCGCGATGCGGCTCGCCGACGGGCAGCACGCGCCGGTGCTCGGCGTGAACCTCGGGAAGCTCGGCTTCCTGGCCGAGGTCGACGTGCCGGACCTGCCGCTCGCGCTGTCCGCGATCGACCGCGAGGAGTTCACCGTCGAGCCCCGGATAGCGGTGGACGCGCGGTACGGCGGCCGGATCGAGACCGCGTTCAACGACGTCGCGGTGGTGCGGGTGCCCGGCGACGGGAGCGCTGTGGTCGCGGTGCTGGTGAACGGCGAGCAGTTCGTGAGCTACGCGGCCGACGCGGTCGTGGTCGCGACGCCGACCGGGTCCACCGCGTACAGCTTCTCCGCCGGCGGGCCGATCACGAGCCCGGCTGTCGAAGCGCTGCTGGTCACGCCCGCCGCGCCGCATTCGGCGTACAGCCGCGGCGTCGTGTTGTCGGTGCACGACACCGTGACGCTGGAGGTGCTGCCGTCGAGCGGACGGCTCGCGGTGGAGGTCGACGGCCAGGTGGCGGGTTATGTCGGGCCGGGCGAAACGATCGACCTGCACGCCCGGCCGAACGCGGCCCGGGTGGTCCGGCTCGGCATGACGACGTTCTACCAGCGCGCCCGCCGCAAGCTGCGGCTCACTGATTCGGCGGAGATTCCGCTGTCCTGAGCAGGTCGCCCGTTCTACTGGTAATCGCGCCTTGACCTGCAGTAATGCCGGACGGAGTGTGCCTGCTGTCACTTGTCGGTGACATTGCCGTGTCCTATTCGTAATGTCGGGGCGGCTTTGCGACCGAGCGAGGAGATGGTGGTGCGAGGTGTCCGGTAGACATCGGGACGGATCGAAGTCGTGGCGGCTGCCGACCGCGGCGGGCGTGTTGGCCGTCGGCGCGCTGGCGGTGCCGGTGTGGCTGACCGCCGGTGCGGTCGAACCGCAGCAGTTCCCGGCGGCGGCCGCGGAGATGCACGCGTTCAGCGCGCCACGAGCGTCGAGCACCGCTCCGTCTACCACCTCGACGCCTCCCACGGCGTCTTCCAGTGCTGCTCCCACGACGACGTCGTCTTCATCGGCTAGCAAAACGACCTCGCCCACTCCGGAAACCCTGGCGGCGAAAGCGTGTTCGTCCACTTTGGCCGGTACGCAGCCCGCGGTGGCGCAGGTGGGCAATTACCTCAAAGAGAAGTTCTCGGTGGATACGGTCGGCGGCAGGGCCGGACGGTCCGGGGCGAGCGACCATCCGGCCGGGCTCGCGCTGGACTTCATGGTCGACACGAAGACCGGAAACGCTTTGGCCGCTTATGTTCTCGAGCACCAGAGCGAATTCGGCGCGAAGTACGTGATCTGGCAGCAGCGCTACAACGACGGCGGCGGCTGGTCGGCGATGGAGGACCGCGGCGGCGAGACCGCGAACCATTACGACCACGTCCACGTTTCGTTCGAACGCGGCGCGAAGGTTTCGGTCACCTGCTGACACCCGACTTTCGGAGGTGGGCCGGATTCGTCCCGAAGAGCACACTGTGCGCTGCCGAACGGTCACCGTCCGCACGTGGTGACCTTCCTTCGCTGCGTGAGGAGCTCCGATGGCGGGCAAGTACTCGATCCGGCTCACTCTCAGCGTCGTCGGGGTGCTGGTCGCACTCGGCGGCACCACGACCGCCGCGGCCGCCGCCGCGCCGGACGATCCGGTTTCGTGGCGCGTACCCGCTACCCCCGCTGAGGCGGCTTCCCTGGCTCGCGCCGGGTTCGACGTCGCGGGGACCAGTCCGGGTGTGGCTTACGTGGTCGGGAACCAGGCGGTCGCCGGGCAGTTGCGGGACCGGGGCTATGCGCCGGAATTCTTCGACACTGTCTACAAAGGTGTGACGACCCGCGCCGCGGGCGACACGTTCTACGGCGGCTACCGGACTGTTGCGGCGCAGGAAGCGCACCTGGCGAAAGTCGCGGCGGCGCACCCGGATCTGGCGACGGAGTACACGCTCGGCCAGTCGTGGCGGAAGACACAGGGCAAGGGCGGCCATGACATCAACGCGATCTGCCTGACCAAGAAGCAGGACGGCGACTGCACGCTGTCCACGAAATCGCCGAAGCCGAAATTCGTGCTGATGGCGCAGATCCACGCCCGGGAGATCTCCACTGGCGAAGTGGCCTGGCGCTGGATCGACTACCTCGCCGACGGTTACGGCGCCGACGCCACCGCGACGTCCATTTTGGACACCACCGAGGTGTGGGTGGTGCCGATCTCGAACCCGGACGGCGTCGACATCGTCGCGTCCGGCGGCAACTCGCCGAAACTGCAGCGCAAGAACGCGAACACCAGCAACGGCAATTGCGGCGGGACGAACATCGGCATCGACCTGAACCGCAACTCGACCTTCCGCTGGGGTGCGGACTCGGACTCGCCGTGCGCGGAGACGTACCAGGGCCCGGGTGCCGGATCGGAACCGGAAGTGCAGGCGCTGGAACAGTTCTTCCGCGCGATCTACCCGGAGCAACGCGGCAGCGGCGACAACGACCCGGCTCCCGACACCGCTCGCGGCACAATGATCACTTTGCACAGCTACGGAAACGACATCATCGTTCCGTGGGGATTCACGTCCGATCCTGCGCCGAACGACGCCGCGCTGCGCAAGCTCGGCGCGAAGTTCAGCGACTCGAACGGGTATCTGGTGGGGACCAACACGGAAACCGTCGGCTACTCGACCAGCGGCACGACGGACGACTTCACCTACGGTGCGCTGGGGGTCGCGAGCTTCACGTTCGAGATGGGCGGACAGAGCGGCAGCTGTGGCGGGTTCTTGCCGCGGTACTCGTGCGTGGACAGCACGTTCTGGCCGAAGAACAAGGGCGCGTTGATCACCGCGGCCCAGTCCGCGGCGGCTCCTTATCAGCAGTGAGGTGTGATTGAGCGCGGTGCACTCAGGCACGTGCCGCCTGGGTGCACCGTAGCGTCTCCGGAGTGGATTACTTGCAGTGGCGCGACGAGATGCGCCAAGCGATCGACGGCTATATGCCCCGTATTCAGGCCATCTTCGCCCGCTTTGGCGAGCTTGAGCCGGACACCGTGTCGGACGAGGTCGATTCCGTCGCGCTGAGGAAAGCCGAAGAGGTCGATCCGCCACTGCCGCGGGCGCTGCTTGAGCTGTACGCGTCCATCAGGGAAGCCAGCTTCGCGCACCTGCACAACGCTTACTTCATTCACTCCCTCGACTTGGTGCTGAACAGTCTGCACCGCAGCGACATTCCCGCCTGGGCTCCCGAAGTCACCGACGAGCGGCTCGTCGTGTTCGCCTCGGACGGCGGCGGGCGCATGTTCGCGGTCGGATACCGCAGCGGGACCGTGTTCCGGCTGCCGGTCGGCGCCGTCGTGGACCAGGTCTACGACGGCTCGATCGACTCCATCGGGCCGGGCGAGATCGCGAAGGACGTCCCCGATTTCCTGACCCGGCTTGTGGGCATCGCGCAGGACTTCAGCGAGGAGGACGACGAGGACGACGACGAGGAACGCCCCATCATGTGAGGCGTCGTTACCTTCAGTTAACTCGGCAGGCGACCTATCTCACCCCGATTCTCACGCAAACGCCATCACGCCGGCGCTGCCATATGTACGTACATCCCTTACAGTAGTTCTGTAGCAGAACTACTTGAGCGGGAGGCGGCAGTGACGATCGGCCTGGAGCGGGCTCGGCCGGCGGTCGTGCGGGATCATCCGAATGCTGGGTGGTTCGCGGTCGGCGCGGTGTGTTTCGGGGCGTTCATGGGGCAGCTCGACGCCAGCATCGTCACGCTCACTTTCCCCGCGTTGCAGCACGAGTACGGGGCTCCGCTGGCCGCCGTCCAATGGGTGTCGCTGGCATATCTGCTCGCGCTGGTGGGATTGCTGGCCGCGGTCGGGCGGATCGCTGATGCGGTCGGGCGGAAGCTCACGTACGTGCAGGGGTTCGGCGTGTTCACCGTCGCGTCCGTCGCGTGCGGGCTCGCTCCGACGCTCGGTTGGCTGGTCGCGTTCCGGGTCGTGCAGGCGATCGGCGCGGCGATGTTGCAGGCCAACAGCGTCGCGCTGGTGGTGCGCAGCGTGCGCGAAGACCGGGCGCGGGCCGCGCTCGGGGTGCAGGCTGCGGCGCAGGCGCTGGGGCTCGCGCTCGGGCCCGCAGTGGGCGGGCTGCTGGTCGACACCGTCGGCTGGCGGTGGGTCTTCCTGGTCAACGCGCCGGTCGGTCTCGCCGGGCTGATCGCGGGGCGGTATCTGCTGCCGCGCACTCGCGAGCGCACTCCGCTGGGTCGCTTCGACGGGGCTGGCGTCGGATTGCTGGCGACCGCGTCGACGGCGTTGCTGCTGGTGATTTCCGGGGTGTCCGGGCTGGAGATGCCGGGGTGGCTGCTCGTCGTGCTGGCCGGGGCGACGGTCTTCGCCGCGATCGGGTTCGTGCTGCGGGAAAAGGCGGCGAGCAGCCCGGTGCTGCAGCTGTCGGTGCTGCGGCCGCCGGTGGTGTCGCTGGGGCTGGCCGGGGCGCTGTGCGGATACCTCGTCTTGTTCGGGCCGCTGACGTTGCTGCCGCAGGTGCTCGGGACGGCGGGCGGGACCGGAGCGGTGCTGACGTGTCTTCCCGCCGGGTTCGCGGTGGCGGCGGTGCTGGCCGACCGGGTGCTGCCGAAGCGGCTCGGTTCGCGCGGACGCACCGTGCTGGGGGCGCTCGTCGCGGCGGTCGGGTGCGTGGGATTGGGACCGGCGTCCGCTCCTTGGGAGGTGGGCGTGTCGCTGGTGGTGGCCGGGCTCGGTCTGGGAGTGTTCATTCCGGCCAACAACTCGGCTGTCATGAGCGCGATCCCGGCGCGGATGTCGGCCACCGGAGGAGGACTGGTGAACATGGCGCGCGGACTGGGGACGGCGCTCGGCGTGGCGCTGGTGACACTGTGCCTGCACACCGGCGGGGAAACGGCCGCGCTGGCGGTCCTGGCCGGGGCCGGTGTCCTGGCCGCGGCGACCGGGCTGGCGGCGCGCCCCGAGCGGGCCCGGTGACCGCGCCGGAACCCGCGCTCGCCGACGTCGTCGCCCGGCTCCGGCGGGCCATGCGACGGGCCGCGCGCACTGCCGATCCGGACAACACGTTGTCGGTGGCGCAGCTGGAACTGCTGTCCTGCCTCTTCGAGAATCCCGGTGCGCGCCCGAGCCGGATCGCGCAATTGCTGAAGCTCGCGCCGAACTCGGTGACCACGATGGTCACCGGGCTGCGTTCGCGGGACCTCGTCACCCGCACCAGCGGCGGCGACGACCGGCGGACGGTGGCGCTCGAACTCACCGACACCGGCCGCGCCGCGGTCGAGCGGTGGCAGGGGCACAACGCCGCGATCCTGGCGGCGGCGCTGGACGGGGTGCATCCGGCGTGGCGGCATCTGATCGCGGCCGCGGTGCCCGCGTTGAACGAGCTGGTGGGAGCGATCGACGCGCTGGCGGAGTCGGAGCAGCCGCGTCCGTGAGGGGAACCTTCACGGACTCTGATTCCCTCGGGGTTCCCCTCACGACCCGCATTCCCAATGCCAGGGACTTAGGCCGTGCGGCCTCGGCATGCCGACCGTCCACAAGGCGCCAACCTCGCCGAAATGCCCGCCCCATGCCTTCGTGGCCGCTTGCTGCTGTCCGTGAGGGGAACCCCGAGGGAATCAGAGTCCCCCAGGGTTCCCCTCACGGACAGCAGCACCCCGCACGTGGCCCTCGCCAACCCCGCGACCAGGACAGACACCCCTCCAAGCCGCACCCACACCGCCGCCTTAAGCCCCTGGCATCGGACCTGAGGCGACCGCGGGCGGCCCGGCCTCGACCCGGCGCAGCACGGGTTCCAGCTTGTCCTCTTCCGGACCCCCGAACGGAAGGCTCTCCTCCCACCACGTGACACCGGCCTCGGCGAACGGTTCGACGACGCTTCGCGCCTGGACCGGGTCGGCGGGGCTGGTTCCGCCGAAGACCACGTCGAACGGTGCGTCGGAGTCCCGTTCGCTCCGGATGTAGGCGATCAGGTCGCGCACCTCGGCGACGTCCGGCAAACCCTTGGCGCCAGCGGATTCGAAGATCGGCACCACGCCGTCCCAGCGAGCCGCGCGGCGCATCGGGCGGCGGTTCGGCCACCGGCCCGCCACCCAGACCGGCGGCCGCGGGCGCTGCACCGGCGTCGGAAGCAGCGTGATGTCGCGGGCGGTGAAGTGCTTGCCGGAGAACGTCACCGGTTCGCCGGTCCAAAACCGGGTGATCAGGTCGAGGCCCTCGTCCAGCTTCTCGGCGACCACTTTTGGGTCGGCGGACTCGCCGAAGTCGCCGAACTCCGCCTCCAGCGGCGCGCCGAGCCCGACGCCGAACACCACCCGGCCGCCGGACAGCTGGTCCAAAGTGGACACCACGCGGGCGAGCTGCTGCGGGCGGCGGCGCGCGACGGGCGTGACCATGGGGCCGAGCTGGATCCGGCTGGTGGCGAGCGCGGCGGCGGTGAGCAGGATCCACGGGTCGCCGAAGAGGCGGCCGGGACGTTTGTCCAGCACCACGTGGTCCCAGACGAACAGGCCGTCCCAGCCCGCCTCTTCCGCCGCCGTGGCGACGCGAGCCACCGCGCGCGGGTCGGCGAAGTCGCCGAAGTTCGGGATGCAGACCGAGAAACGCATGCCTGCCACCCTGCCCAGCCCCGGCGGACGCGTCAATCTGATTTGCCCGCCACGAAGGTCTGCCGCACCCTGGCCCGCAGCAGCGCGTCCGGTGCTTCGGTGAACGGATCGACGTCCAGCACAACGAAATCCGCCGCCAAGCCCGCTGCGAGCTGTCCGGTCAACCCGTCCCACCGGCACGCATACGCGGCGTCGCGGGTGCCGTGGGCGAGGGCTTCGGCCAAGGGCAGGGCGTATTCCGGCAGGTTCGGTTCGAGTTCGGGGTTCAGCGCGGACCGGCGGGTCGTCGCGATGTACATGTTCGGCAACGGCGGATGCGGCGCGGTCGGGGCGTCGGAACCGAACGCGAGTACGGCGCCGGCGGCGGTCAGTTCCGGCCACGGGAAGCCGCGCTGCACGCGGTCGTCGCCCAGTTTCGCGCGCCAGTTTTCCTGGATCGCCGGGTCGGCGTGCACCGGCTGCATCGACGCGACGGCACCGAGTTCGGCCAGCCGCTTGACGTTTTCCGCGGTCACCGTCTCGAGGTGTTCGAGCCGATGCCGCCGGTCGCGCGGTCCGTTCACCTTGATGGCGTGCTCCAGCGCCGTCAGCGCGATGTCCGACGCTTCGTCGCCGATGGCGTGCATCGCGACCTGCAGACCTGCCGCGTCCGCCGCCGCGACGACCGGGGCCAGCGCTTCCGGCGGCCACAACGGCCCCGGGTGACTGCCGTCGGCGAACGGTTTCTTCATGGCCGCAGTACAGGTGTCGATGACTCCGTCGACCATCAGCTTGATCCCGGCCACCCGGAGCCACGGCCCGGACAGCCGCGCGCTCAACTCGGCCGCGCGCTCGACCTGCCGGAGGTCGTCCCGGGTGTTGCCGGTGCGCTCGATCAGCCAATGTCCGGCGACGCGCAGGGGGAGCCGTCCGCCTTCGAGGGCTCGCTCCAGGGCGGCGAGGTCGGTCTCGGTGAGCGCCATGTCGACAGCGGTCGTGACGCCGTCCGAGAGGTAGTGCGCGAACGCCGACGCCAGGGCACGGTCTCGGTCGGCGTCGCTGGTCTGTTCGTCGAGGAAGTGCCGCATCAGTTGCAGCGCAGCGGTTTCGTAGAGCATGCCGTCCGGTTCGCCGGTCGAGTCGCGGCCGATGCGTCCGTCGAGCGGGTCCGGGGTGTCGCGGTCGATGCCCAGCTCGCGCAGGGCGGCGCTGTTGACCCACGCGGAGTGGACGTCGTTCGCGGCGAGGTAGACCGGCCGGTCCGGGATGACCGCGTCGATCAGCTGCCGGTGCGGCGCTTGCCCGCCGAGTGCGTCGAAAAGCCAGCTGCGGCCCAGGATTCGCGGTGCGGACGGATCGTCGGCGGCGGCGCGGGCGAGCCGCTGCTGGATGTCCTCGGGGGACGTGGCGGAGAACAGGTCCACCTGCTCCAGTGCTTCGCCCATCGACACCAGATGCGTGTGCGCGTCGACAAAACCGGGCAGCACGAAGGCGCCGTCCAGGTCGACCACCCGTGCCTCGATCCGGTCGGCCTCCGCGGTGCTGCCGACGTATTCGATGGTCTCGCCGCGCACGACCATGGATTCCGCCCAGCCGGACGCGCTCGCGGTGAAGATCCGGCCGCCGCGGTAGTGCACCGGGGTCATCGGGTCACCACCGTCGGGTCGGAGAGGAAGTGGTTGGTGTGCAACAGGAAACCTTCTTCGTGATCGAGGATGGGTACTTCCGCCGGGCCGAGCAGGTGCATTCTCTTCCTTGCGATTGAGGTCAAGCGGCGACGCGAGGGCGGCCGACGAGCAAGTAGATGGCAGCGGCAACCAGCATTCCCGCTGGCAGCGAGAAGTCGATCCCGCCAGCCGCGCTCGCCGCAAACCCGGTGTACATGCCGGGCACGGCGAGGCAGGAGGCTGACGCGGTCGCGCCGAGGACCAGAGCCGCGATGCCGGGCCAATGCACGCCGCCGACGTACCAGAACGGACCACCGCGGCTTTCGTCGACGAGTGCGTGGCCGTCGTAACGGTTGCGGCGCAACAGAAGATCGGTCGCGTAGATCGCCATCATCGGGCCGAGCACGACGACCATCAACTGCATCATGTCGTTGACCGCCTGGAGGAAATTCGACACGAGCAAGGCGTACAGGGTGAGCAGCACTCCGGCGGTGCCGTCCAGCAGAACGCTGCGCGAACGGCGCAGCCGGACGCCCATCGCCTGAAGCGCGAGGCCGGAACTGTAGACGGTCATCGCGTTGTTGGCGATCGCGCCGAGGATCACCGCGATCAGGAAGATCGGCGTGAACCAGGACGGCAGAACGGATTCCAGCGCGGATTGCGGGTCGCTCATGTCCAAAGTGGTCGCGGCGAACGCGCCGAGCGCGGTGAACGCGACGCTCGGCAGGAAGGCTCCGGCGGCGGTCCAGGCGGCGACGGCGAACGGTTTGGTGTCGCGCGGCAGATACCGTGCGAAGTCCGCGCTGTTGTTGTAGGACAACGAAGCGGACGCGACCAGCGCCACGCCGCCGGCGAGCGCGGCCCACAGCGCGACTCCGTGCAGCGGCGTCGCGGGGTGGTAGCTCCACGCGGTGTGCGGGATCAGGAAACCGCCCAGCACCAGGAAAACCGCGGTCGTCACGATGGCCAGCGGCAGGTAGAGGCGCACGATCACGGAGTGGCCGTAAACGCTGATCACCAGCGTCGCGGCGGCGATCGCGACGATCACGAGGACCTTGCCCGGGGTGTTCAACCCGATGCCGAGCCGCGAGCACAGGCTGAACGCGGTCACCGAGGCCGCTGACCAGCTCAACGCCACGTAGCAGACCGAAACGAGCCAGCCGTTCAGCCCGATCACGAAGCGGTTGCCGCGCGTGCCGAACATCGCCCGCATGATGACCTCGCTCGGCGCGCCCGCGGCCGGGCCGCTGACCGCGACGAGGCCGACGAGCGCCCAGCACAGGTTGCCCACGACGATCGCCGCGAGCGCCTGCAGCAGGCTCAATCCGCTGAGCACCAGCGCGCCGCCGACCACCAGGCTGAGGTAGCTGACGTTGGGCGCGGCCCACACCCCGAACAGGTCGCGGGCCCGGCCGTGCCGCTCGCCGTCGCCGATGACGTCGATGCCGTGGGCTTCCACCCGGGGGCCGCGCCCGGACCGGGGCGGCCCCCGGGTGGAAGCCCACGG
>NZ_PQIA01000079.1 GCF_003385235.1 Amycolatopsis circi | reverse complement strand
CGCCCACCCCGACCCGAACAAGTGGAACGCGCTGGTGCGACGCCAGCCACACCACCACGCCCACACCCCCAACCAGCACCCGCACACCCCGCCACCAACACCAGAAACCACCACAAAAAACAACCAGTGGATCCAGGTCAGATTCCCTCAAGGAGCCCTTCACGGACTGCTTCGGAACCGGTACACCCGACTATTCCGAGCCGGACATCTTGACACGATCACCCCACTGGCAGCAGGCTTTCCTCAACGCCGCCTAGTTAGGAAACTTTACTAACAAGGAGACCTATCCGATGCCCGCTTCCCGGAAGGCGGCGCTGTTCGCCGCCGCTTCCGTTTCGCTTGCTGCTGCGCTGGCCGGTGCTGGGCCTGCGACCGCAGCCTCCGTGGCACATCCGTTTCCCGCGCACGTCACCTATCAGACCGGCGTCCGGCCTTCGGTCAGCCAGGCCGAGCAGGACTCCGCGGTCAAGAAGCAGTACGACTCCTGGAAGAAAACTTACCTCCGCCAGGCTTGCGGCGGTTACCTCGTCTGGGCTACCGACGACGCGCCCAACAAGGGCACCGTTTCCGAGGCCCAGGGCTACGGGATGAACATCGTCCCGTTGATGGCCGGTTACGACGACCAGGCCAAAACCATCTTCGACGGGATGTGGAAGTTCGTCCAGGACCACCGGGACGGCAAGGGGCTCTTCCAGTGGGTGATCGACGGCAAGACCTGCAAGTACTCCGACGGCGGCACGCCTGACTCGGCCACCGACGGCGATCTCGACGTCGGCTACGGGCTGATTCTCGCGGACAAGCAGTGGGGCGGTTACAGCGCCGCCGCCAAGGACTGGCTGGACAAGGTTTACAAGTACGACGTCGCGTCCGACGGGCATCTCAAGATCGCCGACGACGCGGGCAATGACGACACCCGGCCGTCCGACTTCATGCTTGACCATCTGCGCGCGTTCGCGAAGTACGACACCGCGCACGACTGGAACAAGGTCGTCACCCGGACCGAGCAGCTGATCACCCAGTTCACGGCCAAGTACTCGCCGAACGCGAATCTGTTGTCTGACTTCGTGGTCGGTGCGAACACCAGCAGCCCGAAGCCCGCGCCCGCGGACCACCTCGAGAATCAGCCGGACAATATCGTGGGGTACAACTCCGTTCGCGTGCCTTGGCACATGGGCACGGACGCGTTGTTGTACGGCGGCAAGGTCGCGACCGACGTCGCCAAGAAGGAATCGGCCAGCTACAAGAGCCATTCTGGCGGCAACCCGGCCAAGATCTATCCGCACACCAAATTGGACGGTACGCCGACCAAGACCAGTGACCAGTCCGAGGTCGCGGCCAATCCGGTGGGTGTCGCGGCGATGGCCGCCGGCGACCAGGCATGGACGGATTCGCTGTGGAAGTACCTGGCGGGCAATCCGTATGACGACACTTACTACGGCGAGACCATCAAGCTGCTCGTCTACCTGGTGATGTCCGGCAACTACTGGGCCCCGTGACCCTGACCTGCCCGCACGGACGACTAACCGGCGGCGTCCGTGCGGGCAGGCGGGCACTTTCCGCCGGGGGTGGTCAGCAGTTCGAAGTGCCACATCTCGTTCGAGTACACCTGGCACAGGCCGTATTTCGCGCCGTGCTGGATGAGCCAGTCGTCGGCTCGCGTCGGGGCGACGTCGACCGCCTTGCCGGACACGTGCGTCGATTGTTCCGGCGTGTTCACGTACTTCCGCGCCTTTTCCAGGCTGCCGTACTTTTCGACGCCCGCATCGAGCAGCTTCTGCTGGTACTCCTTCGTCCGCCAGCCCGACGCGATCTGAATGTCCACATTGCGCTGACGCGCGTCGGTTGCCGCCTCCTGCAACGCTTTCCGCAACGCCGGGTCGAGATTCCCGACGGCCGGGTAGCTCGTGTCGGACGGCCTCAGCGTGACGCCTTCCGGGGCACCGCCCTGAACCGGGTCGTGGTCCGGATCGCCGTCTAGCGTCGTGAGGCCAGAGCATCCGGCGACGACTGCCGCGGGCAGCACGAGCAGCATGGTTTTGATCTTGTTCTGCAGCACGCCGCAACTATCGCGAGCGGGTATCCCCGGACGGTTCGGCGAATGTCCGCGCTGCGTAACAAGACCGCATGAACAGGTAACGTCAGGCGGTCAGCCCGATCCCCGCTTCCGCGGTGTTCACGAGGAACGTCAGCGTCTCGTAGAAGTACAGCTCCACAGTGGACGCGTCGTGGCTGGCGTAACCAATGGACAGGTCCTGTCCGAAGTGGAGTTCGTAGTCGCCTCCGCGGGTGGACAGCACGCAGGCACCGCTGATCGCGGGCGTGCGGATGAGATCGCCGTCCACGATCTGTTTCAGGTGTTCCAGCACCGGATAACCGTGGTTGGCCGCCTCGTACGCGGCGGTGAACTCGTCGTCGCTGAGCAGGACGGTGTACGGCCCGGCCACGCCCGCGTCGCGCAGTTCGGCGATCGCGTCGCCGATCGCCTTCGGGTAGCCCGGGGCCTCCGGCGGCAGCGCGATCGGCGAAAGCGACGAAGCTGACCGAATCCCGGTGATGCCCGCCTCGGCGAAACCGTCGAGCACGATCCGGTCCTCGGCGTACGCGATCTGCTGCGCGGCGTCCTTCACTGGCTGCCAATCGGCGTCTTTCGCGCCCCACTCCACCGAATCGACTTCCTCGCGCGACACCGTGAACGGCACCCGCAACTCCACGATCCGTTGCGCCGTGCGCAGGCTCGTCGCGACGCCGTCGAACTTGTCGCCGACGCGTTCGCGGCGTCCGGTGCCGATCGCGGCCAGCGCCGGGTCGCCGGTGACGACGACGTCGACCACCCGGCGCGCGGCGGCGAACTCGGCGAACGTGCGCTTCGCCTCCTCCTCCAGGTCCGCCCACGCGGCTGCGGAGATCGGAGCGAGTTCGCGATGCAGGTTGTTCATGACCGAATGCTCCTTCGCAGGCTTCCGATGCCCAGCGACGTCCCGGCGGGCGTCGCGGCAGCCGGCGGTTCCGGCTCGGGCGGGGCGTCCGGCGGATCTTCGAGGAAGTCCGCGGTCGGCACATAGAACAGCGCGCCGGTGTGGGGCGTGGAGAAATCGAGGATCCGGTCGTAGTTGCCCGGCGGCGACCCGACGAACATGTTCTCCAGCATCTTCTCGATCACCGCGGGCGATTTGGTGTAGCCGATGAAATACGTGCCGAACTCGTCGTGCCCGGGACGGCCGAACGGCATGTTGTCGCGCAGGATGTCGAGTTCGTTGCCCTCGTCGTCGGTGATCACGTTGAGCGCGAGGTGGGAATCAGCGGGCTTTTCCTCGTCCGAAAGCTCCACATCGGACAGTTTGCGCCGTCCGATCACCAGCTCCTGCTGCTCAGTGCTGAGCGCGTTCCAGGCCTGCATGTCGTGCAGATACTTCTGCACGACAACGTAACTGCCCCGGTCGAACGGTTCGTCGTCGTCCACCAGCACTGCCTGATTGACGCCGTTGCCGGTCGGATTCTCGGTGCCGTCGACGAAACCGAGCACGTCGCGCGCGTCGAAGTACCGGAAGCCCTGTACCTCGTCGAGCACCGTCACCGAACCGCGCAGCCGGTCCATGATCAGCGATTCCAGCTCGAAGCACAGGTCGAGCCGGTCGGCGCGGAGGTGGAACAGCAGGTCGGCCTCAGCGGTGAGCACGCTTGTGTGCTTGTCGCCGGAGAACACCGGCAGCTCGTGCAGCTCCGCCGGTCGCGGTCCGCCGTAGATCCGGTCCCACGCCGCGGACGAAATCCCGGCGACGCAGGTAAGCCCGGCACCGGCGTCGCGGAAGCCGACCGCGCGCTGCAGCCCGGCCAGGTCGGCGAGAAGGTCCTTCGCGATCTGTTCGGCACCGGCGTGGACGCTGACCATCAGGAAGATCGCCGCCCTGGTCAACGGCGCGGAAACGGCCTGCGGCTCAGGCGGTTCAAGGTCCCCCGCTTGCACGCTCGCGCACCCCTTTTCACCCGGTGACCGTCCGAGCGCATCCTAACCACGGACGGGCGCGCGCACCGGGCATCACCACTCGGGAGGGGTAACCGTCAGACGAAGTGCGTGAGCAGAGCCGCGACGTCGGCTTCCAAGCGGTCCGCCGCGCCGTCCTGACCGGCGAGTTGCTGCAGCAGAGCGCGCTGGAACAGGCCGTCGAAGGCGGCGTACGCGACCTCCGGCGACACCTGAGCGGGCCGTTCGGTGAACTCGGCGTAGCGCCGCACGACGCGCCACACCATGTCCTGGCGCTGTTCGTCGATGTCGAGCACATCGCCGCGGAAGGACTCCTCGAAGAGGCTTTGGTTGCGCAGGTCGTACCAGAGGCGGTGCATCGCCGCGTCGGTCCGCAGCGTGCCGGCCATCGCCGCGCCGAAGCCGTGCTTCAGCTCCTCCGCCGAACCTGCCTCGGCCACTACGTCGTCGTAGCGGGTCACGCAGACCTCTTCGAACTTGCGGACCGCGTAGGTGAGCAGCTCGACCTTGTCGGCGAAGTAGTAGTGCAGGACGCCGTGCGAGAAGTCGGATTTCTGGGCGATTTCGCGCAGGCTCGTGCGGGCATAGCCCAGCTCGGCCAGCGCCTGCAGCGCGGACTCGGCCAGCTGCTCGCGGCGCTGGGCGAACTTGTCCACGGCGCGGCGGGAGATGCGCTCCTTCGCCTGTGTCACACCCGGCAGTCTAGCGCGACACCGTTTCTTGACGAGTGTCCAAGAAAATCTTGACGACTGTCCAAAATTAGCTACGGTGTGACCTACACCGCACTGGCGGCACGTCTCAAGGAGGAGATGTCGATGGGTTCGTACGACCTGACCGGGCGCACCGCGCTGGTCACCGGCGGCGCGCAGGGCCTCGGCCAGGGCATGGCCGAGGCGCTCGCGAAGGCAGGCGCGGCGGTGGTGATCGGCGACGTCCAGGAGGACCTCGGCCGAAAGACCGCCGACGCGATCAAGCAGAGCGGGGCCAGCTCCGGGTTCGTCCGGCTGGACGTCACCGACGACGACAACTGGGCGCAGGCGGTCGAGGCGGTGGTCGGCGAGCACGGCGGGCTCGACATCGTCGTGAACAACGCGGGCGTGGAGATCACCGGTCTCGTCGCCGACCTCAATCCGGCGGACGTGCGGAAGATGCTCGAGGTCAACGTGCTCGGCACCTCGCTCGGCGTGAAGCACGCGTTCCGCGCCATGCGCCCGGGAGGCGTCGCCGGGAACGGCGGTGCGGTCGTGAACATCTCCTCGGTGGCCGCGACCATCGCTTTCCCCGGCATCGCGGGTTATTCGGCGACGAAATCGGCGGTCGACCGGCTTACCCGCGTCGCGGCGATGGAGGCCGGGAAGCTCGGCTACGGGGTGCGGGTGAACTGCGTGTACCCGGGCTTGGTCCCGACGCAGATGGGCAACCAGCTCGCGACCGACGTGGTCGACGTCGGGCTGTTCCCGAGCGTCGAGGAGGCGATCGGCGCGGTCGTCGCGCAGACCCCGGCCGGACGGCTCGGCGAGGTCGCCGACATGGCCGACGCGGTGGTGTTCCTCGCCTCGGACGCCGCCCGCTTCATCACCGGCGCCGGCCTCCCGGTCGACGGCGGCATGGGCATGTGAATTCCCTCCAGCGCTCCAGCATTCCAAGAGAGGAAACCCAGTCGTGACCAAGCCCGTCGTCGTTTACGGCGCGTCCGGCTACACCGGCCGCCTGATCTGCGAATACCTCCGCGAGTACAACGTGCCCTTCACCGCCGCGGGCCGGGACAAGGCCCGGGTCCAGGCCGCGCTCGACCAGATTCCCGGCCTCGACACCGTGGACCACGAGGTCGTCGAGGTATCGCACGAAACCGGTCCGCTCACCGAGCTTTTCCGCGACGCGTCGGTCGTGTGCAACACCGTCGGCCCGTTCAGCGAATACGGCCACGAGGTCGTCCAGTCCTGTCTCGAATCCGGAACGCACTACCTCGACACCACCGGCGAGCAGGATTGGCTGATCTCCGCCGAAGAACGCTACGGCGCGGACATGGCCGCCAAGGGCCTGCTGCTCTCCCCCGGCATCGCGCAGATGTACACCACCGGCGAGATCGCGGCGAACCTCTGCCTGGAGACGCCCGGACTGGACACTTTGGACATCCTGGTGTTCTGGAAGGGTTATCCCACCGTCGCTTCCACACAAACCATCCTGGTGAACGCCGCGCTGTCCGCCGCGTATTACCTGGAGCAGAACGAATACGCGCCCTGGCCAGCGGACGGCGGGCTGCAGGACGTAAGTGTGCCGGGGCATCACGAGATCGGGCTCGCGCTGCCGTGGGGCGGCACGTCGCATCCGGTGTGGTTCAAGAACGATCCGCGCGTGGCCAACGTGAAAGCGGTCGGCGGCGTATTCGACCGGGCACTGATGCAGGGTGTGCCGCAGATCGTAGCGGCCGTGCTGGAGCAGGTGAAAGACCTGCCGCTGGAAGAAAAACTCAAGGTGCTGCACGAGCAAGCGGCCGCGGTCCGGGACGAAATGCCGCCGCGCGAGAACCAGCGGATCAACACGTCGCTGGACTCGGTGCACGCGTCCGGCCCGCTCGGCCGTGCGCACTGCGTGATCCACGGGACCTGCAACTACAAGCAGACCGGGCTGATGCAGGCGTATGCGGCGTATTCACTGCTGCAGCAACCGCCGAAGCGGGCCGGGTTCGCGTCGGCGTGCCAGGCGTTCGGGCACCGCGAACTGCTCGGCGTGCTGCGGTCGTTCGGGCTGGTCTCGAATCCGGTTTTGACAGTGCAGTCCTGAGACTGGGAGACGAGCGGTGCGACTGACCGATTACCTCGACAAGGGCGCCTCGCTGGGCCCGTCGGCCCCGTGTTTGACCACGGACGGCGGATCGCTCAGCTACGGCGAGGTCCAGCAGCTGTCCTGGCGCGTCGCCCGGGCGCTCGCGCGTTCCGGCGTGCGGCCGGGCGACAAGGTGGCGATCCTCTCCGCGAACGACCCAGTGTCGTTCGGGTGCGTCTTCGGCATCAGCCGGGCAGGGGCGGTCTGGTGCCCGGTCAACCCGCGCAACGAAGCGGCGGAGAACCGGGAGCTGCTCGACCTGTTCGACTGCACGTGCCTGCTCGTGCAGAAGTCCTTCGCGCCGCTCGTTTCCCGCATCGCCGACCAGCTGCCGAAACTGACCACGGTGGTGTGTCTCGACGGCTCTTTCCCCGGCGCGATCCCGCTGGCTGAATGGCTCGAAGGGCTCTTCGACGCGCCGTGGCAAACCGATCCGCCGGACGACACGGCCATGCTCGTCGGCACCGGCGGCACCACCGGACGACCGAAAGGCGTGGTGCTGACCGGACACAACGTCGAAACCATGTCGGCGTTGACGTTGATGAGCTACCCGTTCCAGCCGCGTCCGCGCTACCTCGCGTTGGCCCCGCTCACACACGCCGCCGGGGTCTTGTGCTTCCCGGTGCTGGCGCTGGGCGGCGAGATCGTGGTGATGCCGTCGCCGGATCTCGGCCGGTTCCTCGAACTGATCGAACGGCACCGGATCACGCACACCTTCTTGCCGCCTACGCTGATTTACCTGCTACTGGACCATCCAGCACTGTCCACAACGGACTTCAGCTCACTGGAATGCCTGTGGTACGGGGCCGCGCCGATGTCGGCCGCCCGGCTGGAGGAGGCGATCACCCGGATCGGACCGGTGCTCGGTCAGCTGTTCGGACAAAGCGAAGCACCGATGATGATCTCGACGCTGGCCCCGGCCGATCACTTCCATCCGGACGGTTCGCTGGCCCGCGAACGCTTCACCTCCGCGGGCCGTCCGACGCCGCTGACGCAGGTGGCGATCATGGCCGACGACGGAACCCTGCTGCCGCGCGGCGAACGCGGCGAGATCGTGGTGCGCGGGCCGCTGGTGATGCCGGGGTACTACCGGAATCCGGACGCCACCGCCGACGTCAGCAGGCACGGCTGGCACCACACCGGCGACATCGGCTACCTCGACGAGGAGAACTTCCTGTACGTCGTGGACCGGGCGAAGGACATGATCATCACCGGCGGGTTCAACGTCTACTCGGCAGAGGTGGAGCAGGCGCTGATGACGCATCCCGCGGTGCAGGACTGCGCGGTGATCGGGCTGCCGCACGAAAAATGGGGCGAACAGGTGACGGCGGTCGTCCAGTTGCACCAAGGCCG
This sequence comes from Amycolatopsis circi, assembly GCF_003385235.1. Taxonomy (GTDB): domain Bacteria; phylum Actinomycetota; class Actinomycetes; order Mycobacteriales; family Pseudonocardiaceae; genus Amycolatopsis; species Amycolatopsis circi. The sequence continues at coordinate 35,817 of NZ_PQIA01000079.1, read as the reverse complement.
AACCGCTGCCGCGGACGAGCTGCGGGCCACGGTGAAGGAACTGCTCGGCAGTGTGAAGACGCCGAAGGAGGTCTTGCTGTGGCCGGATCTGCCGCGGTCGAAGGTCGGAAAGGTGCTGAAAACCGACGTACGGACGCAGCTGCTGGGCGAGCGCGCTTAGAACTGACCGCCACCCGCATGCACCGTCTGACCAGTCACCCACCGAGCCTGATCCGACGCCAGAAAACCCACAATATCCGCGATGTCCCCAGGCTCCGCAATACGGCCAAGCGGAGTCTGCTTCGCGCTGTACTCGACCACACCCGGCGGCCCATCAGCGAGGAGCGCTTCGGTGCGGACGGCACCCGGGAGCACGCTGTTCACCGTCACACCGCGCGGGCCGAGTTCCTTCGCCAGCACCCGTACGAACTGGTCTCCGGCGGCCTTCGCGGCACCATAAATCCCAGTGCCGGGCCGGGCGGTTTGGACCACTCCGCTCGACACCACGACGATCCGGCCGCCGTCGCGCACTCGCCGGGCCGCCTCGCGCAAGGAGACGAAGGTCGGCCGCAGATTAGTAGAGAAAATCAGGTCGAAGATCTCGTCGGAGGCCTCCGCGAGCGGCACGAACCGGGCGATCCCCACGTTGGCGACGACCACGTCGAGGCCGCCGAATTCCTGTTCCGTGCGGTCGAAAAGGCCGCGCAGCTCGGCGTCGTCGGTCACGTCCGCGCGCAGAGCGACCGCCTGCCCGCCGTCCGTGCGGATCTTGGCTACGACAGCCTCGGCCGCGTCCTGGTCAGTGCGGTAGTTGACCGCGACGGAAAACCCGTCCGCACCCAGCCGTTCCGCGATCGCCCTGCCGATTCCCCGCGAACTTCCGGTGACCAAGGCGACGCCCGATTCCCTCTGCACGCCACCAGTCTAGTGGCGCCCGAAATGATCTCCTTCGTCGGCGAAGCCGTGCGCGGCAAGGAAAACCATCATCGCCATCGCGATCATCAGCAGCATCCCGACGGCCAGCTTCCGCCGCGGCGGCGCGGCACCGAACTCCGTGACCAGCTGATGCCCGGCCAGCAGGAGCAACGGCTGCCAGCGGGGCCGCGCCGCGGGCGAAGGCAGATCCGCGACCACCGCGTCCAGTTCGTGCCGGTACTGCGCCGTATAGACGGTCGTGACCCGTTCTTCCACCTCGGCCAGGCTCAGCCGTCCCTCGCCCGCCGCGTTGTTCAGGACTTTCGTCGTTTGCTCGCGTTCGGCGTCGGAGCAGCGGACAGGTCGATCGGTCATGCTTTCCTCCCGGATACAGCCGGAATCAGCCGAACCGCCACCTTCGCGAGCGGTTCGCGGACCACGAGCCCGAGCAACCCGACCCCGGCGCCGACCACGAATCCCGCAAGCACGTCGTGCGGATAGTGCGCCCCGACGTACACTCGCGAAATCCCCATCAGCACCGCGAAAACGAGCGCCCAGATCCCCCATTTGCGGTTTATCAGCAGCACTGCGACCGCGAACGCCGCGACGATGACCGTGTGGTTGCTGGGAAAGGCGTAGTCGGTCGGCGGGTCGCACGGCAACAGCGTGTGCACGCCAGCGACCACGCGACATGGCCGGACCTCGGCGAACACCGACTTCAGCACGGTGTCCACGGCAAGCGCCACCGCGATCGCGATCGGCACCCACGCCGCGGCTGCCAGCGCCGCCGGTCCCCGGGTGCGCGCCCGCCAGAGCAGCGCGAGGATCACCGGCGCCACCAGGAAAACTCCGTATTCGCTGAACGTCGTCGCGATTCCGGCCAGCCAGTGCTGGGACCACGCGAAATCCGTGACGTCGCGATACAAGCCAGCGTCGATCATCGCGTGGCACTCCTTCGTGCGCGGACAAGCTCGACCAGCAGCGGGCTCAGCGAAAGCAGCACCACCACAGCGATGATCGGCAGCAGGTACGTGTCGATGTTGGGCACCGACGCGCCGAGCGCGTACCCGGCGAGCGTCACCCCGACCGTCCACAGCAGACCGCCGAGCACCTGCCACATCGCGAACTTCGCGGCGGGCATCCCGGCGATGCCGGCGAGCGGGTTCAGCACGGTCCGGACGACCGGGATAAACCGGGCCAGCACCACCGCCTTGCCCAGCCCGTACCGGGTGAGCAGCGCAGATCCGCGCGCGACGCCTTCGTGCAGGTGCTTGCTGCGCACGCGGACGAGCAGCGCACCGCCACCGCGCCGGCCGAGGATGAATCCGGTCTGCGCGCCGAGCAGTGCTCCGGCCGCCGCGGCGACGATGACGGCCGCGAGGGGCAGGTGCAGCTTCGACGAGGCCGCCAGCACCCCCGCGGTGAACAACAGCGAATCGCCCGGCAGGAAGAAGCCCACGAGCAGGCCGGTCTCGGCGAACATCACCGCGAAGACGCCGAGCGGGCCGAACGCGGCCAGCAGCCACTTCGGGTCGAGCATGCCCACCTCCAACTACTACACAACTGTCGAAATTCTACATGAACGTAGTAGCGAGCCGAGCGGCTTCGACAAACAGGTAGAATTTGGGCCATGCGGAACGGACGGGGCGAGAGCGCCCGGCGGGCTCCCGGGGAGCTGGAGGCCGAGGTGCTCGCGGTGCTGTGGGAATCCGACGAGCCGATGTCGGCCGCCGGCGTGCAGGAGCGGATCGGCGGCGGGCTGGCCTACACCACCGTCGTCACGATCCTGTCCCGGCTGTTCGAGAAGGGCGTGGCGACCCGCGAGAAGCAGGGCCGCTCGTTCACCTACCGCGCCGCCGACGACGAACCCGGGCTCGCCGCCCGCCGGATGAGCAAGGTGCTCGACGCCGAAGCGGACCGATCGAGCGTGCTGGCGAAGTTCGTGTCGAACCTGTCCGCGTCGGACGAGCGCGTGCTGCGCGATCTTCTGCGCCAGAACGGCGGCTGACGTGAACCTCGACCTGCTCGCTCCGCTGCTGCTGCCGCTGGCGTCCTGGCCGGTGGCGCGCTGGGTCGCACCCCGCTTGTCGCCGCGGCTGGGCAGTTGGCTGCTCGCTGGATCGGCGCTGGTGCTCGCCGTCGGCAGCACGGCGACGCTCGCGGTCCTCGCCGCCGCGGGCCTGGCGCAGCTGCCATTTGTCGGCGAGCTGGGCGATTTCTCCGCGGTCGCGTTCCACGGGGCCGACGCGGTGAACCTGCCGCTGGCGGTCGTCAGCGGGATCGCGCTCGTGGTCGCCGGGGTCGCGTTGACTCGCACGGCGATTCAGTACGTGCGCTGGCATCGAAAGGTGCACGCCGAGCTGAACGAGCACACCCGCGAGGCCGGCTTCGTGCTGCTGCCGGGCGAGGAACCGGTCGCGTTCGCGGTGGCCGGGGGCGGCGGCCGGATCGCGGTGTCCAGCGGGATGCTCTCCGCGCTGGAACCTCGGGAACGCCGCGCGCTGCTTGCCCACGAACGCGCGCATCTGCGGCTGCGGCACCACGTTTTCGCCGCGATCGTGACGGTCGCGACCACGGTCAACCCGGTGTTGCGTCCGCTCGGTTCGGCGGCCCGGTTCGCGTTGGAACGCTGGGCGGACGAAGCGGCCGCGGACCGCGTCGGCGACCGGAAGCTCGTGGCCACGGCGGTCGCGAAGGCCGCGCTGGCCAGCCGTTCCCAGCCGTCGCTCGCGCTTGCCGCGACCGGCGGGCCAGTGCCGCAACGCGTGCGTGCGCTGCTTTCCGCTCCGTCGTCAGGTTCGCGGCGAAAACCGCTGGCCGCGGTCGCCGTGGCGGTCGTACTCGGCGCGTGTGCTTGGTCGACGGCCTGCACCCTCGACGCGGCCACCGATCTGCACACCGGCCTCGAGACCGCTCAGCAGGCCGCTTGCGTGGTCGCGCAAGGGCCCCACGGCGAGTCCACGCTCCCGGCATTCCGCCACCAGCACCGGGATTGCGCCGAGCGCTGACTGCCACGCTCCCGGCGCGGCGGCGACATCGGAGTCGTGCAGCAGGATCGTGCCGCCGCCGGTCAGCCTTCGGCACACGGTGCGCACGACCGAACGCGGAGTGGCGCGACTGGTCCAGTCGAATCCCCAGGTACTCCACAAAACGGGCTGCAGGCCGAGGATTCGCGCTGAGACCAATGCGCTCGCGCTGAACACTCCGTACGGCGCGCGCAGCCACTGCGGCCGGGTGCCGGTGACGAGTTCGATCAGGTCGACGGTGTGCGCCAGTTCGTCGTGCAGGGCTTTCGGGGAGCGGCGCAGGAAGCAGCGGTGATCCCAACCGTGCACCGCGACTTCATGCCCGGCTGCGGCGACCTCCCGGCCGAGTTCCGGTGCTGCCGCCAACTCCCGCCCCAGCACGAAGAAGGTCGCGCGGACGTCCAGCTTCTCGAGGGTTTGAAGGAACTGCGGCGTGGACTCCGGGTTCGGGCCGTCGTCGAAGGTCAGTGCTACGTGGCTGGGGTCGCCTCGTCCGGCCAGCCGGGGCGTTCTGAGCTGCGGCAGAAACAGCGCCGCCGGTGCCGCGTGCGCGACGGCCGCCGTGGCGATTCCGCGGATCATCCGGCCGCCTTGACCGGCCGCCGCAGCAACCACTCCAGCGCCTCGGTCAGTTCGCTCGGCGTATGCACCCACGGCACGATCCCGTCGTCGTGCAGCACCGCGGCGTTGGCGCGGCCGTGGCCGGGCAGGCAGCGGTAAGTCAGCACCGGCAGGCCGGTCGCGAGCGCCTCCGACGTCGTCAGCCCGCCCGCGTTCTGCACCACGACGTCGCACGCGCGCATCAGCTCCGGCATCTTGTCGACCCAGCCGAATACGTGCCGGTGTCCGGTCTTCCGCAGCCGCTCGGCCAGTGCTTCGTTGCGGCCGCACACCACTACCGGCTCAACGAGACCGGTCGAGAGGAGGTCGTCGGCGGTCTGTCCGATTTGGCCGACGCCCCACGAACCGGCCACCACCAACGCGAGCGGGCCGTCGTGCGGGAGTCCGAAGGCGAGCCGGAGCCGCAGCCGTTCGGTCATCCCTTCCGACGGCCGGAACGCGGGTGCGACCAACGGGCGTGAGACGAGCGTGCGACCGGCGCCGAGCGCTTTGGCTTGGCGGGCGGCGGTTTCGTTGGGAGCGACGGTGAGCGTCGCGTCCGGGCTCACGCACAGCCGGTGCACGGAAGGGTCGGTGAGGTAGACGACGAGCGGTGCGGTCAGTTCGCTCGACCGCCGCAGCCGGGCGACCGCGTGCGTCGCGAGCGGATAGGTCGAGACGACCACGTCAGTGTTGTCTCCGAGCAGTTCCCGCAGCCGGGGCGTGGCGAGACCGGCGAACCGGCGGGCTGCTCCGGCCAGCGCGGGCGTACCGAGTGCGCCGAGCAGCCAGTCCCAGCTGCGTGGCACCGTGTTCAGCTGCTGGTGATAGGCGCCGCAGAGCAGCTCGCCGAGTCTTCCCGGCAGCAGGTCCAGGAAATCAGCGCGGACGACGTGCGCGCCGCGATCGGCGAACCACCGGTCCAGCTCCCTGGCGGCACCGTCGTGCCCCGCCCCGATCCGGGCGGACACGATCACCACGCGGGCCATCCGGCACCCCTTTCGACTTCTACACGGCTGTAGTAAAACTACATCCCTGTAGAATGAGAGTCGAGACCGCCCCGGCCGCGGAGATACACCCTCGGTCCGACATTCCGGGCACCCTCTCCGCAAATTGGGGTAAGCGGTAACCCGTCCAGGTGAGACGCCCGCTACCGTGGGTCTTTCGACCACCGGACGCGGCAGGAAGAGGAACCCCGATGCGTCGTCGCAAGACCGCCAGCGCGATCCGCGTCGCCCAGGTGCTTCTGGCCGTGGTTTCGCTGCTCGTCCTCGGCGGCACCGCCTTCGCGTGGTCGAAGCTGAACCAGATCACCGACGGCCTGACCAGGTCCGACGTGATCGGCGCCGGCGCGGGCTCGCCGATGGGCGAGCAGAACATTCTGATGGTCGGCCTCGACACGCGCACCGACGCGGAGGGCAATCCGCTCCCCGAGGACGTGCTCGACCAGCTCCACGCGGGCGGCGCCGAGGACGGCGGCGACACGACCGACACGATGATCGTCGTGCACATCCCGGCCGGGGGCGGGAACGCTACTGCGATTTCTATCCCGCGTGACTCTTATATCCAGCTTGCCGGGAAGTTCGGGAAGCACAAGATTAACTCGGCTTATACTTATGGGCAGACTGCTCGGAAGAATGAGCTTAGGGCTGCCGGTGAGTCTGGGTCGCAGCTGGAGACTGACTCGGCTCAGGCTGGGGCCAAGACTGCGATCGAGACGGTTCAGCAGTTGACTGGGTTGACTATCACGCATTATGCGGCGGTTAATCTGGCTGGGTTCTACTACGTTAGCCAGGCCGTTGGTGGCGTGCCGGTTTGTCTTAAGGCTCCGGTTAAGGATAGTTACTCTGGGGCTAATTTTGCTGCCGGGCCGCAGCGTGTTTCTGGGGCGCAGGCGTTGCAGTTTGTTCGGCAGCGGCATGGGTTGCCCAATGGGGACCTCGACCGGATCAAGCGGCAGCAGGTTTTTATGGCCAGTATGGCTAAGACTATTCTTTCTGCTGGGACTTTGACTGATCCTGGTAAGTTGGATGCGTTGATCGGGGCCGTTAAGAAGGCTGTTGTTGTTGATACTAACTGGGATTTGCTGGGGTTTGCTCAGCAACTGCACGGGATGAGCGCGGGGAGTATCAACTTCGTTACTGTGCCGGTGGTTAGTATTACGTTGAAGACGCCTAATGACGGCGATGCGGTGCAGGTGGATCCTAAGCAGGTTCAGCAGTTTGTTCGGGAGCAGACTGGGTCCGCTTCTGCGCCGTCTTCTTCGGTTTCTGCGCCACCGTCTTCTACTGCTGGGGATCCTGCGTTGGCTTCTTATGTGGTTGATGTGCGCAACTCGTCCGGGGTGGATGGGTTGGCTAATCGGGTTGCCGACAAGCTTGCTGCTGCTGGGTATCAGCGGGGGTCTGTTACCAATAGTGCTACTCGTCGGACTTCTACCGTTTATTACGGGCGGGGGCAGCGTAGTCAGGCTGAGGCTATCGGGGAGAAGCTTGGCGGGGTTGCGGTGGCTTCCGATAATTCGCTTGAGAAGGATCATTTCCGGGTTTATTTGGGGCAGAAGTATTCGGATGATTCTGGGGTGCATCCGGCTTCCGCTCCGGCGGTTATGGAGGCTCCTGCTGGGAGTGCGCCGGATATTACTGCTGATGGGGTTACTTGCGTTAACTGACCGGCTCGTGCTTCGCACATCGCGTTCAGTGGTTGCGTGGGGCACCCCGAAGCTGATTGTGCTGACGGTCTGAGGGTGGTTGTCAAGGCGGGAAAGATGCCTTGACAACCACCCTCAGACCGCAGAGAAGGCTTCGTATCGGGGTGCGGGGGTCGAGTGGGTGCCTCGAACGTTGAGTGCATCGGTGCGGTTGGTGTGGGCTAGCGCCCCAATGCGGCACTGGGTGCATGCGACGCACCCAACGCCGCGTCGGGGTGCGCGAGGCGCACCCGACGCCGCATTGCGGTGCACCCCGGCGGACTGGCCGTGAAGGACCCCGCGAGGGAATCCAAGTCCAATGCCAGGGACTTAGGCCGTGCGGCCTCGGCATTGCCAACCGTCCACAAGGGCGCCAACCTCGCCGAAATGCCCGCCTATGCCACCTAGCCGCTTCCGCGCGTCCGTGAGGGGAACCCTGAGGGACTCAGAGTCCCTGAAGGTGGCCCTCACAGAACTCCGCCGTCCGCCTAAGTCCGTGAAGGGCTCCTTGAAGGAATCCAAGTCCCCGAAGGTGGCCCTCACAGACCACCGGTGGTCTGTGAGGGGAACCCTGAGGGACTCAGAGTCCCTGAAGGTGGCCCTCACGGAACTCCACCATCCCCGAAGTCCGTGAAGGGCTCCTTGAGGGAATTAGATTCCCTCAAGGAGCCCTTCACAGACCTTGGCAGACCGGCGGAAGGCGAAGCGGGTGACGCGGGGTCGGCGGGTGCGAAGCCCCGGGGACAGCAAAGCGGGCCGGTCCTAAGTGGACCGGCCCGCCGCTTAGTGCGTACTACTCGAGATAATCAGGCGTTGCTCCGACGGCGGCGGACCACCAGCAGCATCGCGCCGCCTGCGACTACCAGGGCTGCGCCCAGGCCGATGGGCAGGGCGGCGTTCACGCCGGTGTTCGCCAGCGGGGTCTGGCCCGAGTTGTTGCCGCCGGCCGCGGGGGCGGTCGTGGCGGGGGCGGTGGTCACCGGGCCCGTTTCGGTCCAGGTGCCGGTCGCGGAGGCCTCGACGGCGCTCTTCTGCGACTGCGCCACGATCAGCGACTGCGCCGGCTTGTCCGCGTAGTTCTTGGCCACGAACAGGCGACCGGTGTTGACGTCGCCCGCGGCCTTCACCGCAAGTTCGGCCGTGCCGGGCTTCGCGTCCTTCGGGACGTCCAGGAACAGCTTCGTGCCGTTCTTGATCGCCGAGGACTTGATCTCCTCGCCGTTCTCGCCGACGACCTTCACGCCCTCGGGGAGCTTGCTCGTGAAGTCGGTGACGCTGCCAGTCGTCGCGACGGTGAACGGGCCGATCTTCGTGCCCGCTTCGCCGCTCGCCTTGGCCGGGGTGATGCTCAGCGCCGGCTTCGTCTCCTCGACGCCGGTGTTGGCGTCGCCGGTCAGGTAGTCGTACAGCGCGACAACATCGGCGGCCTCGTCCTCGGAGCCGTTGGCCAGCGGGTTCTTTTCGTCGAGGTCCTTGCCGTCGCTGTAGTGCCACACCGCGGCCTGGGTCGCGGTCAGCGCTTCCTTAGTGGACAGACCGTCGTGGAGCTTGGCGCCCTTGTCGGTCAGCGTCTTCTCAAGAGAGGCGACGTCCTCGGACGGGTAGCTGTGGTGCAGCACCCAGTTGATGTTCTTGTTGTTCTTGCGGAACGGCGACTTCGCGTCGGGGTAGTCGTTCCAGGCGTGCTCGACCATCGTCTCGCCGAACCGCGCGCCGACCTCGATCTGCACGCAGTACATCTTCGAGACGGCACCGTCGGACAGCTTGAAGTTGAACAGCGTCGTCTGGACCTTGCCCTTGTCGGCGATGTTGACGTCGAAGCCCGACGCACCGCCGTATACCAAGGTGCCCGAGGCCGCACCGCTGCGCGCCGTGGGGGCGTTGTCATCCGCGAGGGCGACCGGCGCGGCGATCATGAGCGCCGCTGCCGCGGAAGCCGCCGCGGCCCCTCCCCGGACCAGAAATGACCTGCCGTGCATGCTTTCTCCCATCGAGTCCCGAACCACGAACGACGGACCGCGTGAGACCACATTCCCCGACCACGACGGCCACCAATTCGGGTGAAGAATCCACCCAGTCAAGCGATGGCGAAGCATACACAGGGCTCACATGTGCACTGTGGGTGGTCCCCCGAATGCGCTTCCGTACCACCAGTCGGAGTCGTTCCTCCCCTTGTGTTGCTCTGGGTAGGTGTGCGCGGAGCTGCGAGAATCCCGGGAAACAGCACTGGAGAAAGGATGCACAACGTTGATCACGCAACCTCCGGCGGACGTGCTCGACGCCTTCGAGTGCGGCGGTGTCCCGGTTCGGCTTGAAGGCGGGAAAGGCGGGACTTGGCGCGTCGGGGACGTCGTGCTGAAACCGGTGGAGTTCGCTCCGGAAACGCGGTGGCGGGCGGAGGCGCTCGCGGCGGTGACCGAGTCGGCGGAGTTTCGGATCGCGCGGCCGCTGCGGACGGGCGGGGGAAGCTGGATCGCCGGAGAGGGAGCCGACGGCCCGAATTCATCCGGTGGCAATCCGAGCCGCTCCCCCGCGTCCGCGCAGGGGTGGGAGGCCAGCCGGCTGGTCCTCGGACGTCCGGACACTTCCCGCCCGGACGACGCCGTTCGCGCCGGGATCGCGTTCCATCAGGCGATCGCGCACCTGCCTCGGCCGGAGTTTCTCGATCTCCGGACCGACCCGTGGGCCGTCGGAGACCGGGTCGCCTGGGAGGAATTGCCGCCCGATGCGTCGGCGACCGCCCGACGGCTTCTCGACCCGTTGCTCGCCGCCCGGAGGCCGGTCGAATTGACCGCGCAGGCGGTGCACGGCGATCTCCCCGGCAACGTCCTTTTCGCGCCGGGACAGCCGCCCGCGGTGATCGACTGGGCGGTCTACTGGCGGCCGCCGTCGTGGGCCGCCGCGGTGGCTGTCGCCGACGCATTGTGCTGGTACAAAGCGGTTCCCGGCTTGATCGACCGCTGGGCCCATTTGCCTGAATGGCGGCAGATGCTGATCCGCGCGCTCGTCTACCGGATCGTCACGCACGACCTGGCCGGGCACTGGACACCAGACCAGGTCTCCGCCTACCAGCCCGCGATCGCGGCCGTGCTCAGTTGACCAGGTTCTCCAGCGGCTCGCCCTTCGCGTAGTGCGCGAGCTGACGTTCGGCCAGCCGCTTCGCCCGCGGGTAGAACGAGTCCGAACCGCCGGCGATGTGCGGGGTGATGATCGCGCCGTCGAGGGTCCACAGTGGATGGTCGGAGGGCAGCGGTTCCGGGTCGACGACGTCGAGCGCCGCGCGCAGGCGGCCGGCGGAGACCTCGGCAGTGAGCGCGTCGGTGTCCACGGCGGTGCCGCGGCCGACGTTCACGACCAGGGCGGTGTCCGGCAGCAGGGCCAGTTCCGCGGCGCCGAAGAGGCCGCGGGTTTGCGGGTTGTCGGGCAGGACCAGTACCACGATGTCCGCGGTCGGCAGGAGGTCCGGCAGTTCGGCGATGCCGTGCACGCCGGAGCGAGCGGTGCTGGAGACCCGGACCACCTCGGCCTCGCCAGCCTCCAGGTATCGCTCGATGGCGCGGCCGATCGAGCCGTAGCCGACCAGCAGGACGCGGCAGTCGGCGAGCGAGCGCGTGTGCGCCCGGTCCCACGAACCGGTCTGTTGCTGCGCGAACCAGCGCGGGAAATACCGTTGCGCAGCAAGGATCAGCGCGAGCGCGTGCTCGGCGACGCTGAGGTCGTGCAGACCCCGGCCGTTCGCCAACTGCACGCCGGACGGGACGAGCGACAGCAGGTTGTCGTATCCGGCGGACAGCGTCTGCACCGCGCGCAGCGACAGCAACTGCGGGATGAGCTTCGCGGCGGCGGGGCCCTGGTCGTAGGGCAGGACGTAGAACTCGACGTCGTCGAGGCCGTCCGGCGGGGCGCCGCGGCCGTCCCACACGACCGCGTTCAGTTCGGCCGGAACGGAAATGTCGGACCAGGGCACCAGTACACGCGCGGTCATGCTCGCCTTTCCTTCGTTTTCACCGGAACCGCGACTACCAGCACCGCGGCTGCGGCCATTGTCCCCGCCAGCATCAGGAACGCGGCAGCCGTGCTGCCGGTGGCGGATTCGAGCCAGCCGACCAGGTAGGTCCCGAGGAACCCGCCGAGCGCGCCAGCCGCGTTGATCACGGCTACCGCCACCCCAGCGGTCCGCTGCGGCAGAAGTTCGGAAATCAAGGCGAAGAACGGGCCGTACGGCGCGTACAAGGCCACCGCGGCGACCGCTAGCAGCACGAACGCCCACCAGAAGTGCTGCTTGCCCAAGAGGTACGAACCGTAGAACGCGACCGCGCCGGCGAGCAGCCACGGCCACACGTAGCGCCGCCGCGCGCCGGAGCGGTCCGAACTGCGCGAGTTGATCAGCATCGCCACCACGGCGAAGGCGTACGGAATCGCCGACAGCAAACCGGTCGCGCCGATCCCGGCCGACGAGCCCGCCTTGACGATCGACGGCAACCAGAACACGAAGCCGTAAACCCCGATGCTCCACAACAGATATTGCGCCGACAGCACCAGAACCGCCTTGGACCGCAAGGCTTCCCGCACCGGGCGGTCCGCAGGTTCCGGCAGCTGCGCCTGTTCCGCGGCGATCGCGCGCTCGATCGCGTCACGACCGGCCGCGTCGAGCCACGGCGTGTCGGCGGGCCGGTCGCGGACCTGTGCGCGGAACACGAAAGCCCAGATCAGCGCGGGGATTCCCTCGATGATGAACATGCCGCGCCACGACGTCGCTTCGATCAAATACCCCGACGCCGCCGACAGCCACATCACCGTGACCGGGTTGCCGAGGATCAGGAAAGCGTTGGCACGACCGCGTTCGGCCTTCGTGAACCAGCGCGCGAGCAGCACGACGAGCGCGGGCAGCACCGCCGCTTCCACCGCGCCGAGCAGGAACCGGACCACGATCAGCACCGGCACCGAGCTGAGCAGGCCCTGCGCGGTCGCGAGAACGCCCCACGCGAGCACCGACCAGAAGATCAGGCTGCGCACGCTGCGGCGGTCGGCGTAGAGGACGCCGGGGACCTGCAGCAGGAAGTAGCCGAGGAAGAACGACGCGCCGATCAGCCCGGACGTCGTGCTCGTGAGGTGCAGTTCCTCGGCCATGCCGCCGGCGGTCGCGATCGAAAAGTTCGACCGGTCGAGGTAGGCGAGGCTGTAGGTGACGAAGACGATCGGGATCAGCCGCAGCCACCGCTGCCTCCCGAGCGTGCCCGCCTGCTCGACGGTGTTCATCCGGTACTCCTGTCGCCGCTGACCCAAGTCCTTGACGCGCTTTCCGTAATATGGAAAGCTATTCCGCAATGCGGTGAGAGGCAGTGTGCGACGCCGCGCCCAGGACGTCAAGGGGGTCCGATGGCGGACATGGTCGGCAAGGCTTTGCGGGTGCTGTCCCTGCTCGGCGGATACCCCGAAGGCGTGCCGCTGTCCGAGCTGGCACGCGCCGCCGGATATCCGGTGAGCACGACGCATCGCCTGCTCAGTTCCTTGCAGAGCGAGGGATTCGCGCGCAACGACCCGGTGTCGAAGCGGTATTCGCTGGGGCTGCGGCTGTTCGAGCTGGGCCAGTCGGTGTCGCAGGCGCGCGGGTTCGCCGGCGTCGCGCTGCCGGTGATGCAGAAGCTGTCCGCGGAGACCGGCGAGCCGACGCTGCTGGCCGTGCTGGACGGGCACAACCAGGTGTATGTCCATTCGGTGGAGGGGTCGCAGCGGCTGCAGATTCGCGGTGAACCGGGCGCGCGCGGGCCGTTGCACTGCACGTCGATGGGCAAATGCCTGGTCGCGTTCGCGCCGAACCGGGACGAGCTGATCGCTTCGCTGGAGCTGCCTGAGCTGGGCCCGCGCACGATCACCTCGCGGGAGGCGTTCGCGGCGGAGATCGCGGCGGTGCGCGAACGCGGTTTCGCGATCGCCGACGAGGAGCACGAGGAAGGCATCCGCGCGGTCGGCGTTCCGATCAGGACGCCGGACGGGACCGCGATCGCCGCGTTGTCGACTGCGGCACCGGCTTATCGGCTGAGCGTTGCTCAACTTGAGGGGTTCGTGCCTGCTTTGCGTGCTGCGGCTAGGGAATTGGCGGCGGTGCTGCCTCGGTGAGGTCGTGCGTGTTTATGCCGGTTCTAACCGGGATTGCCACTCACGAGCCGATCTCGCCCTTGATCCACGAGACGAGCTGATCCACGCGCGCCGCGGTTTCGGTGCCGGGCTGAGGGCAGTCGGGGCCGAAGTTCTCGACCGCGATCAGCGTGTTCTTGCCCTTCACCGGCACGAAAAACGGCGAACCCGAGTCGTCCGGGCACGGGCTGTTCTCCACGGTCCGCTTCTTCAGCGGTATAAGGGTGATCTCGTTCTTGCGCACTTCGTCGACCTGGAAGTCGCCGCGTTTGATGTGGTCGGTCTGCACGATGACCTTCGAGGACAGCGAACCCCAGCCGACGAAGGTCGTGTGCTGGCCCGGGTCCGGCGGGCCGTCCGGCAGCGCGAGCGGTTCGATGTCGGTGACCGGCTCGGAAAGCTTGGCGATCGCGAGGTCGTTGACCGCGGACTGGCGCGTGTCCACGATCTTCAGCACGTGCCCGCGCGGGTCGGAGTCGGTGAGCTTCCCGATGGCGGCGGTCATGGTGTAGTCGGGTTTGCCGCTGACGCGCGTGCCGTCGAGGTCGTGGAAGCAGTGGCCCGCGGTGACGATCCATTGCGGGGCGATCAGCGAACCGCTGCAGCCGCCGGTGCGGACGCCGCCGCCCTTCTCCGGGATGTCCTTCGAGGACAATTTGACGCTGAACGGCGTCGGATGGTCAGGCAGGGCGGGTGCGGTGGGTTGCGAGGACGCTGGTGCCTTGCCGCCGGAACCGCCGCTGACCGTGCCGCTGGCGTTGCCCGCGCTGCCGCTGGCGCCGCGCGCGACGGCGACGTTCGACACCGGCTTGGCGGTCTCGGCCTCCGCGGTCCGTTGCAGGCCGACGTAGGCCCCGGCGAGCCCGGCTCCGACGACCGTGGCTACTGCCACGGCGCCCAGCCGAAGGCTCGCCCGCTGGGCGGAACGTGACTTTGCGTGCACCACGGGGTCCAAGATAGCGAAGTTGTTAAGCCGAATGAGTGAGTGTGCCCGATTAATCCGATGACCAGGGTAGAAACTGACGCGGCCGATACAGGGGGTCGGGGCTTGGTCACGGAATGCTAACGGCGCGGGTGCGTTTTGCCTGGAGGCTGGGCCGTTCGGGCGCAGGGGCCGGATTGCGGGAATTGCTCCCGCTCAGCGGGACATCCGTGCCGGGTTCCGCCTCTGGGCTTGAGCTGTCCCGCTCCGGCGCGACATTGAGTGCATGCCGCGCCATCAAGGTGGCGCTCGGTGCGCAGGGGAAAGTCCGTGAGGGGAACCCCGAGGGACTCTGAGTCCGTGAAGGTTCCCCTCACGTACATCCGCAAGCAGTGCGGGCGTTCGAGGCATCCTGCGCGCCCGAAGCGGCTTTCGGCGCGCCGCCCACTCGTGCGGCCTCGGATGCGTGTCGCGCACCGCAGCCGGGCGAGTCCTAATCCAGCAGGGCAAGCCGATTCACCAGCACCTCCAAAACCCCTTCCGGCCAAGGAAACATCGGCGACGCGGGTCTCAGCTCGGCCAGGCCATGCAGTCCGGCCCACAGGGCGGTCGCGTCGGAGAACGCCGAGGTGCTGCGCGAGAGTCCGGCGTCCGCGCAGCCCTGCACCGCTTGTGCCAGCAGGGCGAACACGTCCTGCTCCGCCGCCGTCGTCACCTCCGGATTCTCGGCCGTCCGCGCGGCATTCCACACGCCGCCGAACAGGATGCGGTAGCGCTTCGGGCGCTCCAGGGCGAAGTCCAGGTACGTCGTGCACACCGAGCGCAGCTGCGCGTCCGGCTTGTCCACCTCGGCCAGTCCGGCTTCGATGCGTTCCTTCAACTCGGCGAACGCTTCCCGCACCACCGCCAGCAGGATCTGGTCGCGGTCGGCGAAGTGCCGGTAGATGGACGGTGCCGCGATGCCGGTCCGCCGGGCGACCGCGCGCAAGGTGACCGCATCCTCGCCGCCGCCCTCGTCGAGGATCTCGGCCGCCGCCCGCACGATCTCCTCCCGCAGCCGGGCACCTTCGCCGCGGCGGTTCCGGGCGCGTCCTTCTGCTGCGTTCACGGCCGCAAGCTTACAACTGTTAGCGATACTGCCTTCGATCCATCGCGCGCTGCAAATCGGGAATCGTGGACTGGTCGAGGAAGCGAGCCGGTGCGGCGTCCGCCACCGAAAGCTGTTTCAGCAAGCTTCTTCCTTCCTTATTCGCGGAGGCCGATGGCGTCGATGGGCTTGGCACGCAAGGTGACCCGAGTGGACAGTCCAAGCGAGACCAGGCTGAGCAAGAACGCTCCGGCGACGATCCCGCCGAACACCGCGGGCGTTCCGGCTGGCAATGGGGTGCTCCGCAGGGCGAGATTCAGCAGTACCAAGGGAATCGCCGCTACCACCGTGCCGAGCAGCACCGCGACCCCAGCGGTTGTCAACGCTTCCAGGCGCATCATCCGCACGACCTGGCCTCGGGTGGTGCCGATCAGCCGCAGCAGCGCGAATTCCCGCGAGCGCTGCGCCGTGGTCATCACCAGCGTGTTGGCCACCGAGATCACCACGTAGCCGAGGATCACGCCGACCGCGACCAGGTTCAGGTAGAACTGCTGTTGTCCCGCCGCATTGTCGGCCGCCGAGACCGTGGAGCCGGGCACGACGTTGAGGCCTGGGTAGCGAGTGCTGAGGTCGCGCAGCGCGGCGGTCACCGCGGCCGGGTCGGCGTTCGGGTCCTGGCGCACCAGAACGGAACTGTCCATCCGGTCGCCGGTGTGCGAGCGGGCGAGGTCGGCGGGCAGCACGTACTCGCCGAACGCCTGGTTGTGCGTGTAGACCGCTACCAGTTTCACCTTCGCCGGACTGCCGTCGGCGAACCAGAAGTCGACCTCGTCGCCGATTTTCTTGTCGTACCAGTCGGCCTCGCCCTTGCTCATCGCGACGGTGTCGCCGCGCAGGTCGGCCAGATTCCCGGACACGACGCCGAGATCGAGCACGCCGCGCACTTGGTCGCCGTTGAGCCCCTGCGCCGGGTACTTCATCACGCGCAGCCGGTTCTCCTCCGGGACCGTGGTGACCACGTCGGTGCGGATCACCGAGGTGGCCGCCGCGACTCCGGGGATCGCGCGCGCCGCTGCGGCGACTTCCGGAGACAGCGCCCCGGTGCTGCTCGTCAGGACGTGGTCCGCGGAGGTCGACCGGACGGCCTGTTCCTGCCTGGCCGCGGCGGAGGACGTCTGGCTGTAGAACATCGAGATCGCGAACGCGACCGCCAGCATCACCGGGGTCACGGCCGACGCGAGCCGGCGGGCGTTGGCCTGGTTGTTCGCGGCGGCCAGGTACCCGCTGATCCGCGATACGCCGGTGTACACCGGGGCGATGATCCGGGTCATGAAGGCGACCACCTTCGGCCCGAGCACCGCGAGCCCGATCACGACCACCAGCGCGGACATCGACGAGGCCGCGAGCGCACCGTCGCCGGTCACGTACATCGGCACGGTTGAGCCGCCGAAGCCGAGCAGCACCAGCAGCCAGCCGATGAGGACCCGGCTCCGGCCGAGTTCGCGGCGTTCGACGGCCGCCTCGCCGAGTGCTTCGATCGGGCGGATCGACGCCGGGCGCCGCGCCGCCGACCACGCGGCCAGTCGCGCCGCGCCCAACCCGAGCAGGAACGCGACGACGAGCGGGAGCGGGCCGATCGCGAGGTCGAAGTCCGGCGGGATCACGCCGATCCCGGCGAACGCGTTGCGCAATCCGTAGGCCACGGCCACGCCCAAGCCCGCGCCGCACACTCCGGCGGTGACCGCGATCAGCATGGTTTCGGCGCTGATCAGCTTGCGGATCTGCTTCGGTGTGGCCGCGATCGCCCGCAGCAGGGCGAATTCCCGGCGACGCTGGTTGATCACCAAGGCCAACGTGCTCGACACGACGAACACCGCGACCAGGATCGCGAACCCGCCGAACGATCCCGCGAGGGCGAACAGCAGGACCCGGGTCTGGCTCACGTCGAGGAATTCGACAGTGCTGCGTCCGACGCCCGTCGTCACCGTGACCGGTTGCCCGCTGACTGCCGCGCTGATGCGGCTTTCCAAGTCGCCGGTCGACGTGCCGGGCGCGGCTAGCACGCCGATCGCGTGGACCTGCCCGGGTTTCCCGGAAAGGTCAGCGGCGCGTGCGGCGGAGAAGAACATGGCCGACTGCCGCGTCAAACCGTTGCCAGATTTCGGGGCGGCGATGCCGGTGACCCGGAAGTCCATCGGCGTGGAACGGGTCGAGATCCGTACTGTGCTGCCGACCGAAACTCCGCCGCGGGCCGCGAGTTCTGCGTCGAGAACGACTTCGTTCGACGCTTCGGGCGCGTGGCCTTCGCGCAAGGAGAACGGGGCGAGTACCGCCGCGTCCCAGTTGTGTCCGCGCGACTGGCTGCCGTTCGGGCCGGTGAGCACCTGGCCGCTGGACGTCACGACGTTCGCCGGGAAGTCCTGCTCCGGCACCGCCTGGCGCACGCCGGGCACTTCGGCGATCTTGCCGATCAGCGTCTCGGGCACCGTCGTCTGTTCGCTGACCTGCTGAGACTCGCCGAAATCCGCGCCAGGCGGTTTCGTGGTCTGCAGCCCGCCGACCACCACGGCGGCTTCGGCGTAACGCTGGGTCGGGACTCCGGCGCGCAGACCGGATTCCATGAGGACGCCGCAGCCCGCGACGAGCGCGGTGCCGCAGAGGATCGCGATGAACGCGCCGACGAAACCGCTCAGCCGGGTCTTCGTCGTCTGCCAAGCCAACGACCACATGGCGGTCACCACTCCCCGAGGTGGGTCATCCGCTCCGCGACCCGTTCCGGGGTCGGCTGCGGGAGGTGGCCGGCGAGCTTGCCGTCGGCGAGGAACAGCACTCCGTGCGCGGCGGACGCGGCGACCGGGTCGTGGGTGACCATCAACACGGTCTGGCCCATCTGGTCGACCACGGTGCGCAACAGGTCGAGCACCTGGCGCGCGGTGCGGGTGTCGAGCGCGCCGGTCGGCTCGTCGGCGAGCACGACCTCGGGCCGGGTGATCAGCGCGCGGGCGATCGCGACGCGCTGCTGCTGTCCCCCGGACAGTTCCGCGGGGCGGTGCTCCAGCCGCTTCGCGATGCCGACGCCGTCGACGAGCTCGCGCAGCCAGCGCGGATCCGGCTTCTTGCCCGCCAGCCGCATCGGCAACGTGATGTTCTGCAGCACATTCAGCGACGGGAGCAGGTTGTAGGCCTGGAAAATGAACCCGATCCGGGTCCGGCGCAATTCGGTGAGCGAGCGCTCGCGGAGCCCGCCGAGTTCGGTGTCGCCGAGCAGCACCCGGCCCGAACTCGGCCGGTCCAGACCAGCCGCGCAGTGCAGGAAGGTGCTCTTTCCGGATCCCGACGGCCCCATGACCGCGGTGAACGAGCCCCGCTGGATCCCGACCGACACCCCGTCCAGCGCGGTGACCGCGCCGTCGCCGGAGCCGTAGATCTTGCGCACCGCTTCCAGCCTCAGGGCGTGTGTACCGCCTGTGTTCATCTTCGTGTCGCTCCTCGGGCCAGCAGATTCTCTGTCGCTCATGAAGCTATGGCCGCGGGTGGGCGAAAACGATCCCGAGCGCGGGAGTCTTGGGGGTAGCGCAGGCACCACCACCCCCGGTGGGGACTTAAGCGGCGTGGCCTCACGCCTACCTACCATCCACAAAGGACTTCACTTCCGCCGAAACACCCCACCTATGCCCACTTAGCCGCTTCCTCGCGTCCGTGAGGGGAACCCTGAGGGACTCTGAGTCCCTCAGGGTTCCCCTCACGGACAGCAAACATTGACCGCCACCCCCGGTGGGGACGTCCTAATGGGACACTGTGCGAGTGAAAAACCGGCTGCGCTCGTGGTGGTCCGGACTCCGCTATCTGCTGGTGGGGGCCGCGACCTCGTTCCTCGCCATGCTGCTCTTCTTCGCGATGGCCATCGTGCTCGTGACGTGCTTGATCGGCGTCGGGATCCCGGCGCTGCCGGTCGCGTTGAAACTGATTCGATACCCGCTGCGGTTCGAACGCCGCCGCGCCGGCCGCCGGTTAGGCGAGCCGATCGCCGAGCCGTACGCCAACGTTTCCCCGATTCGAGACCCGGCAAGCCTGCGGGATCTGGCGTGGCTGGCGTTGCATGCCGTGGTCGGCTTCGTCGTCGGGGTGCTCGCGTTCAGCCTGCCGCTCGGCGGGGTGCGCCAGATCCTCACCGGCGTGTTCTGGTGGCTGGTGCCCGGCGGAATCCAGAGTTCGCTGGAGTTCATGGTGAACTCGTGGCCGACGGCCGCGCTCTGTGTGTTCAGCGGGATCGTCATGATCGCGCTCACCTTCTGGGCCTCGCCGCTGGCGCGGTGGCAAGCCCTCGCGGCGCGGGCGCTTCTCGGCCCGCGCCCCGGTGCCTCGCTGACCGACCGGGTGGTCGAGCTGACCGCGACCCGCGCCGCCGCGCTCGAGGCGCACGGTGCGGAACTCCGCCGTCTCGAACGTGATCTGCACGACGGGACGCAGGCGCGGCTCTCCGCGGTCGTGCTGCAACTCGGGATCGCCGACCAGCTTTTCGAGGGAAATCCGGCCAAGGCAAGGGAATTGCTCGGCAAGGCGCAGGACGCGGCGACCGAAGCACTCGCCGAATTGCGCACCGTCGTGCGGAGCATTCACCCGCCGTTGCTGACCGACCGCGGCCTCGACGGCGCGATCACCGCTCTCGCCGACCGGTGCGCGGTTCCGTGCACTGTGGACGTTCGCAGCACCGCACGCCGACCGGCCGCGGTCGAGGCGGCGGTGTACTTCATTGTCGCCGAGACGCTGGCGAATGTGACCAAGCATTCCGGCGCGGAACAGGCGTCGATTACGCTCGACGGCACCATCGACACCTTGCGGATCGAAATCCGCGACGACGGCCGCGGCGGCGCGGACGAATCCCAGGGCAGCGGGCTGGCCGGGATCCGGAAACGCGCCGAGGCCTTCGACGGGACGGTCACGCTCACGAGCCCGCCCGGTGGACCGACTGTTCTGGAAGTGGAGTTGCCATGCGGGTCGTGATCGTCGAGGACGACGCCCTGCTGCGAGAAGGTTTGGTGCTGCTGCTCGACACCTCGGGCATCGAGGTCGCCGCGGCTTTCGACAACACCGACGAGTTCCTCGCGTTCGTCCGCGAAGACCGTCCGGACGCGGTGATCACCGACGTCCGCCTGCCCCCGACGCACACCGACGAGGGCCTGCGCGCGGCCGTGCAAGCGCGGCAGCTGCACCCCGGACTGCCGGTGCTGGTGCTGTCCGCGCACGTGGAGACCGGCTACGCAGCCGAGCTGCTCGCGGACGGCAAGGGCGCGGTCGGCTACCTGCTCAAGGAACGCGTCGGCAAGGTCGCCAAGTTCCTCGACTCGCTGCACCGCGTCGTCGAAGGCGGCACGGCGATGGACCCCGAGGTGGTGACCCAGCTGCTGGCCCACCGCCGCGACCCGATCGACGCCCTCACCGCGCGCGAACGCGAGGTGCTCGGGCTGATGGCGGAGGGGTACAACAACGCCACGATCGCGGAACTACTGGTGGTCAGCGACGGGACGGTGCTCAAGCACATCCGCAACATCTTCGCGAAACTGGGCTTGCCGGAGGACAACGGACACCGGCGGGTGCTGGCGGTGCTGGCTTACCTGCGCTCGTGAGTGCTGATCCCGGTTCTAACCGGGATTGCCGCTCACGAGCCCCTCTTGGTAGCGCAGGCACCACCGTGAAGTTGGGCGTGCACGGCATGGTTGCCGCGGTGTCCGCTCCATAGTGTTCTCGGCATGGAGACTTCCCGTAGCCGCACCGCCGGCGGCCCTGTTGTTACTGCCTTGCTGTGGCTGGTTTTTCTCGCCGGTGCCGCCGCCAATTCGATCGGCCAGTTCGCCGGGCTGGAGGACACTTACCGGTACATCGGCGGCGGGATAGCGGCGGTGTGCCTGGTGTTTTTGCTGGTGCGGTTCCTGGCGCGCCGCAAGGATTGATCAGGCGAGCCCGGCGATGAACTCACTCAAGAGGCGGTTCGCCGGGCCGGGCTCGAACAACCCTGCCAACTCCGCCCGAGCGGTCTGTCGCCGGAATTCGCCTTGATAGGAAGCGTCACCGGCGTTGTGCACTAATTCGGTCCACCAGCTCGCGAACGCCTGGTACTTCCAGACGTGCCGCAGCGCAGTCGCCGAGTAGCTGTCGAGCAAGCTTGAATCCCGCTCTTTCCGGTAGCGGACAACGGCGTCCGCGAACAGCTCCGCATCAGGCAGAGCCAGATTCATTCCCTTAGCACTCATGGGCGGGACGATGTGCGCAGCGTCGCCAAGGAGGTAAAGGCGACCGTGGCTCATCGTGCTGTGCACCACGCTTCGCAGCGGCACCAGCTGCGTACTGGCGATCGGGCCTCGGGTCATGGGTTCCTCGAAACGTGCCTCGATTTCAGCCCAGATGCGTTCGTCGGTCCATTCCTCCAGAGAACTGTCCAACGGGCATTGCAGATAGAACCGGCTCGCTTGCGGACCGCGGGCGAATTGACCGGCGAAGCCGCGGTGGTGGAGGCCATCATGGACTGGTGCTTGCCGGGCACTTCCGCGAGCACCGTCAGCCACGCGTAGCCGTATTCGTGGGTGTAGCGCGTGAGATCGGGGATCGCGGCTCGGCTGGCGCCGCGGTCTCCGTCGCATCCGGCGATGAACTCGCAGGCGATCGTTCGGTTGTCCGCGCAACGGACCAGCGGACGATCGAGGTTCTCGATCGAAATCTCAGTCGAGAAGCGGAGATCTCCGCCGTCCGCGAGGAAAACCTCGATCAAATTCCGGACCAGCACTTGCTGCGGGCAAAACCGGCCGTCGCCTTGATCGCTCGCGTCCAGGGCGAGCGGGCGCGTTTCGCCGTCGATGCGGAAGTTCAGCACCGGCTGGGTCGGGACGCCGCCGACAACCCGGTCTTCGAGGCCGTGCGCGCGGAACATCCTGGCCGCCCGAGTGTCGATGACCCCGGCTCGCTGGCGCTGTTCGACGTATTACCGGCTGCGCTTCTCCACGATGACGCAGTCGATCCCGCTGTGCAGCAGGAAAATTCCCAAGGTGAGCCCGGCGACTCCGGCGCCCACGATCACGACGGTGGTGTTCTCGTCCATTTCGGACAGTGTTGCGGTCATGTCTCCAGGTTCGCCGGAACCGGGCTGGCAGCGGTACCAGCAGCCCGACTAGGTCTTCCGGAAACCCGCCAACCTCACCGATCGCCGCGGCGCAGCTCCTGCTGATAGCGGCCGGGCGTCTGGCCGACCACGGCGGTGAACGCCTCGATGAAGCTCGTCGGATTGGCCTACCCCAGCCGGGCCGCGGTGTCGATGACGGCGTCGCCCTCGGCCAAGCGGATGAGCGCGTGCTGCACCCGCAACAGGCTGCGCCATCGGTGGAAGCTCATCCCCAGCTCGGTCTGGAACAACCGGCTCAAGGTCCGCTCGCCCGCCCCGACGGTCCGGCCGAATTCGGCCAGCGTCAGCGACGCCGCGGGATCAGCGTGCAGGAGATCGGTGACCGCGCGAAGGCGGTCGTCGGACGCGGCCGGGAGGTACATCGCCTCGTCAGGGCCGACGACCAACTCGTCCACGACCACGCCGCGAAGCCGCTCCCGTGCCTCTGGGCGAAGTGTCCGGCCGCTGGTGAGGACGAGCAGTGCCTCCCGCAGCAACGGCGACACTTCGAACACCGTTGGCTGGGCTGGCAGCGAGGCGGACAGTTCCCCGGAGAACTCCAGCACCCGGACCTCGGTCTGCCCGTACGCACGGTGATAGTGCTCGAAGCCCGGCGGAGTCCACGCGACCCGGTTCGCCGGAGCGACCCAGGTGCCGCGCTCGGTCGTGGTGGCGAGAACGCCCGCCGACGGATACAGCAGCTGCCCTTGGACATGCCGGTGCGGCGCGATGCCGTCCCCGTGCGCGAGGTGGCCGCGCTTCTCCACGATTTGGGAGACCACCGCGGGTCTCGGGCGGATTTCCGGCACGGCGCAAGCTTACTCGGAGTGACGAACTGGAGGGGCTGAGCGAACCCAGCCCCTCCAGTCTCAGGACACCTTGGGCGTCGCCCGTGCACCGAAGTGCAGGTAAGGCTCGCCAGTCGGCAGCGTGTAGAACAGCACCGGCGTCCAGAACTGCCCGCCCGGCATCCGGAGCAGGAACAGCGTGTCCGAGACCGCTTTCAGGTCGAACTCCTGGACCTTGTCCGGCGTCAGCTCCGCCAGCGGACCGGTGGTGGTGTACACGACGCGCAAACCACCCTCGCGCTCCACCACCTCCACGTGCGCACCAGCCCGCTCGTACACGCCGAGGTGCCGGCTCGCGTCCACGGTGACCGGCGTGGCCGGGGGTTCGAGCGGACGCGGCATGGCGACGTCGGCGAGTTCGGCGAAGATCTCCCGGTACAGCTCGGTGTACAGGTCCCGCGCGTGGCCGCCGTTCGTCAGCAGCGTGACCGCGAGTCCCGCGCCCGGCAGCAGGCGCAGGAACGCCGACTGGCCAATCGTGTTGCCGTCGTGGCCGATGACGCGACGGCCGTTCCAGTCGTCGCGGATCCAGCCGAGGCCCCACGAATCGCCGAGGGTGTGCTTGTCCGGGACGTCGGCCTGCTTGTCCGCCATCGCGGCGGCCGATTCCGCCGACAGGATCCGCGTGCCGTCCTCGGTCAGGCCGCCGGTGAGGTGCAGGCGGGCGAAGGCGAGGACATCCGCGGTGCGCGCGGTGATCAGACCGGCTGGTCCGGCCGAGCGGGGCAGCTGCCAGGCCGGGACTCGAGCCAGGTCTTCGCCCTCCGGCGCATCGTGCCCGACGGCGGCGCGGAACAGCAGCGCCTCCTCCGGCAGCGTGACCGTGTGCGTGAGGCCGAGCGGGGTGTACAGCTTGTCCCGCATCGCGGCGTCCCAGGTCTTCCCGGTGAGCTTCTCGATCACCCGGCCCATCAGGATGAAACCCGAGTTGCAATACGAGAAAGTCACCCCGAGCGGGTGGTTCTGCGCGGCGTCCTCAAGCAGGTCGACGTACTTCTCGACGCAGTCGTCGCCGCGGCCGGTGTCGGTGAAGATGTCACCGTCGATGCCGCTCGTGTGGGTCAGCAGGTGCCGCATGGTGACGCTCTTGGTCACCTCGGGATCGGACAGCCGCAGTTCGGGCAGCACGTCGAGGATCGGCGCGTCGAGGTCGAGCAGGCCCTCGTCGACGAGCTGCATGACGACCGTCGACGTCCACACCTTGGAGATGGAGCCGATCTGGAACAGCGAATCCTCGGTGACCTCGACCTTGGTCGTCTTGTTCAGGACGCCGTGAGTCGCGAACACCTCCTCGCCGGTGTCGACGCGCAGAATTCCCAGCGAAGCACCCGGAACGTCGTGCTTGCGCGCTAGTTCCGCCAGGCGGCGGCTCCAGTGTGCGGCGTCGATCGGCACCCGCGAACCGGCGTACTGCTCGACCCAGTCGACCACGCGCCGGTTGTAGTCGGCGCGGTGCGAAGGCGGACCGTCCAAAATGAACAGATGCGCGCCGCCCGGGTACAGCACCAGCCGGGACGGCACGTCGCGCTCGCGCAGCGCGGTGAACCACTGCTCGGCCTGACCGACGGGGCATCGGACGTCTTCGCCGCCGTGCAGGATCAGCGTCGGCGTGCGGACCTGCTCGACCTGCGCGTGCGGGGAGGATTTCTCGTACTTGCCCGACGAAAGCCCGGCGAATTCGTTGACTGCCATGTAGTGGCCGCCGTCGGACGTACCGGCCAGGCTGGTCAAATCGCTGACGACACCACCGGCGACCGCAGCGGCGAAGCGATCGTCGCGGCTGGTCAGGTAGCAGGTCATGTAGCCGCCGTAGCTATAGCCGGTGACGGCGAGCCGGTCCGGGTCGGCGAGACCTTCGGCGACGAGCTGGTCGATCGGTTCCAGGAAGTCCGGCGCGTCCGCGCTGCCCCACGCACCGATCGCCGCGGTGTAGAACGCTTCGCCGTAACCGTCGCTGGCTCGCGGGTTGATCAGCAGCACGGCCCAACCGCGCGAGGCAAGGGTCTGGTGGTACAGGTGAATTGAGTCCGCCGCGCCGTTCCAGGAGTTGTGCGGGCCACCGTGGATGTCGATCAGCAGCGGCTGCGGGCCGGTGTGTTCGGTGTCGCGGATAAGCCAGCCCTGGACGACAGTGCCGTCGCTGATGGTGAATTCACGCGGCTCGCGGCCGAACAATTCCACTTCGGACACTGCGTCGCCGTGCTTGGTCCGCACGTCGACCGAACCCGTGGCGCGGTCGAGAACGGCGACCTCGCCGAAGGAATCGGCGGTGGCCAACACAATCGCAGCCTGGCCGCCAGCCAAGTCCACTCCGGACACCACGTTGCCGTCGCCGACCAGCACCGGACGCGGTTCACCACCGGCTAGGTCCACTTCGTACAGATGGGTGCAGCCGCGGTCGCGGATCGCGAACAACACGACGTCGCCAGCCTCGTTCAACTGCGGCAACGCACCCGGGTAGCCGGGGCCGCCGGACATCACGTTGCGGTCGAGGCTTTCGGCCAGGTTGACCGTTTCGCCGCCGTCCAGCGGAACGCGCAGCAGGCCGAGGTTTCCGGTGGCGGTGTCGGTGCGGCCGACCACCAGCAGCGCCTTGCCGTCGGTGGTCCAGCCGACCGTGCCCGCCATGCCCTGGTCGGTGCCGACCAGCCGCGGTTCGGCATTCCGCTCGGTGACGTCTAGGACGTAGGCGGAGGACCGGAAGGTGAGGTCGGCGTCGTCGTCCAAGGACGCGGTGAACGCCACGTGCTTTCCGTCGGGCGACCAGGCGGGCTGGCCCGCGTGCCAGTCGCCGAAGGTGCGCTGCTGGACTTCGCCGGTGGCGACGTCGAGGACGTGCACGTGGCTGCGGAGGGTCTTCAGCAGGCCGGGGCCGTCGGACTTGTAGTCCAGCCGCTCGGCGACGATCGGCGTGTTCGCCGGTGGCGCTTCGACAACCGCGGCGAGATCGATCGCCGCGGAGAACGCGATCTTGCTGCCGTCCGGGCTCCACACCGGCGCGCCCGCGCCGAGCGGCAGCTTGGTGAGCTGCTCGGCCTCGCCGCCGTCCGCCGGGAGGGCCCAGACCTGCGGCGGACCGTCCTGGGCGCGCAGGAACGCGAGCCGGGAGCCGTCCGGAGCCCATTTCGGTGCCGCGTCGCCGTTTCCGCGAGTGAGCTGGCGGGCCTCGCCAGAAGTGGTGCCGACCGTCCAGAGCGCGTCGACGTTCCGGTCCTCTTCCCGGTCCGCGGTCCGCAGCACGTAGACGATCCGGCTGCCGTCCGGCGAAAGCGCGGGCTGGCTGGGCGCGGCGAGGTCGTACAGGTCATCGATGCCGAGACGGCGGGTCATACGCTGGCTCCTTGAGAGATCGCGGGCTCGTGGCCCTCGGATTCACTACTGTGCTGATCGTTCCTGACCCGACCACAGCCACGGCCTAATGGCTTCGGAGCAACGGTTACGTGCCGAGCGGGGGTCGGCCTTCTTTTGGCCGGATCAGGAAGTGACAGGCCGCGGCGTGCCGCCGGGGCGCGGAGTCCTCGGCCGGATCGGCCCGGAGGCAGATCTCGCGGTCGCTCCGCACGAGCGGGCCGACCGGGCAGCGCGGGTGGTACCGGCATCCGGCGGGCGGATGGTGCGGATCCGGCGGTTCCGCGTCCGCGGTCGCGCCGGGTTCGAGGTCGAACAGCGACTTGTGCGCCGACGGGGCGGCGTCGAGCAGGTCGCGGGTGTAGGGATGCTGCGGATCGGTGAGCACCTGCTCGGCCGGTCCCGCTTCGACGATCCGGCCGAGGTACATCACCGCGACGAAATCGCTGAGATACCGGATCACGGCGAGGTTGTGCGAGATGAACAGCATCGACAGGTCGAGTTGCCGCTGCACTTCACGCACGAGGTTGAGCACCGCGCCCTGCACCGAAACGTCGAGCGCGGAGGTGATCTCGTCCGCGATCAACGCTTGCGGCTGACCCGCGAGTGCCCTGGCGAGCGCGACCCGTTGCCGCTGGCCGCCGGAAAGCTGGCCCGGGAGGTGCGTGGCGCGCTCCGGATCGAGGTTCACCAGCTCCAGCAGCCGGGCGACCTCGGCTCGCTTCGCCTTGCGGTCCGTGAAGGACTCCTTGAGGGAATCTGATTCCCGCAAGGAGCCCTTCACGGACCTTGGCCCGCGCGGCATGGCTTCGGCGATCGACTCGCCGATGGTCATCCTCGGGTTGAGCGACGAGTACGGATCCTGGAACACCATCTGCAGCGGGCGTCGGCGCGGCAGTTTCCGCACGTCCACGCCGCCGAGCAGCACCCGTCCCGCGCTCACCGGCGACAATCCGACGGCCGCCCGGGCGAGCGTCGACTTGCCCGAGCCCGATTCGCCGACCAGGCCGACGACCTTGCCCGCCGGGACGGTCAGCGAAACGCCGTCCACCGCGGTGAGCCCGCGCCGTCCGCCGTACCGGACGCTGACCGAGTCGAAGATCAGTTCGCTCATTCCGCCCCTCCCTCTCCTGACCTTTGCCCCGCTCCGCCGTCCGTGAGGGGAACCCTGAGGGACTCAGAGTCCGTCAGGGTTCCCTTCACGGACTTTGGCCAGCGAGGGCGCAGCAGGACGCTCATTCCGCTCCTCCTGCCACGACAACCGCGCCCACTGCTTCCGACAGTGCCGCATCCGGATGCCAGCACGCCACCCGATGTTCCGGCGCGATCACGGCCAATTCCGGGTCTTCCTCGCGGCATTGGTCGGTCGCCAGCGGGCAGCGGCTCGCGAACGCGCAGCCGGCCGGCATCTGGTCCGGTTCCGGCGGACGGCCGGGGATCACCGCGAGCGGCGCGTCCGGGTCCGTCTCCAGGTCGATCGTCGTGGCCAGCAGTGCCCGCGTGTACGGGTGCCGCGGCGTGAGGTCCGGACCGGCGGCGGGCAGATCCTCCACGATCCGTCCGGCGTACATCACCAGAATCCGTTCGCATGTCTGGGAAACGACCGCGATGTCGTGACTGATCAGGATGATCGCGGTGTCCCGTTCGGCGCGGGTCTGGGCCAGCAACCGCAGCAATTGCCGTTGCACGGTCACGTCCAGCGCGGTCGTCGGTTCGTCGGCGATGATCAGCCGCGGGTCGCCCATCAGGCCCATGCCGATCATCGCGCGCTGCCGCATGCCGCCGGAAAACTCGTGCGGGTACTGCTTCGCCCGCCGTTCCGCCGCCGGAATCCGTACCGCGCGCAGCCGGTCGACGGCCCGCTCGAACGCCTTGGCTCGCGAAAGTCCTTGGTGCTGTTCGGAAACCTCGGCGAGCTGGCGGCCGATCCGCCGGGTCGGGTTGAACGACGTCATCGGGTCCTGGAACACCATCGCCAGCGACGTCCCGAGCAGCGTCCGCAACTCGCGTTCCGGCGTGGTGAGCACCGGGGTTCCGGCGAAGTCCAGCCGGTCCGCGGTCACCGATCCGGGCGATTCGATCAGCCGCGACACCGCGAGTCCGGTCAAGCTCTTGCCCGAACCGGATTCGCCCACTACTCCGATCGCCTCACCCGCTCGCACCGTGAAGCTCACGCCGCGCACCGGCAGCGTCCAGCCAGTCGGCCTCGGGAACGCGACTTCCAGATTTTCGACCACCAGCACGGCATCGTCCGCGGCGACAGGGTCCACTTTGGACTTCCGCAGCACGCGGGGAGCAAGCCGCGGCAACCGGGTCCGCACGCCGATCACTCCGGCGACGGTCTCGCCGAAGAGGTTGAACGCGAGCCCCGCGAGGACCACCGCGACACCGGGCGCGAGCGCCGCCGCCGGGTTGACGTAAATGCCGTTGAGGCCTTCGTTGAGCAGCCGCCCCCAGTCGTAATCCGGGGCCTGCACACCGATCCCGAGGAACGACAGCCCGGAGAACGCCAGCAGCGAGCCACCGGCACCGATGGTGGCGTTGACCGCCAGCGGTTCGCCGATGTTCGGCAGAATGTGCCGGAACAGCAACCGGATCCGGCCCACCCCAGCGACCCGGGCGGCGGACACGAAGTCCCGTCCGGCCACCGAGGCCGACAGGGTTTGCGTCAGCCGGGCGAACTGCGGAGCCAGCGCGAACCCGATCGCCATCACCGCACCCTGAGTGCCCACGCCGAAAATCACCGCGAAGAACAGCACCAGCAGCAGCCCGGGGAACGCGACCGCGATGTTGATCGCCGCCGTCAGCAGCCTGCCGAGGGGACGCGGCAGCACCGCGGGCAGCATGCCGAGCACGAGACCGCTCGCGACGCCGAGCGCGGCGGCGATCAGCGCCAGCACCACCGAAAGCCGGGTCGCCACGAGCACGCGGTAGAAAATGTCGCGGCCCAGTTCGTCGGTGCCGACCCAATGGTCGCCCGACGGGCCTTGGCCGATCGCGTTCGTGTCGATCGCCGAAGCCGCGTCCTGCCACAGGATCGGGCCCAGCACCGCGACCGCGATCACCAGCACGAGCAGGACGGCGGCGAACGCGCCGAGCGGGGTGCGCACGGCGGCCAGCCACTGTTGTCCGCGCCGTTTCGCCATCTCAGTTCTCCCGGATCGTCGAACGCGGATCGAGGACGGCCAGCAGCAGGTCCACGATGAGGTTCACCAGCAGCACGCCGATGCCGTACACGAGCACGATCCCCTGCACCAGCGGGTAGTCCTTCTGCAGAATGGATTGGGAGATCGTCGAACCCAAGCCCGGCCAGGCGAACACGTTCTCCACCAAGACGGTGCCCGCGACGAGGCTGGTGAGCATCAGCCCGCCGAGCGTCAGCGTCGCGGTCAGCGCGTTCGGCAGCGCGTGTCGCAAGTAGACGATCCGCGCGGGCAGCCGTTTCGCTCGCGCGGTGCGGACGAAATCGTTGCCCAGCACGGAAAGCGTCTCCACTCGGACGATCCGGGAAAGCGTCGAGGCGGGGCCGAGTGCCAGCGCGATGATCGGCAGCACGAGCGAACCCGCGCCCTCGCGGCCGGCCACCGGGAACCAGCCGAGCTGCACCGCGAAGAACGCCACCAGCGCCACCGCGACCAGGAACTCGGGAATCGCGGCGAACAGCACGGTGGTCGAGGTGAAACCCAGTTCGGCACCGCGATGCCGTCCGCCGCGGGTCAGCACGGCGAAGGTCAGGCCGAGCGGGATCGCCAGCCCGATGACCACCACGAACGCGGGCAACGCCAGCTGCAGCGTCGCGGGAAGGCGGTCCGAGATGACGTCGCCGACCGGCTGTCCGGTCAGCATCGACGTGCCGAAGTCGCCGCGAAACAGTCCGCCGAAGTAGTCGAGGTACTGCTGCCACAGCGGATGGTCCAGCCCGAGCGCGGCGCGGCGGGCGTTGATCAGCTCGATCGGCGCGGTCAAGCCGAGTGCCGCCCGCACCGGGTCGCCCGGGATCAGCTGGATCATCAGGAACGCCATGGTCACGAGCACCCACAGCGACACCACGAACCGCCCGAGACGGCGGGCGCCGAAGGCCAGCCAGGGGCTGACCTTCGGGCCCGCGACGGCGATCGCGCCGGTCATCAGGCGTACATCCGGATGGTGGTCGGCTTGAGGTAACCGTTGACGATCTCGAACTTCGCGTTGCTGCCGAAGGTCGGGACCACCGAGTTCGCGAACTGCACGACGTCCTGCTTCTCGAACAGCGCCGATTCCGCGGCCATCCAGTCCGCGCAGCCTGCTTGCCCGGCCTGCGCGGCCGCCTTGGCGACCAGCGCGTCGTACTGCGGGTTCTTGATGTGCGCGAAGTTCGTGCCCTGCGGCGGTTCCCCGCCGGACATGAACGGCACCAGCTGGCTGGGCAGGGTAAGGCCGAGCGGCGCCATCGAGATGTCCCACTCGCCGGTGGCGAACAGCGCCTGGCTGAGACCCGGGCTGTCGACGCCCTTGAGCGTCACGTCGACGCCGATGCTCTTCCATCCCTGCTGCATCAGCTCCGCGCCCGGCGGCATCGTCGGACCAGCCTGCGTGCCGTAGATCGCGGTCAGCGCGAGCCGCTTCCCGTCCTTCACGCGAATACCGTCCGGCCCCGGTTTCCAGCCCGCCTGATCGAGCGCCGCCTTGGCCGCGGCGACGTCGAAGCCGGGGATCTTCCCGGTGACCGAATCGCCGTCGCACGGCCGGGGTTCGACGGTGACCATGCCCTTGACCGGCGCGCTGCCGTCGCGGGTCAGCACCTTCGCGACCTGCGGAAGGTCGATCGCTTGGGTCAGCGCGCGGCGCATCGCCTGGTCGGCGCCGAACCGGCCGGGCGCCTGGTTGAAGAACAACTCGCCGAACGGGGCCACGAGGTCGGCGTGGTACAGCCGCTGCGCCTTCAGCCGCTGCTGGTCCTGCCCGATCACCGAGGCGGCGTTGACCTCGCCGGACAGCAGCAGATTGGACATGGTCGTCATGTTCGGGACGATCCGGATGTTGACCTTGTCCGGCACCCCCTGCTGCTTCGGGTCGAACTGGCCGGGACCCCAGGTGTAGTCCTTGCGCCGGGTCAGCGTGTAATGGTCGTTCGGGACGATCTCGGACATCGCGAACATGCCGGTGCCGTTCCCGCCCTTGGCGAGCGTCTTCCGGTCGGCCAGCCCCTTGGCGCAGACGATCGGCAGGCCGGCGATGTTGCGGAGCAGGAACGCGTCCGGCGCCCCACTGGTGATCGTGACCGTGCCGTCGCCGGCGACCGCTTTCGTGCCGCTCTTCACCGTGACGCCGGCGAGCGGGGACTTGTTCGCCGGGTCTCCGACGAAGTTGATGTTCGCCGCGACGTCGGCCGCGGTCAGCGGGCTCCCGTCGGAACAGGTGACGCCCTTGCGCAGGGTGAAGGACGCGGTGGTCGTGTTCGCTTCCCACTTCTCCGCGAGCGCCGCCTCCGGCTGCCCCTTCGAATCGAGATTGATCAGCGCGTCGTAGAGGAATTGGTCGATATTGCGGGCGACCGACAGCACGGTGATCGCCGGGTCGAGCGTTCCCGGATCGGTCGGGATGGCATAGGTGAAAGTCTTGCCGTCGACCAGTTTCTGGTTCGCGGTCCGGTCCGTCCCGGATTGCGCTGATCCCCCGCACGCGCTCACGGTCAAGGCCACCACGCCCGCCATCGCGGCGGTGAGCCGGGCAGTTTTCATGGGATTTCTCCTACGGGGTCGCGCTCTGGAGGTGGTCGAGCGCCAGCCGGGCGGCGGCGCCGATGGACGCGTCGACCGCGGGAAGGCGGTCTTCGAGAGAATGCGCGCGAGTGAACACCGCGACCGCGAACCGGCGGCCGTCCCCCAGGGTCACCGCGCCTGCTTCGTTGCGGATTCCGGGCAGCGTCCCGGTTTTCGCCGCGATCGCCACGCCGGACGGGAAGCCCGACGACAGCCGGTGCGGCCAGATCTGCTGCGCCATGATCGTGCGAACCCGTTCGCACGCTTCGGGTTCGCCTGCCCGGTCGGTCCAGATCGCGTCGAGCAGCGTCGTGATCTCGCGCGGCGTGGACGACGTGGTGCGCTCCGGATCCCGGACCGACAGCTTGTCCAACTGCTCCGGTGTGGCCCCGCCGAGCAGAGCTTCGAGGTCGGAATCCGGAGTGCCGCCGAGATCCGAGACGACGGACGCGAACAGGTCCTCGCAGCAGCCGATCAGCCGGGTGCGGGCGAGCCCGAGGTCGGCCAGCACGCGGTCCACCGTTTCCTGGCCGAGCCGGTGGTAAAGCACGTCGGTGGCGGCGTTGTCGCTCATCGTGAGCATGAAGTGCGCGAGGTCGCGCCAGCTCATCTCCACGTCATCGGCGCAGCCCGCGGTGCCGATGCCACCGATCCGGTACCGAGCGGTCACCTTCGTCCGTTCGGTGTCGTCCAGCCGTCCGGCGGCGACCTCGCGGGCATAGGCGAGTGCCACCGGGATCTTGAACACCGACGCGAGGACGACCGGGTCGTCTCCGCCCGCCGACACCTCGGGGCCTTGCACGCCGATCTCCCGGGCGTGCAGGAACCCTTCCGCGCCAGCGTCGGCGAAGACGGCCTCGATCTGTTCGCGGATCCCGCTCACTGGGAGACCCGTCGGTCCGCGCGTCCAGTGTGGAGGAACTGCGCGCGGCCGTTGCCGTCGTCGCCGACGAACGCGTGTGCCAGGTAGACACCGGGCATCTGCTCGGTTTTCGCGACGAAGGTGTCGCCCTGGCTCGGGAACAGTTCTTCCTTCCCCGAGGGCGCGCCGATCTCGGCGAAGATTCCCTTCGGGGTGCGTTCCAGCCAGAGCTTGCCGTCCTCCTCGGTGACGACGGTGTCGGCGACCATCGACGAGTACTCGCCCACATACCGGGACAGGTCGGCCGGAGCGGCGGCGGGATTCGGCTCGGGCCGCGCCGCAACGGTGACGCCCGCGAGTTCGTCCAGCAGCTTCGCGAAGATCTCCTGGTACACGTTCATCGGCTGACCGCCGTTGGTCAGCAGCGCGACCGCCACGCCCTTCTCCGGAACCACGCGCAGGAAGGCCGACTGGCCGATGGTGCCGCCGTCGTGGCCGATCACCTTGCCGCCGGCCCAGTCGAAGAGCATCCAGCCGAGGCCCCAGTGCTCGGCCATGCCGAGGTCAGGCACGTCCACCTGCGGTTCGCGCATCGCGAGCAGCGACTCCGGCAGCACTACCTGGGTGCCGTCGTCGGCCTTGCCGTCGTTCAGGTGCATCCGGACGAACGTCAGCAGGTCGCGCGGGCGCATCGCGAGCGTCGAACCGGCCGGCGAGTTCGAGCGGGTGAGGGCCCAGATCGGCGCGGGCACCGGGTCCTCGCCCGGCTTCGGGGAGACGTGGCCGATGGCGGCGCGGTAGCGGATCGCGTCGTACGGGCCGGACGCCGCGTGAGTCAGGCCGAGCGGCGCGAAGAGGTGGTCGCGCACGCAGTCGTCCCAGCACTTGCCGCGCAGCACCTCGATGACGCGGCCGAGCACGCAGTAACCGGCGTTGTTGTAGGAGAACCGCTCGCCCGGCGGGAAGAGCTGCGACACGTCGGACAGCGTCGCGACGAGCTTCTCCACACAGTCGTCGCCGGGTCCGGTGTCGGTGAAGATGTCGCCTTCGAAGCCGGCGGTGTGACAGGTCAGCTGCCGGACGGTGATCACCGCCGCGGCCGCCTCGTCGCCGAGCGCGAACTCCGGCAGGTAGTCGCGCACCGGCCGGTCGAGGTCCAGCTTGCCCTCGTCGACGAGCTGCATGGCGAGCGTGGTCGTCCACACCTTCGTGATCGACCCGATCTGGAACACCGAGTCCACAGTGGACTCCACGCCGGTCCCCTTGTTGACGACGCCCGCCGCGTGGTCGATCACCTCGCCGTCGGCGAGCACCGCGATCGCGGCACCGGGAACCTGATGCTTGGCGAGCAGAGCGGCGAAATTCTCCTGAAGCCAGGTCTCGATTTCGGAAATCTTCGACATGTGCACCTTCTGTCCGGGGGATGGTGGACCGGCGTTTCGGAAATGCTAGGTCCGTGGCGGACGTCACTTGTTCGTCCGGACCGAGGAGAGCCGGGGGAAAGTTCCTCCGCTCCGACGAATCAGGCCGTGCGCAGGGACTCCACTGCCGTCGCGGCGGCGAAACCGATGAACGCGTCGCGCTCGGGCACCCGTGACCGGGAATCCTCGGCGCGGGTGAACACGGCGACCGAGTACCGGCCGCCGTCCGGGTACTCGACCACGCCGACCTCGTTGCGCACGGCGGGCAATGTCCCGGTTTTGCCGCTCGTGCGGATGCGATCGTCCGGGAACCCGGAACGCAGCCGGTGCGGCCAGACCTGCAGTTCCATCCAGTGCCGGACGTCCGCGCACGCCTGTGGGGCAGCCGCTTCGTCGCGCCAGATCAATCCCAGCAAACGGGTCATTTCGGCGGCGGTGGTACTGCAGGATTTCTCCGGTTGCAGCGCGCGCAACCCGGAGACCTGTTCGTAGGTCAGTTCGGCGAGCGCGCGTTCGTCGTCCTCGTAAGAGACTCCGAGATCTTCGCCGATGGTGGCGAGCAGTTCGCCGCAGTCCTGCGGAACGACCGTTTGCGTGAATCCGAGGCGCCGCAACGTGCTATTCACCGCGTCTTTGCCGACCTCGGCGAGAATCAGGTCGGTGGCGACGTTGTCGCTGATTCCGATCATCAGAATCGCCAAATCGTGCCAGGACATCAGGACTTCGTGGCGGAAAGTGGCGAGGCCGTACGGGCTCGGCGTCGGGTGTCCGGGCTTGACGGCGATGCGGGTGCCGAGATCGAGCGTCCCCTCAGCGGCCTGGCGAGCGAGTTCCAGCGCGATCGGGACCTTGAACACCGACGCGGGGACGACTGGGACGTCCTCGCCGATGCCGAGACTGCGCGTGCCGTCGACCTCGGCGGCGTGCAGCCGGACCTCGACGCCGACCTCCTCGGCGCGGCGGGCGATCGTTTCGGATGCGATGGCCATGGCCCTCCTGTCTACTGTGGATGGTTCGGCAGGAAGCTGTGGCGCGCGAGCGAAGCACGGGCCCGGCCTGCCGGGCCACCCATTGTCTTGGGTGAGGAG
>NZ_PQIA01000077.1 GCF_003385235.1 Amycolatopsis circi | reverse complement strand
GGACGGGCGGTTCCGGCGGGGGCAACGGACCTGGTCCCGGACGCGGCGGCGGGGCAGGCTCCGGCGGGAACGGCGGCAGCGGCTCCGGCGGCGACGGGACGGGCTCCGGTCCGGGCGGCACAGGGTGCACCATGACGGGCTCCTTCCTCGGTCGGCTCGACTCCTCCGTACCGATTACCCGGCGGACCGGCTCCGGACACGTCGGATCCCGCTCGCAGCACCGGGAAACCGAGCCAGCGCTCCGCCTCGCGCGACCGCTGCTCAGCAGGCAAAACCCTCGCCAGGACGCTGCCCGGCGACCGAACGCGCTCGCCCCCTGTCCGCCAATGCCAGGGACTTAGGCCGTGCGACCTTCGGCATTGCCAACCGTCCACAAGGACGCCAACCTCGCCGAAAAGCCCGCCCTATGCCCTCGCGACCGCTTGCTCGTGTCCGTGAGGGGAACCCTGAGGGACTCTGAGTCCCCCAGGGTTCCCCTCACGGACAGCGCACCCCGCACCCAGCCCCCGCGACCAGGACAGAAACCCTCATGCCGCACCCACAGCGCCGCCTTAAGTCCCTGGTATTGCTCCCTGGCCGCCGCGCCCGACCGTCGGGGCTGCGCTCGGGAGCGAGGCGCGCAGAACGCGCCTCCGCCCTCACACCGGGTCCGGCTCGCCCAGCTCCGCGATCGGACCGCTGTCCAGCTCCTCGTGCCGGGCCGCGAGCGTCCCGGCCAGCTGCACCAGCTTCACGTTCAGCTGCTGCGAAGTCCGCCGCAGCAGGTCGAACGCCTCCTCCGCGTCCAGCCCCCGGCGCGCCATGATGATGCCCTTCGCCTGCCCGATCACGTCCCGGCTGTTCAGCGCGCGCCGCAGCTGCGCCTGGTTCAGCTCGTTGCGGGTCACCGCGTCCGTTTCGGCCACCGCGAGGGTCGCGTGGCTGGCCAGGAGCAGCACGACGTCGCGGTCGGCGTCGCCGAGGCCCCCGGGGGCGCGGGAGTAGAGATTGAGCGCGCCGGAGAACCGCGAAACGGCGTCGTCGACCAGGGCGGTCGCCAGCACCGCGCGCCAACCCCGCTCGGCCGCCGCCGGGGACCACTGCGGCCACTGCTCGTCCCCGCGCAAATCGGGGCATTCGAGAAATTCCGGACGGCCGGGCACCGCCGCGTCGTGGCAGGGTCCCTCGCCCAGCTGGTACTGCAGCACGTCCAGCTCGGCGGCCTTCCGGTCGGTGTAGGCGGCGGTGTGGAAGCTGCCGTCCGACGCGCGCAGAGTGATCGACACCAGCTCCGCGGAGGGCACCAGCGACGCCGTCGCGTCCACGACCAGCTGCAGGACCTCGCCGACCGTCCGTGCGGCCAGCAGCATCTCGGTGAGCGACCGGAACCGCTCGCCCGACGGTCGCAGCGACTCGTCCTCCAGCGCCAGCGCCGCGGACGCCGAGTCGGAGACCGGGACGCCCTCCTCCTCGAGCACCCGGCGGGCCACTCCGCCCTCCCGGCAGGCGAACACCGCTTCGCCCGGTTCGGCCGTCTCGCGGAGCGCGGCGAGATCCCGGCTGGAGAACGAGGTCAGCTCGCTCAGCTCGAAAACCACCGTTCGCGGCTCCGCGGACAGCACCTCGCCCACCTCGCCGCGCAGCTCGGCGGGGTCGCCGCTCAGCCGCACCACGGCCGAGTAATCCACCGCCGCTCTGCTTCGCGCTTCCACAAATCCCTCCCCGCCGACCCGGACCACCAGCAAGCGACTGCCAACCTACTCGGATTCCGGATGCTTAACAGGCTTCCCGCCTCCGCGCGCGGATATACCCGGCCCCGCCGGAGAACCGGAGGGGCCGGGCTTGAACGGAACGGCTAGCCGACCTCGGCCGTGAGGTTCCGTGCGGCGGCGCTCCCTCCGACGGCGTCGGCAAGGCGTTCGACCACCCGGAACTCCCGGTCGAGGCCGAGAACTCGCAGCGGCCGGAGCACCGCGCGCTGCCCGGCCACCACGACGAAAGCGATGCCCGCCGCGTCCGCCGCCCGCGCGGTGTCCGTCAGCACTTCCAGACCGCTGACCGAGCAGAAGGCCAAGCCGGAGACGTCGACGATCAAGGCGAGCGGATGCAGGGACATTTCCTCGGCCAGCACTTCGCGCAGCCGGGCGGTGGAGCGGAGGTCCAGGTCCGCGGAGACCGCGACGACGGTTTCGTCCGCGGTGGTCGTGATCAGCGTTCGCGCCGGTGTCCCCGGCAGATAAGCGAGCGTTTCGTGCATTGAGCCCTCCTCGCAGACGCGAGACCGGGCCGTGGAGTGCGGCCCGGCCCTGGGCCCGGAGCAACGGGCCGCATGGGATCTGGCGACGGCACGTGGGCTGAACCGCTCCTGGCTCGACGGTACCGCAGCGCACTGCCCGCGACCACCCTGCGCCTCGATCTCGCATGAAGCACTGTGGACGCTCCGGACGGACTCGAGCACCGTCCGGCCGACGGCCGAGACGCGAAAGCTGTTTCATGCCAGCCATTACCCGCAGTCCATAATAGACAGTGTGCTCCGCGCCGCCGAGCGGAAACCGGCGGCGGAGGTTTCACCCGAACCGGGCCGGGTACCCGAACAGCATGGCGACCACCCGCGCGACCGCGAGCCCGGACTTGTCCGCACTGCCCCCGGTCGACATCCGCCCCCAGCGGGCGTCGGTCCGCGACACCGGGCGCATCGTCGCGCGGGTGGTCGCCCCCACCGTCGGCATCGGACTGGTCAAACGCCGTCCGCGCGCGATGGCCGCGGCGCAGAAACTGCAGGTCGACCGCTCGGCGATCCGCCTGCTGCACGACCTGCGCGAACGCTACGGCCCCGGCCCGCTCGACCTGCCGGCGCCGGGCCGGTCGTTCCGGCTGGTGCTCGACGCCGACCACGTCGGCGAACTGCTGGCCGGCACCCCCACGCCGTTCAGCCCGGACACCACCGAAAAAGACGCGGCCCTGCGCCACTTCCAGCCGCACGGCGTGCTGATCTCCAACGGCGCCACGCGCGCCCGGCGCCGGAAGCTCAACGAGACGGTCCTCGAACCCGGCCGAGCCGCGCACGAACTCGCCGGCTCGTGGGCGGAAACCATCCGCAGCGAAGCAACCGAAATGCTTTCGGGTTATCCCGCTTTGGACGCGACCCAGTTCACCGAGCACTTCTGGACGATCATCCGCAAGATCGTGCTCGGCGGGGACACCACCGCCGACCGGCGCGTGACCGACCTCCTGGACCAGCTGCGGCTCAACGCGAACTGGGCCTTCGCGCACCCGCCCCGGGAGGAGCAGCGCCGCCAGTTCCAGTCCCTGCTCGACCGGCAGCTCGGCCTGGACCGCCCGGGCAGCCTCGGCGCGGCGATGGCGAAACAACCGGCCGACCCGGACGTCGACCCGACCGGCCAAGTCCCGCACTGGCTGTTCGCGTTCGACGCCGCCGCGATCGCCACCCTTCGCGCACTCGCCTTGCTCGCCTCGCATCCCGACGAACTAGCCGAGGCCCGCCGCGAGATCGTCGAAGCAGATCTCTCGACACCGCAACAGCTTCCGTACCTGCGCGCCTGCGTCCTGGAGTCCGTCCGGCTCTGGCCCACCACGCCCGCGCTCCTGCGCGAAAGCACCGAAGACACCGCATGGGGCCCGGCAGGCACGTCGTTCCTGATCTACACGCCGTTCTTCCACCGCGACCCGGACACCTTGCCGTACGCGGATTCCTTCGTCCCGGACATCTGGCTGGACGGCCGCGCCGCAGCCAACCCCGCGCTCGTGCCGTTCAGCGCCGGCCCCGGCGTGTGCCCGGGCCGCGACGTCGTGCTCTTCACCGCCTCGACACTGCTCGCCTCGCTGCTGCAGCAAACGGGCTTCGCGCCGCGAGGCACCGCCGCCGACCTGCAACCGGGACGACTCCCCGCGACGCTGAACCACTTCGGCATCCGGTTCTCGCTGTCCTGAGGCTTACTTCAGCCGTTCAGAAGCGGCCGCACCAAAGACAACCCCGGGCATCAAACGGGCTTCGCGCCGCCGGGCACCGCCGCCGACCGATAGCCGGGGCGGCACCCTGCGGCGCTCAACCACTTCCGTATCCGGTTCTCGCGTCCTGAGCCTTACTTCAGCCGTTCGAGCAACGCGTCGCAGAACGCGGGCAGGTCGTCCGGGTTGCGCGACGTGATCACGCCGTCGTCCGTCACGACCTCGCGGTCCACCCATTCCGCGCCGGCGTTGCGCAGGTCGGTTTGCAGCGACGGCCACGACGTCACCGTCCGCCCGCGCGCCAGCCCGGACTCGGCGAGCAGCCACGGTCCGTGGCACACGGCCGCGACCGGCTTGCCCGCGGCAGCCGTTTCCCGGACCAGCGCGACCATCGGCTCGCTGGTGCGGATCTTGTCCGGCGAATACCCGCCGGGCACCACGACCGCGTCGAAGTCGGCCGCGGCCACGTCGTCCACGGCCTGGTCCGTGGTGATCTTCGTGCCGTGCAACGCGGTCAGCTTCTTGCCCTTCTCCAAGCCGACCACCACCGGCTCGTGCCCGGCGGAGCGCAACCTCTCGCACGGCACCAGGAATTCGTCGTCCTCGGTCATTTCGTCGACGAGCACTGCCACGCGGGCCATGCTGTTCTCCTCTCTGAACGGGGTTCGTTGCCGCCCGGTTACCCGCGGCGCCGCCGGGCCATGCCCGCGGCACCCGGATGTGCGGTGTCCCACGCCAGCGGGAAAACCGCGTCAGCTGGGCCGCTCGACGTCGCCGCGCCAGGAACCCGTTTCGCGTCCGCGTTGCTCGATGAACTGCTTGAACCGCAGCATGTCCCCCTTCACGCGCCGGTCGAGAATGCCGAGCTTGTCGGCGGCGTTCTCGGCAAGTCCCTCGGGGTCGAGTTCCATCTGCGCGGTGACCCGCGTCTTGGTGTCGCCCAGCCGGTGGAAGGTGATCACCCCGGCGTGGTCCGGCCCGGAGTCCGAGCGCCACGCGACCCGTTCGTCCGGATGCTGCTCGGTGATGGTCGCGTCGAACTCCCGCCCGACGCCGCCGAACCGGGTGACCCAGTGCGTGTGCGTCGCGTCGAGCTGGCGGATCTCCTCCACGCCCTCCATGAACTCGGGGAAGGATTCGAACTGCGTCCACTGGTTGTACGCGGCCGACACCGGGACGTCGACGTCCACGATTTCGGTGATCGTGCTGCTCATGCGCTCCTCCTCGCAAAGCGGGTACCGGACCCGGATGCCCGGGGCTCCCCGGGGCGAAACCGGCGCGATTGCCCGGCCGCGCGCCGGGTACCCGTCGAGAGGAAAGGAGGCCGCCTATGCGAGTCGTGATCGTCGGCGGCGGGTTCGCCGGATACCACGCCGCGCGGCAACTGCTGCGCACCCTCGGCGACCGCGCCGAGTTCGTCGTGCTGAACCCGACCGACTATTTCCTGTACCTGCCGTTGCTGCCGGAGGTGGCCAGCGGGATCGTCGACCCCAGGCACGTCGCCGTGTCCATTCCGGACACGCTGCGCGGCGTGCGGCTGGCGCTCGGCACCGCGGAATCCGTCGACTTCGACGCCCGCACCGTGACCTACACCGACCCGGAAGACCGCGAGCGGACGCTGGACTACGACCGGCTGATCCTCGCGGCGGGCAGCGTCAACAAGCTGCTGCCGATCCCCGGCGTCGCCGAATACGCGCACGGTTTCCGCGGCCTGCCCGAGGCGCTGTACCTGCGCGACCACGTCACCCGGCAGATCGAACTGGCCGCCGCGACCGACGACCAGGCCGAACGCGACGCCCGGTGCACCTTCGTCGTCGTCGGCGCGGGCTACACCGGCACGGAGGTCGCCGCGCAGGGCCCGGAGTTCACCGCCGACCTCGCGCGCCGCCACCCTGAACTCGAGGGACAGCCGATTCGCTGGCTGCTGCTGGACGTCGCCGAACGCGTACTGCCCGAATTGGACCCCCGGCTCGGCGCCACCGCCGACCGGGTGCTGCGCGAGCGCGGCGTCGAGGTCCGGATGAAGACGTCGGTGGATCAGGCGGACGTCGAAGGCGTCACGCTGACCACGGGCGACGCGGTGCCGACCCACACGCTCGTGTGGTGCGTCGGCGTCCGGCCCGATCCGCTGGTCTCCGACCTGGGCTTGGAGACCGTGAAGGGCCGTCTGGTCGTCACACCGGAGCTGAACGTGCCTGGTCGCGACGACGTTTTTGCCTGCGGCGACGCGGCCGCGGTACCGGACTTGACCCGGCCCGGCGAGACCACTCCGATGACCGCGCAACACGCGCAGCGGCAGGGGAAACTGGCCGGAAGCAACGTCGCCGCGTCGCTCGGCGTCGGCCGCGCGCGCCAGTACCGGCACCGCGATCTCGGCTTCGCCGTCGACCTCGGGTCGGGCCAGGGCGCGGCCAATCCGCTGCACATCCCGCTCGCCGGGCTTCCCGCCCGGCTGGTGACCCGCGGCTACCATCTGCTGTCCCTGCCGGGAAATCGGCTGCGCACGGCCTCCGACTGGGCGTTGCAGAAGGTCGGCCGCCGGCAGACGGTGCAGCTGGGCCTCATCCGTTCCGGCGCGGTGCCGCTGGACACCGCCTCGCCCGAACTGCCCAAAACCCGGTGAGGCTTTCCCGAACGCTGGGAGGAAGAATCCGAAATGGACACACACGAACTGCGCGCACTGCTGACCGACGGCCCGTTCGTCTCGGTGCACTTCGACGAATCGCACGACACCGAGGACGCGGCCAAGCAATTGCGGTTGCGGCTCAAGGAGATCGAAGCCACGCTCGCAGACCAGGGCGCCGACCGGCCGACAGTCGACGCCGTTCTCGGCGCGGTGGAGGAAAGTTCCCCGCCGGTCGGACGGGCCGGACGCAGCATCGTCGCGGCGCACGGCACCGTCCTGCTCGACCGGCGGCTCGCGGCTCCGCCGCCGGCGCAGGAGGCGCGCTACTCGGCGCTGCCGTACTTCCTGCCGACCGTGAGCCACCTCGAAGAAGCACCGGCGCACTTGGTGGTCCTCGTCGACCGGACCGGTGCCGACATCGAGGTGCACCGGCCCGACGGCAGCGTGGAAACCGAGACCGTGCACGGGCAGGAGCATCCGGTGCACAAGGTCCGCGGCGGCGGTCCGGCGCACCGCGACATCCAGTCGCACGCCGAGCAGACCACGCACCGCAACCTGACGGAAGTCGCCGACCACGTCGCGAAGGCCGCCGAGCGCGTGCAGCCGCGAGCGATCGTGCTGGCCGGTGAAGTCCAGGCCCGCACCGAACTGCACGAGCGCCTGCCCGAACCGGCCCGCTCGCTCGCCGCGGAGGTCGACACGGGCAGCCGTGCTTCCGGGGCCGGTCGAGCCGAGCTGGACCGTGCGGTGCACGAACTGCTTACCGGGCAACGGTTGCGCGAGCTGGACGACTTGGCCGACCGCTTCCGTGCCGACGCTGGCCGCGAATCGGCGCTGGCGGTCAGTGGATTGTCCGCTGTCACCGCCGCGCTGGCGGAGGCGAACGTGGCGACGCTGCTGGTCGGAGACTCCGGCGAGGCCAGCGTGTACACCGGCTCGGAACCGACTCAGGTCGGCGTCGCCCGGCCTCGGCTGGACGCGCTCGGGGTGGACGATCCGGCCCGTCAGCGCGCGGACGAGGCCCTGCCGTACGCGGCGGTGGCAGTCGGCGCCGATGTGGTGGTGATGGACGAGCGGCTCGACCTGGCCGACGGATTCGGGGCGTTGCTGCGGCATCCGTGACGCTCGTGGTGCGGCCCGGGTGCCTCGACACCC
The DNA here is from genome assembly GCF_003385235.1 of Amycolatopsis circi. Classification (GTDB taxonomy): domain Bacteria; phylum Actinomycetota; class Actinomycetes; order Mycobacteriales; family Pseudonocardiaceae; genus Amycolatopsis; species Amycolatopsis circi. Next base: position 36,518 of record NZ_PQIA01000077.1, on the reverse strand, counting down.
GGGCCCCACCGTCTACAGTGGAATTCAGTGCAGCGCGGGCAGCAACTCCCGCTGCGCGAACTTCAAGAACTCCGGCTGGTGTTCCGCGCCACCGATCTGCACCAGCGCCAGATCAGTGAACCCAGCCTGCTCGAACTCCTTCACCGCGTCCACGATCGGCCCCGCGTCCGGACCGCACGGCAGACCCGCCGCCACGTCGTCCTCCCGCACATACTGCGTCGCCGCGTCGAACGCCTGCGTCCCCGGCAGCTCCGCGTTCACCGGCCAGCCCGAGCCGAACCACCGGAACTGCTCGTGCGCCCGCCGGACCGCGGCGCTGCGGTCCGGGTCCCAGCAGACCGGCAGCTGGCCGATCTTGCGCGTCGGCGGCCCGACCCGGGCGTGGTCCCATTCCGCGCACAGCTCCGCGTTCGGCTCGACCGCCACCATCGCGTCGGCCACCGGCGCGAAGCGCTGCACCGACTTCGGGCCGGACACCGCGATCGCGATCGGCACCCGCGTCGGCGACAGGTCCCACAGCTTCGCCGCGTCGGCCCGGTAATGCTGTCCGGTGTAGGTGAACGTGCCGCCGTCGAAGAGGCCGCCGATGATCTGCACCGCCTCGGCGAGCCGGTCGTGCCGCACCGACACCGACGGCCAGCCCATGCCGACGACGTGCTCGTTCAGGTTCTCCCCCGCGCCGAGCCCGAGGGTGAACCGGCCGTCGGACAGCAGTTGCACCGTCGCGGCCTTCTGCGCCACCACCACGGGGTGATACCGCATCGTCGGGCAGGTCACGAGCGTCATGAGTTCGATCCGCTCGGTCGCCTGGGCCACCGCGCCGAGCACGCTCCACGCGTACGGCGCGTGCCCCTGTTCGGCGAGCCACGGCGAATAGTGGTCGCTGCAGGCCGCGAAGTCGAAACCGGCCTGTTCGGCGCCGGTCGCGCAGCCGACCAGCTCGCGCGGCCCGGTCTGTTCGGTCATCAAGGTGTAGCCGATGCGCATGTTCTCCCCGTTCGACGGGCTTTGCTTCCCGCGGCGCCAGCGCCCCGGAACCTCTTTCCGCCGCCCGGTTACCCTCTCCGGGCCGGGTTCACCCGCGCTGTCCGTCCGAAAGGGACGCGGTCAGGCTCCGGCGAGCGCCGCCTCGACTGTCGGGTACAGCGGCAGGGTCTGCTCCAGCCCGGTGAGCTGGATGGGCCGCACCGTCGCCCGGCCGGAGGAGACGATCCGCAGGCTGGCGCGGGAAGCCCCGACCTGGGTCATGGTCACCAGTGCGGTCAGCCCGGCCGAAGCCAGGAATTTCACCGCGGCGAGGTCCAGCACCAGCACCGGCGGAGCCCCGGCGAGCACCTCGTCGACCGCGGCGGTCAGCAGCGGCGCGGTGACCATGTCGACCTCGCCGTACACCGTCAGCACCGCGGCCGGGGGCCGGTCGGCGCGCTCGACGCGGAACTCTGGCGCCGGGTCGCTGCTGGGGTCGGTCGGCTCGTCCATCGTCGCGGTCCCGTCGTCGGTCGTCGCGTGCCCGGCCGGGCACGCGAGAGCAGGCGCGGCCGGGGTGTACGGCCACCACCCCATGATGCCCGTCCGGCGACGACGACGCAGGCGAGCGGGAGCGGTCCGCTTCGTCCGGTTCAGCGGCGGCAATAGCGTCGGCGCCGTTCCTTACGCCATTTGCCTGACTTTCTGCCTTCCGACCGATCAATATGGTGACTAATTCACGCGGCGTGATCGGGAAATTGCCCCGGGCCCCGTCCGGGTCCCCCCGAAATTCTCCCCGAAGCCATGTTTCACTCGTCCGAGTGAGGGTATCCGGCAGTAAGCACGACGAACGCCGCATTCCCCACCGAGAGAAGGAAGACGAGGTCCTCCCCGTGATTGTTCTCGGCGTCATTCTGCTAGTGATCGGGTTCATCACCTCGATCCAGATTTTGTGGAGCATCGGGATCGCCCTCGTGGTGATCGGCGCGATACTCGCGGTGCTCGGCGGGACCGGACGCCGAATCGGCGGCCGCGCCCATTGGTACTGATCGCACGGAAACGGAAACCACTGGCTGAGGCTCCGGGACCTGTCCCGGAGCCTCAGCCGCCTTCGGTCAGGCGGGCGGCGCCAGTTCTCGCGCGGCCCGCACCGTCGTCAGCCCCCGTTCGCGGGCGAGCGACAGAACCGCAGCCGTCGTGTCGGCGATCGCGTCGATCTTCGCGTTCGCCGCCGCCTCGTCCATTCCGAGTGCCTCGCGGCCGACCGCGTGGATAATCCCGCCGGCGCTCGCGACGACGTCCGGGATCCAGGTGATTCCCCGGTCCCGCAACACCATCGCGACTTCCTCGGCGACGAGCTGGTTGTTCGCCGGTCCGACGATCAGCGACGCGCCGCAGCCGGCCGCCGACTCGACGGTCAGCAATCCGCCGGTCGCGGCAGGCACGAGCACATCCAGCGGCTCCCGCACCAGGTCCGCCTCCGTCCAGGTCGCCCCCAGCTGTTCCGCGACCGGCCGGAGCCCGCTGTCGACGTCGGTCACGACGACGTCCGCACCCTGTTCGAGCAGCGACTCGCAGATGAGCCGCCCGACACTCCCGAACCCGAGCACGCCCACCCGCAGCCCCGCGACCGAACGCGGCGCGACACCGGCCCGTAGCGCGGCCAAGACTCCTCGCGCGGTCGCCGCGCTCGACGTGCCGCTGCCGCCTTGTTCCTCCGGACGGCAGAACGCCCATCCGTGCGCGAGACGGTGGATGTCCGCCATGTCCTGGGACGTCGACCCGATGTCCGGCCCCGTGCGATACCGCCCGCCCAGTGCGGCGATCGCCTCGGCGATGTCGGCGATCAGGTCGGGCCGCCGCGCCGGATCCAGCCCCTCAGCGGGCAGCGCCGCGACAGTTTTGCCGCCCCCGTAAGGAAGTCCGGCCAGTGCGCACTTCGTCGTCATCGCCGCCGACAGCCGCAGCGCGTCGTCCACGCCGTCGCGCCACGACGGGTACGGCTTGATCCGGCACCCGCCGATCGCGGGCCCGCGCGCCGTCGAATGGATCGCGACAGCGATCGCGACCCCCGACCGGGTGCCGCGGACGACCTGCAGTGCCTCTCCAGCGAAACTCTCTGTTCGACTCACGAGCACCAGACTGCCGCTTCCGTCTCCCATTCCGGCGTCTGGAGAGTGATATGTTCGGCAAATGCCCGAACTTCCGAACCTGGATCGGATCGACAGCCTGCTCGTCCACGAACTCCAGCAGGACGCCCGGATTCCGATGCGCGACCTCGCCGAGCGCGTCGGCGTCGCCGCGTCCACGTGTTCCGAGCGCATCGGCAGGCTGCAGGCCCGCGGGGTGCTGACCGGTTTCCACGCCGAGGTCGACCTGCCCGCGCTGGGCAGGTCGGTGCAGGCCATGGTGTTCGCCCAGATCCGCCCGCTCAGCCGGCCGGTCATCGACCGCTTCCGCCGCGACGCGCTCGCCATGCCCGAGGTGATGGCCGTCTTCGTCCTCGCCGGCGGCGACGATTTCCTGCTGCACGTCGCGGTCCCGGACGTCGCGCGGCTGCACACGTTCCTCGTCGAGGATCTCAGCAGCCGCAAGGAAGTCGTGCAGTTCCGCAGTTCGATCGTGTTCGACCACAGCCGGAAACGGGCGATCGAAAACCTCGCCGAGGATCAGTGATCCGGTCGGACACCGGTCAGCAGCACTGGAACTCCACGCCGATCGGCCGGTCCGGGCAGACCGCGCACACGAAGAGGTACACGTCCCCGACGTCGCCCAGCATCACATCCAGGCGGCCGGACCCGCGCCGGTCGCCGGGAATGACGCGTTCCTTCACCGTTTGCGGCGCGACCGCCAGCATCGCCTGGTCGTAATAGCTGTAGTGCGAACCAGCCGGGTCGAACTCCTCGTCGAGCCCGATCTCCCGGCTGGTCGTGACCCCGTTGACCAGCGCGAACTCCACCTTCTTCACGAAGGTCGTCCTGGCCTGCTCTTCGAGCGGCATCCAGGACTCCCAGCCGCCGCCCTCGGAGGAGGCGACCGTCAGCAGATGGTCCATGCGGTGCCCGCGCTCGCAGTCCGGCCAATCCGGGGACTGCACCCAGTTGATCCAGCCGCCGACCTTCGAGCCCGGCGCGACCGACAGGTGCTGGTCATACGTCCAGTCCTTCCCCTTCTCCCACTCCTCGATCCGGGCCCGCAGCCCGGCGGAGGGCAGATCGTCCCAGTGCGGGAACTCCGTCACCCGCTCCGGCCAGATCCGGCAGGGCGACGGCAGGCTTTCCTCGTCGCTGAGGTCGCGGTCCGGCTCCGTCGCCGCGCGGACCTCCGCCACGCTCGCGGAATCCCGCCACCGCACCAGCGGCCGCGGACCGTAGTGCGGCTCGTGATCGGTCGGGCACCACAGCACCTGGCACACGTCGGTCCCGTCCGGGAACGGCAGCTCCGGGACGTCCCGCGCGTAGAACTGCGCGATCGGCACCATCGGCAGCGACGCGGCCGGATCGTCGGCGAATTCCACGCGCCGCAGCTCGCGGACGGCGGTTTCCAGCTCGGTGAACTCGACGCCAAGAGCGCGAGATCCGCGACAGTTCCGCATTTCCTCGCCGATTTCCGCCAGCCGCTGCTGGAGCCGCTTCCCCTCCGCGCTGGTCAACGGACGCGAATCCGGATGGTCGACGGAGCACACCGGCCACGCCTCGTCGGCAGGCCACAGCAACGGCCCGCCCAGCGACGAATCCCGCACTGTCACCGCGTCCTGCCACGGATGCAGCCGCACCGTGGTCCGCTCCAGCCCGGCCAGCTCCGGAAACACCTTCGCGACGTCCACCGGCTTGCCCGGCGTCGTGAACCCCTTCACCCTGACCTCCCCTGTCAGTCCCGCACCAGCCTAGCCGAAAACGCCAATCCGGTCGCCAGCTTTTCGTAAAGACCGATTAACCCGGTGCCGCAAAAGAAACTCACGTCGCGGAAACGCCTGCCGCATTAGCGGACCTTTGAGCTTCGCAAAACATTAGGCCGCCTATGCGGTTTTACCACTTTCTTCAGGCGGAACTGCGCCCGTTCGGACGTTGGAGAGCCGCTCCGGCCACTGCCAGTGTCGCTGCACGGGCAGGGGGTCGCCGTCGTGCGAATTTGCCCGGTATCGCCACTGGCGCATTCCGAGCAGGAGTCGGCATGACCGCTGCCACCGAACGCCGCTATATCCAAAGCTTCCTCGGCGTACCAGTTCGTGCACGGGGTCGCGCTCGAGGAAATGCTCCACCTCAACCTGGCCGCGAACCTGCTCAATGCCGTCGGCGGCACGCCGACCCTGGTCACCGAGGCGGGCGCGGCCGATCCGTTTCCGCCGAGCTAACCCGCTTCGCTCTCCGCTGACGGCGGGCCGTACCTGCAGCTGATGGCGGCGTCGCCGGAACTGTTCCGCAGCACCTTCATGCGGATCGAACAGCCAGCGCAGCCGGATGCGCTGCCGCAGGAGGAGGGCTTCTCGACGATCGGCCAGCTGTATTCGGCGATCCTGAAGAAGCTCGAGGAATACGACCGCACCGCGGGGCGCACCTACGACATCTCCCGGCAAAGCGAACAGTGGAACTTCGGCGACAGCGGAGGAACCGTCGTCCTCGTCCGGGACCTCGAATCCGCGAAAAAGGCGGTGAACGAAATCGTCGAACAGGGCGAGGGCCGGACATGAGCGGCGCGCTCGACGATCCGAAATACCGGGTCCGCGAGCCGTGGGGCCAGTACGAGTACTACGGCCCGCGCGCCGACGGCACCTACGGCCCGGTATTGGGAACACCGCTCGAGATGTCGCATTACTACAAGTTCAAGGCGATCGCCGACGGCACCATCCCGTTGCCCCCGACGTATCCGATGATCGCCAACCCGGCCAAGGCGAAGTACGAGAATCACACGGCGCTCGCGCTCAGCGTTCTGTTCGACCACACCTACAGTGTGCTGGTTGACGACCTGCAGAAAGCGTTGCGCGGCGACCGGGACCTCTTCTTCACCAGCGTCGTCCCCGCGATGCGGGTGAGCCTTCCGCCGCTCGCCGCCGAGCTGAGGTGGACCCCGATCGCCGCCGACAGCCACACCGCGGCCGATCCGACGGCGGGTCCGGCTCTCCCCCGAGCATGACGGAAGCGACTGAGGTCATCGCCGAACTCGCCGACTGCCCCGGCTGCAGTAAGTGCGGCAATCGATCGAAGAATTCGTCGCGGAGCAACGCCGTGCCGGAGTGTCAGAGAACGTCGTCGGACTCATGGTCGAGGTCGTGCACGCGATCCATTCAGGACACACGGCGATGCTGCTGCCGCGTTCGGCTCGAACTACCACTCCGACGAGCATCGAAACGTTCGTCGCCGACACGATGGTGCCGCAGTTGCGGGCGTCGTCAGCGTAACGGGGCTGCCACCTGAACAGCCTAATGGCGATGGACCGCGTAACACCGCGTCCTCGATCCCCGACTCCGGTCGCGGCGGGAACGTTCCGGGCGGAAAGGCGAAGCAATGACACAGAGACGACGCAGCGCGCCAGCCCTGATCTCGGCGGTCTTCCTCGCCGCTCTAGCCGGTTGTTCCGGAACTCCCCCGACAGCCCCGCAACCCGCTGCGAGCGCGGCCGCCCGATCGCCGGAAATTTCGTCGACGACCCCGAAACCAGCCGCGCCCGGCGTTGCGTCGGGGATCGTGGTCGCCAGTTGCGGCGAGGCCACCAGTTCGGGCGCGACCCTGACGGTCGCCGGCTACCGACCGGCCACCGGAGAGGTCTCCGCGCGCTCCGCCTTTTCCCTGGCGGTGCCGGGAACGCCAGGGCCGTCGCCGCGGACGTCCTGTTCGAGCCTCACGCTCATGCCCGATATCTCCGCGGAGCACGGCACCGCACAACGAAACGCGTTCGACCGCGACTTCACCCGCATCCTGGCTACCCGGCCGGACCCGGCGAGCCAGAACACCAGCATGGGATGGCTGGACGCGAGCGGCAGGTACACGCAGCTGTCCCCCACCGCGGCCGCGGACGATCTCGTCACCGAATCCGACGAGTACCCGAACTACCACGCCGCCGGCAACCGCATCTATTTCTGGCACACCACCAAGAGCGTCTCGACGCTGACGTCCGTCGAGCCCGACGGCCGGAATTCCCGGGACGAGTCCGCGCTCGCGAAGAAGTTCGGCGCGGAAGGGCTGACCGCCCAGGAGCTGGGCGGCCCGGGCAAAGCGAAAGCCGATCTGGCCGACAGCGCCGCACCCGTGCTGACCGTGCACCGCACTGTCAACCGCGCCGGCACCCTCGGCGCGCTGGTCACCCCGCGTCCCGGGCTCGTCCTGGCGGCCCCCGAACACCTCAGCGACTACGACAACTCCACCGACGGCGGAATCCCGATCACCGGCGACGTCGCCGACCAGGTTCGCGTCGACGCCTTTGTCACCGACACCACCCTGATCGGGCACGCGGACAAGCAGCTCTACCGCCTCGACGTGACCGCCGGGACGGTGAAGCCGACGTTGCTGTTCGAGAACGACAAACTCGAGATGGGTGACGCGACGCCTTCACCGGACGGAACCACGCTCGCCTTCCTCGGCAGAACCGACACCGGATCAGCTCTTTACACCGTCCCGATCACCGGCGGCACTCCGAAGAAGCTTGCCTCGTTCGGTTATCAGGCGGCCATCCTCGACTATCGGCCGTGACGGCGGCTCTCCGTCAGCCCAGGTCTGCCTCCGGACGGATTTCGATCGCCGACCCCGGTTGATGCAGCTCCAGCACCACCAATTCGTTCTTCCCCTTCCGCCACAACGACTTCGGCGCGTACAGTGTCTTCTGCGGCCCGACTTTCCAGTACCGGCCCAGGTTGAAGCCGTTCAGCCACACAACGCCCTTCTCCCAGCCGGGCAGGGCGACGAAACCGTCCGCGGGATCGGCGACCACGGCGGTCGCGCGGTGGAACGCCGGGCCGGGGCCGGGCGAGCCCGAGGAGAACCGCAGGCGGGACAAGTCGTCCAGCGGCAGCGGGCGGATCTCCCAGCCGAACAGTTTCTGCTGCGTGTTCATCGCTACCCAGCCGTCGATGCCCTTGCGATCCGCCAGGTACGGCCCGTAGTTCACCCGGCCGCCGGTGTCGACCAGGATGTCCAGTCGCGTCCGCGGTTTCTCCAATTTCAGGTCCAGCGTCGCGTCCGGATGGTTCCGGTCCAGCACGCCCAGTTGCACACCGTCGACGAACACCAGCGCCCGGTCCGCCAGGCCGTGAATGCCCAGCGGGCCGGAATGCGGGCCCTGCACGGTCGTGCGGTAGTGGATCAGCCCGGTCGACTGGCCCAGCCGTTCCATGGAGACCGGTTGCGCCGAGCGGACCACTGTGGACAGTTCGGGCAGAGAGTCCAAAAGGGACACCGAACCAGCGGGCATAACCGATTGCGCCGCAAGACGAGGCGAGCGAGCGGGTGGCGGGACGACTGGTTGCTTGGTGTATTTGGTGATCACAGCTTGCAGCGCGGCGAACTTCGCGCCGACGTCGCCTGCCTCGCCGACCGGGGAATCGTAGTCGTAGCTGGTCACGGTCGGTTGGTATTGCAGACCGGAGGTGTTGGCGCCGGCAGAGAAGCCGTAGTTGGTGCCGCCGCAGGCCATGTACAGGTTCACCGACGCACCCGTCGCCAGCAGCTGGTCGATGTGGGCGGCGGTTTGCCGGGCATCGGTGGTGTGGTGCGGTTCGCCCCAGTGGTCGAACCAGCCGTCCCAGTATTCGGCCATCATCACCGGGGCTCCGGGACGGAAGGCTTTCAGCGCGGCGATGCTCGGAGCCGGATCGCCGTCGCCGGTTCCGACTTCCAGGGTGCCCGGCAGTTCACCGAAGCGCATGAAGAATTCGGAAGCACCGTCGGCGACGAAAAGAAGGCTCGTTATTCCGCGCGACCGCAGACTGTCCCGCAGATGCGCCAGATAGCTCGTGTCATTGCCGTAGCTGCCGTACTCGTTTTCGATCTGCACAGCCACGATCGGCCCGCCGTGCTGTGCTTCCAGCGGGGCTAGCTGCGGAATCAGCTGGTCGTACCACGCGTCGACCGCCTTGAGGTAGGCCGGATCGGCGCAGCGCAATTCCATGTTCCGGTCCGCGAGCAGCCAGGCGGGCAGACCGCCGAATTCCCATTCCGCGCAGATGTACGGACTCGGGCGCACGATGACCTGGAAGCCGAGTTCCCCGGCCAGCCGGATGAACGCCGCGAGATCGCGATCGCCGCGGAAATCGGCTCGGCCCGGCGCCGGCTGGTGGAAATTCCAGGCCACATAGGTCTCGACGGTGTTGAGGCCCAGTGCTTTGAGCCGCGACAGGCGATCGTGCCACTGGTCCGGGCGCAACCGGAAGTAGTGGATCGCGCCGGAAACGATCTGGAACGGCTTGCCGTCCAACAGGAAATGATCGCCGGACACGCTCAGCCCGCGACGTCCGGCCGCACCCGCCGGTCCGGCGAATACCGTGCTCGCGGCGACCGCGGCCGCGCCGCCGAGAAAGCTCCTCCTGCTCACGTCCATCACTCCCCCGCTCAGCCGACCGTCGCCGCGCGTGCCTGGACGAGGAACGCGTCGAGCACGCCGTCGCCGACTAGTGCTTGTCGCACACCCCACCGGTTGTTGTTGCCCGTCTTGACCGCCTCCGCGCGCTTGACGAGCGCGTCCGCGGCGGTCGTCAGTTGCTCGGCTTTGGCGTCGTCCCCGCGCGTCGCGGCGGCGAGGGCGTCCAGCCTGGTGACCATCGCGTCGCCCCACAGTGCGGTCGCGTCCAGCCACGGGCCCGCCTCGCTGACGAACGCGCTCTGCACCTGTCCGCCCCGGATTACCGTGGGAGCGTTGCGAATCTGTTCGGCGTACGAACGTAGTTCGCCCAGCGAACGATGATCGCCAGCGTTCCAGTGTTGCCAGAAATCGGCCACCTTGGCCGCGAGGACCGGTGCTTGCGGCTGCCACGGCGTCGGTCCGAAGACAGGTGCCAGGTGTTCGAGATCCGCGAACACCTTCAGCGCCGCCGTCGCACGCTGGTCACCTCCCGCGAGTCGAGCCAACGCCTGCGGCCACGACCGGTCCGGCGAGTAGCCCGCGTCGTTCCAGGAGAAGTCGGCGACACCGAACTCGGCGACCTCGCTGGCCGCTTCCTGGTTCATCGGATTCGAGACGATCCCGTTGAGATACTTCGACAATCCCGCTTCGCGATGCGCATACGGCGCGAGCAGAAGCCGTCCGGCGGACTGCTCGTAGTCGTTGACCGGATAGTTGTCCCAGAGGAACACTTTCCGTCCATACACTGTGGACACCTGCTGCGCTTCGTCGTTCGTCACGCTCGGCGGCACCACCGCGGTGCCGGTCCATTGCACGACCACGGACGGATCGAGGTTCTCCCGCAGCTGCGTCTTGTACGGCGAATCCTTGAGGTCGCTGTACTCCGTCGGAACTGTCTGCAAAGGACGGACGTCATCGTGGTTCTTGACGAAGTTCTTGGTGATCTCGTTGAGCAGCGAGACCTGAGCCTTGCCTGCGGCGGCCTGGCCGGGCGCTCCGAACGCCGCCTGGTCGCCAGCGCAGTTCCACTTGGTGTACGAGATGTCGTCGAAGGGCAGTGAGAACGACCGCACGCCGAGGTCATACACAGCCTGGAACTTCGCTTTCACCGCCGCGATGTCCTGCGGCGACGAGAAGCAGATCGAGACGCCAGGCGACAACGCATAGGTGAAGTCGACGTGGTTCGCGTTCGCCGTGCGGACAAGCTGGCCGAGCGCGTCCAACTCCTGCTGCGGATACGGATCCCGCCACTGCGCGCGCAGATACGCGTCGTCTTTCGCGCTGTAGATGTACGTATTCGCCTTGGTCTCGCCGAGGAACTTGATCTGCCGGACGCGGTCGTCGTTCGTCCACGGTGGACCGTAGAAGCCTTCGATCGACCCGCGCAGTGCCATGTTCGGCCAGTCTCGCACCGCGACACCGCTCACCGCCCAGCTGTGTCCATTTCGGACAAATAGCTGCCGCAGTGTCTGTACGCCGTAGTATTGCCCAGCACCGTCACGGCCGTTGATCGTCACCCCGTCACGCCGCACGGCGAGCGAATAGCCCTCCGCTTGCGTCGGCGCATCTCCACCGCTGCCCAGCCGGACGACAAATCCGCGCTGCGGGCCGGTGCTGATCTTCTTGACCCCGTGCTGTTTCAGCAGGGAAATCAGCAGGTCCTTGGCCGGGCCGTCAGTGGTGCCGTCTGTGACGAGCACGACCGAATACGGCAACGAAACGTCGGCAGCGTCGCGGTTGATCTGTTGCGGTGTCGGAGAAACGACCGGTACCGAACCCGGTTTGGCAGCAGCCGGTTGGACGATCGTGAGGGCACTCGTCGCGACGACAGCGGCGAGCCAAGCTCTGCGGCGTAGAGGCATGACTTCCTTTCAGGCGGCGGGAACAGTGCGGTACAACGCGAAGGTAGCCAGGTACGGCGTCGCCCGCGACTGCGTGACGACGACGCGCAGGTGGCGCGCGGTGATCGGCGACGGGAGGGTGACGAGACGGTTGGCGCCGATCGTGGTGACGGTCGCGATCGTGCGCCAGGCACCGTCCACTTCGGCCTGTACGGTCGCGCCTTCGACGTGCTGGCCGCGAGTGATGTCCTCCCCCAGCCGGAGCTGATCGAAGGTGACCGCCTTGGGCAGCACGGCATCCATCGTCCCGGCAAGCGCACCGTGCGGCGGCGACCACGACGTGGTGAGCGTCGAATCCGTGACCGCGTCCAACCCGCGCGCACCGGCGGCGAGGTTCTGCGCCTGCGTCCTGGCAACGGCCTGCCCGAAGGACGACAACGCCGCGCTATCCGCCGGAGCGACCCGGCCGTCGGGCCCGGGCGGAACGTTCAGCAGCAACGAGGCGTTGCGTCCCACCGAGGCCCGGTACAGGTCGACAAGCTGTGCGGGCGTTTTCGGCTGTTCGTCCGGGTGGTAGAACCAACCAGGCCGGATTGATACATCAGCTTCGGCCGGTGCCCATTCCAGGTACCGCACGGACGGGTCGGCGAGCACCTGCCGCGACCCGAGGTCGGCACCCTCCGCGCCGCCGACGAACAGCTCTTCGTTGTGCGCGGTGTTCGGATCGCCGGTCGTCGGCAGAGAACTCCACTCCGTCTGGCGGGCCTGGCCTTTCTCGTTGCCGACCCAGCGCACGCCCGCCGGCCCGGCGAACGTGACCGTGTCCGGCGACAGCGCGTGAATCATCCGGAACCAGGTCGTGAAGTCGTAGTCCTCGCTGATTCCGTTGCCCCGCCAGGGATTCGCCCCGTCCAGCCACAGCTCGTCGATGGGGCCGTACTGCGTGAACAACTCGTATATCTGGTTCAGGTAGTAGGTATTGTAATCGTCCTCGCTGACGGTGAATTTCGGCAACTTTCCGGCAGCGAGCGCGGCCGCCCGGTCGTCATTCGGGACCAGCGACGGAATCGTGCGGGCCTTCACCGCGCTGCCGGTGCCGTATCGACCCTGACCGGCAGGCGTGTTCGCCCGGTCGTCGTAGGTCGCCTGCTCCTCGATGCTCAACGGCTGCCCCGCGGCCACTTTCGCCTCGACCCGCTTCACCTGGTCCGCGAAGAACTGCGCGGGCAACTCCGCACCGTCCGCGGGCGACAGGTACACGCCGACCTTCAACCCGGCCTTCCGGGCGGAATCGACGTAGTCGCGCAGGATGTCACCGCGCGGATTCGCGCACCCGGCGGACCGCACCTGCCAATACGCGGACGGATCCTGCGTCCGGCTGTCCTGCGCCCCCGCACGAGCCTTCGCCACCGCGTCGTCGGCGCACCCCGGCGTGACCCACCACGGACTCGCGACGACGGAGTGGTTCGTGTAGCGCGTCGGATAGAGGACGAACCCGTCGTGGTGCTTCGCGGTCAGCATCACCTGCGTGACGCCGGCTGCCTTCATCGACCGCATCCACTGGTCGGTGTCGACCGCGGCAGGCGCGAACGTCGACTCCTTTTCCGCGCCCGAGCCCCATTCCCGGTCGGTGAAGGTATTCATGCCGAAGTGCGTGAACGCGGTGACCGGCCGCTGCTGCCAAGCGACCTGCCCGGGACGCGGGACGGTCGCGGCCGCTTTGGCGAGAACACGGTCCATGCCGTCGCACGACTGCACAGCCTGAATCGCCGCCGGACGGATCGGCCCGTGGCAGCCGGCGGTCTCCGCTTCGGCGGGAGCAGCCGTTCCCCCGGCCGCCAGTACCGCGGCCAGCGCCAGGCTCGCGGGTATCGACACCATAGGTCCTCCTGTCGGATCCGTGACCGAACGGTGACGGCGGGGAGCGTAAGTCGGGCATCCATCGGATGTCTAGACCTGATCGGCGGAGGTGCCCGCGCTTTCACCCGAGCGCCGAGGCTTGGATCAGCACTGTTCCAAGCCCTCTGTTTGAGTTTCGTCCGGCACCGCGATGGAGGTCCAGTGATCAGATGGATCGCCGTGTAGTACCACAGTTATCTAGGTACGGAGGGCGAGAGATGACAACCACTCCAGGTGAGATACCAATTCCGGCCGCGTTGACTGCCACAGTCCAGCGCTGGCAAGACCAGGGCAAGCCGGAACAGCCGCCGATTCGCTGGTCCCGCGACCCGTGGCGGCGGCATTTCCCAAGCCACCACGCGTTCCTGGACGCCCTGCCCGAGCGCATCGACCGCGCCGAAGCCACACTCCACGCAGCACACGCGGTGACCTCGGAAGGTGCCGAACGAGCGTTCCTGGCCGCGATGATCTGGGGCTACGGACGTGTCGGCTACGGCCCTTGGCGCACCTCCCGGGTGCTGACCGAGAATCCGGATGCGCTCGATCGACTGGCTAAGGTGGCTGCCGTCGCGCGCGACCAAGGTGGCTTGGCGGCGTTCCGCGACCTGGCCGGCGAGCCGCTGCGCTACCTGGAGGTGGCTTTCGGCACGAAGTACCTCCGGTTTGTCACGGCCGCCCAATCCCAGGACAGCGCCCCGATCCTGGACGCCGTGGTCCGCCGCTGGGTGGCGACGCACACCGGCGTGCGCCTGCTGATCGACGGATGGAGGCCCGAGGTTTACGAAACGTACGTCGGGTTGCTGACGTCCTGGTCGGCCCAGCTCGAACTGTCCGTGGACACGGTGGAGGAGCTGATCTTCCGATCCGCAGTGAGCCGGGAGGGGCCTGGCCAGTGGAGCGAGTCGTGGGCGGGCTCGGACGATTCGGTGTCGCCAGAGCAGAGGGCGCACGCGGCGCTCCTGGAACTGGAGCGGTTGTTCGACACCGCCGAGGCGGAGGCCGCGCAGGAAGCCCGACAACATCTGGACGCGCTGGAAGGGATCATCCGACAGGGCTGGGCACATTGAGGTCTCGACGATGTCAGCTGTGAACTGCTGGCGCCCGCCCGGCGAGTAAAAACGGGCACCTGTCCGAAGCCGTCCGGCCAAGGCTGGAACGCATCACGCGCCAGAACCGGACCGGCTGAGGCCGCACCAAGTCAGCTCCGGCGGGTAACGTCGGACGACTCCGCAAGCACCGACCGCCAATGGCGAGCCCGCTCGACGATGTCGTCCGTAAGCTGCTGATGAAACCGGCTCAATGCGTGAAGCCGTGCACCAGCCGGAGTCGACCGGCCGAGGCGGGCGGATCCGCGACGCGCGGCGTCGGCGAGCTGATGATTCCGCTGCGCGCTGGCAAGGAACGCCTGGAACCACGCATCGGGGCCGACCTCGTACCGTTCCGCTCGGCTTTTCCCGGTCCGCTCTCGGCAGAGCAAGCCCTCGCCTTCGAGATACCGGACCGTTTTGGAGATCGACGCCGGGCTTACCCGCAGGTGCTGAACCAGCTCCGCGGCGCTCATCCCGGCGTCATCCGTCACGAGCAGCGCGGCGAGCACTCTCCCGGCCATGCTGGGCACTCCGGTGCCGATCAACGTGGCGGCCAACTGCTGCTCGACAGCGGTTTCCGCGCGACGGCTCAGGACCGCACCGGGTTTGCGATGGTGCGCGCGGCGTTTCGCGGCTTGGTGGGCCGCGTCCGGCGCGTACCCGGCGCGGCCGCCGTTGCGCGTGACCTCGCGGCTCACCGTGGAGGTCGGCCGGGCCAGCCGGCGCGCGATCTCGGCGTAGCCGAGCCCGTCGGCCAGACCGGCGGCGATGGCCCGCCGGTCGCGGCGAGTGAGCCGGGACCCAGGCATCTCAGACCTCCTCGTTGCAATAACCCTAGTCCTGATGCACCGACAAGCCGAGCTTGACCTGCAGAGATATCTCAACGCGGCGAGTTGCGAAGTTTCCCCGGCACGGAAGTCCGCCGATAGGTTCGGGTCGTTCATCCGTACGCGGGAAGGAAAACTCCGATGCCCACGACCTCCGAACCGGCGATCCGGGTGCGAGGCCTGGAAAAATCGTACAAAACGGTGCGCGTGCTGCGCGGCGTGGATTTCGCCGTGGCGCGGGCCAGCATCTTCGCTCTGCTCGGTGCGAACGGAGCGGGCAAGACAACCGTCGTGCGCATCCTGGCCACACTGCTCAAAGCCGACGCGGGCACGGCCGTCGTCAACGGATTCGACGTCGCCGCGCAATCGGCGCACGTGCGGGAATCCGTCAGCCTCACCGGGCAGTTCGCCGCGGTGGACGAAATCCTCACCGGCCGGGAGAACCTCTTGCTCGTCGCCCGGTTGCGGCACCTCGAGAACCCGGGCCGGATCGCGGACGACCTGTTGACCCGTTTCTCCTTGCGGGACGCGGCCGCGCGGAGGGCGTCGACGTATTCGGGAGGCATGCGCCGCCGCCTCGACCTCGCGATGAGCCTGATCGGGAGCCCGCCGGTCGTCTTCCTCGACGAGCCGACCACCGGCCTCGACCCGCAGGCACGCGCCGAAGTCTGGCAAGCCGTCAAGAAACTCGCCGAGCACGGCACGACCGTGCTGCTCACGACCCAGTACCTCGACGAAGCCGAACAGCTCGCCGACCGGATCGCGATCCTGCACCAAGGCCGGATCGTCGTGAACGGCACCCTCGCCGAACTCAAGAAGCTGCTTCCGCCCGCGCAGGTCGAATACGTCGAGAAACAGCCGACACTCGAAGACATCTTCTTCGCGATCGTCAAGGACCCCCGATGACCAAACACTTCTTCGGCGACACCACTGTCCTGTTAGGACGATCCCTTCGTCACATCGCCCGCAGCCCGGACACCGTCATCACCACCGCAGTCCTGCCGATCGCGTTCCTGCTGCTGTTCGTGTACGTCTTCGGCGGCGCGATCCAGCACGGATCCGGCAGCTACGTGACCTACCTGCTGCCCGGCATCCTGCTCATCACCGTCGCCTCCGGCATCTCCTACACCGCGTTCCGGCTGTTCCAAGACCTGCAGAGCGGCATTTTCGAACGGTTCCGGTCCATGCCGATCGCCCGGTCCGCCGTCCTGTGGGGACACGTGCTGACATCTATGGTCGCCAACCTGGTGTCGGTCGCGGTCGTCGTAGGCGTCGCCGTGCTGATGGGATTCCGTTCGGGAGCAGGAATACCGGCCTGGCTCGCGGTCACCGGCATCCTGCTCCTGTTCACCCTGGCGCTGACCTGGCTCGCCGTCATCCCCGGCCTGACCGCGAGGACAGGCGACGGCGCGAGCGCGTTCTCCTACCCGCTCATCTTCCTGCCGTTCGTCAGCTCGGCCTTCGTCCCGACCGGCACCATGCCCGGACCCGTACGCGCCTTCGCCGAACACCAGCCGACGACGTCCATCGTCAACGCAATCCGCAACCTGTTGACCCAACAGCCAGTCGGCACTGAGATCTGGACCGCCCTCGCCTGGTGTATCAGCGTCCTCGCCCTCGCATCCGGCGTCGCCCTGCTGATCTACCGCCGCAAGCAGCACCGCTAGCCGTTCAGGAAGCGCTCCAGCTCCCCCGTGACGAACTGCGGGTTCTCCTCCACCAGCCAATGCCCCGCGTGCGGCACGTCCGCGGCCTGGACGATGTCGGTCAGCCGTGGAGCAACCGTGCCCCGGATCGCGTCGAGCTGGCCCTGTGCGGTCAGGAGCAGCGTCGGCACCTTCACGGGGGCCGCCGCGACGGTGTCGCGGACGTCCTTGTCCAGCGCCCGGTAAAGCTCAAACCCACCGGACAGGACCGAGGGACGGCTGTAAGTCCGGGCGTACTCGTTGACCTCCGCGTCCGTGAACGGAGACCGCTCCGAGGTGCCGCCGAAAGCCGTACCGCCAAAGGAAACCTGAGGGTAGAACAGCGCCAGGTATTCGCGGACATCGTCACCGACCACCGCTTCGGGAACCCGCCGCTGAGAATGGAAGGCGATATGCCAACTCAATGTCCGGTAAGTAGCCGCATTGATCGCGGGACCAGGCAACGGCAGGTCGAAATAGCCTAGACGAGCGGTGTCGCCAGGAAATTGGCTCGCGTATTGAAACGCCACCGCAGCACCGAAATCATGTCCGACAACGGCCGCGTCCCGGATCTTCAGCCGATCAACGACCAGGGTGTGCACATAACGCGCCAGGGTGGCTTTGTCGTAGCCGCTCGGGGAACCGGTGCTGTCGCCCAGCCCGGGAAGGTCGATCGCGTACACGGTGTGGTGTTTCGCGAGAGCGGGCATGACCGGCCACCAGCCGTACCACGTCTGGGGCCAGCCGTGGATCAGGACGACCGGGCTCCCGCTCCCGCCGGTGACGTAGTGCATGCGGACGCCGTTGACGTCAGCGAACTCGTGCCGGAAAGCGCCCTCGAACGCGGGGTCGTTCTGGGTGGCGACGGCGTAGGGCTCGGCGGGAGGGGTGGAACAGCCCACGGTGCCGAGGGTGAGCAAGAGGGACAGAGCAAACGCCGCGACAGAGCGAGGCACCAGCCGGGATGCGGTGATCATGTGGCCCAGTTTCGCCACCCAGCCCGGCGATGGCACGGAAACTTGCCGTTCCGGCAAGGGGTTGCGTCCGATGCCCGTTCGAGCAATTCCTTTTAGCCGAACAGGCAACGACTGGTTCGGCGCGAATTCAGGAGGGTAGGGATGGTGATGAGGCGGTCAGCACGATCGCCGCAACCGGAGGGATCGCTCGAAATGACCATGCGGAAATTCTGGGCCACCGCTGCCGTCTGCGTCGCCGCCACCGGCGGTTCTCTGTTGCTCAGCGGCACCGCGTTCGCCAGCCACCTCGAGTACAAAGGCCCGTACGAAACCCCGGACGATTGCGTTCACGCTCTGCGTGCATTGCCGCCGGACCCCACTGTGGACGGTGCCGAGTGCATTCCCATGAACGGCAAGCACTACATCGAGATCTCGCACACGAACTGAGCGAAAAAGGGTGTCTCCGGCCGGAAAAGCCGGGAAACCAGCTCATCCGGACGAAGCCGAAGCCAGCACCGCACCCGCCGGGCGGAGGTCTCGATGCCGCCCGGCGGTCTCGGTTCGGCCGGTCGCGGCCCGTCCGGCTGTGGGCATTCCGCAGCCGCTCTCGCCCCAGCTCATCGCCGAGCGAACCGGCCGCCGCTGGCTGTCCGGACCGGCGTCGATTCCCGCTGTCGGATCGCCCTCCGCCTGCGCGGAGCGCGCGGCTCTTGGCCGCACGCGGCGATGACTTGCCCCCACCCGCAGCAGCGCTCGATCTTTTTGCGCCCCTGGGGAATCGGCAACTCCCGGCCCGCAGGCAGTTGCCCAGGGTCAGTCTTCGCCGCGCCCCAGCCCGCGCAAATGCCGTCCGCTCTCCATGTGCTCCATCAGCAGCGCCTCAACGGTGTCCACGTCCCGCCGGGCAATCGCCTCGTACAGCTCCCGGTGTTCCCCCGCCACCCGCTCCAGGTCCTCGTGCTGCCCAAGCAACCACCGCATCCGGCTGCGCAGCGTCAGCTCCAGTTCGTTGAGCAGCTCGTTCCCCGCCATCGCCGTCACGGCCTCGTGGAAGTCGGCCGCCGCGCGATGCGCCGTCACCGCGTCCCCGGCAGAAGCATCGGCCGTCTCCTCGTCCAGGGCGGCGCGGAGCCGGTCCAGTCCGGCGCGCGAATGGCGGGTCGCCGCGAGTTTGAACGTCAGGACTTCCAGCGCGGCGCGCACTTCTTGCAGGTCCGCGATGTCGCTCGCGGTGAACTCCCGCACCACCGCCCACGTCCGGGGCCGCGGCGTGACCAGGCCTTCCGCGACCAGCGCTTTCAGCGCGTCCCGCACCGGAACGCGGCTCACGCCCAGGTCCGCGGCGAGGTCCCGTTCGACGAGCTTGCTGCCCGGCTTGCGCACCCCGTCCAGGATCTCGTCCCGGAGCTGCCGGACGACCCGGTCCGTCTCGGATTCGACGCCCTGTTCTGCTGCCATCCCGCCATTCTCGCACCGCCGCCCGGACCGTCCACTGTGGCCAGTCGCTTCTCAGCGCGGATTCGTCTTCCGCCACGCCGCGTAATCCGCCACCGCCGCCCGCACGTCGAACTCCGGCGCGAAGCCCGTTTCCTCCCGGAGCCGCGAAATATCCAGATACGGCCCAGTTTCCCCGCCGGGCTGCAGCTGATCCGGAACACCCGGCACAATCTCCGCCAGCGCCTCCGCGAACTCCCGGTTCGTCACCGGCTGCCCGCTAGACACGTTGTACGTCTGATGCTTCAGCGAAGACGTCGTCATCAACAATGCAATCGCACGGCCTGCATCGGGCGCGTAGCAGCAGTCGAACCCCTCGTCGGCGACCAGCGAGCGCGGCGTGACACCGCACAGCCCCGCGTTGAGATATGACGGAATCGGGAAGAAGGGCGACTCCGGGTCGACCAGCGGCCCCCACACCGTGCCGATCCGCAGCACCACCGGCTCGACACCGCTCCCCTGCAGACTGTGCGTCGTCAGCGGCTCGACGGCTTTCTTGAACGCCACGATCAGATGCGGCAGATCCGCGGTCGGCAGCGGCAGCTCCTCGTGCCAGGACGGCTCGTCGCGTCCGATGTAGACGCCGAGGCTGCTCGCGACCGCGAACCGCCGCACCTTCCACGCGCGGGCCGCGTCGAGGGCGTTGGTCAGCCCGGCCAGGTCGGTCCGGAAGAACGCGACCGGATCGTCTCCCGGGATGCTGCCCACCAGGTGGACGATCGCGCTGATGTCGTACCGGTCGCCGAGCGCGAGGAAGGCGCCCCGGTCGGTCGCGTCGAGCGTCTCCACGGCGACCCGGCCCTCGAGGAACGACGGGACGTCCGTCCGCCGGTGCCCGGTGACCAGCACGTCTTGTCCGAGATCGGCGAGCGCCCGGGCCGTGTGCGCGCCGATCATGCCGAGTCCGCCGGTCACGAGGATCACCGCGGCACCTCGCATCGCCCGCTCAGGAACTTTGTCATGCCGCCAAGCTACGGCCCGGCGGCCCGTCAGTTCTTGAACAAAACGCGCATCAGAAGTGCGTGCCGCCGTCGATGCGGACCTCGGTGCCGGTGATGAACGCGGCGTCCTCGCTGGCGAGCATCGCGACGACCGACGCGACCGTCTCCGGACCGGCGAAACCCTGGCCCAGCGCGGGAAGCAGCTTGCCGAGCAGGGTGAAATCGGCGTCCTCGGGGAAGCCCGGGCCGACGCTCTGCTTGCTCTTGCCGCTGCCGTCGGTCATGCCCGACGAGATCGAACCGGGCTGCACCGCGGTGAACCGGATGCCGTCCTTCGCGTATTCGGACGCCAGCGCGTGCGTCATCGACTGGATGCCGCCCTTGCTCGCCGCGTACGCCGCCATGTAGGGGTGCGCGAACATCGCCGACGTCGAACTGAAGTTCACCACCGCGGGCGCGGACCCCTCGCGCAGCGCCGGGATCGACTCGCGGATCACCAGGAACGTGCCGACCAGGTTGACGCGCAGCACCTGCTCGAACGCCTCGACCGGCATCTCGTGGGTGTGCGCCGATCGCAGGATCCCCGCGGCGTTGACGACCGCATCCAGCCCGCCGAGCTGCTCGACGGCCGACGCGACTCCGGCCTTGACCGACGCTTCATCGGCGACGTTCACCACTACAGTGCCCAGCCGGTCCGCCGCGTCGCCGGCCTTCTCGACAGTGTCCGCCAGGCCCGCTTCGCTCACGTCAGCGGCGACGACGCGCCCGCCCTCGGCCAGCATCCGCAGGACCGTCGCCTGCCCGATGCCCGAACCAGCTCCGGTGACCAGCACGCGGCGTCCTTCGTAACGGTTCATGGTCCGCTCCTTTCTCCAGCCGTCACGTTACGCCTTACTGGCAGACTGTGCCACTCTGGCGAAACGGGCACTATTGGCAGTGATCGGGTAGCGTGGCCGTGGTGAGCGGAAAGACCCCGACCCTGACCGAACGGCGCAAAGCGGCGACGCAACTCGACATCGCCCGTGCCGCCGCGCGGCTGTTCACCGAGCATGGCGCACAGGGGACGACCGCGGAAGCGATCGCCGCCGCGGCGGGCGTCGCGCCGCGCACCTTCTACCGCTACTTCCGCACCAAAGAGGACGCGGTCGCGCCGCTGCTGGTCGTCGGCGCCGATTCGTGGCGGGAACACCTCGCGTCAACGCCGGAGGGGACGCCGCTGCTGCAGGCGGTCGAGGATGCCATCCACAAGACGATCTCCGCCGCCGACGCCACCCAGGAGTTCACCTGGACGCGCGGGTTGCTGCGAGCCGCTAGCGGGGACGATTCGGCGCTGGCTGCGGTCTGGCACCGGGTGAACGGTGAATCCGAGACCCGCTTGCGGCCGGTGCTGGCGCGGTTGGCTCCGGAGACGGACGAGGTGACGGTGCATCTGGTCGCGGCCGCGGCGACGGACGCGATCCGGATTTCGCTGGAGATCTGGGCGGGGACGGACGAGAAGGCGGCACCGGTCGAGCTGGCGGTCCGGTGTTTCCGCGGGCTGTCCGCCGGGCTCGTGAGTGGCAATCCCGGTTAGAACCGGGATTGCCACTCACGAGCCCACCGCTCAGCGGAACTCGTGCACGACCTCGATCTCCCCGACCAGGTGCGCGTTGAACTCCGCCAGTTCCTCCGCCGGAACCCACAGCTCCAGGATCGTCTCGCCGCCCGCCTGCTGCACCGGATAGCGGTCCAGGAACGCCGTTTCGACGCGGAACCGGGTCACATAACCGGTGCCGTCGTACCGGACGTTCCAGTCCCGCGCGATCTTCACCGCGTAGTCCTCGTTCAGCACCGGATAGAAGATCGGCTGTTCCGGCAGCCGCGGCGGCCACGCGCGACAGCCGGACTGGCGCACCAGCTCCAGTTCGGCCGGGCCGGTCGGGCGCCACAGCTCCGTCGTCGGGTTGTCCATTGTGTCCCCCTTTCGACGGCACGGTAGCCGCCAGGAGAAAGCACCGGCGACCGGTTTACCCAGGCGATCCGGTCTACCAAAGCGCGAGCCGGACGCCGCAGCCGAACCCTGTCGCGTCCAAATCGGACAAACAGCCAAGAGCCCGCACCGACCGTCACCAGGGCGCGCTTCGCTGCTCCCTGCCACCACCAGCACATCAACCGCCACCCACCGGCCCGGAACGGTCGCGAGCCCGCATCGTTCCCGGCCGCACCCTTGACAACCCGCCACCAGCCGCGCTTATGGTATACCAAACAACGAAGGGTGTGCGCGATGAAGCGTTCCGCAGTGGTGGCCGCGGTGGCCTTCACCCCTTACGTGGCGATGATCGGCGGCCTGCCCTGGTTCAGCGGCGACGGCCGGATCTGGTTCCTGCCCGAGATCGGGTTCTGGATCCTCCTCTGGGTGGCCCTCACGCCCGTCTTCCTCGGCGTAGCCGACCGCATCCGGCGCCCGAGCGCCGCCGAAACCGAGCAGGAGCAGCGATGAACGCGGGCGCGGTGGTAGCGCTGGCCGTGGTGGCGCTGGCCGTGGTCATCGGACTGGCCGCGCGCGGCCGGAAGCAGATGAACCTCGAACAGTGGACGGTCGCCGGCCGGTCCTACGGGACATTGTTGTTCTGGGTCCTCGCCGCGGGCGAGACCTACTCGACCTTCACCTACCTCGGCGCCTCCGGGTTCGCCTACGCCAACGGCGGCGCGGCGTTCTACATCGCCGGCTACGGCACGTGCGCCTTCGTCCTGTCGTACTTCTTCCTCCCTCCATTGTGGAGGTACGCGAAGAAGCACAACCTTGTCACGCAAGCGGATTTCTTCACCCACCGGTTCCGCAGCCCGTGGTTCGGCGCGCTGACCGCGATCGTCGGCGTGGCGTTCATGATCCCCTACATCGAGGCGCAGCTGCTCGGCCTCGGCCAGATCGTCGAGACGACGACCGGCATCAACCGGGTCACCAGCATGGTCCTCGCGGTGGTGCTGATCGCGGTGTTCGTCTACGCGTCCGGCATGAAGGCCGCCGCGTGGGTGTCGGTGCTCAAGGACATCCTGCTGATCGGCACCGTGCTGGTCGTCGGCATCGCGATTCCGGTGCATTACTTCGGCGGCTTCGGGCATCTCATCGACACCGTGCAGGCACAGCACCCCGGCTTCCTCGGCGTACCAGCGCCGGGCAGCCCGCTCGGCGTGCCGTGGATGATGTCGACCCTGCTCGTCACGAGCGCGGCGTTCTTCATGTTCCCGCACGCACTCGCCGCGATGTACACCGCGAAGTCCGAGCAGACGATCCGCCGCAACGCGATTTACCTTCCGCTGTACCAGATCCTGATCGCGCTGACGCTGTTCGTCGGCTTCGCGGCGATGCTCGTCGTGCCGGGGCTGAAGGGCAGCGCCACCAACGGCGCGCTGCTTTCGCTGACCGTGAAGACCATGCCGTCGTGGGTGGTCGGCCTCGTCGGCGGCGCGGGCGCGCTGGCCGCGATCGTGCCGATCAGCCTGCTGCTCCTGCAGTCCGCGACGCTGCTGGCCCGCAACGTCTACCAGGGCGTTCTGCGGCCGAAGACCTCCGAACTGGGCGTGTTCCGGCTGTCGCGCGGGCTGGTCGTCGTGGTGACCGCGGTGGCGCTGCTGTTCGCGATCTTCCAGCCGGCGCTGCTGGTGAACCTGCTGCTGACCGGGCAGAACGGCGTCTCCCAGTTCTTCCCGGCGATCGTGCTGGGGCTGGTGTGGCGGCGGCTGACCAAGACGGGCGCGGCGACCGGGCTCGTGGTCGGTGTCGCGATCGTCGCGTGGACGGTCCTCGCGTCGAAGAACACGTTGTGGGGCCTCAATCCAGGCCTGCTCGCGATCATCGTCAACGCCGTCCTCACGGTCGGCGTCAGCCTCGCCACCTCCGAGCGGCGCGAGCCGACCGTCCGGGCCGAAGCCGTGGAGGGCGTCGCGTGAACCTGTTGCTGCGCAACGTCCGGCCCGGCGGCGGCGATCCGACGGACGTGCTGGTGCGCGACGGCCGGATCGCCGGGTTCGGGCCGACCGACGCGGACGTCCCAGTGGAGGAAGGCGGCGGCGCGCTGCTGTTGCCCGGCCTCGTCGACGCCCATTGCCATATCGACAAGACCCTCTGGGGCCTCCCCTGGGTGCCGAACACCTCGGGTTCGGTCCTCGCCGACCGGATCTCGAACGAACAGCGCCGCCGCAAGGAATTCGGGCTTCCCTCGCCCGAGCCCGCGGCCGCGCTGCTCGACGCGATGATCGCGAACGGCACTTCGTTCGTCCGCACGCACACCGATGTCGACCCCGAACTCGGGCTGTCCGGCATCGAGGCGGTGCGGGAGGCGGCGGCGCGGCATCGCGGCCGGGTCACCGTCGAGCAGGTCGCCTTCCCCCAGGGCGGCCTGCTCACCCGGCCCGGCACGCTGGAACTGCTGGAGCGGGCCGTGGCGTCCGGCGTAGAGAACGTCGGCGGCATCGACCCGGCGGGCTACGACCGCGACCCGCGCGGACATCTCGACGCGATCTTCGACATCGCCGCCCGGCACGGGTGTGGCGTCGACCTGCACCTGCACGACGAAGGTCCGCTCGGAGCCTGGGAAATCGAGCTGATCATCGAACGGACGAAGGCGCTCGGCCTCGCCGGGAAAGTCGCGATCGGACACGCGTTCGGCATCTGCGGCATCCCGGACGCGCAGCAGGACCGGCTGATCGAAGGCCTCGCGGAGCAGCAGATCACGCTGACCACCGCGGCGGTGTACGACCGGCCGGTGCCGCCGCTGGCCAAAATGCGGGCAGCGGGCGCGAATGCCGCGTGCGGCAACGACGGCATCCGCGATCTGTGGGGGCCGTACGGCGACGGCGACATGCTGACGCGCACCATGCACCTGGCGTACCGCAGTTCGTTCCGGACCGACCCGGAGATCGAACTCGCACTGCACGCGGCGACGTACGGCGGCGCGAAAGCGTTACGGCTCAAGGATTACGGCCTGCAGATCGGCGACCACGCTGATTTCTTCCTCGTGGACGCGGTTTACCCGGCCGAAGCGGTCGTGTCCCATCCTCCGCGGCGGCTCGTGGTGAAGGGCGGGGCTGTCGTCTCGCGGCGATAGCCCCGGTCCGTGAGGGGAACCCTGAGGGACTCTGATTCCCTCAGGGTTCCCCTCACGGACATCAGCGGTTACGGCTGGAACGCTGGGAAAGTGGGCGGGAACAGTTCTGCTGAGGTCCGGCGTTCGACGTCCCGCTCCGAATACGCGGCGCGCATCTTCTCGAACAACGCCTGCGCGCGGCGGCGGAGGTCCTGCTCGTCGACGCCGGGCACGTGCCTGTCCACCAGCACCGGCTGGCCCGCGACGACGGAATGTGTTGCCTGGCGGCCGGTTCCGCTGAGCAGGAACGTACGGATCGGGTCGTCCCGCACACCGTCGCGGAGGTCGCCGACGTGGAACGCGACGAGATCGGCCTGCGCGCCCGGAGCCAGCTTGCCGAGGTCGTCGCGGCGTAGTGCGCGGGCGCCGCCGAGCGTCGCGGCTTCGACGTACCACTCGGCCGGGGCCGCGTCGGCGCGGTTGTCCATCACCTTCGCCAGATGGACGCCGACGTCCATGCCGCGCACCAGGTCCGGCGGGAAGGAATCGGTGCCCAGACACAGGTTCAGGCCCGCTTCGCGGTAGTCGCGGAAGGAACGCAGGGCGTGGCCATAGCGGAAGGACGTGAGCGGACAGTGGATCACGGACGCACCGGCTGCGGCCAATGTCGCGACGTCGCCGCGGTCTTCGCCGTAGACGTCGGGATGGCGGTCGAGCACCTGACCGTGCGGGATCAGCAGCCGGTCGCCGAGCAGGCCGGTGCGCTTGAGCATTTCCAGTGGCGTTACGCCGTAACGGTCCAGGATCAGCTCCCGCTCCAACACGCCTTGCAGGCAGTGAAGCCGTACCAAGACATCGCGCTGTCGCGCCGCGTCGGCGGTGGCGCGCATGAGGTCTTCGGTGAGAGTTTCGATGCGGCAAGGCAGCAGAACGCCGTTGACGAGCGGATCGTCCAGTTCCGTTACGTGGTCGAGGAACCGCAGCGCGTCGGCTAGTCCCTCCTCTCCGCGACTCTCGTCAAAAGCGACCGTGCGCGTACCGTCCACAGTGGCCACATTGACGCCGGAACGGTAAGCAGGGCCCAGATATCCGCGCAGCCCGAGGTTCCGCGAAAAGTCCGCCATCGCGACGAGTTCCTCGTACGGCTCGGCCCACGACGAATGGACCTCCGACGCGATCGGCATAAACGTCGTGATGCCGTGCAGCGCCAGTTGAACGAGCGCGTACTCGCGAATGGTCTGCCGTTCTTCCGGCGTGAAGACGTCATGGCGGCGGTTCGCGAAGTAGTCCTCGGACCACTGCAGTCCGGTCGCACGGTCCGCCGTGGCCCAGGAATCGAGGACGAGATGGTCCACATCGGTCAGCGCGTCGAGGTCGATCAGGCCCGGGAGAATGAGCGATTCGCCGAGGTCGACGTCCCGATCGGCCGTTCCGGCATACCGCGGGCCGACGTAGGAGACCACGTCGTCCTCCCACACGACCTCGCCGTTTTCCAGCAGGACGTGCTGTCCGTTCCGGTGGGCCAGCACATGGCGCGCACGCCAGCGAGTACGCATCGGGTTCCTTCCGTCGGTGCATTTAGGTATACCAAACGGCGGAACCTGGCGGCCAGACCTTGCCGGGCGCGGGTTTTTCCGGGAACCTGGGAGCAGGTTCGCCGGCACTGTCGGTGACGGCGGCGGGAGGGGATCGGATGGAGCCGGGTTTCGCCTCGGAATCGGAGCGCGTGACGGAACGGCTGCGCAACGAGATCCTCGACGGCACGCGGGCTCCCGGAAGCAAGCTGGTCGAACGGGATCTGGCCGCGGAGATGGGCGTGAGCCGGGTGCCGGTGCGGGATGCGTTGCGCGCGCTGGGAAACGAGGGCCTGGTGACGCCGCGGCCGCGGTCGTGGTCGGTGGTGCGGGAGTTCACCGCGTCGGACGTCGCGGACCTCAACGAGGTGCGCACGGCCTTCGAGGGCCTTACTTTCCGGCTCGCCGCGCAACGCCGCACCCGCGAAGGCCTGGCGCGGCTGCGGGAAGTGCTGGACACGGAACTGCGCGCCGCCCGCGCCGGCGACGCGGTGTCGGCACGTCGCGCGGCGGCGGACTTCCACGAGGTCGTGACGTCGCTGTCGGCGAACGAACTGCTCGGCGAACTGGAGCGGACGTTGCGCAGCCGGATGCGATGGCTGCTCGGCCAGCACGACGACCTGGAAGCCGTGGCGGCAGAGCACGAACTGCTGTACGAGGCCATCGTGGACCGGGATGTCGAGCGGGTGGAACGACTGGTGCTGGCCCATCTCGCGACGGGCACCAGCGAGGCGGTTCGGCGGCATCCGGCCGAGAAGTCCGCTTCGGCGGGTTGAGGCAGGTCGTCCAGCACTATCGCAGCTTGCTGAGATCTCAACGCCGCCCGCTCCGGCAGCGTTGAGATCTCACAGTGTCCGCCCGCAGCACCGGCTCTGCCGGACTTTCGCCCCCTCAGAGGTCGACAACCGCCAGCCCGTCCGCCACCCGTTCTGTGTCCTTGTCGGCGCGCGTTCTACGCCATTCGCGAAGCAGGCTCTTACCCGAAGGACGCGCCGACCTATATCTCCAGCCAGGTCGAGATCGTCAGCATCGAGGGAAGCAGC
This sequence comes from Amycolatopsis circi, assembly GCF_003385235.1. GTDB lineage: Bacteria > Actinomycetota > Actinomycetes > Mycobacteriales > Pseudonocardiaceae > Amycolatopsis > Amycolatopsis circi. The sequence continues at coordinate 8,588 of NZ_PQIA01000077.1, read as the reverse complement.
ATCTGGAACGGCGGCGGAAGATGGCGCAAGGAAGGCCTGATCGGTCCTCAAACGACCGGCTTCGCTCGCAACCACAATCCCGGCCTCGTCCGCAACGTATTCGGAATGCTTCCGGACACGAACTCATTGACCGCGGTCGTCACCACAAGCACGACCGGCATGTTTCCGTCCACGCTCTGGAGCTACGGCTTGTGGAGCATCGACGGCCGGCTGCGGTGAACAACGACCAGCTCAACCGGCGAGCAGTCGCAGAAGCCGGGCAGTCTCCGAAGCCACCGCCGTCCGCCCCAGCCGGACGTACTTCCTCGGGTCCACCGCCTCCGGTTGTTCCTTCAGGAACTGCCGCACCGAGCGCGTGAAGAGGCCATTGAGATGCGTTGAGATATTAACCTTCGCCATCCCGCTCACCACGGCGCCGCGCAGTTCTTCGTCGGACAGTCCTGACGAGCCGTGCAATACCAGCGGCACCGGTACCGCATCTCGCAGCCTCGTCACCAGCGAACGGTCCACCTGGGCGGTCCGTTCCACCATCGCGTGGGAAGTACCGACTGCCACCGCCAGCGCATCGACTCCGGTTGCGGCTACGAAGTCTGCGGCTTCGGCGGGGTCGGTGCGGGCGCCGGGGGCGTGCACGCCGTCCTTGCCGCCGACTTCGCCGAGTTCCGCTTCCACTGCCACGCCCGCATCGTGACACAGGTCGGCGATTTCGCGGGTCGTGCGCAGGTTTTCCGCGTACGGCAGGCGCGATCCGTCGTACATCACGCTGTCGACGCCCAGCGCGATGCCCTCGCGGATCAGCGAGGGGTCTTCGATGTGATCCAGGTGCACCAGCACGTCGACGGCCGCGCTGCGGGCGATTTCCCGGGACGCCACGGTGATCGGGGCCAGGCTGCCGTGGTAGCGGACGCAGTTTTCGCTGATCTGCAGCACCACCGGCAAACCGGCCTGTTCCGCGCCTTCGGCGATGGCTTCGGCGTGTTCCAGCATGATCACGTTGAACGCGCCCACGGCAGAACCGCGCTCGCGGGCGGCGGCCAGCAGCCGGGGCAGGTCGGGGCGGGTGATCATGCGGGGGCTCCGTTCAGGAATCGGTGGTAGGCGGGCAGATCGACCTCGCCCGCGACGGGGCGTAGGACGGCTGCGGCGCCCAGGGCGGCGGCGGTGCGGAGGGCTTCGAGCAGGGGGCGACCGGTGGTTAGCGCGGCGGCTAGACCGGCGGTGGCGGCGTCTCCGGCGCCGGTCGGGTTGCCGTGCACGCCGGGGATGGCGGGCACGGACAGGACGCTGTGACCGGTGTAGGCGGCGATGCCGTCGGCTCCGCGCGAGACGACGACCAGCTGCGCGCCGAGGCGGAGAAGCGTTGCGGCACCGGCAGCTTCGTCGGCGGCGGAGGTCGCAGCGAGCAGTTCGGCTTGGTTCGGCTTCACCACGGCACCGGCCCGGGCGGCGGCCACCAGGGCCGGGCCGGACGCGTCGACCAGCGTTCGCACTCCGGCGTCCCGGGCGATGCGGACCCAATCGGCGACTAGGTCCGGCGACGCGCCGCGGGGCAGCGAGCCGGAAACCACCAGCAGTCCGGTGCCAGGAAGGCATCGCGCCAGACGCCCGCCGAAAGCGGTCCATTCCGCCTCGGACACTTCCGGGCCGGGTTCCGTGTAGACGGTCGGGTGGCCGTCCCCGGTGACCGTCACGGTGGTGCGGTTCTCGCCGGAGATCGGGACGGCGTCGAACGGGACATCCAGCGCGGAGCCGAGCCACCGGCCCGCGTCGCCGCCCAACGGAAGCACTGCCCGGACGGGGACGTCCAGCGCGGCCAGCACCCGGGCGACGTTCACGCCCTTGCCGCCCGGCCGTCGCTGCACCTCCAACACCCGGTTCGTGTCCCCGGGCGTATGGGTGCCGACCCGGTAGGTGACGTCGATGGCCGGGTTCGGCGTCAGGGCGACGATCATCAGATGAGGATCACCGAGCGCGTCAGCGAGCGCGGGCGGTCCGGGTCCAGGCCGCGCCGGGCGGCCAGTGCGACGGCGAAGCGTTGCGCCACCACGAGTGCGGCGAGCGGGTCGAGGTCGTGGTGCACGAATCGCGCGCCGGTGCGGGCGACGTCGTCCGCGAGTCCGGCGGGCGGCGAGCCCAGCGACCAGACAAGACGGCCCGGCTGAGCGATCGCGATCGGGCCGTGGCGGTAGTCCATGGCGGGATAGGACTCGGCCCAGAATTGCGCGGCCTCGCGGGTTTTCAACGCGGCTTCGCAAGCCAAGCCGACGGCGGGGCCGCGGCCGATGAAGGTGACCTGTTCGGCGTCGAGCAGGTCGTCGATCGGTTCGGCCAAAGCCTGTGCGCAAGCCGAGGCGAGCTGTTCGATGTCGTCGCCGAGACCGGCGCGCAGCAGGGCGAGCGCGGTGGTGGCGAACCGGGTCTGCACGACGGATTGTTCGTCGGCGAAGGAAAGTTCGACGACCTCGTCCGCGACCGCGGCGGCGGGGCTGTCGCCGACCGCGGTGATCAGCACGGTGCGCTGCGCGGTCATGGCGGTGAGCAGGTCGATGATCTCCGTCGTGGTGCCGGAGCGGGAAATCGCCACGACGCGGTCGTATTCGCGCGACGCCGGATATTCGGAGCCGGCGAAGGCGTCGGTGACCCCGTGGCCGCGTTGTTCGCGGGCGACGGCGTAACTCATCGCGATGAACCAGCTGGTGCCGCAACCGACGACCGCCACTCGTTCGCCCGGCTGGGGCAGGGCGGCGGACGGCGCGAGGGCGGCGGCCGCGCGCCACATCTCGGGCTGGGAATCCAGTTCGGCGGCCACGAAGGAGCCGGGGGCATCCGGAAGGGAGGACACGGGATGGAGGCCTTTCGATCCAGGGCGGGAAGCATGATCGCGATCGTCACCATACTTGAGTGTTTTTGATTGGTCTATGCGTTCTAGTGCAGTTTCAATCACCAAGTCGGGCGGGGCGGCGCTTAGGATGAGCGCCGACCCGCCTCCGACCAGGAACGAGAGACCCGGCATGACGCCCCAGCAACGCCTGAACGCCCTGCTCGAATTAGTGAGCGAACGGGGCAACGTCACGATCGCGGAGATCGGCGACGCGCTCGGCATCTCCCCCGCGACCGCGCGGCGGGACCTCTCGATCCTCGCCGACCAGCGGCTGATCACCCGCACCCACGGCGGGGCCGCCGCGCTGGGCACCGGCTACGAGCTGCCGCTGCAGTACAAGATCGCCCGGCAGGCCGAGGCCAAGACCGCGATCGCCGCGTGCGCCGCGGACCTCGTGCGACCAGGCGAAACAGTCGGCATCAACGGCGGCACCACGACCACCGAGGTCGCCCGCGCGCTGGGCAAGAGCGAGCGGTTCGTCCGCGCGGACGGCGAAACCGGACTGACCGTCGTCACCAACGCGCTCAACATCGCCTATGAACTCTCCGTGCGCGCGCAGGTCAAGATCGTCGTGACGGGCGGCGTCGCGCGGCGGCAGTCCTACGAATTGGTCGGCTCGCTCGTCTCCGACGGGCTCTCGGCGTTCGCGCTGGACACGGTGATCCTCGGCGTCGACGGCCTGAGCGCCCAGTACGGCGCGACCACGCTGCACGAAGGAGAAGCCGAGGTCAGCAGGCACTTCAGCCAGGTCGCGCGGCGCGTGATCGTGGTGGCGGACGCGACAAAGCTGGCCAAGGCCACGTTCGCCCGCATCTGCCGGCTCGACGCGATCGACGTCCTGGTCACCGACGCCGAGGTGCCCGCCCCGTTCGCCGCCGACCTGGCCGCGGCCTCCGTGAAGCTCGTCGTCGCCGGATGAGCGAACCCGCCACCCATTGCGCATTTATGATTGATTTGCCATCATGCAGATCAATATCACGCAGAGGTGAGGTGGCGACGTGGTGAATCCCGGGGTGCTGCGGGTCGGCGGGGTCGGAGTCGGCCTGCGGGCCGAGATCGCCCGGCACGTGGCGGAATCCGGGATCACGGCGGAGATCGCGGCCGCTTCGGATCCGGACGAACGCGGCCGGGCTCGAGCGCGCGAGATGTTCGGCGCCATCGAGATCGTGCCCGGGCACCAGGAACTCGCGAACCTGGTCGACGCCGCGATCGTCACTTCGCCGGACTGGACGCACGCCGAGATCGCCGTCGACCTCCTCCGCGCCGGAGTGGCGGTGTACCTCGAAAAACCGCTCGCCACAACGCTTCCCGACGCGGACGCGGTCCTGGCCGCCGCACAGGAAACCGGTACTCCGCTCTACATTGGACACAACTTCCGGCACGCAGCCGTCGTCCGCGCGCTGCGCGACGTCGTGACGCGCGGCGAGATCGGCGAGGTGAAGGCCGTGTGGTGCCGCCATTTCGTCGGCAACGGCGGCGACTACTACTTCAAGGACTGGCACGCCGATCGCAGCCGCGTGAACTCCTTGCTGCTACAGAAAGCCAGCCACGACCTCGACGTCATCCACTACCTCGGCGGCGGCTTCACCCGCCGCGTCACCGCGATGGGCGAGCTGGCCGTCTACGGCGCCATCACCGACCGAAGCGGCCAGGGCGACCGGCTCGCCGACGACTGGTTTTCCTTCGACAACTGGCCTCCCGCCGCACAAACCGGCCTCAACCCGGTCGTCGACGTCGAAGACCTCTCGATGGTCCACATGCGACTCGACAGCGGCGTGCTCGCCAGTTACGAACAATGCCACTTCACTCCCGATTACTGGCGCAATTACACCGTGATCGGCACCGAAGGCCGCGCGGAGAACTTCGGCGATACCGGCGGCGGCGTGGTGAAAGTGTGGAATCGCCGCCGCGAGTGGTCTCTGGACGGAGACCGCGAGCACCCGATCGACGGTGTCGCATCAGGACACGAGGACGCGGATCTCCTTACCATGACGGAGTTCCTGCGTTACGTGGTGCACGGCGACCCGCCGGAAATTTCGCCGATCGCCGCTCGCGAAGCCGTGGCGGCGGGCGCGCTCGCCACGCAATCCCTGCGTTCCGGCTCCGTGCCGATCGATATCCCTCCCCTGCCCGAAACGGTAGCCGCTCATTTCTCCCCGCCGGAAGGAAACCGCAGATGACCTCGTTCTCCCGCCGTCCCCGCCCGCACCGCTAGCGCAAGGGAAGGAAAAAACACTCCCATGCGCGTGCGAACCCTGACCCGGCGCGGGTTTCTCCGCGGCGCGGCAGCCATGGCACTGGTGCCCGCCGCCGCGGCCTGCGCCGAGGCCCCCGCCGCTACCTCCGGCCCGGTCACCGTCGAAATGTGGCACGGCCAGAACGACACCGGCCTCAAAGTCATCAAGCAACTGGTCGCCGCGTTCGAGCGCGAGCACCCCGACATCCGGATCGACCTCGGCGGCGGCGTGCTCGCCGACGCCATGCTGCAGAAGGTGACCGCGGCGCTCGCGTCCGGTTCCTACCCGGACATCGCGTACATCTTCGGCTCCGACCTCGCCAGCATCGCCCGCAGCCCGCGGGTGGCCGACATGGGCGACGTCGTGCACGGCCAGTTCTGGAAGCCCGCGCTCGATGCAGTCACCGTGAACGAGCGCGTCCGCGCGGTGCCCGCGATGCTCGACTCGCTTGCCGTCGCCTGCAACAAGAAGCTCTTCCAGGACCACGGCGTTCCGCTTCCGAAGGAAAACTGGCTCTGGCAGGATTTCGTCGACGCGGCGAAGAAACTGAGCAACCGCGACCAGGGGCAGTTCGGCACCGCCTGGCCCGGCGCGGGCGACGAGGACACGGTCTGGCGACTGTGGCCGATGATTTGGGACCTCGGCGGCACCATCGTCGGACAGGACGGCCGCAGCATCGGCTTCGCCGACAGCGGAGTGCGAGCGCTCGAAGTGATCCGGAAACTGGCTGCCGACCGCAGTGTCTACATCGACCCGAAACCCGGTTCCGAGCAGATGTACCAAGCCTTCGCCTCGGGCCGGATCGCGATGGTGCCGACCGGGCCGTGGCAGCTGCCCGACATCGCCGACGCGGGAATCGACTACGAGATCGTTCCGCTGCCCACGTTCACCGGGAAGCCGATCACCATCTCCGGCCCGGACACCTGGACGGTGTTCGACAACGGCGACCGCCGCCTCGCCGCGACCAAGACGTTCCTGCGCTGGCTGACCGCGCCGGCCCAGGACGTCGTCTGGGACGTCGGAGCCGGCAGCCTCCCGCTGAGCGCCGAATCGCAGCGGCTTCCGGAGTGGCAGCGCAAAACCCAGGACACCGCGGGCCTTTCCGTGTTCGTCAAGTCGCTCGAGAACTCGCACGTCCGCGCCAACCACCCCGCCTACCCGCAGGTTTCGCAGGCCGTCGCCGCGGCGATCGTCTCCGTGCTGCTCGGGCGCGCGACCCCCGCCGACGCCATGCGCGACTGCGCTTCCGCGGCCAACGCCGCCCTCATCATCCCCCGTTAGGACCCCCGCCCATGTCCGTACATCCCGGCCCGATCACCGTCGCTCCGGCCGCGGCGGCGAAGTCCCGGCGCCGCCGCGAAACCGCCTCCGCCTGGGCCTACCTGAGTCCCTCGGTCATCGTCATCATCGGCCTCGGCCTGGTGCCCGTGGTCTGGTCGCTGATCCTGTCCTTCCAGGCCGACGACCTCGTCACCCCGTCCCGGTTCGTCGGCGTCGACAACTACGCGGCGCTCGCGCAGGACCCGCACTTCGGCCAAGCGGTCGGCAACACGCTGCTGTACACGGCGTTATACGTCCCGCTGAGCATCGTGCTCGGCCTCGCGCTGGCGCTCGCGCTGAACCGGAAGGTGCGCTTCATCGGCGCGTACCGGACGCTGATGTTCGTTCCGTTCGTGCTGTCGGCGACCGCGCAGGGCGTCCTGTTCTCGTTCATCCTCGACCCGGAATTCGGGGTCGCGAACTCGCTGCTGCACCGGATCGGCCTGAGCCAGCAAGGGTTTCTCACCGACCCGTCGCAGGCGCTGCTGATCCTGGTCGCCATCACGCTGTGGAGCGGCACCGGATTCTGCATGGTGGTCTTCCTGGCCGCGCTGCAGGACGTGCCGCCGTCGCTCGTCGAAGCCGCACGACTGGACGGCGCCGGTCCATTCCGGATCCTGAGGCATGTCACCCTGCCCGCGGTGCTGCCGGTGACCACGTTCCTGACGCTGTGGCAGCTGATCCAATCGCTCCAAGTGTTCGATCTGACGTATGTCACCACCAAGGGCGGGCCGCTCGGCTCGACCACAGTGATCGTCTACTTCATCTGGCAGCAAGCCTTCCAGAACTTCACCGCCGGATACGGCGCCGCCGCCGCGTACGTGCTCGCCGTCGTGCTGCTGGCGCTCGGGCTCGGCGCTCGGCTGCTGCGCCGCAACAAGGAGGTTCGATGACCACGCGCGCGCACGTCGCCCCGGTTTCGGCAGCTCAACTGCCCGACGTGCTCCGTCAGCGCAGGCGTTGGCGGCTCCCGTTCAGCCCGTGGCATCTGCTGCTGGCCCCGCTGGCGCTGGTGTTCGCGGCCCCGCTGGTCTGGCTGCTGCTCAGCTCGGTGATGAGCAACGCGGAGATCAACCGGTTCCCGCCGTCGCTGTGGCCGTCCGGCATCGACTTCTCCGGCTACCGGTACGTGCTGGAGAACGCGCTGTTCCTGCGCTGGTTCTCCAACTCGCTGATCGTCTCGGTCGTCACGGTGGCGGCCAACCTCGTGTTCGGCTCGCTCGGCGGGTACGCGTTCGCGCGCATGCGGTTCCGCGGTTCGAAGGTGATGCTCGGGCTGATGATGGCGACCATGGCGGTGCCGTTCCAGCTCACCATGATCCCGACGTTCCTGGTGATGAAGAAGCTCGGCCTCATCGACTCGCTCGGCGCGCTGATCGTTCCGTCGCTGGTCACGCCGTTCGCGGTGTTCCTGTTGCGCCAGTTCTTCCTGTCGCTGCCGCGCGAACTGGAAGAGGCGGCCTGGATCGACGGCTGTTCGCGGCTGCGAGTGCTGGTGCGGATCGTGCTTCCGTTGTCCCGGCCCGCGCTGAGCACCGTCGCCGTGCTGACCTTCCTCAGCACCTGGAACGACCTGACCTGGCCGTTGATCGCGATCAACCACGACACCCAGTACACCCTGCAGCTCGGCCTGACCACCTTCCAGGGACAGCACCACACCAACTGGGCGGCGGTGATGGCCGGGAACGTCATCACCGTGCTGCCGGTGCTGCTGGCGTTCTTGGGCGCGCAGAAGACGTTCATCCAGTCCATCACCTCCAGCGGTCTCAAAGGCTGAACCGAGTCATCCGAGGAATCACGCATGCCGCACCGCTTCGACCTGCTCGTGCTCGGCGACGTCAATCCCGACGTCGTCCTCGGGCCGCTGACCGAGGACCTCGACTTCCGGCAAAGGGAGAACCTCGTCGGCCACGGCTCGCTCACGCTCGGCGGGTCCGCCGCGATCACCGCCGCCGGGGCCGCTCGGCTGGGGCTGAAAGTCGCCTTCGCCGGACGGATCGGCGACGATGCCGCCGGTCGATTCGTCCGCGACATCCTCGACGACCGCGGCGTCGACACCCAGGCGCTCACGGTGGATCCGACGCTGCCGACCCCGCTCACCGCGATCCTGACCCGCGACGACAGCCGGGCCATCATCACCAGTTCCGGAG
>NZ_PQIA01000075.1 GCF_003385235.1 Amycolatopsis circi | reverse complement strand
GGGTCGGGCTGTGGGTCAGCTCGGTGCTGATCTACGCGTGGATCCTGCTCGGGGCTTGGCAGACTGTGGCACCGGGGGTGCTGGACCGGGCGCTCGGCGTGGCGTACGACTTCGAGGCGACCTGGGGCGTTTCGCGGCTGACGTTTGAGCTGTTCACAGCCGGGACGTTGGCGGTGCTGATCGGGTTCGGGCTCGTCGGCTACCTCATCGCCCGCAAGCAACCCGCGCCGGTCGCGGAGGTTCGGCAACCGGCTGCTGAGTCAGCTCAGACCTGAGCTGCCCGCGGATCCGGCCCACGGCAAACGGCCGCGCTGAGGGTGCTCGCCCCCAGCCCTCAGCGCGGCCGTTTACCAGACTGACCTTCGAGCCGTTCACCGCCGGAACGTTGGCGGTACTGATCAGGCTCGTCGGCTACTTCATCGCCCGCGCCGGTCGCGGACCTCCCGCAACCGGCCGCCACGACGTAGCCGTCAGACCTTCCGGCCGACCACGCCCGCGACACAGCGGGCCGCGTCGCTCAGCGGCTTCAGCCGAGGACCGTCCTGCCACCATTCGTCGGCGACCGACAAACCGGGGCCGTCCGTGCGGCTCGGCGGGAGCAGCTCCAGGCCGGGCAGCATCGCCTCGATCTCCGCCCGCGTGCGGAACCGGCCCGCGCCGAGCGGTCCGGACACCAGGATCTCCTCGATCCGCTTCGCGACCGCGGTCAGCTCCGGCACCTCGGGGTCGTAGAAATGCGCCATGGCGACGTACGAACCGGGCGCGAGGGCGTCGATGTACTCGCGCATCACCTCGACCGCGCCGTCGCCCTCGTAGTGGTGCATCGTGCCGATGTGCAGCAGCGCGATCGGCTCGGAGAAGTCGAGGCACTCGCGCACCGTTTCGTTCTGCAGCACGGCCTGCGGCTGGAAGATGTCGGCCTCGACCATGTGCGTGAAGTCGTTGTCCTCCAGCAGCGCGCGCCCGTGCGCGAGCACGACCGGGTCGTTGTCGACGTACACCACGTGCGCGTCGCGGTGGTAGCGCTGCACGATCTGATGGGTGTTCTCCGCGGTCGGCAGGCCGGAACCGCAGTCGAGGAACTGCCGGATGTCGGTCTGGCTCGCCAGCATCCGCAGCACGCGGTTGTGGAAACCGCGGTTGCCGCGGGCGATGTGCACCGCCTCGGGGACCGCGGTGCTGATCTTCTCCATCACCGCGCGGTCCACCTCGTAGTGGTGGCTTCCGCCGAGGAACCCGTCGTAGATCCGCGCGATGCTCGGGCGGTCGGGGTCCACCCCCACCGGCACCTGGCTGGGCGACAAGGAGGACGGCGAGCCGGTCATGGACACCTCGCGGAGCAGTCGGTCGGCAGTGACCTACTCAGAGTAGTACTCCGGTGCGTCAGCCGTGCCAGCGGCGAAGGCGCACCGGTCCTGTGCGTGCACGGCGGCCCCGGCGGAGGCGGCACCAGCTTCGGCCGCACGGGCTTCGACCCGGCGAAATTCCGCGTCGTGGTGTTCGACCAACGCGGCTGCGGACGGAGCACGCCGAACGTCGCGGACCCGGCGGTCAGCCTGGAGCACCAGACGACCGGGCACTTGATCGCCGACATGGAGAAGCTGCGCGTCCGCCTCGGCATCGAAAAATGGCTGCTCTACGGCGGTTCCTGGGGTGCGACGCTCGCGCTCGCCTACGCGCAGCGGCATCCGGAACGGGTCAGCGGCATCCTGCTGGTCGCCGCGTTCACGTCGTCGCCGGACGAGATCGATTGGCTCTACCGCGGCGTCCGGCGGCTGCTGCCCGCGCAATGGGAAGCGTTCCGAGCGGGCGCGCCCGACCCGGACGGCGACCTTCTCGCCGGGTACTCGCAGCTCCTCGCCAGCCCGGACCGTGCCGTCCAGCTTCGCGCCGCGCGGGATTGGTGCGCGTGGGAAGACGCGGTGATCTCGCACGAATGGGTCGGCGGCCGCACCGGCCAGTTCAGCGAGGGCACGGACGACGAGCTGATCACGCTCGCACGTCTCTGTGCGCACTACTACGGCCACCACGCCTGGCTCGAAGACGACCAACTGCTGCGCGACATCCGTCTGCTGCACGGGATCCCGGCAGTGCTCATCCACGGCCGGGCCGACCTCAGCGCGCCACTGCGGAAAGCATGGCAGCTCGCCCAGGCCTGGCCGGACGCCGAACTGATCGTGATCGACGACGCAGGACACACCGGAAGTCCCTCGATGGGAACCGCGGTGCTGGAAGCGATCACCCGGTTCGAAGATCGCTGACGCTCAGCGCACCACGCGATACCGAAGACTCGTCCCCAGCTGCACCAGCGACCCCATCCGTCTGCTGCACGGCATTCCGGCAGCGCTCGTCCACGGCCGGGCCGACCTGAGCGCGCCGCTGCGGAAAGCATGGCAGCTCGCCCAGGCTTGGCCGGATGCCGAACTGGTCGTGATCGACGACGCAGGCCACACCGGAAGTCCCTCGATGGGAACCTCGGTGCTGGAAGCGATCACCCGGTTCGAAGATCGCTGACGCTCAACGCACCACGCGATACCGAAGACTCGTCCCCTGCTGCGCCAGCAACTCCAGCCGCACCGGCGGGCCTGGCCGCTCGAACAACCGCACCCCGCCACCGAGCAGCACCGGCATCACCATCACCGCGACCTCGTCCAGCAAACCAGCGTCCACACAAGCCCGCCCGACCGAAGCGCCCAGCACGTTCACCGTCTTCTCCCCCGCCGCCGCCCGCGCAGCCGCGACGCCTTCCTCGAGAGACGAGCAGAACGTCACCCCAGGCACCGCTGCCGGAGCGGCCTGCCGGGTCAGCACCACCTGCGGCCCGTCCCACAAGCCGCCGAAAGCCTTGCCCTCGGCCTCGGTGCCGCGATAAGGGTCGTCGCCGGAGAAGGTCCGGCGGCCGACCAGCAGCGCGCCGACCGGCGCGGCCAGCTCGTCCGCCGCCGCGTCCTCGGTGTAGGGCGCGAGCCAGCCCATGTCCCCGCCGGGTCCGGCGATGAATCCGTCCAGCGACATCGCGGCAGAGTACAGCAGCTTTCCCATGTCATGCCTTCCGTGTCGGTTTCCGAGGTACCGACTCCCGGCGCCCCGAAAACTCATCGGTCAGCCGGACAGCGCGCGCCAAGCCTCCCGGCGTTCCCGCTGCCGTTCCGGGTCCGCGACCGGCGCCGCCGCGACCAGCCGTCGCGTGTAGTCCTCCCGCGGCGAGCCCAGCACCGACGCCACCGGGCCCTCCTCGACCACCTTGCCGTGATGCAGCACGACGACCCGGTCCGCGACCCGCTCCACCACCGCCAGGTCATGGCTGATGAACAGGCACGCGAACGCCAGTTCCCGCTGCAGGTCCGCCAGCAAGTCGAGCACCGAAGCCTGCACCGAGACGTCCAGCGCGCTCGTCGGCTCGTCCGCGATCAGCAGTCGCGGCCGAAGCGCCAGCGCCCGCGCGATGCCGACCCGCTGCCGCTGCCCGCCGGACAGCTCGTGCGGGTACCGGCCGCTCCAGCCCGGATCCAGGCGCACGGCGGCGAGCAGTTCCGCGACCCGCTCCCGGTGCTCGCCGCGTTCGCCGTGCACCACCAGCGGTTCGGCGATGCTCGCGCCGATCGTCGCGCGCGGGTTGAGCGCGGAGGCCGGGTTCTGGAAGACGATCCCGATCTGCCGCCGGATGTCCCGCCGCTGCCGGGCCGACGCTCGCGCGATGTCCACGCCGTCGACTTGCACCGTGCCTCCCGACGGCGCGACCAAACCGGTCAGCACCGACGAGATCGTGCTCTTGCCCGAACCGGATTCGCCGACGAGGCCGAGCACCTCGTCGGTCCCGATCGTCAGGGACACACCGTCGACCGCGCGCACTGGCGGAGCGCCGCCGCCGACCCGGTAGGTCACCGCCAGATCCGTCACCGAGACCAGAGGAGCGGACGTCGGCCGCACCGCGCCAGCAGGAGCGGAACCCAGTGACAGCACCGAATCCAGCAGTTCCCGCGTGTATTCAGCCTGCGGCGAAGCGAACAGCCCGGCGGCGGTGTTCTGCTCGACCACCTGGCCGTCGCGCAGCACCACGACCCGGTCCGCGACGTCCGCGACCACGCCCATGTCGTGCGTCACCAGCAGAATCGCCGTGCCGAGCCGGTCCCGCAGCGACCGCAGCAGCTGCAGGATCCCGGCTTGCACGGTGACGTCCAGCGCGGTCGTCGGCTCGTCCGCAATCAGCAGCTTCGGATCGTGGATCAACGCGATCGCGATGACCACCCGCTGCAACTGCCCGCCGGACAGCTCGTGCGGGTAGGCGCGCAGCACGCGCCGCGCGTCCAGTTCCACGAGTTCCAGCAACTCCCGGGCCCGTTCCCGCGCGGCCGCCCGCGACACCTTGCGATGCGCCCGGACCGCGTCCACGAGCTGAGTGCCGATCCGGAACACCGGGTTCAGCGCGCTCATCGGCTCCTGGAACACCATGCCGATCTCGCCGCCGCGCACCTTGCGCAGCGCCGGACCGTCCACTGTGTACAGATCGCGGCCGTCGAGCACCGCGGACCCGGTCACCGTCGCGGTGCCCGGCAGCAGGCCGAGCAGCGACAGCGCGGTGACCGACTTGCCGGAACCGGATTCCCCGACGAGGGCGACGACCTCGCCGGGGTGCACCTCGAAGCTCACCTCGCGAACCGCGGCAGTGTCGCCGAACCGGATCGAGACGTCGCGCAGGGACAGCAGCTGCTCGGACACGGGATTACTTCGCCAGGCCCATCTGGAGGTAGTTCGGGTACGCCGGGAACGCGCCGATCGCGAAATTGCCGACCTTCGCGCCGTGCAGGAACGAATTGCGCGTGTAGATCAGCGGGACCACCGGCGAGTCCTGCATGATCCGCTTGTCCGCCTTCGCCCACAGCTTCCCGGCCGCGGCCGGGTCGACCGTGCCCTGCGCCTCGGCGATCAGCGCGTCGACCTCGGGCACCGAGTAGCGCGCCTCGTTGTACCCGCCGTTGCCGATCTCCGAGGTGCCGAACAGCGGCTCGATGTTGGCGTTGGCGCTCGGGAAGTCCGGCTGCCACGAACCCAGGGTCAGGTCGTAGGTGCCGTCGTTGCCGGTGACCAGCGTGGTCCACGCCTCGTCGTCGAGCGGGCGCAGCTTCGTGCGGATGCCCGCGCGCTGCAGCGCGGCCTGGATCGCCTGTGCCTTGTCCGCCTCGTTGTTCGCCGTCGACACCGGGAAGTCCAGGTTGTCGATGCCGTTCGGGAAACCCGCCTCGGCGAGCAGTTGCTTCGCCTTCGCGACGTCGCCGGACGGCGGGGCCGGGTAGAGGTCGTACACCTCGCGCCCGGCGATGCCCTCGGTGATCAACGTCGTGGCGATCGGACCGGCGAGATCCGCGCTGCCCGCGGCGGCGACCTGGTAGGCGGTCTTGTCCACGGCGTACTGGAACGCCTGGCGCACCTTGGGATTCGCCAGCGGGCCGCGCTTGGTGTTCAGCGCGAGGTAGGCCAGCGCGCCGGACTTCGACGTGACGAGCTGGTTCTTCGCCGCCGGGTTCGTGCGGATCTGCGCCAGCTGCGCCGGGTTCACGAACGACGAGCCGAACGCGAACGCGTCGTTGCCCTGGCTCGCCAGCAGCCGCTTCGCGACGACGCCGGTGTCCTGGCCCATCTGGATCACGACCGCGTCCGGCAGGCCGGTGCGCGCGAGGTCGGTCTTGGCGTCCCAGTTCGGGTTCCGGACGAACTTGACCTGCACGCCCTTCTGGTACGACTCGACCTGGTACGGGCCGGACGCGACCGGCTTCGTGTCGTAGGTCGCGTCGGTGCCCTTGCCCTTCGGCACCGGGGCGAACGCGGGCATGCTGGCGATCCACGGCCAGTCGCCGTACGGGCGGGCCAGGTGGAACACGACGGTCTTCGGGTCCGGGGTCTCGATCGACGCCAGTTCGCCGCCCTTGAACGGGCCCTTGTAGTCGGGTCCGCCGGCGAGCAGGTTCTTGTGGTAGCCCAGCCCGCCGGAGAACGCCGAATCGAACGACCGCTCGATGCCGTACTTGATCTCGGCGCTGGTGATCGGCGTGCCGTCGGCCATCTTCAGGCCGTCCTTGAGCGTGTACGTCCAGGTCTTGCCGTCCGCGCTCGCCCTGCCGGTGTCGGTCGCGAGGTCCGGCACCACGGTGGCCGGGCCGTCCGCGGAGGTCTTCCACGCGGTGAGCCGCCGGTGGATCAGGCTGATCGTGGTGATCGCCAGGTTCTGGCTCTTCGCCGGGTCGAGGTGCTGCGACGTGGTGTCGCTGAGGATGTAGAGCGTCCCGCCGGACGCCACCGCGACCGCGCCCCCGCCGCCGGACTGCTCGTTCGCGTTGCACGCGGCGAGGAACGCCCCTGCCCCGGTGACCGTGGCGGTGATGCCCAGCGCCTTCAGGAAGCCCCTGCGATCCATGGTTTTTCCGTTCCCTTTCCTGCGAACCGAGACTAAGAACCGAGCCGAGCGCGGGGATCCAGCACCCCGTAGAGCACGTCCACCGCGAAGTTCGCGAGGACGACGAAAAAGGCGGCGAACAGGCTGACGCCCATCAGCACCGGCAGGTCCACCTGGTGCACCGCGTCGACGAGCAGCCCGCCGAGGCCGGGCAGCGCGAACACGCGCTCGGTGATCACCGCGCCGCCGAGCAGCGCGCCGAGGTCGACCGCGAACACCGTCACGACCGGCAGCAACACGTTGCGCAGCGCGTATTTTCCGACGACGGTCCGCTCCGGCAGGCCGACCGCCCGCGCGGTGCGGATGAAGTCCTCGCCCATGATTTCGAGCATCTGGCCGCGCGAGAGCCTCGCGTACACCGCGGCGTTGATGAACGCCAGCACCAGCCACGGCAGCACGAGATGCCACGCCCAGTCGACCGGGCTTTGCGCGAACGTCACGTAACCGCTCACCGGAACCACGTCGAGTGTGAAGCCGAACAGCAGAATTCCCAGCAGCCCCACCAGGTACGCGGGCGCGGACACCCCGGCCAGCGTCACCGTCATCGCGGCCCGGTCGGCGAACTTCCCGCGGCGCAGCGCGGAGAACACGCCGGTCGCGACGCCGGCGATCAGCCAGATCACCGACGCGCCGATCGCCAGCGAAACCGTGATCGGCAGCCGGTCGCCGATGAGCGCCAGCACCGGTTCGTTCTGCTGGAACGAATAGCCGAAGCAGGGTGCCGAGCAGACGATCGCCGTCACGCCGGTCCCGAACGTGCGGCCGGTGAAGATGCCGCCCAGGAAGTCGAAGTACTGCTGGATCCACGGCTTGTCGAAGCCCATGAACTCCCGGGCCAGCGCCAGGTTCTCCGGCGTGCACGGCTTGCCGCACGACATGTACGCCGGGTCGGTGGGCAGCAGGTAGAACACCGCGAAGGTGCCGAAGCTGACCACGAGCAGCACGCCGAGCATGCCCAGCAGGCGGATGCCCACGAAACGCAGGGTGCGGTTCACCGGCGCACCGCCGTCTTCGGGTCGAGCGCGTCGCGCAGCCCGTCGCCGAGCATGTTGAACGCCAGCGTCGCGATGAACAGCGCGGCGCCGGGGAAAATGAGGAACATCGGATCGGTCTGCACCCAGTTGATCGCGTCGCTGATGGAACGGCCCCAGCTCGGCGTGGGCGGCGGAATGCCGACGCCGAGGAACGACAGCGCGGCTTCCAGGCCGATGTTGGCCGGGATGCTCACCGTCGCCAGCACGATGACCGGCGCCCACAGGTTCGGCAGCAGCTCGCGGCGGAACACGTGCGCGCCGCCCGCGCCGAGCGCCCGGGCCGCCTTGACGAAGTCGCGGTTGCGCAGGCTCAGCGTCTGCGCGCGAACCACCCGGGCCACGCGCGGCCAGCCGAACAGGCCGATCACCGCGATCAGCAGCAGCGGCCGCGGGATCGACTGCGGGGCGACCGCGCCGAGCGCGATCATGAAGATCAGCTGCGGGAACCCGAGCAGCACGTCGGTCACCCGGCTCACCACGGTGTCCCACCAGCCGCCGACGTACCCGGCGCTCGCCCCGAGCAGCACGCCCAGCAGCATCGACACCGCGGTCGCGGCGAGTCCGATCAGGAACGACGTGCGCGCGCCGTACGCGACGACCGCGAAGAGGTCCCGTCCGGTCAGCGGTTCGACGCCGAACCAGTGGCTTCCGCTGATGCCGCCGAGGAATCCCGCGCCGGTGCCGTCGGCCGGATTGAGCAGTTCAGTGTGGTACGTGTACGGATCCTGGCCCTCGATCAGGGCGAGCAGAGGAGCCGCGAGAGCGGTGATGACCACCAGCACGATGACGACCGCGCTGGCCTGGGCCCAGCGGTCGTGCCGCAGCGCGCGCCACAGGTTCCGGGAGGCCGGAACGGCCGCCGGAACCGGAGCGCCGCCCGGCGACAGGATGTCGGACAACGGTTCCCTATGCAGATCAGCGTTACTTGACGACGTGACAGTAAAGAACCCGAAGGAAATTCACCACGACGGCGGCGCCCTTCCCGGATCGTGAGACATCGCCGACGTCACACCTCCCCCGGGAGTTCGTGCTGTTCGCGCAGGTCACCGGCGGCCGCGCGGCTCGGGCCAGTCTGCCGTGCGGACAGGCGTCCGGCCAGTGTTGTTTTCACCCGTTCGGAGGCAGTCCCGGGCCAGCAGGCTGACTCCGTTTGTGCCGCCCGCCGCTCGGCATTGGACTGGGCCGCACCTAGCCAGTCTCATGTGGACGGAAGGACCTGCCGATGTCTCGCTGCTCGCGCCGCAAGCTGACCGGAGTGCTGATCGCCGCGATCGCGGCCGCCTTGCTGGTCAGCCCGGCCGCCTCCGCAACGCCCTCGGCGGTCACCGCGGCGGTGAACGGCGGCGACGCGATGTACACCGTGTCACCGGGACCTGGCCGCGAGCCGTATTACTGCTCGGCGGGGTTCGCGATCCTCGTCAAGGACGTCCGGTACCTCCTCACCGCCGGGCACTGCACCGAACACGGGCTCGACTGGAAAGACATCGGCCGCAACGTGGACAGCCACTTCCCGGTGACCGACTACGGCCGCGTCGAGGACCCGTCGGGTTCCGGGCACAGCCGGGTCGACCTCTACGACGGCGGCACCCAGCGGATTCTGCGCGCGGGAACCCCGCAGGTGGGGCAGCTGGTGTGCCGGAGCGGCATGACCACGAAGAAGACGTGCGGGAAAGTCCTCGGCCTCAACCAGACCGTGAACTTCGGCGACGGCAAGCAGGTCGTCGGGACGATCGCCACCGACATCCCGGTCGGGGCGGGCGACAGCGGCGGGCCGTTGTTCTACGCCGGAGTCGGGTACGGGGTGCTGTCCGGCGGGAACGACCAGGTCAGCTTCTTCCAGCCGCTGCCACCCGTGCTCGCCGCTTACGGGGCGACGCTCGCTTGATCGTCGGTCCGTGAAGGAGCACTGAGGGACTCTGAGTCCGTGAAGCTTCCCCTCACCGACTTGCCGAAAGCCGAGTGAGACCGCGGCATTCCAGCCTCGCAGCGGGTGGCTCCGCTGGCGGATCGAGGCGAAGCTGTCACCGGCCGACGGCACGAGGTCCGGCACGGCGACTGTCCGTGAGGGGAACCCTGAGGGACTCAGATTCCCCCAGGGTTCCCCTCACGGACAACCACTGCGCCTCGGCAGCACAGCATCGGGCCATGGCACCGCGGGTGAGGGGCCCAGAACGTCACCCCTGCGCCAGTCCGGCGTGTCCTTCCCGCAGCGCGCGCTTGACGATCTTCCCGCTCGGGTTCTTCGGCAGCGCGTCCACGAACACCACGTACTTCGGGCACTTGTAGCCCGCCAGGTGTCCGCGGGCGTGCGCGAGAATCTCGTCCTCGGTGAGCGTGACGCCCTCGCGCGGCACGATCGCCGCGGTCACCGCCTCGATCCAGTGCGGGTGCGTGACTCCGAACACCGCGACCTCGGCGATCCCGTCGAGCAGGTACAGTGCTTCCTCGACCTCGCGGCTCGCGACGTTCTCGCCGCCGGTCTTGATCATGTCCTTCTTCCGGTCCACCACCGACAGATAGCCCTCGTCGTCGAGCACGCCGAGGTCGCCGGAGTGGAACCAGCCGCCTTTGAAGGCCGCTGCGGTTTTCTCCTCGTCCTCGTAGTAGCCGAGCGTCGCGTGCGGGCTGCGGTGCACGATCTCGCCGACCTCGCCGGGCGGCAGCTCGCGGCCGTCCTCGTCGACGATCCTGGTCTCGACGTTGATCGACGCCCGTCCCGCCGAACCCGCCTTCGCGAGCTGTTCGTGCGGACGCAGGATCGTGGCGAGCGGAGCCATTTCGGTCTGGCCGTAGAAGTTCCACAGCTGCACGTCCGGCAACCGGCGCGAGAGTTCGCGCAGCACTTCGGCGGGCATCGGCGACGCGCCGTAATAGCCCTTCCGCAGGCTGGACAGATCCGTCGTGTCGAACGCCGGGTGCCGCAGCAGCGAGATCCACACCGTCGGCGGCGCGAACAGCTTCGTCGCGCGTTCGCGTTCCACCGCGGCCAGCAGCGCCGCCGGGTCCGGGCCGGGCAGGATCACGCTCGTCGCGCCGAGATAGACGTCGACCGACAGGAAACAGTCCAGCTGCGCGCAGTGGTAGAGCGGCAGCGAATGCACCTCGATGTCGTCGCCGGTCATGCTGCCGTCGATCGCGCACGACACATATTGGGCGATCAAGGACCGGCTCGAAAGCAGCACGCCCTTCGGCCGCGATTCGGTGCCGGAGGTGTACATCAGCCGCAGCGGATCGTCGTCCGCGACGAGCACTGCCGGGGCGGTTTCGTCGCCGGGCTGATCGATCCAGTCCGCGACGCTCTCCCAGTCGCCCTCGCCGCCGATCCGCCCGCGCAGGACATCAGTGCGACCCGAGCGCTTCAACGCCTCGGCCGCGGTGTCGAGCAGCGCGTCCTCGGCGATCAGCCCGGACACTCCGGCGTGGCCGAGGATGAACGCGACTTCTTCCGCGCCGAGCATGAAGTTCACCGGCACCAGCACCACGCCCAGTTTGGCCGTGGCGAACACCAGCACCGCGTACTCCCAGCAGTTGCGGCTGAGCAGCGCGAGCCGGTCGCCCTTCGCGAGGCCGCGTTCGGCGAGCCGGTGCGCGCAGCGGTTGACCGCCGCGTCGAACTCGCGATAGGTCGCGCGGCGCTCCCCGGAGACGATCGCGAGCTTGTCCGGCAGGCGCAACGCGGTGCGCCGCAGGAGATCCCCGACGGAATGCTGGCGGGCGTGCTGGATCGCTTCCGCCGTTTCGGCGCTGAACGGGCTCGGCATAGCGGGAGTCTCATCCACCGGCGCGGCGTGCGCAAGCAGGACCGGCAGCGGCTTGACCTCGGCGCGGTGCGGGCCGACGGCTTGCGCTGTCCCAAGTGGACAGACGACCGGCCAGTCGCGCATCGCGGCACTGCCCGGACAAGCGATCCCCGCCGGAAATCCGCTCAGCCGTCCTTCGCCCACACCCGCACGGCGACCGCGACGGCGATCCCGACGACGCCGAGCACGAGGCCCGCGACCAGCAGTCCGGACGCGATCAGCCCGAGTGCGGCCACCGCGAACAGCCCGAACTCCAGGAAAAACCGCGTCGGCTCCGGGCTGCGCCGCTTGGCCCGCGGCGCGATCACGAGACCCCAGATCGCCGCCGCCAGCGCCGGCCACAGCACGGCGGCCAGGATGTCGAGGAACACGTTCCCGCCGAGCCGCGCGCCGGCGACCGCGAGACCGGCGAGCAGCGCCAGTTCGGTCAGGAAGCGGATGACGAGCACCGCGCCGGGGAAACCGCGCAATTCGGGTCGAGTGGTGGTCACGCCGGGAGCCTAACGGCCGGGCCCGCGCTCCGTGCGCGGAGTCGCGGACCCGGCCGGAATCAGCGTCGCGCCACCATCCGCGACAGGGTCATCAGGATCGCGCCGAACACCAGCAGCGCCGCACCGAACACGGCGAGCCGCGGGGTGCTCACCCCGGTTTTCGCCAGTGCCTGCTGCTTTGGCTGGCTTGCCTCCGGCGCGGAGGTCTGCGTCGGCTGGCTGGTCGTGACCTTCTGCGGGGCCGAGACCCCCGGCGTCACCTTCGCGACTTCGTGGACGCGGGCGGTGAGCGAGTCGGCGTGCTTGGCGTCCGACAGAGATCCCGGCGGGTTCGCCTGCTTGCCGCCCGCCCAGACGAGACCGCTGATGTCCTTCTTCGGCGTGGTCGAAGAAGTCGACGCCGGCGGCTTCGTCGCCGACGAGGTCGGGCTGCTCGAGGAAGTCGGGCTGCTCGAAGTCGTCGTACTCGTCGGCGGCGACGTGGTGGCCGAACTCGTCGGCGTCTTGGTCGGAGTCTTGGTCGCCGAGGAGTTCGGCGGCGCGCTCGTGGTCGGTGTGCTCGACGTCGGCGGCTTCGTCGAGGTGGTCGGCTTAGGCGGCGCCGGTGCCTCGCTCTTCGGGGCCTCGCCGCCGGCGAACTTGATCAACTGCTCCATCGAACCGTTGAACGAGTCCTGGTCACCGGGCTTGTTGCCGGAGTCCGAGTACTGCCAGACCGTGTAGTACCGCCAGCCCGAGGGCATGGGGCCCGCGCTCTGCGCGTACCGGGCGATGAACAGCGGATGCGTGTCGCCGAACGCGTTCGAGTTGCCGGTGCAGGTCTTCCACCAGTCGGTGGTGGTGTAGAGCATCGGCCAGCGCGACGTTTTCGCGTGCAGCCGCTCGGAGAACGACCGCACCCACGACACCATCGCCGACTGCGACAGGCCGAAGCAGGTCGAGCCGTACGGGTTGTATTCGATGTCCAGCATCGGCGGCATGGTGCGGCCGTCCGCGGACCAGCCGCCGCCGTGCGCGACGAAGTAGTCCGCCTGCGTCGCGCCGTCGGACACGTCCGGGCGCGCGAAGTGGTACGCGCCGCGGATCATCCCGACATCGTACGAGCCGTTGTACTGCTGCGCGAAGTACGGGTTTCGGTACCCAGTGCCCTCGGTCGCCTTGACGTACGCGAAGCGCGCGCCGGCGTTCCAGGCGCCCTTCCAGTCCACATTGCCCTGGTGCCCGGACACGTCCATGCCCGGCACCTCGGCAGGCGCTGCGGCCGCCTGGGGCGCGTGCAGCAGCCCCAATGCTCCGACAGCAGCTATCGCTGCCGCCGCCACGACCGCACCCGCCCGAGCCGCTATCCGCCCGGAGCCCGTCATCCTCTACTCCCTCTTCTTTTCCCGCCCTGGGAGCGCTCCGGCCGTCCGCCTCTCTTCCCCAAGAGCGGCACCGGATCACCTGGGCGAGCCCCAGTGTGTGTGACACGCGGGACGCCTGTAAACCACTGGGAGTGATGTGACGCGTGGTACACAAGAGGTTTTCCGAGGTCACCGGGGGTACGACCCTTCCCGGCCGGGATGAAACTCACCCACCCCGGGTCACTCTCGGCAGCAGGCCCGGCACTCGTCGCAGCGGGTGATCAGGCCGCCGGAGCAACGCCGGGAGCCGAACGGCGGACGCCGGGGCCCGCCGCTTTTGTCATCGCGCAAGGGCCGAAAGTCGGTCGGTCGCCGCCCACCGCGACGCGCCCGGGCCGCGCGACACGCCCGGCGCGGCGATCCGTTCACGAACAACTCCCCCGCACCGGAAACCCTTGCCCGCACTGCGGAAACCGGGCGCTACCAGCGCTTTCCGCCCGCTCGCCGGTAATCGCCCGGCCACGCAGCGTCAATCGGGCGGACGTCTTCGCAACATCTTGGCAACCGGCTTGACACCGGCTGTGGTCCGGACCACTCTGCTGGACATTGGTCTACACCATTTGTCATTCAGCCCCGGTCGCCGACGACCGGGCACCGAAAGGACGAGACACGTGAAGCGCTGGCTCATGCTGGCGGCGGGAGCCGCCGCCATCACGCTCGCCACGGCCGGGTGTGCCGGCTCCGGCGGGAGTGAGAACGCCTCGAGCGCTGGGGGCGCGCAAGACGGCAAGCTGACGGTCTGGCTGATGACCGGCTCCGCGCCGGACAGCCTGACCGCCGCCCTGAACAAGGAATTCGAGGCCGCCCACCCCGGCGTCAAGGTCGACTACCAGATCCAGCAGTGGAACGGCATCCAGCAGAAGCTGACCACCGCGCTGGCGAGCGACACGCCGCCGGACGTCATCGAGGTCGGCAACACCCAGACCCCCGCGTTCGCCGCGCAGGGCGTGCTGGCCGACCTTTCCGGCGACGTCAACAACCTCAACGGCGGGCAGTGGCTCGCCGGGCTCAAGGCGTCCGGCCAGTACGACGGCAAAACCGTCGGCGTGCCGTTCTACGCCGCGAACCGCGTCGTCATGTACCGCAAGGACATGTTCGAGCAGGCCGGCATCGCCCAGCCGCCGGCCTCGAACGACGAATGGCTCGCGGACATCGCGAAGCTGAAGGCGAAGTTCGGCGGCGACTCGCAGTTCCAGCCGCTCTACATGCCCGGCCAGAACTGGTACGCGCTGTCGTCGTTCATCTGGGACAACGGCGGCGACATCGCCAAGGGCGAGGGCAAGTCCTTCAAGTCGTCGCTCAACACGCCGGAAGCCAAGGCGGGCCTCGAGTTCTACAAGAAGCTCGTGGACGCCTCCGGCACGACCGCGCCGAAGGACAACGACGAGGCCACCCCGCAGCAGGCCGGCATCTACGCCGCCGGCAAGGTCGCCATGTTCATCGGCACCCCGAACGAGGTGGCGACCGCGGCCAAGACCGACCCGGGCATCACCGCCAAGACCGGCGCGTTCCCGATCCCGTCGAAGACCGCCGGCCAGACCGCGCCGGTGTTCCTCGGCGGCTCGAACCTGGTCGTCCCGCTCAACAGCAAGCACCAGGACCTCGCCAAGGACTACCTGAAGCTGCTGACCAGCACCAAGTACATGACGCAGCTCGCCGCCGGCGGCTACGTGCCGGGCACCTCCACCGACCTCAGCGCGCTCGACAAGGACCCGCTGGGCGCGGTGATGGCGAAGGCCTCGAAGAACGGCCACGCGATGCCGGCCAGCCCGAAGTGGGGCGAGGTCGAATCCGGCCAGAACCCGCTGAAGGACATGCTGACCGCCTACCTGACCGGGAAGAAGACCCTGGACCAGGCCGCGGCCGACGCGAACACCGCTCTCGACAAGATCATCGGCGGATGACCGCGACGAAGGACAAGCCGATGCCGGCGGGGGCCACCCCGCCGGCATCGGCGCGCGTCGGGAAGCCGCGCGGGCGGGGCAGCGGATGGTTCAGCGAGCGGCTCATGCCGTACCTGCTGATCCTGCCCGCGCTCGCCGCCGTGCTGGTGCTGCTCGGCTGGCCCACCGTCCAGATGCTCGGGATCAGCCTCCGCCAGCTCGACCTGCGCGAGCTGGTCACCGGCAAGATGGTGTGGATCGGCTTCAAGAACTACACCGACGTGCTGTCCGACCCCGAGTTCTGGTCCGTCACGATCCGCACGGTCGTCTTCACCGGCACGGTGGTCGCCGCGACGCTGGCGGTGGCGCTGCTCATCGCGGTGCTGATGCGCCACCTGAACCCGGTGCTGCGGATCCTCCTGCAGGTCTCGCTGGTGCTCGCCTGGGCGGTGCCGGTCATCGCCACCACCACGGTGTTCCAGTGGATGTTCGACCAGCAGTACGGCATCCTCAACAAAACGCTGGACCGGCTGGGCTTCCACTCGTTCATCGGGTACTCGTGGTTCTCCAGCGGCACGAGCACGCTCGCGGTGATCGGGCTGCTGGTGCTCTGGCAGGCCGTGCCGTTCGTCGCGTTCACGCTCTACGCGGGCCTGATCGGCGTGCCGCGCGAGCAGTACGAGGCGGCGGGCATCGACGGCGCCGGGCCGTGGCAGACGTTCCGCGCGGTCAGCTGGCCCGCGATCCGGCCGATCCTGACCATGGTGACGTTCCTGTCGATCCTGTGGGACTTCAACATGTTCGCCCAGGTGTGGGCCATCCGCCAGGGCGGCCCGGACGGCGCGAGCACCACGCTCGCGATCCTGCAGTACCTCAAGGGCATCGCGGGCAGCCACTTCGGCTCCGCCTCCGCCATCGCCACCATCATGCTGGTGCTGCTCCTGCTGGTCACCGGCCGGTACGTGCAGCTGCTGGTCCGGACGAAGGACGGGGAGATCGCATGAGGAAGTCCCTGCCCGCCCGGGTGCTGGTGTCGATCGCCGGCCTTCTCGTGGCGCTGCTGTTCCTCTTCCCGACGTACTGGATGTTCACGACGTCGCTGAAAACCCCCGGCGACGTGCTGTCGTCGAAGTACGACCTGATCCCGACCTCGGCGACGCTGTCGAACTTCGCGTCGGCGCTCACCAAGCCCGGGTTCGTCACGTACCTGAGCAACAGCTTGATCGTGACGCTCGGCGCGGTGCTGGCCGCGCTGGTCGTGGGCGTGCTGGCGGCGATCCCGCTGGCCCGCTTCCGGTTCCGCGGCCGCAAAGGGTTCCTGCTGCTGATCCTGGTCGCGCAGCTGGCCCCTCTGTCGGCGCTGTTCATCCCGATGTACCTGCTGATGCGCGACACCGGGCTGCTGAACACGCTGCCGTCGCTGCTGCTGATGTACTTCGCGACGTCGCTGCCGTTCACCGTGTGGATGCTCTACGGGTTCGTCAACGGCATCCCGTACGACCTCGAAGAGGCCGCGATGATCGACGGCTGCAGCCGGGCCGGCGCGTTCCGCCGGGTCACGCTGCCGCTGCTCGGACCCGGCCTGGTGACCACGTCGGTGTTCAGCTTCATCACGGCGTGGAACGAATTCCTGTTCGCCCTGGTGTTCATGCGGGACCAGTCGAAGCAGACGCTGCCGGTGTGGCTGTCGTCGTTCAAGACGGCGTTTTCGATCGACTGGGGCGGCGTCATGGCCGCGTCGGTGATCTACGCGATCCCCGCGGTGATCTTCTTCCTGATCGTGCAACGGAAACTCGTGTCCGGCATGACCGCCGGCGCGGTGAAGGGATGACGGTGGCCGAGCTGTCTCAACCCCGCAGGCTCGCCGAAGCCGTTCTGCTGCCCGGATTCGCCAGCACGACCGCGCCGGACTGGGTGCGCCGACGGCTCGCCGAGGGTCTCGGCGGCGTGATCCTGTTCGGCCGCAACGTGGTCGACGACGAGCAGGTCGCCGCGCTCGCCTCCGCGCTGCGGTCCGAGCGGGACGACGTGGTCGTCGGGATCGACGAGGAAGGCGGCGACGTCACGCGCCTCGACGTCGGCAAGGGCTCGTTCGTGCCCGGCCCGCTCGCGCTGGGCGCGGCCGGGGACCCGGAGCTGACCGCGTCCGTCGCGGCCGCTCTCGGCGAGCGGCTGGCGGCGTGCGGCGTCACGGTCAACCTCGCGCCGTGCGCGGACCTCACGCTCGCCGCGCAGGACCCGGGCATCGGCGTGCGGGCGTTCGGTTCGGATCCGGTGGCGGCTTCGCCGCACGTCGCGGCGTTCGTCACCGGCATGCAGAAGTACGGCGTCGCCGCGTGCGCGAAACACTTCCCCGGACACGGCGCGGCGACCGAGGATTCGCACCTCTCGCTGCCGGTGCTGCCGCGGACCGCGGCCGAGCTGCGGGAAGTCGAACTGGTCCCGTTCGCCGCGGCGATCGAGGCGGGCGTCCGGTCGGTCATGTCCGGGCACCTCGTGGTCCGGGAATGGGGCGAGGAACCGGCGACGTTCAACCGGACCGCGCTCGTCGACGTCCTGCGCGGCGAACTGGGGTTCACCGGGGCGGTCATCACCGACGCGCTGGAGATGGGGGCGGTCTCCGGGGCGTACGGGCGGCACGACGGTATCGGCGAGGCTTCGGTCCGCGCTCTCCTGGGCGGCGCGGACGCGCTTTGCCTCGGCGGGGCCGCGTTCGACGCGGAGACGCTGGACCGGACCGCGGAGGCGATCGTCGCGGCGGTGGCCGAGGGACGGCTTTCCTTGGAGCGGCTGGCCGAGGCCGCTGCCCGGACGGCTTCGCTGGGCACCTCCCCGGCTCCCGCGACGGTGCGGCCGGTGGACTACTCGCTCGGTCTGTCCGCCGCGCGGGCTGCTTTGCGGGTCACCGGGACGCCGAGGCTTGCTGGCTCGTCGCTGGTGGTGGACGTGCAGACCGAGCCGGGTATCGCGGCCGGACCGATGCCTTGGGGGCTGGGGGCTCACCTGGCGGAGCTGGTTCCGGGCACCCGGACGCTGTCCGTCTCCCCCGACGACGTCTCGACGGTCTTGGCGGCGGCTTCGGCAGTCGAGAGCGTCGTGGTGGTGACCCGGGAAGCGCACCGGCATCCGGCGGTGCGAGAGTTCCTGGCCGGTCTGTCCACTGTGGACTACATCCGGGTCGAGACCGGGGTTCCCGGGCCCGAGACCGGGCCGGGGCCGAGGATCGACACGTTCAGCGGTTCCTACGTGAGCCTGCGGGCCGCGGCGGAGCACCTGGCTCGTTCCTGACGCCGTCCGTGAGGGGAACCCTGCGGGACTCTGATTC
This sequence comes from Amycolatopsis circi, assembly GCF_003385235.1. GTDB lineage: Bacteria > Actinomycetota > Actinomycetes > Mycobacteriales > Pseudonocardiaceae > Amycolatopsis > Amycolatopsis circi. The sequence goes on along the minus strand of NZ_PQIA01000075.1, from coordinate 27,207 downwards.
CCGCAGGGTTCCCCTCACGGACCGGAACCGGTCCGTCACGTCCGAGACAAGGGCTCCGGGCAGAGGGACAGCTCGGCCCAGACAGTCTTCCCTCCGGGCAGCGGCGTCTGGCCCCAGCGGTCGGCGATAGCGTCGATCAGCGCCAACCCGCGTCCTCCGCCGGCGTAGCCTTCCCGGCACCGGGCGAGGTCCGGCAGAGAGTCGGAGACCTCGAGCAGGATCCGGTCTCCGCGCAGCGACAGAGTCAGCTCGCACGGCGGGCGGGCGTGCCGCATCGCGTTGCAGGCCATCTCGTCGAGCACCAGGCGCACGTCGTCCAGCGCGTCCGCTCCGGCGTACGGAAGATAGCGACGCACGAACGCCGCGGCCCGCTCCCGGATCCGCCGCAGGATCGCGAAATCCTGGTCCAACGCCAAGCGCAGACGTGCCGCTCTCGCCGGCAAGCGACTGTGCTGAACCTCGTCCACGCTCACGCTTGACCTCCTCCTCGGCCTGCCTTGTGCCCGCCCTCGAAGGCGAAGCTGCTCCCCCAGCGAGCCCCCTGCCCGAATGGCCGTCGTCGGTCTCTCTTGTCCGAGAACAGCTGGTACCCGCCGACCGGAGAGGACAAACCAGAATGGCGGCGAACGAGATCCGGATTGCCCGTTGTCAGGTTTCCGGGCTCATTGCCGTGCCGGAGCCGCGTGCCCGTTGCCCCTGCCTCGACGTCGTCCTGCCCCAGGCCCATCAGTTTAGCCAGCCCGGACGCGGGTATCCGGCGTTCATCACCTCGCGAGCAGGCTTTTTCACGAACGCCTGGGCAGAAAAGAGGCAATAGACATGAGCGATACCGCCGGAAACAAGGCCGAAGAGATCAAGGGAAAGGCCAAGGAAGCGCTCGGCGACGCCACCGGGAACGAGCAGTGGCAGGCCGAGGGGAAAGCGGAGAAGGCGAAGGGCGCCCTCAAGCAGGCGGGAGAAAAGGTCAAAGACGCCGTCAAGGGCGTGAAGGACTGACCTCGCCACCACGACGGCGGCCGGGACTTCGGTTCCGGCCGCCGTTCTGTCACGAGGCTCGCCGGGTGCGGCGTCCCTCCTCGACCTCGCCGCCCGCGCCGACACGCTGAGGCGCTGGCCGTCAGTTTGCCGGTCCGGTTTCGCGGGCCGGTAAAGTTCGGCGGTGCGCTGCCTGGTGGCGGCCAGGGAAAAGAGGAGGCCGCGGTGACCGAGGTGGGCACGAGAGACGCCGAAGACTGGGAAGCGGACCGGATCGCGTTCTGCGCCGAACCGGTCGTCGAGGGCTGGGCCCGCAGCGGCGTGGCCGCCGAAGGGCCGCTGGCGCAGCGGTTCGGCGCGCTCGCGGTACTGCTGCTCGGCACGGACTCCCTGCACGAAGCGATGGAGCGCGTGGTGTCCGCCGCGCTGCGGATCGTCCCGGAGGCCGATCTGGCCAGCATCACCCTGCGCTCGGCCGACGGCGGGTTCCACACCCCGGTCAGCACGGACCCGGCCGCCGAGGAGCTGGACCGCGTCCAGTACCAGACCGGCGAAGGACCGTGCCTGGAGGCCGCGCTGCAGGGACGGCCCGGGCACGCGCTGGCCAACAACCTCCCGCATTCGGAGGCGTTCCCCGAATTCGGCAGGCGCGCCGGGGAGTTCGGGTTCGGCTCCCTGCTGGCCGCGACCCTGCTGCCGGATCTCAAATCCGACCTGCCGCCCGGCGCGATCAACCTCTACAGCCGCCGGGCCGGAGCCTTCGACGACGACGCCGTCGACAACGCGCTCGTCCTGGCTTCCCACGCCTCGCTCGCCCTCTCCGGATCCGCCGCGCACACCGCGGCCGCGCTCAAGGAAATCCATCTCAAGCGCGCCGTCGACAGCCGGGACCTCATCGGCCAGGCCAAGGGCATCCTGATGAACCGCCGCGGGATCTCGGCCGACGCGGCGTTCGACATCCTGCGCCGCACGTCCCAGGACCTCAACGTCAAACTCGTCGACCTCGCGCACACGGTGACCCAGCGGCACCAGGAACTCGACGTCTGAACCCGGACGGGGCGCGTGAATTCCCGACGAACGGGTAGCCGGTGACCAGGGTTGGTCTTCGGCGCGCAGGAGACCCGGCTCCAGGCTCCGCCGGTCGAGACTCGCGGCCGGCGGAGCCGCTTGGGGCGCTGCCCGGCGAAAAGACGTTTGCGTCCCGCTGCGGGCGAGTATCCGGGGAGCTTGCGCGAAGGCAGGCTTAGCGGCTGGCGGAAAGCACCGGAGCGCGTCTCGCCGAGATGGCTTTGCGCACCGAGCGGCACCGAGTGAAGACCCGGGAAATGGCAGCCGCGCAACCGGATTGCCGCGCTGTCCGCCTCGGCTGCGGCGGACTGTCCTTTGCGACTAGCGGGTTTGGCCGCCCTGCTCATGGTCAACCGGCTGGTCCGCTCGGCCGGCGCGGCGCTGCGCCTTGAGAACCTCTTGGCTCATTTCACCGGAGCGGTCGCCGAAAACACTCACCGGCAACGAGATTCCGGTCAGCACGCCGCGGGCACCAGTCACCTCCCGTCGAGTTCCCCGTGCCGCCCGGCGAGCGTCCGGGCCAAGTCGACCAGCTTCACGTTCAGCTCCTGAGACGTCCGGCGCAGCAGGTCGAACGCCTCGTCGGCGGTGAGGCCCTCCCGGTTCATCAAGATGCCCTTGGCCTGGCCGATGACGTCCCGCGTGTCGAGGGCACGGGCGAACTGGGCGCGGCGCACGTCGGCCAGCTTCCTCAGGTGCGTGTTCGCCAGTGCCAGCGACGCGTGCGACGCCAGCAGCACCGCGGCGCGGCGGTCGGACTCGGTCAGGCCGTCCAGGCTGCGGGAGTAAACGGTCAAGGCTCCTGCCAACCGGTCCGGGCCGGGACCTTCCGGGAGCCGGGCGGAAAACACGGCGCGGCAGCCGAGCGCGGTCGCGGCGGCGGTGAACCGGGGCCACCGGGTCTCGGCGGTCAGGTCCGAGCTGGCGACCCAACCCGGTCCGTCCGCGCGAGCCGCTTCCACACAGGGGCCTTCGCCGCCGCGGTATTGGATCCGGTCGAGTTCGGCGGCTGCTTTGCCGGTCCGCGCCGCAGTGCCGAACCGGCCGTCGGACGCGAGCACCGTCACGCTGACCAGGTCCGCGCCCGCGACGACTGCCGCGGCCGCGTCGACGACCTGTTGCAGCGCGTCGGTCGCCGACCTCGCGGACATCCTGGCGAGCGAGGCGAACTGGCCCAGGGCATCCCGGTCCGGCTCGCCGGGCGGCGAGACAGGTCCGGCTTTCGGCGAGGTGCCTTCCCGGCCGGTGGTCGAGAGGCTTGTTTTCGCCACCCCGTTTTCGCTTTCCTGCTCGTTCGCCGTCCGAACGAAGCTCCGGCTGCCGGAAAAACGAAGCCGCGGGGACGTGTCCCGGTACAGCGTCGCCGACGGCGGTTCGCCGTAGGCAGCCCGGTAGTGCGCAGCGAACACGCTGGGGGCGTAGCCCCATCGGGCAGCAATTCGGGCGACCGTGTCCTGCTCGGGCACCGCAGCCCGCAATTCCGCCCGGGCCCGGTCGAGGCGAGCCCGGCGCAGGTACGCCATCGGGGTGCTGCCGAGATGTCTTCGGAAGGCCAGTTGCACTGCCCTGGCCGAAACCCGCGCCGCCGCCGCGATGTCCGCGATGTCGACCGGCCGGTCGAGGTTGGCTTCGATGAACGCGATCGCGCGGCGGAGCGTCTGCGAATGGGCGTCGAGCCCGTCTCCGGCCCGCTCGTCGGACGCCGTGTGCGGGAACGCGTTCAGCACGGCCACAGCGAGATAGCGGGACACCGTCGCCACGGCAAGCGGATTCTCCCCGACGCCGGGCACGCCGAGGACGTCGTCGCGCAGATGTGCGACGACAGACCGCAGATGCTGCGCCGCACTGGCGTCGACCGGCCGGTGGCCGAGCAGCCGCACCGGCCGGTCGACGCCGGCGCCCTGGCTCAGCAGAGCCGGATCGAACATCGTGACGCTGTACTTCGCTCGCACGACCCGGCCGGTGTAACGCCGGTCCGGAGACGAGAAGGACACCAAATCCCCCGGCCCGAACGTCGCCGTTTCCGCCCAGCCGTCCACGCGGTGGTCCTCGATCGTGCCCGATTCCAAGTCGCACAGGCAGATGGCTCCCAGCGGCTCGACGTCGTAGCTCATCTCGAACGACAGGTCGAGCCGGTCGGCGCTCAGCCCGTCCACCGCGTGCCGGCTGAGGTGCGTGCCCGCGTGCCCGGTGTCGCTGCCGATCCGCATCGGCGCGTACGCACTGCTCAGGAACGCCTCAGTCCGAGCGAGATCGTCGCTGTCGAATGCCAGCGAACTCACCGAACCGCTCGCCGTGAACGGTTGCGGCGCTCCCCCGAGCGCCTCCCCCAACGAGGCGGCCCGCCGGACGGCGGCATCGGGATCGGCACCGTCCAAAACGGACCCCGCCCGCTCCGGGTCCGCCACCAGCACGCAGTCGCGATCGCGAGCGAACGAGACCAGCGTCCGCGCCAGCCAGCCGGTCAACGAGCCGACACTCCGCAGATCGACCAAGAGGCGCGTTCCGGACGAGACGCCGCTGCCCGCGGCGTGCAGAGCCTCGACGAGCTGCGCCGGGCTCGTCGCCGCCAACTGGTCCGGCACCGTCAGCACCACGGCGTCCCCGACCTGCCGAGGGGTGATCTTCAGGTCCGTCACGGCAGCCGCACGCCCGCGTTTCGCACGGAGAAGGACCCGGCGATGTTCGGGTCGGACTTGTCTGTGCCTCGCTGCGGTGAACGAGATGTTCGGCACTCGGCGGTCGCCACACGCACTCCTTGGAGCGGGCTGGACCGGGCGCCGGGCACGCCACAGCCAGCGGGTTGTGGACGCTGCCTGCTTAACGCACCGAGGAAAAAGCTTACCCGGGACGATCTTCCTCAGAAGCACGGCACGCCCGGCGCGTTTGTTCCCCGGTCCGCCCGGGTAGCCGGAGAACTCGGCAAGACTCCGCAGAATCTCCGAGGAAAGGCGACATGGCTGCTGCAGCGCATTACGTCGAGGTCAACGCCCCCGCCCAGGCCTGCTACGACTGGTGGCGGCCCCTGACGCGGCTGCCGGAACTGTTCTCCGACGTCCGCTCGGTCGAGGCGGTGGAGGGCGACGAGACGCGCACCCGCTGGAAGGTCGACGGCCCGGCGGGGTCCACAGTGGAATGGGAGGCCCGGATCGCCGAGGACGCGCCGCCGCGCAAAATCGCGTGGACCACTGTGGACGACGCGGATCCGGACGTGCGCAACTCCGGCGTAGTCCGATTCGACGACAAGGGCGACGGCCGCACCGGCGTCGAGATCTCCCTGGAGTACGAGCCCCCGGCGGGCAAACTGGGAGAAGCGGTCGCGTCGCTGCTGGCCGCGAGGCAGAAGAAGGTCGAGCGGGCCGCCGAGCAGTTCCGGACCGTCATCGAAGCCCGCTGAGCACCCTTCGGAAGGGCATCTCCCTGACCACGGTCTCGCGCGCCTTCACCGTCAGTCCCGGCGCGGTTCTCGGCTATCTGGCCGACTTCGGGAATGCCGAGGGATGGGACCCCGGGACGGGGCGCTGCGTCCGCGACGACGCATTCCCGCGCACAATCGGCTGGCAAACGGGCTAAGCCGTCCCGAATGACAGACATGGCCTTTGTCACGTTTAACCGGGCCAGAATCGAAAACAACCTGGTACACCGCAGCGCATTCCGAATCGAGAGTTCCACGAAACCGGCGCGGTGCCGACGCGCCCGCAGCCGGTCGCGGTTCTCTTCCGGCCGTAGGGATAAATCCCGGTCGGCCGCACACCAGTCGTTCGCGCCGGGCGGCGGCGAGTCGCTTCCTGATCGCATTGCTTAGGCCTGGTCAGGGTCGAGTTCATGGCGGGAGGGGATGGCGGTGGCACCGGACGCAGTGCGTCATGGCGGGCAGCAGCCACCGTCTCCGGGCCCGAGGCAGGAACAACTGCGCGTCCTCCTGATCGAGGACGACGACGGCGACGCGCTGCTGGTCGAGGAGATGCTTCTCGACGTCGCGGAGATCGCCGAAAACGTGACCCTGGAACGAGTGTCGACCGTGGCTGGCGCTCTCCCCGGACCCGACTGGCCGACTGTGTCCTGCTGGACATGCAACTGCCGGACGCGGCCGGTCTCGACGGGCTGGAACGGATTCTCGCCGAGGCGCCCACGACAGCGGTGGTGGTGCCGGCCGGTCGGCAGGACGACAAAGCAGGCATCGCCGCGGTGGGCGCGGGCACCCAGGATTATCTGGCTCGGGGGTGACCATGGCTTCTCCCAGGACACACCGATGGCGCGGCCTTGCGGTGCGGGTACTCTTCTACGCCGCTTGGTGGGCTCTCTACACGTTCGTGCTCCGGCCTCTGCTGCCGAACGGCGACATCGTGGGCATCGTGATCATCATCGTGCTGTCGCTGGGCATCTTGGCCGTGCCGGTCATCTCTGTGCTCTATCGCCGGAAACGCCGCCGATGACCAGCCCAGCCCCGATGTCAAGCTCACTATTTTCCTTGTAGGGCACGGATTCTTCGCTGGAATACCGGAACACGGGCATCGGATCCCTTGCACTGACCCGGCCAAAGCCGTTCGTTCCCGCGTAAACGGCGTGCCGCAAGGGAAGCTGGGACCATAGACTCATGTTCGACGGATTCACGACCGAGACGGTCGACGGTGCCGGTTGCCCCGTTTTCGTGCGGCACGCGGGAAGCGGGCCGCCGGTCTTGCTGTTGCACGGGCATCCCCGCACTTCCGCGACCTGGCATTGGGTCGCACCTCAGTTGGTGGAGCGCGGATTCACCGTCGTATGCGCCGACCTCCCCGGATACGGCCGGTCCGGGAAGCCGGAACCCGCCGAGGACCACGAGCCGCACTCCAAACGGGCAAGCGCACGCCGGCTGCTGGCGGTGATGCGCGCGCTCGGCCACGAACAGTTCGCCGTGGTCGGGCACGACCGGGGCAGCTACCTCGCCCTCCGCATGGCCCTCGACCACCCGGACCGGGTGCTCCGGGCGGTGCTGGCCGACTGCCTGCCGATCAGCGAGCACCTCGGCCGGCTCACTCCGCAATTCGCGACCTCGTGGTGGCACTGGTTCTTCTTCGCTCAGCTCAAAACCCCGGAGCGCGTGATCAACGCCGACCCGGACTCGTGGTACCACGGCGACCCCGAAAAGATGGGCCGCGAAAACCACGCCGAATGGCGCGCGGCGACCCGAGATCCAGAGGTGGTCCGAGGCATGCTGGAGGACTACCGCGCCGGCCTGACCATCGACTACCGAGACGAACTCGCCGACCGCGCCGCCGGCCGCACGCTCAAGCAGCCGGTGCTCGTCCTGTGGTCCCTGCGCGACGACCTGGAAGACCTCTACGGCGATCCCCTGCGAATCTGGCGAGACTGGGCCGAAGACGTGCGAGGGCACGGCATCGACTCCGGTCACCACATGGCCGAACTGGCACCCGACGCGGTGTCCGCCTCCGTCGCGGACTTCCTCGAACCGCTCAAAACGGAATGAGACTGCGACTCGCGGAGCCCTCCGATAGCTGACCTGGCGGTCGTCAGCACTTTCTTCCGGCCGGGATGCACTTCGCAGAGTGGCAACAGCATAAACTCCCTGAGCACCAAAGCTTCTGAGCCAGCGGACGCTGTCTCTCCCGCGTCGAAAACGAAGTTCGCCCGAACCGCCGGTTCGTTTTCGAACGGGAGGTCCGATCCGGATTGCACCTCCCGATGGGCACTCCCCCCCGCTTAAGATCGTCGGTCGAATCATCGCACTCGCACCGAATTGGTCTGCACCTCACGATACCTGTGCGATGCCAATTGCAGCGAACTCCTCGCCTCACTACGAAATCCGCAACCGCGCCTGCCCGACCCCGCCTCATGGGGTCCTTTACCGACCAGAGAGGTCCAGTCCACTGCTGTTGCTCCGCCGGGGTGACATAAAGGTGCATTTCAGTCTTTTCGATCATGTTGCTGTCACGAAGCAAGCGTCGGCGGCGATGAAGCCGTTTGCATGATCGTGTTCCGCCGCGCCGTCTGGTGCCGTGCAGGGCCTGTAGACCTCGGGTCCGATGTGTTTCCGGCGCGGTTCGTGCTGCACTCATTTCGTTCGAGGGGAAGAATATGAGGCACAGATCTGCGTTGGCGGTTTCCGCCGTGACTTTGGGGGCGCTGGTGGTCGCTGTACCGCACGCGGCGTCCGCCGCGCCGCGCACCGTCGCGCCGCCGATGACGGCGTGGACGCCGCCTTCTACAGTGAACAAAACCCCGACCGGCGGCCAGCCGCCGACCGCGAACTGGCGACCGGGCTACCGGCCGGGCGCGGCCGCGGCTGCGGTGTCGGCGTGCGGGGCGCAGGAAACCGGGTTGCTGCCGCAGTATCCGTTGGAGCGGTTCAAGATTTCGGACCGGATGGAAGCGCTGGTCAATACCCACGACGGGAACCTGAGCCTCACGCAACGGCAGCTGACGGTCAAGGGCACCGGGGAAAACCTGTCCCTGTCGCAGGTGTACAACAACCAGCGTCCGGGCACCGGCAGCTTCGGCGCCGGCTGGACGCTCAGCCACGGCCAGGACGTCGGCCTGACCTTCACCGGCGCGGACGTCGTGCTGCACGGCGATTCCGGTTACTGCGCCACGTTTACGCACCAGGCTGACGGCAGCTACACCCCGGCGCCCGGCGTGCATGCCGAACTCACCAAAGCTCCCGGCGGGAAATACCTGCTGACGTTCAACGGCTCCAACGAAACCTGGACGTTCAGCCCCGCGGGCTGGCTGACCTCGGAGTCCGACCGCAACGGCAACACCGTCACCCCGCGCTACAACTCCGACGGCACCACCGCCTCGATCACCGACACCCAGGGCCGGGTCACGACCTTCGGCTACGCCAACGGTCTCGTCTCGGCGATCACCGACCCGACCGGCACCACGGCGGCGACCTACCGCTACAACAACGCCGCCCAGCTGACCGACTTCACCGACCGCTCCGGCGCCTCGATGCACCTGACCTGGACGCCAACGGGCGATCTCGCGTCGATCCAGGACCCCAACGGCGCCGCCTACAGCTTCGCCTACGACGCCTCCCACCGGGTCACCGAGGTGAAATTCCCGCGCCAGTCGGGGCAGGTCAAAACCACGTTCGGCTACGGCAGCGGGCAGACCACCGAGACCGACCCGAACGCGCACTCCGCGACCTACAAATACGACGTCCAAGGTCGCCAGACCTCGGCCACCGACGCGCTCGGACACCAGCAGCAAGCGTCCTGGACCGCCAACGGCGACGTCCAGACCACGACCGACGGGCTGAACAACAACACCACCAACAGCTACGACCCGCTCAACAACCTGATCGGCACCCAGTTGCCGACCGGCGCGAAGACCGGCGTCGGCTACACCGATACGGCGCACCCGCACCTGCCGACCACGGTCACCGACCCGGCCGGAGACAAGATCTCCCGCGGCTACGACAACGCCGGGAACGTCACGAAGATCCGCTCCGACGGCCTGAACGCCGACCTGCAGATCCTCACCTACACCCAGCCCTTCGGACAGGTCTCGACCAGCGTCGACGGCAACGGACACGTCACCCGCTACGACTACGACACCGCCGGAAACCTCGCCGCCGTCACCCCGCCCACCCCGCTGGGCGCCACCCGCTACACCTACGACTCGCTGTCGCGCGTCGCGTCGGTGACCGACGGGCGCGGGATTCGGCTGGACTACGGCTACGACAAACTCGACCGGGTCGTGTCCGTCACCCGCCACCGCGACGGCGTCGTCCTGCAGGCCGCGGCCTACGACAACAACGGCAGCCTCACCCGCCGCGACACCGCCACCGCCACCCACGTCTTCGGCTACGACACCGGCGGCCAGCTGCTGTCCGACACCCGCAGCGACGACGCGAGCCCTGACGAGCACGTCGCCTACGGCTACGACCTCGCCGGGAACCTCACCTCGACCACCGACCCCAGCGGCCAAAACGTCTACGGTTACGACGCGGCGAACCGGCTCACCTCCTTGGCGGACCCGTTCGGGCAGACCACGACATTCGGCTACGACAACGCCGACCGCCGCACCAGCACCACCTGGCCCGGAGCCGGAACCCAGACCAACGGCTACGACAACTCCGGCCGCCAAACCAGCCTGACGGTCAAGAACGCCGCTGGCACCCAGTTGCTGCAGACCACCTACAGCTACACCCGCTCGAACGGCGCGGACTCCGACCAGATGCAGTCCAAAACCGACGCCACCGGCACCACCACCTACGCCTACGACACCCTGCAGCGCCTCACGACGGCTGCGGCCACGAACTATGCCTACGACAACGCCGGCAACATGACCAAGCTCGGTGCCACCACTTTCACCTACAACGCCGCGGACGAACTCGTCAACGACGGCCGCGCGCGCAGCTACGACGCCGCCGGCAATCTCACCGGCTCTGCCAATCCCAGCGAAACCAATAACTACAGCGACACCGGCCAGTTTGTCTCCGGTAGCGACGCCGCCGGCAACAGCTTCGCCGCCAGCTACGACACGCTCGACCAAACCCAGCCGCACCAGCTCGCCTACACCACCGGCGGCGGCACCACGACCGACCGGTTCACCACCACCGCACTCGGCCTGACCCAAACCATTCACAACGGTGCCCGCACCAGCCTCGCCCGCGACCCCAAAGGCGCGATAGTCACCCAGAAAACCGGTGCGGGGGCACGTTACAACGTCGTCACCGACTACCAGGGCAGCGTCGTCGCCCTGATCTCCACCACTGGCGCCGTCGCAGCGACCTACCGCTACGACCCCTACGGCGGCAGCACCGCCACCGGACCCAACGCCGGAGACAACCCGTTCCACTACCTCGGCCAATACCAGTACGGCGTCGACATGCTCCTGGGCTACCGCTGGTACTTCCCCGGCTGGGGCCGCTTCCTCACCCCCGACCCCACCGCACAAGAAACCAACCACTACGCCTACGCCAACAACGACCCCATCAACAACAGCGACCCCACCGGCGCCTACTCCCTGGTGAACTTGGGAACAGATATTGGCAGTGCGGTCGGCGGGCGGGCGGCAGCTGGCCTCACCGGTGCTGCTTGCTTCGCAACCGGCGGCATCGGTTGCATCATCGCGGGTGTGGCGTATGGTTCGCTGATTGGCGGACTTGGCGGTGGCGCCGGCGCACTGATCGGCGGAGGCAATTCCGGTGAAGTTCGGGACGGTTTCATTAGTGGTGCTGTCGGCGGCATCTTCGGATCGGTCTTAGGTGGCGTGAGCGGCAAGATAACGAAGTCTCTGACTCGTCGATAGGAATAAGCGCGGCCAGTAAGCGCAGCACTGATGGCCACACACCGTGAACCTTGAGAGGCGGCATAATGGAACGCCCTGAGCCCACAATGGAAGAAAAAAAGAAGTATATGTGGAAATGTGCAGTCATTCTCATGGTGATTGTTGCTGCTTTCTTCTATTTTGCGCTTCAGATTCCGCCGAACTGGCCGGTACTGATCATTCTGGCGGTTTTTGGAACAGTGGTGATGGGCTTCGCCTTGAGGTTCGTGCTGCGCAAGACTCATAAGTGACCAGATAAGCAAGTTCGCGGTTTACGCGTACTCCTGCTCTCGGCTTCGCTGAAGGCGGGAGTACGCGTTCTTCGCCGAGCTCGACCGCCTCAGCATCGGCGACTACCTGGGCCAAGGACAGACAAGACACTTCACCGCCGCCGACGGCGACTTCATCCTGCAGAACTACTGGAGCAACACCGCGATCCGCTTCCTCCTCGTCGGGCACCCGAACGGACCGCTGAATTCCCTGAACTGGCAAGTGTTCCTCAGCCCGCCGTCCGGGCAACGGCTGCACCCCGGCCACTATCGCCACGCCACCAGCTCCCCCGGCGCGACCGAGACCGCCCCCGGGCTCTACCTGGACGGCGAAGGACGCGGCTGCGGCAACGCATACGGAGACGTCGCCATCCACAGCATCAGCTTCGACACCGCAGGCACCGCCATGCTTAGCTAGGACGAGGCCGGGCAGGCTCCGGCGGCGGGACGCGTCAGGCGAGCGGCGTGTCGTCCAGCGCCTTCGCGAGATCACCCGGGGTGTCGTAGAGGGCGACGGCACCAGCCTCCCGGAGTTCGTCGTCTCCGAAGCCGCCGGAGCGGACGACGATCGCGGGCATTCCGGCTCGTTTCGCCGCTTCGACATCCCATACCGAATCGCCGACCATCACCGCTGACGCGTCGGGCGGCGCGCCCAGCTTCTTCAGTGCCGTATGCAGGAGGTCCGGGGCTGGCTTGGACGCCTCGACGTCGGCGCTGGTGGTCCAGTCGTCGGCGAGGTCGCGGGCGTCGAGCTTGTCCAGGAAGATGTCCGCATGGCGCTGCTGTGCCGAACTGGCGAGCACCAGCCGGTGGCCGCGCTCCTTGATGGCCACGAGCAGATCGCGGGCGCCTGGCAGCGGCGTCATCTCCTCGATCAGCGCGTCGACCTCCTTGCCTTGCTGCTCCCGGGCCCGCTCGCCCGCCCGGCGCTCCAACTCCTCGCCGCCGACCGCGGTGACGAGCTGGTCGCCGCCCATCCCGATCAGCCGGTGCAGCCGCCAAACCGGGTACACCGCGTCTACCGACCGCAGCGCCCGGTACCAGGCGAGGGCGTGCTGGTAATTGGAATCTATGAGCGTGCCGTCGATGTCCAGGACGGCGATGGGGGAAACAACCACATTCCCTGGTTACCCACTGCCGTGGCGGCTAATCGCACTCGTCAGTGGAACAGGCACAGCCGCAGCCCGGGACAGGCCAGCGCCGGAGCGGCTGCTCGCCCGGCTTCAGCGCGCCGAGAGCGGCGAGTTACGCAGCCGCGCCAAGCGTCTGGCTTGCAGCCGCGGCCCGGTGAATGTCACCACAGCGGCCAAGCTGAAACCGGCCACCGTCCACAAAGACCCCGGGTCCCCAGGGACACGAGATCGATCGCGGCTACGGAGGCGAGCATCGCCGTCATCCCCAGCCGGTTCTTCCGCGCATCGCGCAGGCTGCGCTCGGCGAATGCGACAGCGAGCCGGTACTCGACCGGATCGTCGGGGATCCGGCCGAACTCCGCGGCGCGCGAGGCCAGCCGCACCTGGCGCAGCGACACCGCGTCGCCGACCAGCTCCCGCGCCAGGCGCAACTGCGCCCGCGACATCGTACGCACCGCCCAGCACCCCATGACCGCGCACGCTCCGCCCGCCACCGCTGCGAGCCACCACGGAACCGTAGTCAGCGCTCCAAGCAGCACCGCGCCCACAAGCCCGACGACGACCCCGCCTGCCACCGAACGGCCCCCAGATCTCGGCTGTCTCCCCCACCACCCTCATTCTCCGCCACCGCGCATCTCGCCGCAGCCGGTCTCTCCCGCACCCGACCTGCACGAGGCGTACCTCCGAGGTACCGTCGAAGCGGAAGAGAACACATGTTCGAAGGAGTGTGCTGATGGACCAGGTCCAGCCCAACCCCGAGAAGGACCCCGACGACTGGACGACCGGGGACGAGCCGATGACCGGGCCGCAACAGTCATACCTGGACACCCTCGCCCAGGAAGCGGGCGAAACAGTCCCGGACAACCTCTCGAAGGCGGATGCGTCCCGGCTGATCGACCAGTTGCAGGAGCGCACCGGTCGCGACTGAGCCTCGCCCGGTGACCGTCGCCGCGTGTCTTGAATTCATCGGGTTCGACGAATTCGCCGCCGAATGCGCGGACAACTTCGGCAGCCGACCGACGAGCGCCGGACGTTTCACAGCACCGAACAGAGATACACGCCCGTCAGCGCGGCAGTACCCGGAATCGTCAGCACCGCGGCCAATGCCCGCGCTTTGTCCCCGCGCCACAGATAGGCGGCGGCGATGCACGTCACCAGTGCCAGCAAGGTCGGCAGGGTGAACGGCAAAAAGTACATCGTCACCATCAAGAACACCGAGAACACGGCGGACAACACCACGCACAGAAAAGCCGGACCGACGAACTTCGCCAGCCGCGCCCGCTCGAACCAGCATCCATCGCTGCCTCCCCCTCCCCAGAGTAGAGCGCTCAGCAGCCAAGTTCTCGACCCGGGCCGCCCCCAGCAGAGGGCGCTGGGCCGCCGCGTCCCGGTTACCGGCGCCCGCACCGGGTATGTCCGGCGGCATGGAGACGTTGCTCGGGATCTACCTCAACGACCAGCTGGCCATGGGTCTGGCGTGGCGAGAACTGGCGCGCCGGGCCGCTCGCAACAACCGGGGCACCGAGTTCGAGGTGCCGCTACGCGAACTGGCGTCGGCGATCGCCGAAGACGTGGAGACGTTCCGCGGCGTCATGCTGGCTCTGCAGGTGCGGGCGAACTCGGTCAAGGCCGCGTTCGCGGTCGCGGCCGAGCGGCTCGGGCGGTTCAAGCCGAACGGCCGGATCGCCTCGTACTCGCCGCTGAGCCGGTTCTGGGAACTTGAAGCGCTGGCCATGGGGATCGAGGGCAAGAAAATCCTCTGGACCACGCTGCGGGACACGGCGAACCTGGGCAAGCGACTGCCCGACGTGGACTTCGAAGGGCTCCTCGTCCGCGCGGACCGGCAACGCTCGCTGCTGGAGCCTGCGCGGGTACGGGCAGGCGAGGAGGCGTTCGCCCGACGCTGAGCTGCGACTTCGCAGCCGGAAAGCACACCGGCTTTCAGCTCCGCGAGGGCGTCCGGTCGCGTGCCCCCGGGGCTCCGTTGAGCCGATGCCGCTCGTGGATGTAGACCGCTTGGCCGATCGCGCCCAGCATCATCCCGAACGACCCGACGATGAACAGCCAGATCGCGAGCACCTCGGTCGCGTTCGACAGGAACAGCACACTTCCGACGAAAAAGATCACGTTGCCGATCACCCCGTCCGAACGGTTTTTCGCCCTCGTCACCAAGGAAACCGAAGCCCACCACGGAAATGTCAGCGCCGGGATCGCCGCGGCCGCCCGCTGGGCTGCCGCCAACCTGCCCGTGTACGCGATCAACCTGATTCTCACCACACCGACCGAGCTGTGGGCCTTGCGCTACCCGGACACGCACGACCTCTACGTGCTGCAGCGTTGCCCCGGCGGACCGCACGGCAACCGCCATCTCGAACACACCAGCACCGCCGGGCGAATCCGGGCCCGGTCCAGCAGCCTCGTCGACCGTCGCGCCGTCGTCGTCGCCAGCGAACGGATGGACGAGGACCCTGCCTGGCAGAACCTCCGGTCCGGCGAACTCCTGCACGTCGGCCCGGACCAGACCGCGACCCGGCGGATCGTGCTGGACCACCCGCCCCGGCACCCGCTCACCCTCGACGACCTCGGCTCCCACGCCGCTGCGTCACAGCAAGGCCAGTGACCCCGCCGCAACGACTGCAGCGCGACGTCCGATGTCAGGCCGCTTCGTCGGCCAGGTCGAGGGTGTAAGCGACCCGGTCCAGCCCAGGCCCGTCGTAGTCCGGAAGCACTTCGGAAACCTCGAACCCGAGCCGGGCGTGATAAGCGCGCGAAGCGGTGTTCTGCGGGCTCGTGATGCATTTGACCTTCCGCACCCCCGATTCCCGCACCCGGCCGAAGAACCACTCGTACAGCGACCGGCCGATCCCCTGCCCGTGCAGTTCCGGGTCGACGCCGACGAAGTGGATGTAGGCGGTGTCCGGGTCGGTTTGCGAGACGAAGCCGATCAGGAACGCCGCCAGCGTCCCGTCCGGACGCTCGACCAGGCGGCTCGTCGTGGTGAAATGCTGAAAATACAGGCGCGGCACCAGCAACGCCCGCTCCTTCGCCCCGGCTTCGCCCTTCAACCCGCCCCACCACGGCCCCAGCGCGGCAAGCACGCGGGCGTGGTCGTCTTCGGTCGGCTGGCGGAAAGTCAGGTCGGCACTCATGCCCCGACCCTCTCGTTTCCGCGCCCGCCGAGCAACCTGGTTACCGGCGAGGGTCGACGTGGATCTTCGGCGCCCCGGGCGGACGCTCCCCGCCGAGAACCGCCGCGACCTCGCCCAACCCGACCGTCGCCGCCACCAGCGGCCGCGGATCGACCTCTCCGGCCGCGTACGCGTCGATCGCCTGCGCCAAGCCCGGCGACCCGCTCAGCACGCCGATCGCGGTGACGTCCTTCAACGCCAACATCCGCGTGTCAAGCAGGCTCGGCCGACCCGACAGTCCGATGTAGACAATCCGGCCCGCCGGTTCGACGACCTCGGCCGCGAGTGCGGGAGCCGCAGGATCGCCGGTCGCGTCGACCACCGCGTCGAACGGCGGCTTCGGAACGCTCGTCCCGGCGGAGAAACCCAAGCTCCGCGCGAATTCCACCGACCACGGCGTGGCGCCCACCAGATGCACCTCGCTGCCCGCGGCCTGGAGGAACAGCGCGGTGAGCAATCCGATCGTCCCCGGTCCGAGAACGAGCACTCGCTCCCCCGCGGCCGCCCGCGCCGCACGGCACGCGTTGCCGCCCGGTTCGACCAGCGCACCCGCGACGGGATCCAACGTCTCCGGCAGTTCGTGCAGCGAACGCACCGGCACCGCGAGGCGTTCGGCCAGCGCTCCGGCCCGGCCGCCGCGGATGCCGACCTCCTGCCGGTTCCCGCACACGTGCTGATGACCGCCCCGGCAGCGCCGGCAGTCCCCGCAGCCGAGCATCGTGTCGCCGGTGACCCGGCGGCCGATCCACGCGGGGTGCACCCCGGGGCCCGCCTCGGACACCGTGCCGCACCATTCGTGGCCGAGCCGCATCGGGTACCGGGCGTGGCCGTCGGCGAGGTACTGCATCTCGCCGGTGAAGAATTCGACGTCGGTGCCGCACACCCCGGCCCGCTCCACGTCGACGACGACCTCGCCGACCCCGGCGACCGGATCCGGCACCTCGGCCGGACCGGCCTCCCCCGGCCCGGTCACCACGAACGCCCGCATGGCTCCGATCGTAGCGGCGCTCAGCCGGTCACGCGCTCGCGCAGAAAGGCCGCCGTCGCCGGATCGGCGGGGTAGAACGACTCGATCACCAGCTCGGCGACCGTCACGTCCAGCGGAGTCCCGAACGTCGCGACCGTGCTGAAGAACGTCAGCTCCAGATCCCCGTGCCGGTAGCGCAGCGGCACGAAAATGTCCCCCGGGCCGGGAATCTCCACCTCGGGGACCTCGTCGGCGCAGGGATAGCCCAGCAGCTCCTCCAGCAGCTCGGCCAGCCCGGCGTCCGCCGTCTGCTCGACCTGGCGGCGCAAGCGGCCCAGCAGATGCGCCCGCCATTCCCCTAGGTTCAGCACCCGCGGCGCCATCCCGTCCGGGTGCAGCGTCGCGCGCAGGACGTTCACCGGCCCGGTCAGCAGCTCCGGCGCGATGCCCTCGGTGAGCACGCCGAGGCTGAGGTTGGCGTCGACGAGATTCCAGCCGCGGTCGACTACCGCCGCCGGGTACGGGTCGTGTCCGGCGAGCAGGCGCCGGACGGCCTCGCGGATCACGGTCATCTCCGGCGCTCCGATGTCGGACTCGCCGTAGGCCGGCGCGTAGCCCGCGGCGAGCAGCAGGCGGTTGCGTTCGCGCAGCGGGATGTCGAGGTGCTCGCCCAGCCGCAGCACCATGTCCCGGCTCGGCTTGGACCGGCCGGTCTCCACGAAGCTCAGGTGGCGCGTCGAGATGTCCGCCGAGATCGCGAGGTCGAGCTGGCTGATGCGGCGGCGGTCGCGCCATTCCCGGAGCAGTTCGCCGACCGGGGCCTTCACCGTAGTCGTCACCCGCCCGACGCTACGGCCTCGCCCGCCCGCGGACCATTACCCCCGGGGTAACGGCGCGTGCACCACCAGCGCCTCGGCGAGCGGTTTGCGGTCGAGTTCGGGCACCTCGCAGTCCGGCGCGGGATAGCCGACCGGGAACAGGATGTACGGCCGTTCGGTGACCGGGCGCTCGAAGACCTCGTTGAGGAAGCCCATCGGGTTCGGCGTGTGGGTGAGCGTCGCCAGGCCCATCGTGTGCAGCGCGGTGATGAGCATGCCGCACGCGATGCCGACGCTCTCGTTGACGTAGTAGTTCTTCCGCAGCGAACCGTCCGGCAGCGGCGTGCTCTTCTGCGCGAACGCGACCACCAGCCACGGTGCGACCTCAAGGAACTCCTTGTGCTCGTCGGTTTCGAGCCGGGCCAGCGCCGCGTGCCAGTCCGGCGCGTTGCGCTCCCGGTAGAACTTCCGCTCCTCGACCTCGGCCGCCTCGCGCACGGCGTGCTTCACATCCGGGTCGGCGGTGGCGACGAACGTCCACGGCTGGTGGTGCGCCCCGCTCGGGGCGGTGTTCGCGATACGCACCGCGGTCTCGATCGCTTCGAGCGGCACCGGGTCCGGGGAGAACCAGCGGACCGACCGGCGCCGGTCGAGCAGCCGGTACAGCTCCTGCCCGCGCGCGAGGCTTTCCTCCGGGGACAGCCGCGGCGGCGCGTACGGGACGAACGGGTGCTTGTGCCGGGTCATGCTCCGACCCTGCCGCGTCGGCGGTCATCGGTCCAGTTCACATTTCTGGTGAAGGACATAAGCTGGGCTGATGTCTCCCTCGTTGCGCCAGCTCGAGTATCTGGTCGCGGTCGCGGACACCGGCGGCCTCACCGCGGCAGCGGAGCGCTGCCACGTGTCGCAGTCGGCGGTGTCGCTGGCGATCGCGTCGCTGGAGCGGACTTTGGGCGTGCAGCTCATCCTCCGCGGCCCCGGCCGGACGACCGCGCTGACCGACGCCGGCCGCCAAGTCGTCGGCGAGGCCCGCGCGGTGCTCACCTCGGTCGCCGAACTCGGCACCGCTGCCCGCGACTTCGGCCAGGACCTCGCCGGACGCCTGAGTTTCGGCTGCTACGCGCCTCTCGCGCCGCTGCACGTTCCCGCCGCGCTGGCGACCTTCCGCACCCGGCATCCGGAAGTCGACGTGACCTTCGTCGAGGGCACCCTGCCGGACCTGCAGCACCTCCTGCTGGACGGCCGTTGCGACCTGGCCGTGCTGTACCGGCAGGATCTCGTGCCGGGGATCGCGGTGGACAAGCTGTACGACCAGCCGCCGAGCGCGCTCCTCCCGCCGGACCATCCCCTGGCGCGCCGCAAGACGGTTTCGTTGCGCGCCTTGGCCGGCGAGCCGTTCATCCTGCTGGACGTACCGCCGTCGGAACGCTATTTCCGGGACGTCTTCGCCTCCGTCGGCCTGCCGATGCCCGTTGCGCACCGCACAACGAGCTTCGAACTGGCGCGGGCGTTGGTCGCTCGGGGGCTCGGTTACACGCTGTCGGTGCAGCGGCCGCCGTTGGAACTTTCCGTCGAGGGGACGCCGTTCGCCGTGCGTCCGCTGCGTGAACGAGTCCCGACTACGCCGGTTGTGCTGGCCCGCGCGGAAGGTGCTCGGCTTACCCGGCGTGCGGAGACGTTCCGGGCCTTTTGCCGGGAGTTTTTCAGCCCTGGAGCGTGAGACTGCGCGGCTCGTGGCCGAGATGCTCGGTCAGCACGGGGCTTGTCTCAGCGAAATGACCCTGGCGAGCCGCCCGGGACATCGTGAGTTTCATCCGGAGTCGCTCGCGGGCTCGGCTACACGCTCTCGGTGCAGCGGTCGCCGTTGGAGCTTTCGTTCCGAAGGAACGCCGTTCGCCGTCCGTCCACTGCTGACCCGGCGCGCGGAAACGTTCCGCGCCTTCTGCCGAGAGTTTTTCAGTCCTGGAGCGTAAGACTGCGCGGCTCGCGACCGAGAAGCTCCGCCAGCACCGGACTCGTCTCGGCGAAGTGGCCTCGACGGGCTGCGTGGAAGAACGCGAGCTTCATCCGCCCGATCGCCTCCGGCTCGTCCGCGATCCACTCCTCGTCGTCCACGACCACGCGTTTCACCTCGCGCCCGCTGACTCGCGAGGCGATCTCGGCGACGTCGTCGAACGTCACCGCCTGCCGCGCGATCAAAGTCACCGGTCCGTCGAACGCCCGGTCCCCGGCGAGAAGCACCGCCGCCGCTTCGGCTGCGTCGGCTCGGTCGGTCCAGGAGACCGGGCCGTCCGCCGGAGCTTTGATCACCCCGTCCTCCCGCCAGTTCCCGAGCAGCCAACCGAGGCTGTGCGCATAGAAACCGTTGCGCAGCGCCGTCCACGAGGCCCCGGACTCAGCCAGGATCCGCTCGGTCCCGGCGTGCTCCGGCCCCGGAGGAAAAGGAGTGTCCATTCGGGAATTCTGGTGACTGGTGTACAGAATCCGTTGCGCCCCAGCCGCTACAGCCGCCTCGATGCCCGCGCGATGCAAACTGACCCCGTCCGCGTGCGGGTCGTTCGAGGACACCAGCAACACTTTTTCGGCTCCTTCAAAGGAATGTCGCAGCGCCGCCGGATCCTCATAGGAACCCTGCCGCACCCGCACGCCTCGGTCGGCGAAGTGCTGTGCCTTAGCGACATCCCGGACGCTGACGCCGATCTCCTCCGCCGGGATCAGCTTGAGAAGGTGCTCCACTGTCGCCCCGTTGAGCGCGCCGGTTGCCCCTGTGATGACGATCATGTCCGAATTCCCCTCAATGCTTTCGCAGCAACGGCAACAGAATGTCGTCCACGAGATGCTGCACGAATTGGTCGTCGCACCGCTCTCCGGCAAAAACGATCCGATGCACGATCACCCCTGGCGCGACCTCGGCGAACAATGCCGCCGCACCAGGTGCCAGTTCCTTGCCCGGCAATCGATCCGCCATCGCCGCTTGGTCGCGGCGCAGAATCCGGCGCATCTCGTCAGCGAGCCGGGGATCGCTGCGCATGCCCGCGAACAGCGCGCCCAGCATGCCGATCTCCTGCTCTGCGATCTCGCGCGCCAGCCACCGCACGACGGTCAGCAGGTTCTCCCGCAGTCCCCCGGCCCCGGGCTCGGGCGGAGCGGAGCCCTGCCGCTGCTCCACCTCCGCCGCGACGAGGGCCGCTTTGTCGCGGTACCGCCGGTAAATCGTCGTCTTGGCAACGCCTGCCCGCGCCGCGATCGCCTCGATGGACAGCTGGTCGTAGCCGACCTCAGTCAGCAGCACCAAGGCTGCCTCGTGAATCGCGGCGTCCCTCCGGACATCACGCGGCCTGCCGACGACTGGCGACTCCGACACGCGAACCTACCTTCGATACGCTACCGTTTCGTATCGAAACTACGCCTGACCTGGGGCACGCGTCAACTGGGCCACGGCAGGACGGTCAACGCAGGCCATTGTCCTTGCCAGCGCTGGGCTTTCGCCTCGTAACTGCTCCGCGGCGCGTGCCCGGGATTGGGCCGCACGACGAGGTTGAACAGGTCGGCGAACCCGTGCGGCGCGTAGACCTGCCACTCCCCTCCGCTGTCCAGCCGAATCCCGAGACAGGGCGTCGTGGACGGAAAGGAATCGATGGCCGCTTCGGTAGACGGATACGGCGCGCAAGGAACGCCGAAGCGGTCCTCGTACCAGAGATGCACCCGCGCCTCGTTGCGGATTTCCACCGTGACCGGGAGATCCCCGAACCTCCGGGCGCCCTCCTCGATGACCGAGTTTTCCGCTTCCCAGCTGAGATCCGAGTCGTCGAAGTAGAACAGGTCGTAGTCCTTGATGCCCTCGGCGGGCGGGCGTCCGGTCACCACGTTCCACACGGTCTGGCAGAGGCATCCTGCGGTCAGGTACCAGCCGGGAAGAGCCAGCTCCGCCGCGCGGGCGAGCACTTCCGGCACCAGTTCGTTGCGGGTCACGATCTCGCGGAATTTCTCCAGTTGCCTGTCGATCGCCAGGCGGCCGTAGTCCATGCCCCGGTTTAGCACGGCCAGCCGGTTACCTCCCGGGTAATCGACCAGCCGCGTCCGTTCGGACAAGCTTGGCCCTACCGAAACCGGGACACCGAAAACCCGGACGACACAAGGAGAATCCCGCGATGACCACCACCGCACCGACCGCCGCCGACCTCGCCCGCCGTTACGTCGACGTCTGGAACGAGACCGACCCCCAGCGGCGGCGCCAGCTCGTCTCGGAGGTCTTCGCGCCGGGCGCGACCTACACCGATCCCCTCGGCGCGGTCGCCGGACAGGACGAGATCGACGGGTTCATCGGCGGCGCGCAGGCGCAGTTCGCCGGATTGGTCTTCAGCCTGCCCGCGGAGCCGGACGCGCACCACGATCTCGCGCGGTTCCAGTGGCACCTGTCGGCCCCGGGCGCCCCGGAGCCGATCGCGATCGGGTTCGACGTCGTCGAGATCGCCGACGGCCGGATCGCCAAGGTGCACGGCTTCCTGGACAAGATTCCGGGCTGATCCGCCGAAAACGCCGGGATGTGGTCTTGACCACAGACACGAGGTTCAGACCACCCGGGAGGTCTGAACCTCGACCGGCGCGCACGCCACGCCGAAAGAACGGCGTGGCCCTCCCCACTCTGTCCGTACCCCGAGGGGCGCCTGAGAGTTTCACCCGCGTGGATACGCGGGCTTGCACCGTCGGCGGCACCGGCTGGTGGTCCCCTGCCGATGCGCTTTCCAGAGGCGTCTCGTCCGCGCGGTCCAGGGTGCCTGAGAGGTTCCGGGGAGGACTTGCTCCTTCGGCGCCGGACCGGGGATGCCGGTCCGGTCTCTCCCGCGCGGGTTCGTCGATCGCGCGCCCAGTCTAGCGCGGAGGAAGATCAGCCGGTGCGGCGGGCGTTGCGGCGCTGGGTCAGCTCGTCCGGCACGACGGCCTCGACCACTCCGCCGTCGGCGCGCTCGGCCGGGAACTCGTGGATCGTGCCGCTGATCTCCTGCATCGCCCCGCTGACCGCGATGCCGAACACGCCCTGGCCGCCCTGGAGCAGATCCACGATCTCCTCCGGCGACGTGCATTCATACACCGTGGTGCCGTCGGAGAACAGCGTGACCTTCGCCAGGTCGCGCACCCCGCGCACGCGCAGGTGGTCCACCGCCACCCGGATGTTCTGCAGCGAGACCCCGGTGTCCAGCAGGCGCTTCACGACCTTGAGGACCAGGATGTCCTTGAACGAGTACAGCCGCTGCGACCCCGAACCGTGCGCCGTCCGGATGCTGGGCGCGACCAGCTTCGTGCGCGCCCAGTAGTCCAGCTGGCGGTAGGTGATCCCGGCGATCTGGCAGGCCGCGGGACCGCGGTAGCCGACCAGCTCGTCGGGCAGGGAGGCGTCGGGGAACAGCTCGCCCTGCTCGCCGTCGGCGACAGGTCCGGCAGGTATCTCCGGACGACCAGCCTCGACCACCGCAAGCCTCCCCTCGCCCGGCCTCGCGGCGGGCGTTCGACAGGCCGGTCGAGCCCAGGAACGGGATCGGCCGGGGAAAACTGCCACGAGCGCGCCGGGTCGGCGAATCACATCGTGGCGATTTACCGCCTTTGACGGTAAGGCTGCGCCGCGACCCGGTCAACGCGACGCGCGGCGGACCTCGAGGCCGTGTCGAGGCTTTGGCCCGTTCGCCGTACGGGATTGCCATTTTTTACTCAGCGGAGTAACTTGTTACTCATGCAAGTAAACATCGACACGCAAGCCGAACTCGGCCTGAGCGTCACCGAGGCCACCACCCGGGCGCAGATCATCGGCGCGACCATCGCCACCATCGCCGACCACGGGTACGCGCGCACCACCTTCGCGCGCATCAAGGAGCGGGCCGGGCTCAGCAGCACCCGGCTGATCTCGTACCACTTCACCAACAAGGCCGGCCTCATGCAGGCGGTGCTGAGCACGGTGTCCGAGACCAAATCGGAATACCTGCGCCGGCGCAGCGAGGGCGTCGACCCGGCGGACCGGCCGGCGAACCTGCGCGCGTACATCGAAACGTCGGTCGCGTTCCTGCGCGACTACCCGCAATGCGAGCGGGTGCTGGTCGAGATGGCCGCGCACGCCGACGACCGCGACGGCTGGGCGATGACCGGCGTCATGGTCGGGCAATTGCGCACCGGCGCGCTGCAGCGCCAACTGGAACAAGGCCGCGAAGAGGGGGCGTTCGGCGACATTTCGCCGGAAATCGTGGCGCTGTCGATCGCGCAGGCCGTCGACGGGGTCGCGACCGCCTACGCCGCGAATCCTGAAGTGGACCTGGACCGCTACGGCCGGGAGCTGGCCGACCTGTTCGCCCGCGCCACCGCACGGTGAGCGAGCGCCCGGCGGGACACCGCCGGCAGGGGCGATCAGGTGTCGGCGCCGCGGAAGTCTTCCGGGGACACGGAGTCGAGGAACTCGCGGAACTTCTCGACCTCGTCCTCCTGCTCGTCCGGGATGATCAGGCCGGCTTCCTCGAGCACCGCGTCGACCGCGTGGATCGGGACGCCGATCCGCAGCGCCAGCGCGACCGAATCGCTCGGGCGGGCCGAGACCCGGATGTCGCCGTCGAAGACCAGTTCGGCGAAGAACGTGCCTTCTTTGAGATCGGTGATCACGACCTGCTCGAGCTCGCGCCCGAGCGCGCCGATGACCTCTTTGAGCAGATCGTGGGTGAGCGGCCGGGCGGGCCGGACGCCTTGCTGTTCCAGGGCGATCGCGGTGGCTTCGACCGAGCCGATCCAGATCGGCAGGTACCGCTCGCCCTCGGTCTCCCGCAGCAACAAGATCGGCTGATTGGCGGGCAGTTCGACCCGCACTCCGACGACGCGCATCTCGCTCATCGGGCTTCGCCTCCCTCTCGTGCACACGGGCCGCAGCGCTGGCGACGGCTGACGACCGTTGTCTCCGACGCTACCCGTCATCCGGGCGCTGTGCTCGCTCGCAGCGGACATTCTCGGTTCGTGGTCTCGCGAACCGTCTCTCACGGTACGGCATCCCGGCGCTGAGGTTCAGTCATTGACAAGTGAGAGAAACCGCGTCTCGGGCATACGCCGTCAATCGCCGGCGACGCCGCGGATGCCGGCCTTGACGAGCAAGGTGTGCAGCGTGACCGACAGCGCGGCCAGTTCGCGCACGACCTGGTCCGCGCGGGCTTTCGCGTCCGCGTCCCGATGCCGGTACGCCGGGGTCACGATCTGCTCCAGCAGGCCGACCTCGCGGTCGGCCGCGGCGCGGAACGCGCGCAGATGCCTCGGCTCGAGCCCGAATTCGGTCATCGCCTTGACCGTGCGGGCGATCAGCACCGATTCCGGGCCGAAAAAACCCGCCGCGCCGGGACGCAGCAGGCCGTACTGGCACAGCTCGGCCAGCGTCGCGTCGTCGATTCCCGCTTGCTCCAGCAGGTCTTCCTGGGTGAGCCGGGTGTCCGGCCCGGTCTCGAAGTCCGCCGCCGCGGGCAGTCCGGCGGGATCGCTCCCGTCGCCGAGCGGCACGAGCCGCCGCGGCAGCTGGGGCGCCGCCGGGACCGGCACGGGCGGTTGCGCGCCCGCGTCGGCCGCGTCGAGCTGCTCCTTGATGACCTTCAGCGGGAGGTAGTGGTCGCGCTGCGCGGACAGCACGTACCGCAGGCGTTCCACGTCCGCGGGCGCGAACTGCCGGTACCCCGAGGGCGTGCGGCCCGGGCGGACCAGGCCCTCCGCCTCGAGGAAACGGATCTTGGAAATCGTGACATCGGGGAAGTCCCCGCGCAGCTGCGCGAGCACCGCCCCGATGCTCAACCCGTCCCGCCGGGCCTCCTGACGACCGGGCTGCCCGGCCGCCGTCACTGCGCCCCCTGGCCCCCGTGCCCCGGGCCGGTCAGGAAGACCAGGCGGAACTTGCCGATCTGCACCTCGTCGCCGCCGGCGAGGACGGCCTGGTCGACCGGCTCGCGGTTGACGTAGGTGCCGTTCAGGCTGCCGACGTCGATCACGACGAACTCCCCGCCCTCGCGCCGGAATTCCGCGTGGCGGCGGGAAACCGTGACGTCGTCGAGGAAGATGTCGCTGTCGGGGTGCCGTCCCGCGCTGGTGGTGTCGCGGTCGAGCAGGAAGCGGGAGCCCGCGTTGGGCCCGCGCTTCACGACCAGGAGGGCGGAACCCGGCGGAAGGGCGTCGACGCCCTGCACCGGTGCCTCGGCGGCCGGCGCGGACTCCTGCTGGCCTTCCATGTCGGCCAGGAAATCGGCCCGGAAGACAGAGGTCCGCTCCGGAGACTGCTCCGGGGGAACGCCGGGCCCGTCGTTCGTGCTCACCTGAGCTCTCCTCTACGCATGAAGTGTTGCCATCGACCAAGAACGTGCAGCTGTCAACGTACCGTGCCCGACCGGCCCGGAACCCTCGGGCTCCCCTTGAGGCTCCGGCGCCGGGCGGAGCGGCTCAGCCCTTGATGAGCGCCTGGTACGCCTCGGCCTCGAGCAGCGCCTCGAGACCGGCCGGGTCGTCGAGCCGGATCTCCACGAGCCAGCCCTCGCCGTAGGGGTCGGAGTTGACGAGTTCCGGCGAATCGGCGACCGCGGAGTTGACCGCCACGATCTCGCCGTCGACCGGCGCGAACAGCTCCGAGACGCTCTTCGTGGACTCGACCTCGCCGAAGGCGTCCCCCGCCCCGACCTGCTTGCCGACCTCGGGCAGCTCGACGAACACGACGTCGCCGAGCTGGTCCTGCGCGTATTCGGTGATGCCCACCCGCACGAGCGACCCCTCGCGGGTCGCGACCCACTCGTGCTCCTCGGTGTAGCGCAGTTCTTCCGGAGTGGTCAACGCCGCTCCCCTTCCTGGTCCTGGCTTTCGTGCCGACAATCTTCCATCACCGGGTGCGCAGCGCGCGAGCCGCCTGCACGACGTAAAGCGCGCCGGACCAGACATACAGGACGCCGCCCCAGACCATGAACGCGTACGCGATCGGCCGCGCGACCGCGGCGACGTCCGAGCCGCCCTGGGTGAGCAGCAGGAACGGGAAGGCGTACATCAGGACGAAGGTCGCGCCCTTGCCGATGTAGGTGACCTCGGGCGGCGCGAACCCGCCGCGGCGCAGCACCAGCACGCACACGCCGAGGACGAGTTCGCGCAGCACCAGCGGGACGACGACCCACCACGGGATGATGTCGCGGATCAGGAACGCGACGAGCGTGGCGAGGATGTAGAGCCGGTCCGCGGCGGGGTCGAGCAGCTGCCCGAGCCGCGACATCTGGTCCAGCCAGCGGGCGAGCTTGCCGTCGAGCCAGTCGGTGAGCGCGGAGAAGATCAGCAGGGCCAGCGCCCAGCCGTCCTCTTTCGGGCCGAGCAGCAGCCAGAGGAACACCGGGACGCCCGCCAGCCGCAGCAGCGACAGCAGGTTGGGGACGGTGAGCGCCTGTCGCCACAGGGAGGGCTCGGTCTTGGGCTCGTCGGGGACCGTGGTCACGCGGCCAGCCTAGAGCGGCCGGGATCGCGGCGTTTGTCCTGGCG
>NZ_PQIA01000076.1 GCF_003385235.1 Amycolatopsis circi | reverse complement strand
GTCAGAGTGAGCCGGTGGCGGACGGTGCGGGTGAGCCGGTCACCGGTGGCGGGCTGGATGGTGTGGAGCCTGTTGGCGAGGAAATAGCCGGTTGTTCGGGTGGCGGCGCAGCCAACGTGGGCGGCGCGGGTGGAACTGCTGATGCGGCCGATGGCGGGACTGACGGCGGGGAGGCTCGCGAGGCCAGCGCTGGTGACGAGGCGATCGACGACGGTGGCGATGCCAGCGACGCGACGGCCGGTGAGGTGGTCGGCGACGGTGGTGCTGCCGGTGGCGCGGTTACCGGTGAGGGCGGAGCCGATGGCGAAACCGCCAGTGGCGCGACGGTCGATGGAGTCAGTGGCGACGGTGAGGCGGTAGGCCGAAGCGGTGCCGGGGATGAAACTGCCAGTGGCGCGGCAGTCGGTGCTGTCGGTGAGGTGTTGGTCTCTGGCAGCGGATTGGCTAGTGGTGAGGCCGAGGACAGAGCCGCCGAGGAGACCGGCGCTGTCGGTCAAGCCGCGGGCGGTGCTCTCGACAATCGCGAGTTGGGCGGGGCGAGCAACAGCGACATCGCAAGTGGCGACGGCAGCGGTGGTGAAGTAGCGGGCGAAGAGGTTGACGCCGGTGCGGACAAGGCGGCTGGCGCTGGACTAGCGGGCGACGAATCCGCGACCGCCCCCGGTTCGGCGGAGGCGGCTGCCAAAGCGGGCGGAACCAAGCGGACCCGGAGGCTTGTTGGGCCTCAGCCGGATAAGGCTCGATGGGCGAGTCGCGCGCGGGTGCGGGTTCGGCGGGGGCGTTATCGGGCTCGACGGGTGGCGTCGCGGCATCGGACGGTTGTCGCGGTGCTCGCGGGGATTCTCGGGGTGCTTCCGGCGACCGTCGGCGCGGGAGTGGTCGTCGGGTGGGTTGGGCGGATGCCGGTGGTGCATACAGCGGACGTTATGCCTGATCAGGGATACGACCCGGGGATTCGCGGGGTCGCTGTCGACGGGCGGTTGCCTGACGCGCCTGCTCCGATTCCCTTGCCTGCGTATGACCTTCCGGAGGGGCCGCTCGGGATTCCGGCTACTGCGCTTGTCGCGTATCGGCATGCGGCTGACGTGTTGGGGAAAGAGCAGCCGGGGTGTCATATCGACTGGGCGCTCATCGCGAGCATCGGGCGGATCGAGTCGAATCACGCGCGGGGCGGGTACGTCGACGCCGCGGGGACGACACTTCAGCCGATCCTCGGGCCTCAGCTCAACGGGACCGGTCCGTACGCGGCGATTCCCGACACTGATCACGGCGTTCTCGACCACGACCCGGTCTGGGATCGCGCGGTCGGGCCGTTCCAGTTCATTCCGGCGACCTGGCGGACCTACGCGGCGGACGGCAACGGCGACGGCAAGGCCGACCCCAGCAATCTCTTCGACGCCTCGCTCGCGGCGGCTCGCTATCTCTGCTCCGGCGGGCTCGACCTGGCCAATCCGGACCAGTTGCGGACTGCGATCTATCGCTACAACAACTCCGACGCCTACGTCACCACGGTCATTCTCTGGGCGGAGGCCTATCGGAAGGGCGTCGCGCAGGTGCCGGACAGTCCGGTTCCGGTCGGGGCACCTGGGGCGACGACGTCCAGTGCCGTGCCGACGGCTAATCCGGGGAATGGACCGAGACCGCCTGGGACGCCGGGGTCGTCGTTGCCGCCGGTTTCTACGGGCGGTCCGTCGGTGACGCCTACTGGGCTGCCGCCGGGTAGTCCGTCCGTGACTCCTTCTGGGGGTCCGACTAGTGGGCCGACGACCGGGAGCAGCACTCCGACGTGTGGTGCCAGCAGCACGTCCGCGTCGACGTCGGCATCGGCTACGACGACGACTCCCACCTGCGACTCGTCGAGCAACAACCCGTCGAGCGGCGCGGCGGCTGAAGGCTGACCAGGAAAAATAGCGGCTCGATCTTCTCCGGTAGCCTTGCTTACATCATTACAAGCCCGCGGGGGAGCCGATGAGTCTTCGTCAGTTCGAGTACGCCTTGGCGGTCGCCGAGGCGGGGTCGGTGACCGCTGCGGCCGAGCTGCTGCACGTCGCTCAGCCGTCGGTGTCTCAGCAGATTCGGGGGCTTGAGCGCGAACTCGGCGTGCAGCTCTTCTCCCGCACGCCCACCGGGCTGGTGCCGACCGTCGTCGGGCGCGCGTTTCTCAAGGACGCCGAGGTAGCGGTGAGGGCGGCGCGGCGGGCGCAGGCGACCGCGAGGGCGGGCGCGGACGAGCTGGTCGGCGAGTTGCTCGTCGCGGCGCAGATGGGGTTGGGGACTCGGCAGTTGCCGGGCGCGTTGGCTGCGTTGCGAAGGCGGTTTCCGCGGCTGGCGGTGACCGTTTTCGAGGAGCCGAACCCGGCTGAGCTGGAGCAGCTGGCCCGGCGCGGGGTGCTGGATCTTGCGTTGCTGGGGTCGGCGTGCGATGAGGGGCTGTACGAGGGGCATCACCTGGGCGACGAGGAGTTCGTGGTCGTTCTCGGCACCGGACACCGGTTGTTCAAGAAGGACCGGATTGCGTTGCGGGAGCTGGAAGAAGAGCAGTGGATCAGGTTCGATCCGGACAGTGCGCTCGATGCTCACTTGACAGAAGTGTTGCGCGACAACGGGATCGAGCCGACCGCGGTCGCGCGGGTGTCGCAGACCTCGACGGCCGTGCGGTGGGCCGCGCACGGGCTGGGCGTGACGCTCGTTCCGGCGTCGGCGGTGCCGGAAGGGCATGAGCATCTCGTACGGCCGGTGTTCCCGGTCGTGGCCCAGCCCGTAGTCGCGGCGGTGCGGCCCGGAGCTGGACCCGCGGAGATGGCGTTGCTCGAGTTTCTGCGGCAGGAGTCTTGGTACCAGTCCGCGGCTCCGGCTGCCTGAAGCGTCAGAGTTGCGTGTCGCCTCCGTCTACGACCAGTTCGATGCCGGTGGTGAAGGTGGCGTCGAAGGCCAGGAAGGCGACGGCACGGGCGATTTCAAAAGGGGTGCCCAGCCGTTTCATGGGGTTCGCCGCGGCCCGGGCGGCCTTGAACTGCGCGGCTTCCTCGTCCGACATTCCGGCTTCCAGGATCTCGGTGTCGATCGGGCCGGGGCTGATCGCGTTGACCCGGATGCCACGCGGGAGCAGTTCGACAGCGAGAGTGCGGGCCATCGATCGCAGTGCGGCCTTGCCTGCGGAGTAGACGCTGGTTTCGGCAAGGCCCATGACGTTCGCGGTCGAGGTGGTCAGGACGACGCCCGCGCCGGAGCGCAGCAGCGGCGCGAGCTTCTGCACGGTGAAGTACGCGCCCTTGACGTTGACCGCGAACTGCTCGTCGAACTGCTCCTCGGTCACCGATTCGAACGGTGCCGTCCGGGCGATCCCGGCGTTGACGAACAGGGCGTCGACCGGGCCGGGTACCTGGGCTGCCAGCGCGTCCAGGTCGGAGAGCGACGCCACATCGCCGCGGACGGCTGTCGCACCGGCACCGAGTTGGGCCAAGGCCGCGTCGAGGCGAGCCTGCGAACGGCCGGTGATGATTACGCGGGCGCCGCCGTCGGCGAACAATTTCGCGGTGGCGAAACCCATTCCGGTGCTGCCGCCGGTGATTACGGCAGTTTTGCCCTGATAAGCATTCATCGCGGGTATTCGCCTCCGTCGACGGACAGACCGCTTCCGGTCAGCCAGTTCGCTTGGTCGGACAACAGGAAGAGCACGGCGTTGGCGATGTCGTCGGGGTCGCCGTCTCGGCCCAGCGGGACCCCGGGGAGATCGAGACTGCCGGACGACAGGCTCGCCCACTGCTCCCGCGTCGCCACGCCGCCGGGGGTGGCGGTCCGGCCGGGGGACACGGAGTTCACCCGGACCCCGGACGGAGCCAGTTCGACGGCCAGGCCTCGGCTGTACGCCTCCAGCGCCGTCTTCGCGGCGACGTAGTGCAGGAAGGGCGGGAACGGCGGGCGGATCGCGGCGGTGGAGATGTGCACGATCGAGCCTGATCGGCGGTCTCGCATGCCGGGAGCCAGCAGCGCGTCCAGGCGGACCGCGGCCAGGAGGTTGACCGACAGCGCGTCCTGCCATTCGTCGTCGGGGATCGCCAGGGCGCTGGGGTGCGGACGCGCGCCGCCCGCGTTGTGGACCAGCAGGTCGACGCCGCCGAGGGCCTCTTGCGCGGCGGAGGCGATCGTCTGGGCGCCCTCCTGCGTGCGGACGTCGGCCTCGACGAAGGACGCGCCTTCCGGCACCGGGCCGGTCGAACGGGCCGTGGTGAGCACCGTCGCGCCGGCGGCCAGCAATTGCGCCACGATTGCCGCGCCGATTCCGCGGGAACCGCCGGTGACGACCGCGCGCTTTCCCGCTATCCCGTAATCGGGCATGCCAATAAACCTCTCGATAAAAGAAGGAGAAAAACCGCCGCGCAAGGAAAGGCGGCGAACACGTCAACCGTACGTTCGGAAAAGAGGGAAAGGCAAAGACCAAATGTCGACGAAGGGGCATAGGACCCGCCTATGGCCGCGTTGCCTGCGAAGCGCCGGAGACCAAGTAAAGTCGGAGCCATGCCTCGGGTAGCTGCGATCGACTGTGGGACCAACTCCATCCGTCTGCTCGTCGCCGAGTTGACGCCGCGCCACGACGGCACGGTCGACCTGCGCGACCTGCACCGCGAGATGCGCATCGTGCGGCTCGGCCAGGGCGTCGACGCCACCGGCAGGCTCGCGCCGGAAGCGCTCGAACGCACCCGCGCCGCGCTCGCGGACTACACCGTCGCCGCGCGGCGCAAGGGCGTCGAGAAGGTGCGCATGGTCGCCACCTCGGCGACCCGCGACGCGAGCAACCGCGACGAGTTCTTCGCGATGACGCGCGAGACGCTCGGCGTCGAGGCCGAGGTGATCAGCGGCGACGAGGAAGCCCGGCTGTCCTTCACCGGCGCGGTCGGCGAGCAGGACCCCGAAGACGGGCCGTTCGTGGTCGTCGACGTGGGCGGCGGCTCCACCGAACTCGTCCTCGGCACCTGGAACGGCCGCGAGGCCGAGGTGACCGCCGCGAAATCCGTCGACATCGGCTGCGTCCGGATCACCGAGCGCGCGCTGAAGGGCGACCCGCCGACCGCCGACGAGGTCGCCGCCGCCCGTGAACTCGCCCGCGGCATCCTCGCCGAGGCGTTCGACGTCGTGGACGTCGCGAAGGCCCGCACCTGGATCGGCGTCGCCGGCACCGTGACCACGTTGTCAGCGGTTTCGCTGGCGCTGCCCGAGTACGACTCCGAGCGCATCCACCTGTCGAAGCTGTCGCACGGCGAGATCGACCGGGTCGCGCAGAACCTCCTCGCGGCCGACCGCGAGACCCGCGCCGCGAACCCGGTCATCCACCCCGGCCGGGTCGACGTGATCGGCGGCGGCGCGGTCGTCGTCCAGGTGCTCGCCGAGGAACTCGCCGCGCGCGGTGGTCCGGACCAGTTGGTCGTCAGCGAGCACGACATCCTGGACGGCATCGCTTTGGCGCTCGCCTGAACGCTCCGCAGCGCCCCGGTGACCACGCGCGAACCCCGCGTCGGGAGCCGTAGCAAAATGACCGAAAGTCATCTACCTCACTTCGTTGTGGGCTGACTGGGTGACGGTCGGCGTTGTTATTCATGTGCAACCCGGTGATCCGGTGACGAAGGGCCGATCACGCTAGCCTCCATCTCGCTATTCGGACGCTAGAAACGGAGGGGACATGCGGGGTTCATCCAAACTCTGGAGCGCGGCCGCTGTCGTGACAACCTTGTCACTGCTCCTGACCGCCTGTGGGGGCGGCGGATCCAGCAGCGGGTCGTCAGGAGAGGCGGATCCGAACGGGACCTTCACGGTCTACGGCACGGAGCCGCAGAACACGCTGATCCCCACGAATACCAACGAACTCGGCGGTTCCAAGGCCGTCGACCCGATGTTCGCCGGACTCGTCGTGTACAAGGGGGAGAACGGCGAGCCGTCGAACTTGATGGCGGACTCGATCACCACGACCGATTCCAAGGTCTACGACATCAAGATCAAGCACGGCTGGAAGTTCCACGACGGCACCGAGGTCAAGGCGAAGAACTTCGTCGACGCCTGGAACTACGGGGCCAACTCGGCGAACGGCCAGATCAACAGCACGTTCTTCGAGAACATCCAGGGCTACTCCGACGTCCACCCCGCCGACAAGACGGCGAAGCCGACCAAGGACACGATGTCCGGCCTGGTCGTCAAGGGCGACTACGAGTTCCAGGTGACGCTGGAAGCGCCGTTCTCCGTTTTCGCCACCAAGATCGGCTACACCGCCTTCGATCCGCTGCCGGACTCCTTCTTCAAGGACCCCGCGGCCTTCGCGAAGCACCCGATCGGCAACGGCCCGATGAAGTTCGTCAGCCGCACGCCGAACGTCGACATCAAGCTGACCCGTTTCGACGACTACCAGGGCCCGGACAAGGTCAAGTTCAAGGACCTGGACGTCAAGATCTACGCCAGCCAGGAAACCGCCTACCAGGACCTGCTGAGCAACAAGCTCGACTTCATCGAGACGCTGCCGCCGTCCGCGCTCACCGCGGACAAGTACAAGACCGACCTCAAGGACAACCTGGTCACCGGGCACCTGCTGGGGATCAGCACGATCGCGGTGCCGTACTACGTCCAGGGCTACAACAACCTCGACCTGCGCCGGGCGATCTCGATGGCGATCGACCGCGACCAGATCACCAAGACGGTCATGCACGACACCTACGTTCCGGCGGACGGCTATGTGTCGCAGGGCATTCCGGGCTACCGGCCGGGCGTCTGCGGCGAGTACTGCAAGTTCGACCCGGCGAAGGCGAAGGAACTCTTCGCGAAGTCCGGTTTCAAGGGCAAGCTCACCATCGCCTCGAACGCCGACGGCGGCCGCAAGGAGCCGCTGGTGGCCGCGTGCAACAGCATCAAGAACACCCTCGGCGTCGAATGCGATTTCGTTCCGGCGACCGACTTCGGCCAGTGGCGCAGCATCGTGACCGGCCACAAGCTGACCGGCATGGGCCGTTCCGACTGGTCGGCGGACTATCCGTCCATTGAGGACTTCCTCAACCCGCTGTACCGGACCGGGGCCTCGTCGAACGACTCGACCTACTCCAACCCGCAGGTCGACGCTCTGCTGAAGCAGGCCGACTCGACGGCGGACAAGGACGCCGCGGTCAAGCTGT
This sequence comes from Amycolatopsis circi, assembly GCF_003385235.1. Classification (GTDB taxonomy): domain Bacteria; phylum Actinomycetota; class Actinomycetes; order Mycobacteriales; family Pseudonocardiaceae; genus Amycolatopsis; species Amycolatopsis circi. The sequence goes on along the minus strand of NZ_PQIA01000076.1, from coordinate 38,653 downwards.
ACCAGCAGGCCGAGGACTTGATCGCGAAGGACCTGCCCTCGATCCCGGTGTGGGACGAGAAGGGCGTCGCGGCCAAGTCGAAGCACACCAAGACCGTGGTCCTCGACTTCCGCCGCCGCGCGGACTACTCCTCGGTCGAGGTCCTCAAGAAGTGATGCGCTGACTCGTCCGTTCCCACCACGCGGCTCGTGAGTGCCTACGCCGGTCAGAACCGGCACAGGCACTCACGAGCCCGGCGCGCACTCCTAGGAACCACGCATGATTCGTTACGTCCTGCGTCGTCTGCTCCAGTTGATCCCGGTGTTCTTCGGCACCACTTTCCTGATCTACGCACTGGTGTGGGCCGTGCCGGGGGACCCGTTCTCCGGCAAATGCGGCCAGCAAGCCTGTCCGCAGGCCTATATCGACCTGATGACCGAAAAGTTCCACCTGAACGACAACCTGATCGTCCAGTACTTCAAATACCTCGGGAGCCTGTTCAGCGGCGACTGGGGCGAGACGTTCAACGGCTCCTCGGTCGGTGAACTGATCTCCACCTCCTACCCGATCACGCTGCGCCTCGCGCTCGTCGCGGTGCTCATCGAAGCGGTCATCGGCCTCTCCGCCGGCGTGCTGACCGGCTTGCGCGGCAAGGGTTTCCTCGACAACCTGGTGCTGGTCTCGACCACGTTCCTGATCTCGCTTCCGGTGTTCGTCACCGCGATCGTGCTGCAGATCGTGCTCGGCGTGAACCTGGGCATCATCGACGCCAGCGTCTCGGACAATCCGGGGTTCGGCGAGCTGATCGTGCCCGGCATCGCGCTCGGCAGCCTCTCGATGGCTTATGTCGCAAGGCTGACGAGAACGTCGATCGCGGAGAACCGGCACGCCGACTACATCCGCACCGCCATCGCCAAGGGACAGCCCAACAGCCGCGTCATCGGCATTCACCTGCTGCGCAACTCGGTGATCCCGGTGCTGACCTTCCTCGGCACCGACCTCGGCTCGCTGATGGGCGGTGCGATCGTGACCGAGGGCGTGTTCAACATCAACGGTCTCGGCGGCCTGATCTTCCGCGGCCTCCAGAACCGGGAAAGCGCGACCGTCGTCGGCGTCGTCGTGCTGCTGGTGCTGGTGTACCTGCTGATGAGCCTGATCGTGGACCTGCTCTACGCCGTTCTCGACCCGAGGATCCGTTATGACTGACCCGAATCTCGTCGGCGGCGGAGGAGTCGACGCGGCAGAGCTGTCGCATGTGGACAGCTCGGCCGACGTCGGTCCGAAGAAACCGCGCAGCCTGTGGGGCGACGCGTGGCGGCAGTTGCGCCGCAAGCCGACGTTCGTGATCTCCGCGCTGATCATCCTGCTGATCGTGCTGATCGCGATCGCGCCGGGGCTGTTCTCGCACCGCGCCGCCGGTTACAGCGATCTGACGCACGCCAACGAAGGCCCGTCCGCGGACGCCTGGTTCGGCTACGACAACCAGGGCTACGACGTCTACGCGCGGACCATCTACGGGGCCAGGGCTTCGCTGCTGGTCGGTGTTTTCGCGACGCTGCTGACCGTCGTTTTCGGATCGTTGATCGGCATTGTCGCGGGCTACTACGGCCGGATCGTCGACAGCCTGCTGTCCCGGCTCGGCGACATTTTCGCCGGGCTTCCGTTCGTGCTCGGCGCGATCGTCATCCTCACCACGTTCAACGCGCCCGGCACGAATCCCGGACAGGTCACCATCATCGTGCAGGTGGTGTGCTCGATCGCGGTGCTGACGTGGCCGGTGGCGATGCGCATCATGCGGTCTGCGACGCTGGTGGCCAAGCAGCTGGACTACGTGAAGGCGGCCCGCGCGCTCGGTGCGAGCACGCCGCGGATCGTGTTCCGGCACCTGCTGCCGAACACGATCGCGCCGGTGCTGGTGTACGCCACCATCGCGCTCGGTGCGGCCATCGGCGCCGAGGCGACGCTGGCGTACCTCGGCATCGGGGTGCGGCCGCCGGTGGTGTCGTGGGGCGTCATGATCAGCGACGCGCGCGACTATTTCCGCGCGGTCCCGCACATGCTCCTGTTCCCCGGTGCGTTCGTCACCGTCACCGTGCTCGCGTTCGTGATGCTCGGCGACGGAATCCGCGACGCGCTCGACCCGAAGTCGAGGTAGCCGCAATGTCCACAGTGTCCAGTGCGCCTGGTCCGACGGCGGAGAACGAGCTGCTGCTCGAGGTCGAAGACCTGCACGTGGAGTTCCGCACCTCCGACGGCGTGGCCAACGTGCTCAACGGCGTCGGGTATTCGGTGCACGCCGGGGAAACGCTTGCCGTGCTCGGCGAATCCGGATCCGGCAAGAGCGTCACGGCGCAGACCATCATGGGAATCCTCGACACTCCGCCGGGCGTGATCACCGGCGGGTCGATCCGCTATCGCGGCGAGGATCTGCTCACCGCGTCAGAGGACCGGCGGCGGCAAGTGCGCGGCGCGGAGATCGCGATGATCTTCCAGGACGCGCTTTCGGCGCTGAACCCGGTGTTCACCGTCGGGTTCCAGATCGAAGAGCAGCTGCGCGTCCGGCTGGGAATGTCCAAAAAGGACGCGCGCAAGCGGGCGGTCGAACTGCTCGACCTGGTGCGGATTCCGGCGGCGGAACGGCGGGTCAAGGATTATCCGCACCAGTTCTCCGGCGGGATGCGGCAGCGCGCGATGATCGCGATGTCCCTCGCGCTCGACCCGGATCTGCTGATCGCGGACGAGCCGACGACCGCGCTGGACGTGACCGTGCAGGCGCAGATCATGGACCTGCTCGCGGACATCCAGCGGGAACGGCGGATGGGGCTCGTGCTCATCACGCACGACCTCGGCGTGGTCGCGGAGGTCGCGGACCGGATCGCGGTGATGTACGCCGGGCGGATCGTGGAACAGGCCGACGTGCGGGAGTTGTTCAGCTCGCCGGGGCATCCCTACACCTCCGCGCTGATGGATTCGCTGCCCCGGCTGGACCTCAAAGGACAGACCCTGGAGACCATCAAGGGCCTGCCGCCGAGCCTGCTCGACATCCCGGCCGGATGCCCGTTCCATCCGCGCTGCAAGCGGGCCGTGGGGCGGTGCCGCGACGAGCGGCCGTCCTCGCACGCGCTCGGGTTCGGCCGGGTCAGTGCGTGTCACTTCGCCGAGGAGGTGGTGGAGAGCCGTGGGTGAGCCGATTCTCAGCGTGCGCGGACTGGTCAAGCATTTCCCGGTGCGCACCGGCGTGCTGTTCAAGCGGACGATCGGGCAGGTGAAGGCCGTCGACGGCGTGTCCTTCGAGCTGCAGCCCGGCGAAACCCTTGGGGTGGTCGGCGAATCCGGCTGCGGCAAGTCGACGCTCGCCCAGGTGCTGATGCGCCTGGAGGAGCCGACCAGCGGGGCGGCGACGTTCGAGGGCCGTGATCTGTTCAAGCTGCGCGGCGCGGAACTGCGACGAATGCGTCGCGAGATCCAGATCGTGCTGCAGGACCCGTACACGTCGCTGAATCCGCGGATGACGGTCGGCGACATCGTCGGCGAGCCCTTCGAGATCCACACCGATGTCGCGCCGAAGGGTTCGCGGGCGAAGAAGGTGCAGGAATTGCTGGAGGTGGTCGGGCTCAATCCCGAGCACGTCAACCGGTATCCGCACCAGTTCTCCGGCGGACAGCGCCAGCGCATCGGCATCGCGCGGGCGCTGGCGTTGCGGCCCAAGGTGATCATCTGCGACGAGCCGGTGTCCGCTTTGGACGTTTCGATCCAGGCGCAGGTGATGAACCTGCTCGGGGAACTGCAGGGCGAGTTCGGACTGTCCTATGTGTTCATCGCGCACGACCTGTCGGTGGTGCGGCACCTGTCCACCCGGGTCGCGGTGATGTACCTGGGCAAAATTGTCGAAATCGGTACCGAGGACGAGATTTACGAGCGACCGTCTCATCCCTACACGCAGGCGCTGCTGTCCGCAGTGCCGGTGGCGGACCCGGCGGTGCGCGGGCAGCGGCAGGTGATCCGGCTGGAAGGCGACGTGCCGAGCCCGATCGATCCGCCGTCCGGCTGCCGTTTCCGTACGAGGTGCTGGAAAGCCGCGGACATTTGCGCGACCGAGGTGCCGAAGCTGGAACCTCGGACGGACGGGCATCTGTCGGCTTGTCACTTCGCCGAGGTGAAGTCGGTGGTTCCGTAACAGCCTCGTGAGTGCCTAGGCCGGTTCTAACCGGCTCAGGCACTCACGAGCGATTCCTCCGGTTTGCCGATTGCCGTACGCAGTGTCCGCTATGTACGTTGCATTGTCGGTTTTCCTGAGGAGGACTCGTGAAAAGACCAAGGTTGCTCGCTGCGGTACTCGCGGTGCCGTTGTTCGGTGCGGTGTCCGTCGTCGCCCTTCCGGCGGCGTCGGCACAACCGGCCGGGCCGGTAACGGAATTCAGCGTTCTGGCGCGGGATGGCCAGAGCGTCGCCGCCGCGCAGCAGGCCGTGCGCGACGCCGGCGGTACGGTCGTCGCGACCAATACCGCCGTCGGGCTCATCACCGCCACTGCGCCCGCTACTGGCTTCACCGAGCGGGTTTCGGCCAACCGCGCGGTGTTCGGTGCGGCTAAGGCGAAAGCGATTGGCAGCGCGCCGAAGGCGGGCAAGAAGGAGAAGCCGGACGCGGTCGAGAAGGAAGGCCGCGGCAGTGTGTCGCGCAAGGCCGCGGCGAACAAGGCGGTCGGCACCGATCCGCTGGACGACCAGCTCTGGGGCCTCAAATCGACCCGCTCCGACCTCGCGCGCACCAAGCAGGCGGGCGACAAGCGGGTGAAGGTCGGCATCATCGACACCGGCGTTGACGGCAGTCATCCGGACATCGCCCCGAACTTCGACAAGGCCGATTCGCGCAACTTCACCAAGGACATCGTCGCGGACGTCAACGGCACCGTGGTCGACGGGCCGTGCGAGTTTCGCGGCTGCGTCGACCCGGTGGACCACGACGACAACGGTCACGGAACGCACGTCGCGGGCACGATTGCCGCTGCTGCCAACGGATTCGGCGTGTCCGGCGTGGCACCGAACGTGACGCTGGTGAACATCCGTGCCGGACAGGACGCCGGATTCTTCTTCCTCCAGCCGACTGTCGACGCGCTGACGTATTCCGGCGACGCGGGCATCGACGTCGTCAATATGAGCTTCTACGTCGACCCGTGGCTGTACAACTGCCGTTCGAACCCGGCGGATTCTGCTGCGGAACAAGCGGAACAGCGCACGATAATCGAAGCGACCACGCGGGCGTTGAATTACGCGCACCGCAAGGGCGTGACAATGGTGGTCGCACTCGGCAACCAGCACGACGAACTGGCCGCGCCGCACGATGACGTCACAAGCCCGGACTACCCGGCGAACGGGCCGCATCCGCGCAAGATCGACAACGCTTCGTGCTTCTCGCTGCCCGTCGAAGGCCCGCACACCATCGGTGTCGGCTCGTTCGGTCCGACACAGGCGAAGGCGGACTACTCGAACTACGGCACTGAGCAGATCTCTGTTTCCGCGCCTGGCGGTTACTTCCGCGATGGCTACGGCACGCCTTGGTATCGGACGGTCGAAAACGAAATCCTGTCCACGTACCCGCGCAACGTGGGTGTGGCGGCTGGAAACATTGACGCAGCAGGCAATGTGACACCGGCTGGGGTCGCGCTTGGCGTGCAGAAGGCGACTGCGGCTGACGGCCGGGTCGGCTATTACCAGTGGCTGCAAGGGACTTCGATGGCCGCTCCGCACGCGACCGGCGTCGCGGCGTTGATCATTTCCCAGTACGGCAAGAAGACCGGGCATTCGGTTTCGATGGATCCGGATGCGGTGCAGCGGGTGCTGGAAGGCACGGCAGCGCCGATCGCGTGCCCGGTGCCGCGGACGGTCGATTACCTGAAGGAGGGCCGAGATGCTTCGTTCACGGCTACCTGCTCGGGTGACGCGTCGTTCAACGGGTTCTATGGACATGGTTCGGTGGACGCTTATTCCGCGGTGACGCGGGGTTCGGCGTTCCTGCGCTGAACGGGCGGCGGTGGGGCGGGAAGTCCGCCCCACCGCTTCAGTGTCGTTTCAGTACTGCCGCAGCCGGTTCATGATCTTGCCGGCTGCCTGTTGTTGTTGCGGGGTAAGCGGTCGTGCGGCATTCGCCTCGGCTCCGCAGAATTTGTCCGTCGCGGGACGGGTGCCGTGCACGAGGTAGTCGATGACGGCGTTGAAGCCGCAGCTGTTCAGGGACGGGAGAGCGACGCCGTGGCCGCCTTGGTCCGCAGTGACCATTCGGGCCCGGTCGCCGAACCGCGCGCGGGTTTCCAGCGCGCCGGACAGCGGGGTTGCAGGATCGCGCAGGTTCTGCACCAACAGCAGATTCGATGGCCCTCGGTCGCTGAATTGCACTGCTGGTTCGACCGGCTGGTACGACCAGGCCGCGCAGGGCCAAACGTTCGCCGTCGCGCCGCCGAGCATCGGGTACTCGGCTCGGTCGTGCGCGACGTTTCGCTGATACGTCGAAATCTGCCGGGGCCACGCGTGGTCGCCGCACACCACCGAGAGCATCGTGCTCACCTGGCTCTGGATCGGACCGGTGGTGCTCGGCAGCGAATCGTCCGGGGGTGCCTGGCCCGTGCGGAAGGCCTGCCAGAGCTGTGCCAGCAGGGGGAATGCTGAGGTCTGGTAGATCAGGCTGTGCGTTGCCGACCGGAAGAGCGAACCGTCGTATCCGCCGGTGGGATGCTGGTCGAGTTTGTCCGCGAGCTGGAAGAAAGTCGCGGTGACTTCGGCGGGGGTGGCACCGAGGCCGTAACTCGAATCGCGCACGGCGGCCCACTTTGCAAAATCAGGGAAGCGGTCTTGCATTCCTTCGGCGAACCGACGTGATGCGGTGATGTCGTACCCGTCCGGCCCGAGAACACTGTCGAGTACTACGCGGTCGGTCCGGTCCGGGAACAGCGAGGCGTACACCCCGCCGAGGTAGGTGCCGTAGGACAAGCCGTAATAGGAGATCTTGGACTCGCCGAGTGCTGACCGGATCTGGTCCAGGTCGCGCGCGGTGTTCGCGGTAGTGATGTACGGCAGGATCGACGCGGACGTCGACGAGGCGCATTGCTGTGAAATCTGTTTGGCGGATACCGCGGCCGCGGTGACTTCGGCGGGGTTGTGCGCGTAGCTGGGCACGATGGTGAGGAGTTGTGCCGGTTTCAGGTCGCAGGTCAGCGGGCTGCTGTGGACGACTCCTCGCGGGTCGAAGCCGATCAGGTCGTACTCGGCGAGCAGGCTCGTCGGCAGGCCGAGTTGAGCCATTTCCAGCGGGTACGTGAGACCGGTACCGCCGGGGCCGCCCGGGTTGAACAGCAGAACTCCGCGTCGTTTCGCTGGGTCGCTGCTGGGCAGCCGGGAAATTTCGACGTTGATCTTCTTGCCGTCCGGCTTTCGGTAGTCGAGCGGTACTTCGACGGATGCGCATTGCAGTGCCGGAGACGCGACGTCTGCCGGACACTTGCCCCAATTCGCCGCGGGTCTAGCAAATGCGGCGGAGGCCGGAACCGCGGTCGCCGTCAATGCCGCGGCGGCGAGTACGGCGAGCAATTGTTTTCGCACAGTTTTCCTTTCCGCGCGGACAAACGACGGCGGGGCGAGAAGCCCGCCCCACCGTCGATCATCGTCGAGTCAGTACTGTCGCAGCTGATCCGCGATCTTGTCGGCTGCCTGTTGTTGTTGCGGGGTAAGCGATCGCGTGGCATTCGCTTCGGCGCCACAGAATTTGTCGGCTTCGGGTCGCGTGCCGTGCACGAGGTAATCGGTGACGGCCGCGAAGCCACAGCTGTTCAGATACGGGAGGCCGACGCCGTGTCCACCCTGGTCCACAGTGACCATTCGCGCCCGGCTGCCGAACGCCTCGCGGGTCTCGAGGGCGCCGGACAGCGGGGTCGCCGGATCACGCAAGTTCTGGACCAGCAGCAGGTTCGACGGTCCCTGATCGCTGAACTGCACCGGGGGTTCGAGCGGCTGCGCGGCCCAGTGCGCACAGGGCCAGACGTTCGCCTCCGCGCCGCCGAGCATCGGGAACTCGGCCCGGTCGTGCGCGACGTTTCGCTGATAGGTCGAAATTGACCGCGGCCAGGCGTTGTCCCCGCACAGTATCGAGATCATGGTGCCGCGCTGGCTCTGCTCCGAACCCGTGGCGGGCGGTTGCAACGGGCCGGGTGCCTGGTTGTCGAGGAGGGCTTGCCACGTCTGCGCCAGCTTGGGGAAGGTCAACGTCTGGTAAGTCAGGCTGTGCGTTCCCAGCCGGAAGAGCGAGCCGTCGAGGCCCGCTATCGGGTGCTGGTCAAGCCGGTCGGCGAGTTTGAAGAAGGTCGCGGTGACTTCTGCGGGAGTGGCGCCGAGACCGTAGATCGAATTGCGGACAGCGGCCCATTTCGCGAAGTCGGGGAAGCGGTCGTGCATTCCCTCGGCCAAACGCCGGGCCGTGGTGACGTCGACACCGGTCGGTCCGACGACGCTGTCGAGCACGACTCGGTCGGTCTGGTCCGGGAACAGGGACGCGTACACCCCGCCGAGATAGGTGCCATAGGACAAGCCGAAGTACGAGATTTTCGACTCGCCCAGCGCGGCACGGATCTGGTCCATGTCTCGCGCGGTGTTCGCGGTGGTGATGTACGGCAGGATCGGCGCGGAGGCCGAATTGGCGCATTTCTGCGCGATCTGCTTCGCGGCCGCCGAGGCCTGAACGACTTCCTCGCGGTTGTGCGCGTACTTCGGCGCGAGCAAAAGCTGCTCGGGACTCAGGTCGCAGCTCACCGGAGTGCTGTGGCCGACCCCGCGCGGGTCGAAGCCGATCAGGTCGTACTCCGCGAGCAGGCTTGCCGGAGCACCGAGATTCGCCCAGGTCAGCGGGAAGGCCAGGCCGGGTCCGCCGGGGCCGCCCGGGTTGAACAGCAGGACCCCGCGCCGTTTCGCCGGATCTGTGCTGGGCAGCCGGGAGATTTCGACGATGATCTTCTTGCCGTCCGGATTCCGGTAGTCCAGCGGCACTTCGAGCGAGGCGCACTGCAGTTGCGGTGGCGCGGCGACGTCGGCCGGGCACGCGCCCCAGTTCACCGCGGGTTTAGCGGAGGCGGCAGACGCCGGAACCGCGGTCGCCGTCAACGCGGCGGCGGCGAGTACGACGAGCAATTGTTTTCGCACTGTTTTCCTTCCTTTGTCGAGATCGATCGAACTCGGGGAACTCGGAGGGAAGAGGGCGCGAAGGTGATCGCCGAGGATCGGCATTCCCGCGCGGAAAAACGACGGTGGAGCGGGAAGCCCGCCCCACCGTCGATCATCGCCCCGCCCATCGTCGGTTCAGTGCCTCGTCATCCGGTCGAGGATCCTGTCGGCTGCTTGCTGTTGCTGCGGGCTGAGGCCTCGCGCGCTCGCTTCGGCAGTGCAGAACTTGTCGGTGTCCGGACGCGTTCCGTTCACCAGGAAGTCAGTGACGGTGCTGAAGCCGCAGCTGTTCAGGAACGGGAGCGCCGCGCCGTGGCCGCCCTGGTCCACGGTGACCATCCGGGCCCGGTCGCCGAACTGCGCGCGGGTTTCCAGCGCGCCGGACAGCGGGGTCGCCGGGTCGCGGGTGTTCTGGACCAGCAACAGGTTCGACGGTCCCTGGTCGCTGAACTTGACCGGCGTTTCGATCGGCTGCTTCGGCCAGTGCGCGCACGGCCAGACGTTCGCCGTCGCGCCGCCGAGCATCGGGTACGCGGCCCGGTCCCGTGCGACGTTGTCCTGATAGGTCGAAATCGTCCGCGGCCACGCGTTGTCCCCGCACAGAATCGAAATCATCGTGCCGACCTGGCTCTGTTCGGTCGGCGTCGGGGCCGGCCGCACGGTGCCCGACGGGACCTGGTTCGCGAGGAGAGCCTGCCACGCCTGCGCCAGCCTCGGGAACGACTGGTTCTGGTAGATCAGGCTGTGCGTCACCAGCCGGAAGTACGAGCCGTCGATGCCGGCCACCGGGGCCTCGTCGAGCTTGTCCGCGAGCTTGAAGAAGGTCGCGGTGACCGCGGTCGGCGTGGCGCCGAGACCGTAGGCGGAATTGCGAGCGGCCGCCCACTTCGCGAAGTCCGGGAAGCGGTCCTGCATGCCTTCGGCGAACCGCCGTGCGGCGGTGATGTCGTAACCGCCCGGCCCGAGAACGCTGTCGAGCACCACTCGGTCGGTTTGGTTCGGGAACAGCGTCGCGTACGCGCCGCCGAGGTAGGTGCCGTACGAGTAGCCGACGTAGGAGATCTTCGGCTCCCCGAGGGCGGCCCGGATCTGGTCCATGTCCCGCGCGGTGTTCGCGGTCGTCAGATACGGCAGCACGGACGCGGATTCCGAGGCCGCGCACTGCTGCGCGATGCCCTTGGCGAACGCGGAGGCGTCGACGACGTCAGCCTCGCTGTGCGCGTACTTCGGAGCGATCACTGTCTGGTCCGCGGTCAGGTTGCAGTTCACCGGACTGCTGTGGGCGACTCCGAGGGGGTCGAAGCCGATCAGGTCGTAGCGGGCGAGCACGCTCGTCGGGACGCCTGCCCGGACCAGGTCCAGCGGGAACGTCAGGCCGAGACCGCCGGGGCCTCCCGGATTGAACAGCAGCACCCCGCGCCGGGCCGCCGGATCGACGCTCCGCAGCCGGGAGATCTCGATGCCGATCTTCTTGCCGTCCGGATTCCGGTAGTCCAGCGGCACGTCGAGCGACGCGCATTGCAGTTGCGGCGGCGCGGCGACGTCGGCCGGGCACGCTCCCCAGTTCACCGCGGACTTGGCGGTAGCCGCATACGCCGGAGCGGCGGTCGCCGTCAAGGCGGCGGCAGCCAGTACGACGAACAGTCGTTTTCGCACTGTCTTCCAATCCTTTGCCGAGATCAAGCGAACTCAGGAAACTGACGGGAAAGTGCACGAAATCAAGCTGTGTTCGCGGACGCCGCGGTTCGGCCGCCGGTCGGGGCCGGCTTCCGGCCGAGTCTCCGCGCACACGTCGACGATCGAGATCGCCGCCGACGTTACTCCGATCTCCTCGGTGCCGGAAGGGGTTTCAGCGGCGCGGTTCCCAGCGGAATAGTCGGGTCGCCAGGGTGCCGCTGAGAATCAGCCACGCCGCGATCGGGCCGAGCAGGACTAGCGATTCGGTGACCGAGGCACCGCCATTCCAGGAATTCAATACGAGTTCGGTAGCCGCCCCGCCGGGGAGAAGTCGTTTCAGGAGGGAAAGCCGTTCCGTTCCGGTGATTCCGATCCAACTTGCTACCGCGAGGACGGTGAGGGTGATCGGCAGCGTGGTGACCTGGGCGTGCTCCGGCGAGTTTGTCAGACCGGCGGTGGCCAGGCCCAGCGCGAGCATCATGGCGACCGTCGCGACGACCGCGACCACCAGCAGCAGCGGGTTCTTCGGCAGTCCGGTGACCGCGCCGAGCACGGCGAGGATGACCGCGACCTGGATCGTGGTGATCACGGTGATCGGCAGGAGCAGGCCGACGAGAATGCCGGAGTCGCTCGCCGCGGTGGAACGCAATCGTTTGAGGAACAGGTTCTGCCGTCGGGCGGCGAGAGTGGTGACGGTGGTGGTGTACAGGCCGATCGCGGTGATGAAGGAAAGCGTCAGCGCCGCGATATAACCGAGGCTGCCGAGTTGTGCGAAGGTTTCGTGCTGGGAAATGAAAAATGCGCTGAATGCGATGGGCAGGATCAGCGAAGTGACCAATACCAGGCGATTTCGGAAGAGCTGGATCAGTTCGCCGCGGGCGATGGAGAACATGGGAAAGCCTTTCGGGAATGGGTTACGCGTTGCCGATGGCGCGGAAGACGTCGTCGAGGCGAGTCGGACCGGCTTCCAGTTCGGCCAGTTCCACCGCGCCGTCCTGTGCCCAGCCGAGCAGGGTGTGCAGGTCTTTCTGCAGGCCGAAGGTCTCGATGAGGAACTGGCCGTCTTCTTCGCGGGTCGCTTGCAGCGGCGGCATCGGCGCGTGCGGCGGAAGCCCGAAGCGGATGGTCGCGGGCAGCGTCCGAGTCAGTTCGGCAACGGTGCCTTCGCGGTTGAGCGTGCCCTGGTGCATCAGGCCGATGCGGTCGGCGCGCTGCTGCGCTTCTTCGAGGTAATGCGTGGTGAGGACGATCGTGGTGCCGTCCTCGCGGAGGCGGTCCACCGCGCCCCACACCGCGTCGCGCGATTGGATGTCCAGGCCAGTGGTCGGCTCGTCGAGGAAGACCAGGTCCGGCGTCCCGTACACGGCGGTGGCGAAGTCGAGTCGGCGCTTTTCGCCGCCGGACAGCTGCGACACCCTTGTCGTGGCTTTGCGGGTGAGGTCCGTGATGCCGAGCAGTCGCTCGACGTTGTCGCTGCGCTGAGTGAGACTGCCGATCAACCGGATTGATTCGCGGACGGTCAGGTCTGGCGAGAAGCCGCTCTCCTGCAGCATGATCCCCATCCGGGGACGCACGGCGGCGCGGTCGCGCGGGTCCTTGCCGAACACCCGGACCGTGCCTGAGCTGGGTGCCCGGTGGCCCTCGACGGTCTCCAGCGTCGAGGTCTTCCCGGCGCCGTTCGTGCCGAGCAGCGCGTACAGTTCGCCGCGGCCGACCTGGAACGACAGGTCGCGCACGGCCTGGAAATCGCCGTAAGTGAGGTTCAGGCGGTCGACATCGATGACTGGGCTTGTGGACATACCCCGATTCCAGCCGGTTCCGCTGGCCCGGAGTAGTGCGGTCGCGTCAGCCGAAGACATGACACTGCGTCACTGGTAGGCGCTGCGCGGCTGCGGCATGCTGGGGCCGAACCGCCCGGCCGAAACTGGAGCACCATGACCGAGATCCGTCCGCCGCGGCCCCGCCGGATGTCCTGGTCCGGCGACGCGGTCCAGGACCGGCTGCGGCGGCTCAACCTCATCACGGTGATGCCGCCGCTGCTGGTGGTCGGGGTGCTGCTGATCGTCGTCAGCAGCCGGACCTGGTGGCACGTCGGCATCCAGGCGATCGGGCTGCTGGCCGCGGCCGCCACTGCCGAACGCTGGACCGCGGGCGACTTCGTCCGCACCGCGCGCCCGAGCCTGGTGCTCACCGCGTTCGTCTGGTTCGGCGGCGCGCTGAGCAACAGCACCATGGCGTTCTACGGGCTGAGCATGGTCGGGTCGTTCCTCATCCCGCCGTTGCCGCGGCACCGGTTCGCCGCGCTGGTCGTCCTCGCCGGGCTGACCGGCGCGATCGGAGCGACGAATCTGCTGGTGCAGCACGACCATCTCGGCGCGCGGGTGCTGGCCTATGTGGTGACTCCGGCGGTCGGCTCGGCGCTGTCGACCCTGTTGATGTTCGCCAGCCAGAAGCTCTACGACCTCGTCGCGGAACTGGAAGAGTCCCGGGAGAAGGAAGCGGAACTGGCGGTGGTCCGGGAACGCGTCCGGTTCGCCAGCGAGTTGCACGACATTCAGGGCCACACGCTGCACGTAGTGAAGCTGAAGGTCGCGCTCGCGGAGAAGCTGCTGCACCGGGATCTCGAACGGGCGCGGGAAGAACTGCGCGAGGTGCACACGCTGGTCGGCGACACCATCGTGCAGACCAAGGAACTCGCTTACGCCCAGCGTCGGCTCAATCTGTCCGCGGAGCTGGAGAACGCGAAGAACCTCTTCGAGGCGGCGGGAATCCATGTGCGGATCGATCGGAACGCGGAGGTCAACTCGGGCGTGGACGAGCTGCTCGGGCAGGTGCTGCGCGAGACCACTACGAACATCCTCCGACACGCGCAAGCGCGGCAGGTGCGGATCACGTTGGCCGAAGCGGGGATCAGCATCGTCAACGACGGAGCCGCAGACGGTGAGGGTCCGGTACTAAGTGGACTGTCCACTTTGGCGGGCCGGCTGGCGGATCAGGGCGGAGAATTGACGGTGGAGCAGAAGGACGGCCGGTTCGTGACCGCCGCTTCCTTTCCGGAGAAGGTGGCGCGATGACGACGGTGGTGCTTGCCGACGACGAAGCTCTGCTCCGCAAGGCGATGGCTGCGCTGCTGCCGATGGAAGGCGAGATCACCGTGCTCGCCGAGGCGGAAGACGGCGAGGCGGCGGTGCGGGCCACTGTGGAGCATCGGCCGGACGTGCTGGTGATCGACCTGGAGATGCCCAATGTGGACGGTCTGGGCGCGGTCGCGCGGATCCGGCGGGAACGGCCGGAGCAGGTGATCCTGATGCTGACCCGGCACGCGCGGCCGGGCGTGCTGCGCAAGGCGTTGAAACTCGGCGTGCAGGGATTCGTCAGCAAATCGGCGGAACCGGCGCACATCGCGTCGGTGATCCGGACGCTGGACGAGGGCAAACGCTGGATCGACCCGGACGTCTCGGCGCTCGCGGTGGTGGACGACTGTCCGTTGACCGTGCGGGAAATCGACGTGCTGCGGGCGACTCGGGAGGGGTATTCGGTCGCGGACATCGCCGCGCAGCTGCATCTGGCGGAGGGGACTGTGCGGAATTACCTGTCCAACGCGATGCAGAAGACGCAGACGCGGACGCGGCACGAGGCGGCGCGGTATGCCCGGGAGCACGACTGGTTGTGAGTGCCTATCGCGGTTAGAACCGCGATAGGCACTCACGACGTCAGCGGTTCGACGCCTTCTTCACGAACTTGCCCAGATCCTTCGACTGCTGCACCCGCGACGGTTCGTTCACGTACATCATGTGCCCGGCCGGGTAGTAAGCCGTGTCGATGTTCTCGCGCAGTTCCTCGGGAATCTTCAGCTGCGAGAGCACGTACTCGGACGCGTAGTACGCCGTCGCGCCGTCGTAATGCCCGAACGCGACGTGGACCTGCAGGTGCGGATTCGACCGCATCGCCGCGCTCAACGTGTCCACAACGGACACCGAGCGGCCCTCGAACTCCTTGTAGGACCAGGCCTTGAACACTTCGGTGGACAAGATCTCGTACGGCAGGTCGTTCTGGTAGCCCAGTTCGGCGCGCACGTAGTGGTTGAACCCGGCCGAGTAGGCGCCGATGATCCGCGACACCGACGGGTCGTCGCTCATGTGCTCGACGCCGCCGTCCGGCTCCCACGTGGTGAACCGGCCGTCCATCCGGCCGACGGTCTTCCCCTGGTCGCGCAGCAGTTCAGTGAAGAACCGGACGTGCTCGATCCGCAGATTCACCCGGTCCACATAGGACTCGCTGAGCCCGGTGAGCGACGCGAGCGTCTGCACCGCCTCGGTGCGGTCCTGAGTGGACAGTCGCGCGCCGCGGGAAAGCGCCCACGGCAGTTCCTTCGAGGCGAAGTCCTCGGCGTCGGCGAGCACGTCGTCGAGCGGACGGTCGCCGTGGTGCCCGTGGTAGTGCGCGATCGCCGCGTACGTGGGCAGATACAGCGAGTACGGCAGGTCGTTGCCCTCGTCGAAGCGCAGCGTGCCGAGGTCCAGAACGGACGAGATGAGCATCAAGCCGTTGAGGTACAGGCCGTAGCGCTCCTGCAGGTGCCCGGCCAGCGCGGCGGCGCGCAGCGTGCCGTACGACTCGCCGGCGAGGAACTTCGGCGACAGCCAGCGCTCGTTGCGCGAAACCCACAGCCGGATGATCTCCGCGATCGATTCGACGTCGCCCTGGAATCCGGTGTACGGCTGGGATTCGCCGCCCTCGGTCACCCGCGAGTAGCCGGTCTGGACCGGGTCGATGAACACCAGGTCGCTGTGCGCGAGCAGGCTTTCCGGGTTGTCCTCGAGCCCGTACGGCGGCGGCACCGGGTCGTCGACGTCGCCGGACAGCACGCGGCGCGGTCCGAGCAGGCCCATGTGGAGCCAGATGCTGGAGGAACCGGGGCCGCCGTTGAAGGCGAAGGTGACCGGGCGCGTGCCGGGGTCGGCGTCGTCCAGGGTGTAGGCGGTGAGGAAGACCTCGGCCTTGGCCTGGTGGCCCTCGGACTTGCCGTCCTTCTTGACCTCTTGGCGGAGCACGATCCGGCCGGTCTGGGCGGTGTAGGCGAGCTTGCGCCGCTTGACGGTGAGGGTGTGCTGCGTCGTGACGAGGTCGTCGGCGGGCTCGGCCGCCTTCGTCTCCTCGTCCTTGGTCTTCTCGGCGGTCTCGTCCGCGGTGGTGTCGGCCATGGTCCCAACCTATCCCGCGTTACCGTGGCAGCACACCAAGCGGAGGAGATCGATGGGCACGTTCGCCGACCTCGACGCGGAGCTGGTGCGGTGCCGCGCGTGCCCGCGGCTGGTCGAATGGCGCGAGGGTGTGGCCGGGACGAAGGCTGCCTTCGCGGGCGAGCGGTATTGGTCGCGCCCAGTCCCCGGTTTCGGCGCGGAGGACGCCGCGCTGGCCGTGGTCGGGCTCGCGCCGTCCGCGCACGGGGCCAACCGCACCGGGCGGATGTTCACCGGAGATCCGTCGGGAGACTTCCTTTTCCGCGTGCTGTACGAGGTCGGTCTCGCGTCGCAGCCGGTCTCGACGGCCATCGGCGACGGCCTCACGCTGCGCGGCACCCGGCTCATGTCGCCGGTCCGCTGCGCGCCGCCGGAAAACCGGCCGACCCCCGGTGAACGAGACAACTGCCGGCACTGGCTGGCCGATGAACTGGACCTGTTGCGGCCGACCCTGCGCGCGATCGTCGTGCTCGGCGCGTTCGGCTGGCAGGCATTGCTGCCGGTGCTGTCCGCCGCGGGCTGGCCGGTGCCGAAACCGCGGCCGGCCTTCGCGCACGGCGCCCGGCTGCAGCTCGGCGACCTAGCGGTGTTCGGCTGCTACCACGTGTCGCCGCGCAATGTCCAGACCGGACGTGTGACACAGCCCATGGTGGTGACCGCGTTCACCGCCGCCGCCTCGGCGGCCGGGCTCATCTGAATCGTGACAACCTGCGTGGCGATGCTGGTCACAGCGGGGTGGGGTACCCGAGCGGAGCCGCTTCGGAAGTGCGACTATAGGTACATGGCTGCTGCGAAGTCGGAACCGACTCGGATCCTCGTCCTCGGTGGTGGATACGTCGGCCTGTACACCGCGTACGGGCTTCAGAAGATGCTGCGTGCCAACGAGGCCTCCGTGACCGTCGTTGACCCGCAGCCGCATATGACCTATGCCCCGTTCCTGCCCGAGGCGGCGGCCGGCGCGATCGAGCCGCGGCACGTGGTCGTGCCGCTGCGCCGCGTGCTGAAGCGCTGCCACGTGCTGACCGCGCGGGTCACGAAGATCGAGAACGAGCGCAAGGCCGTCACGGTCGAGGCGGCCGACGGCCACATCGAGACGCTGAACTACGACGTGCTCGTGGTCGCGCTCGGCGCCGTCGCGCGGATCCTGCCGATCCCCGGCCTCGCCGAGGAGGGCATCGCCTTCAAGACCATCGGCGAAGCGATCTACCTGCGCAACCACATCATGACCAAGCTGGACGAGGCCGCCAGCACGCTCGACCCCGAGCTGCGCAAGCGCCTGCTCACGTTCACCGTGGTCGGCGGCGGATTCGCGGGCATCGAGGCGCTGGCCGAACTCGAGGACATGACCCGCTTCGCGGTCGAGAACTACTACCCGAACATCAAGCCGGCGGACATCCGCTGGGTGATGGTCGAGGCGGCCGGGCGGATCCTGCCCGAGGTGCGTGAGACGCTGGGCGTGTACACGGTGCAGCAGCTGGAGAAGCGCGGCATCGAGGTCTACCTGTCGACGGCGGCGAAGTCGTTCGAAAACGGCCACGTGGTGCTCTCGGACGGCACCGAGTTCGACACCGACACGATCATCTGGACCGCGGGCGTGAAGGCCAACCCGGTCCTCGCCGGCTCGGACCTGCCGCTCGACAAGCGCGGCCGCGTCGAAGCGACCGCGGCGATGCAGGTCGTGGGCCACCCGGACGTCTGGACCGCGGGCGACAACGCGGCGATCCCGGACCTGTCGCGCACCGAACAGGACCCGACGGCGACCTGCCCGCCGAACGCGCAGCACGCGGTCCGCCAGGCCCGCCTGCTGGCGAAGAACATCATCAAGGTGATCCGCGGCGGACAGCCGAAGGACTACTTCCACAAGAACCTGGGCGCGGTCGCGAGCCTCGGCCTGCACAAGGGTGTGGCCGACGCGCTGAACCTGAAGATCAAGGGTTTCCCGGCGTGGCTGTTCCACCGCGCGTACCACCTCAAGGCGATGCCGACGTGGAACCGCAAGATCCGCATCCTGTTCGACTGGATGCTGGGCGGGCTGTTCCGGCGTGAGGTCATCTCGCTGGGGCAGATCAACAACCCGAAGGAAGAGTTCAACCGGGCCAGCAAGGGCTGAGTTCTCTCTGTTTTGGTGAAGCCGGGTCGTCTTGGGGCGGCCCGGCTTTGTCGTGTGCTGGGGCGGGTTCGCTAGGGTGGGTGGGCCCCCGTAGCCCAATTGGCAGAGGCAGTCGACTTAAAATCGACCCAGTGCGGGTTCGAACCCCGTCGGGGGCACGTACAGCATCCTCACGAGCCCGCTCCGGTTGTGAGCTTCGGCTTTCCGCGACTGCTCGGATTGCTCGACGTCGTCGCGCCAACGTCGCAATGAAGAGTCGCTGGTCAGGTCCGTTTCCATCCCTTGGCAAGCCCGGTGGGTCCGGCACTGCTGTTCATCTGTCTGTTCGAACGCACCCGCGACCAACACTGGCTCGGGTACGACGCTTGATCAGCAGACAGGCCCAGGAGCGGGTGCGCTCCTGGGCCTGCCATAACTGCATCAGGTGGTGCTCGGTTCAGCGTTGGGCGCTGGCTTGGCGGTCAGTTGCGCTGGGCGCTGCCGCCGTCGACCACGCTGCCCGCGGCGCAGTTGTACGGAGACGCGCCGGTCGCCTTGTTCTCGCCCGGCGACAGGATCGGCACGCCGATGCCGTCCAGCGAGTCGCGGATCGGGACCTGCACACCGAGCACGTTGACGTCGTTGCCGCACACGCCCAGGGTGCCGTTGACGTTGTGCAGCACGTCGGTGTTGTTCAAGTTCGCCAGGCCGACCTGGCCGGGCCGGTCCCGGTCGCCGTGGTGGTGATGCCCGCCCTGGGTGGCAGCCGAGGCCATTCCGCCGAACAGCAGGGCGCCGGCCGCCACCGCGGCGGTGAGGAAACCGATCTTCTTCAGCATGGAAAACTCCTGTGGTCAGTGAGAATTGTGTCTACGCGGGTGTTTCGGAACACCCGCGTACTGCGAGGAAGCTGCTGTCATTCAGCAGCGAATTCCGCTTCGTTCCGCTGTTGTGTCAGATGTGGTTCTCTGACCAATCAATCCCGCAGCCTGCCGAGGATCTCTCAGCATGCTTCCTTTGCGGAAACGGAGGGAAGGAACCAACGTCCTGTGCCGGTCCGGCACGCGGGCGCCGGGTTGCCCGATATCGAGCGCGGCATCCGGCAATCAAAGGCGGTGCGATACACCGCTCCGCTCACGCGGCCTGAAGTGGCGTCGCGAAGCCGGGAGAAAATGGAGGCAACTGTTTCCGTTCCTCCCGGCTCCGCGGCGAGGCTACTTGCGGACGAGCCCGCTCACCCGCGATGCGAGTTTCTGCGCTGCCGACACCGGCGACGCGTCGCCGCCGGTGAATGGAGAGATGCCGCCGTCGACCGGCATCCGCTCGAGTTGCGGCACTAGCGGCAGGTCGGCACCGGTCAGCCGGCTCGGCAACTGCGCGGGCAGGGTCGAGGCGCCGAGAGGCAACGAGTCTTGCAACGGCAGGCCGGCGAGTGCCGACGGCTGGGCCGGGATGTCCCCGCGTTCACCGTGACCGGGTACCGCGGCGGTGTCCGGCATCTGGGGCGGGACGGGCGGCACTGGCGCGATTGTGGTCACCGCAGCGGGGGTGGTGTTGTGCACGTCCGCGAGGGCATCGGTGTCAGAAGCGCCGGACGGGGTGCTCACGTGTCCGTTCATCGGAAGCGGCAGGGTCGGGACTTCACCGTTGACCGGCGTGCTCGCGGCCTGCCCGATCAGCGGCACCGTGTTCTGACCGGTTCCGAGAAGGGGCAGGGCGGGAAGGGACGGCAGGTCGGCGACACCCAGTTCGCGGCCGTCCGGGACGTTGATCTGCGGTTCGTCGTGGTTGCCGACGACGGCGGCGGTGGGCAGCGGCGAGTGCCGCAGCAACTGCGCCGGCACGGTGAACACCGACGGCTTGGGCTGCGAGGCCGGCACCGGGCTGACCGCGGGCACGGACGATGCGGCATCCGGCACCTTGAGGTCCGTGGGGGTCGCGTGCTGCAGTCGTTCGGCGAGATCGGACACCCCAGGCGTGCTGGCGTGCACGTCCAGCGGCGAGGCGGGAAGGTCGGGATTGACGTTCTCGTCCGCCGATGCGATGCCGGTGCCCAGCATCAACAGGCCACCGGTGACCAGGGCCGTCTGCAGGCCGTGCTTCGTCCAGTTGCGCATGGCAAATACTCCTTGGGTATCAGGGGAATCGCTATGAGAACGGCGTCGTCGCACGCCACGACAGAGACGTGCGCACCGCGAGAAAGAGGAACAAGCATCGAGGCCCGGAATTTTCGGGCTGTGAGCGCCAATAGCGGGCGTGGCCGTGTCCGGGGGACACGGCAACAGGCCGAGCGCGCGTCAGTCGGGCGTGACGCCAGGCTGGCAGGCGGTATCCGCTACTGCTCGATGCGACGCAGGGCACCGCGTTTCGCCGATCCTCCGGTGACGCATCGTGCATCCCGGCAAGATGGCACCCCAGCCGTCATTGCCACCGTGGGCGGAGAACAGGATCGCGGCCGGGCCGAGGACCGAAGCCGGCAGCGAGGGCGGGAGTTTCCGACCACCGCTGCCGCGCTCGATTCCCCGGGTCGGCCATGCGCGCCGAGGGGCGGCGGAGACAGCCGCACGCGGGGAGCGCTCAGGAGCCTCCGCGATACGCACCGCGCCGCTGCGGTCGTCGAACGCCGTGACCGTAGTCGTAACGACATCCTTGCGCACGACGGATTTGTCGCCGGAGAGCGGGCCGGCCGGAGCCGAGCTGCTTTCCGTGGCAGGGTGGCCGCTCACCGAGGCGGCTCCCTTGCCGAGAAGGTGTTTGCCAGTCTCCGGCAGTACGCCGCCTGATGCGAGGACCTGGCCGAGAGGGTCTCGGGATGCCCGGGGCAGCCGCGCGTGTCCGGCGGTCGCGAGCAAATGTCGCACCGGCTGGGTAACGTCGTGGACGACACCGTCGATCCGGTCCGCTCCATTCGCCGGCAGAGCCGACTCGGCAGCAGGCCGCACCGCGTCCGCCAGTGATCCATCGGCATCCGACCCGAGCACACCGTGTGGTGCCAAGGTGTCCGCACCAGCCGTGCCGCTGGTGACCGCCCACGCCGCAGCGGTGGCCGCGACCGCGCCGCCGGCGATTACCAGCGCGCGCAGCAGGAAGCGGCCGACGCCCGTGGCACCGCGCTCCTGGTCTCGCACACTCATCGTCGCACCGAATCTGATTACCCGCGCCCTTCCGGACGCACTCTCGTCGAACCGGTGCGAACGGCACCGGAAATCCGCTGGTGCCGCAGATGCAACCACACGCCCTTCTCGCCGAGCGCACGCACCCCGCGTATTTCCGCCTTTGCGTAAACGGTGTCCGAGTAGCGGTTCCGAGCCCGATTCACCGCGGTGAGCAGGGATTACGCCGGTGAAGAGCAACGGAGCAAAGTGTCAACAAGTGTCGTGC
The DNA here is from genome assembly GCF_003385235.1 of Amycolatopsis circi. Lineage (GTDB taxonomy): Bacteria > Actinomycetota > Actinomycetes > Mycobacteriales > Pseudonocardiaceae > Amycolatopsis > Amycolatopsis circi. The sequence continues at coordinate 17,080 of NZ_PQIA01000076.1, read as the reverse complement.
CGAAAAATGCGTGCAAGAATCCAGGCGAAATCGTGGGCCACCCATCTTGACTACCGGATGCGCGGAAAACGGCGATTAGGCCGACACGATAGGCGTACTTCATCGGGGAAAGACGAGCAGACCCACTGCGGGTAGCGGCGCGTCTCAGCCCGTCTCTGAGCCATCTCACCCACGGGGCCGTGCCCTTGGCTGAACTCCAGCTGGTTGCGGCAGGCGATACTCGATCCCGTGCCGCTGGGCGGCCACACGGTGGCAGCTCGCCGACGAGATCCGGCGTGATCGCCGGTCTTGGGGAGAGGCGCAGGCAGGAGCAACGCGAACGTCAGCTTCAGCTCGCACGCGCGCTGTCCGGGATGCCGGACTTGGCAACCTCGGATTCCGAACCGGCGACGGCGTCGTCGCCAAAGACGCCAAAGCCATCGAAGTCGACCCCACCGGCCCTGGGGCCTCGCCGCTGGCCGTACCCGCGCCGATCTCGCCTACGAGATCGCCACCGACGTCCTCGGCTGCTGGACCGGCGACTGATCCGCGCCGCGACCACGGCGATCTCCTGCAGTTGCGCGGGCTCCGCCTCTGGTCGAGAGGCAGCGATCGAGGACCGGAGTGCGCGTGGCGAACGCGGCCGCGCCGAAATATTTGCAGGACGGGCCCACCGCTGCCTTCCTCGCACCACGACACCGGGCCGTCGAACCTCGGTGCCGTCGGTCAGCCGTTGCCGCTCGGCCGACGAGCGCAGCCGAGAACCAGTGCTGCTCGGTGCCGTGCCCGTGCCTATGGTGCGGTCAGGGAATGCCGGTCTCCTGGCGGGAACTGGTGAGCGCGCCGGGAGCGTCGGCCGGTACCGCGGGATTTCGCGGGGTCACCGGGGTGATGCGTTCGTACGGTGCGCCTAGCGGAGGCCGTCGGTCTTCCTCGCCGTGGTTGGGCCAGAGGGCCATCGCGCGCTCGGCTTGGGCGGTGATCGTCAGGGAAGGGTTGACGCCCAGGTTCGCGGAGATCGCCGAGCCGTCGACGACGTGCAGGCCGGGGTGGCCGTGGACGCGCTGGTACGGGTCGAGGACACCGCTTTCCGGATCGTCGGAAATGGCGCAGCCGCCAATGAAATGCGCGGTCATCGGGATGTTCAGGATCTCGCCGGTGGTGCCGCCGGCGATGCCGTCGATTTTCTCCGCGACGCGGCGGGCGGCGTCGTTTCCGGCGGGGATCCACGTCGGATTCGGTTCGCCGTGGCCGGGGGCGGACGTCAGTTTGTGCCGACCGGTGCGGGTGCGTTTGCCGGAGACGGTGATGGAATTGTCGAGCGTTTGCATCACCAGCAGGATGATGGTGCGCTCGGACCAGCGGCGCGGCGAGAACCAGGTGAGGTTCCGCGGATTTCGCGCGAACGCGCCGAGCCAGGTCAGCCAGCGCGGGACGGGCTTGCCGCCGTCGGTGAGCGCGGTTTGCAGCAGCGACATGGCATTGCTGCCCTTGCCGTAGCGGCACGGTTCGATGTGCGTGTGCTCGTCCGGGTGGATGGACGAGGTGATCGCGACGCCGTGGGTGAAGTCGACGTCTTTGCGTTTCGATTTCGCGCCGAGGATGGATTCCGAGTTGGTACGGGTCAGGCGGCCCAGGCTGGCGGAAATTCGGGGCAGCGCACCGGTTTCGCGGGCTCGGTGGAGCAGTTTTTGCGTGTTGTAGGTGCCAGCGCTGAAGATGACGTCGCGGGCGAAGAAGGTGCGCACGTTTTTGCAGCGACGGGGCGACTTTCCGGTGCGGACGGCGGTGACGGTGTAGCCGCCGTCGGCTGGGCGCACGTCGAGCACTGTGGTCATGGGGATGACGTTCGCGCCGCGTTGTTCGGCGAGGTAGAGGTAGTTGCGGTCCAACGTGTTCTTGGCGCCGACGCGGCAGCCGGTCATGCAAGACCCGCATTCGGTACAGGTTCGGCGGGCTGGTCCGGCACCGCCGAAGTACGGGTCTGGCACGACGGTTCCGGCGGGAGTGTTCTTGTCGCCGAAGAAAACGCCGACTGGGGTGAGTTGGAAGGAGGACCCGACGCCCAGATCGTCGGCGACTTCCCGGAGCACCTCGTCCGCGGTCGTGACGGTCGGGTTCTGGGTGACGCCCAGCATTCGGCGAGCCTGGTCGTAGTGCGGTTTCAGTTCGGCTTGCCAGTCGGTGACGTGCGCCCACTGCGGGTCCGCGAAGAACGGTGCGGGCGGTTCGTAGAGGGTGTTGGCGTAGTTGAGGGAACCGCCGCCCACGCCTGCGCCGCCGAGGATGACGACGTCGCGGAGCAGGTGGATGCGCTGGATGCCGTAGCAGCCGAGGCGCGGTGCCCACAGGAAATTCCGGACATCCCAAGAGGTTTTGGGCAGCGTCTCTTCGGTACGGCGGGGTCCGGCTTCCAGCACCGTGACGCGGTAGTCCTTTTCGGACAGTCGGAGTGCGCTCACGGAACCGCCGAAACCGGATCCGATCACGAGGACGTCGGTCTCTTCGCGGGTTGGAGTCATCGGGTCCTCGCCTTGGGTCTGGGGACGCCGCCGGACGGAGATTGGGCACCGTCCGGCGACGTGGCCCGAAGTCTTCTCCCCAGGTCAGGCGCGGGCATCGGTCTGTGGACCGGGAAGGTGGGACCTGACTGGTCCCACGGCACAAATCAGTCGACCGGCCGGAGCACGGCGGGACCCAGCAGGCGGCACGCCAACAGCGCCACCTCGACGTCGATCCGCCCCTCGGACAGCGGACGGCCGCGTTCCTGTTCGGCCTTCCGCAGCCGGTACTGGATGGTGTTCTTGTGCAGGTGCAGCTCCTGCGCGGCGACCATCAGGCTGCTCCCGCTGGACAGGTACGCCCAGACCGTCTCGCGCATCCGGTGGTGTCCCTCGTCGTCGTCGGCCAGCGCGCCGAGCACCGACTGGACCCAGCCCGCGACCGCCGACGGATCTGCTGCGACCAGCGCCAACGGGCCGAGCTGCGCCGCTGCGGTGACTGGTCGCGGCTGGGTTCGCTCGGTCATCTGCGCCACGGCCTCGGCTTGCCGGGCCTGCTGGTGGGTAGTGCGGAACCCAGCCAGGCCGCTCGCCGGGTCGCCCAGCGCGACGCGGACCGGATCGGGTGAGCCGGCGAGAGCGGCGGACACCGCGTCGAGGTCGAGCGTCGAGGTCGGGAACCAGGCCCAGACGGTCGAGGCGTCCGGGGCCACGACCAGCGGCGTGGTGCCGAGGGCGGTCGCGAGCAGGGCCGCGTGGCGTTCGAGGGTGGTCAGGCGGGCGCTTTCGTCCAGCTCAGGGCCGCACCACAGCACCGCGCCGACGTGTCGGTCGGATAGCGCGTAGCCGAGGGTTTTCTCGACGTCGGCGGTGTCGACGGGCTTGCCGGACAGCGCGGCCTGCACTTTCGCGAGTCGGGCGGCGTTGCGGTGGCGCAACCAGGTGTCGCGTTCCAGCTGGTAGGCCTCGACGACCTCTTCGGAGATCTTGTCGATGTAGGTGAAGGCAACCTGCGACAGCTCGGTGGCGGCAACCGCGACGTCGGCGGCCTCCACTGGCTCGACGGCGATCCGGGCGATCATCTCCTGCTGGAAGGCCGCCTGGCCGAGGCGGTACGCGCGCAGCATCGCGGTGATCGGCACCCGGCGCTGGGCCAGCCGCCGCGCGAACTCCAGCGCGACCGGCGGCGCTCCGACGTCCACCGGCTCCGTCGCGCCGCCCAGCACGCCCAGCGCGGCGACCAGGTTCTCCCGGACCGTGCTGTCCAGCAGCTCAGCGGCCTGCGCGTCGGGCGCGAGCGAAGGCAGTTCGGCGGAGATTTCCTCCACGATCCGCGCGCAGAGCAGCGCGATCTCGGCCAGGACCGAGTCCGCGACCTTGGCCAGCGTGGCGGCAGCCGTCGACGTCACAGGCAGCACCGTACGCCCGGTTCGTGCCCGAGACCCAACGCAGCCGAGCGTTTCGGTTTCGCGCACAGTGTCCCGCCGCCGGCGAATTCCTACCTTCAGGAAAACGACAGACCGCGTGGAGGCCGCCATGAAGAAGTACCGCCTCGCCGGAGCTAACGGCGAGACCGCCTGGCACGACCGGAAGCGGCACTTGTGGCTGCTCGGGCTGGTGGTGCCGCTGCTGCCGTTCGCCGCGATCGGGCTGCGCGCCGCGACCGGATCCGACGCCGTGCTGTGGCTCGGACCGCTCGTCGTGCTGGTTCTCGTGCCGCTGATCGACCTCGTCGCCGGTTACGACCACACCAATCCGCCGGACGAGGTGATGGAGGCGCTGGAGGAGGACCGCTACTACCGCTGGATCACCTACCTGTTCCTGCCGTTGCAGTACGCCGGTTTCATTGTGGGAGCGTGGATGCTCGCACGGGGTGAGCTGTCGGTCGGCGGGAAGATCGGCCTCGCGATCACGCTGGGCACGGTCGCCGGTATCGCGATCAACACCGCGCACGAACTCGGCCACAAACGGGAAGACACGGAACGCTGGGCGGCGAAAATCGCGCTGGCGCAGTGTTTCTACGGGCATTTCTACATCGAGCACAACCGCGGGCACCACGTCCGCGTCGCCACTCCGGAGGACCCGGCGTCGAGCCGGTTGGGCGAGAGCTTCTACCGGTTCTGGCCGCGTACGGTCTTCGGTTCGCTGCGCAGCGCCTGGGGTGTCGAGCGGAAACGCTATGCGCGCAAGGGAAGTCACCCATTCCACCTCGGCAATGACGTGCTCAACGCGTGGTTGATGAGCGTGGTGTTGTGGGGCGGTCTGATTGCCTGGCTGGGCGTCGGGATCCTGCCGTATCTGGTGGTGCAGGCCGTGTTCGGGTTCTCGCTGCTGGAGATCGTGAATTACATGGAGCACTACGGGATGCTGCGCAAGCAGGTCAAACATGGTGCGAAGACTCGCTACGAACGGGTCACTCCGGCGCATTCCTGGAACTCCAACAACGTCGCGACGAACGTGCTGCTGTACCACTTGCAGCGGCACAGCGACCACCACGCGAACCCGACGCGCCGGTTCCAGACTTTGCGTGACTTCAAGGAAAGCCCCGTTCTGCCGACCGGCTACACCGGGATGATGGTCGTCGCACTGGTCCCGGCGTGGTTCCGGAAGGTGATGGACCCGCGGGTCTACCGGCATTTCGACGGCGACATCCGGCAGGCGAACGTGCAGCCGGGCAAACTGCCGTCGCTGCTGAAGAAATACCCGGTGGCCGCTGCTGCTGCGGAGGAACCCGCCGCGGACACTCGGTCGAAGCTGGCCGACGACGTGGATGCCGCGCGGTGCCCCGGTTGTGGCTACGTCTACCGCGTCGCCGAAGGCAATGAGCTGGAGGGCTTCGCCGCTGGGACCGCGTGGTCGGAGATTCCGGACGACTGGACGTGCCCCGATTGCGGCGTGCGCGACAAGGTCGACTTCGTGCCGGTGGTTCGGGAGGCGGCGTTATGAAGATCGTTGCGGACCACGGCAAATGCGAAGGCCTCGGCATGTGCGAGGCGATGGCCGACCAGTTCTTCGAGGTCGGGGACGACGGACTGGTGCAGGTTCTCGACGAAACCCCGCCCGAGGAGGACCGGCAGTTCGTCGACGCGGCGGTGCGCGCGTGCCCGGTCGCGGCGTTGCGGCTGCGGGATTGAGGCCCGGTGGAGACGGAGCTGCTGGGGCGAGCGCGGTCTGGCGACCAGGCCGCGTTCGCCGTCATCTACCAGGAACACGCGTCGCCGGTCTTCCGCTACCTGCGGATGCGGGTGCCGACGGCGACGGTCGCCGAAGACCTGACGAGCGAGGCGTTCCTGCGCGCGTGGCGGAAACTGCCGGACTTCCGCCCGGACGTCGGCTCGTTCACCGGCTGGCTGTACACGATCGCCGACAACCTGCTGCGCGACCACCGGAAATCGGCCCGCTACCGGCGTGAACTCCTCGACGGGAAGGATCACGACGGACCGGACGTCCGAGGCGGAGCCGACCGGCTCGCGCTGGCCCGGATCGAGGCCGCCGCGCTCCGGCGGTGTCTTGCCGACCTCAGCGAACCGCAGCGCGAGTGCGTCCGGTTGCGGTTTTTCGCCGGACTTTCCGTCGCCGAGGTCGCCGAAACGATGAACAAGAACCCCAACAGCGTCCGGGCGCTGCAGCACCGCGCGGTGCGCACGCTCGCGACGCTGCTGGCCGAGACCGAGAAGGCGTGAGGCTGTTATGCACGGATTCCTGGAGATTTTCAAGATCATCGGGCCGCTGCTGGTGCTGATGCTGTGCCCGATCTGGCTTCCGCTGCTGGGGATGCTGATCGGGAAGCTCGCGGAGATCTTTTCCGGCGGCAAGCGGACCGAGCCCGCGCGCGTGTCTCGGCCGGTGCGCGCCGAACCAGCTGAGGCGGGGAGCCGCGTTTCGCGGTGAACCTTCCTCCGCGAAGGCGGTGCCGACCGGCGAAAGTCCGTGAAGGGCTCCTTGAGGGAATCAGATTCCCTCAAGGAGCCCTTCACGGACCTCCACGGGAGCGGACCAGAAGCCGCGGTGGGCATCAGGGTATAGCTGGGCAAGCATGTCTCGGGCGGCAAAGAGCATTGGTCAGGCATTCCGGACTTTCTTAGCCTGACTGCGGGTCGAAGGTGCCGGACACCCGCTCAAAGGAGAGCCGCGATGACCGAATGCCAGCCTGTCACTGCTCAGCCGCCGTCCGGTCCGGTCATCGGCGTCCACGACGGCGTCCTGCGTTTCCGCGGCGTGCGGTACGGCACCGCCGAGCGGTTCCAGTTGCCGCGTCCAGCCGAGCCCCGTTCCGACGCCGTGCTGCCCGGGCCGATCTGCCCGCAGCTCGGCTCGCGCCTGGAAGCCGCGATGGGGCCGCCGCAGGAGGAACCGCCCCAGTCCGAGGACTGCCTCAACCTTGCCGTCGCGACGCCCGCGCTGACCGGTGCCCGCCCGGTGCTGGTGTGGCTGCACGGCGGCGGTTTCCTGAGCGGTGGAGGCACGCTTCCCTGGTACGACGGCGGACGGCTCGCCGCTGACGGCGACGTGGTTGTCGTGTCGGTCAACTACCGGCTGGGGGCGTTCGGATACCTGGTCCACGACGGCGTTAGCGAGGGCAATCTCGGCCTGGCGGATCAGACGCTCGCGCTGGAATGGGTGCGCGACAACATCGCGGCGTTCGGCGGCGACCCGGGCAATGTCACCGTCTTCGGCCAGTCCGCGGGCGCGCTTTCGACGCTCGCCTTGCTGTCCAAGCCGGACAGCCGTCGGCTCATCCGGCGGGCGATCGTCCAGAGTTCCCCGGATCCCGCGATCATCCAGGATCGCGCGAAAGCATTGGAGATCGGCCGGTATTTCGTGGACGCGGTCGGCGGAGATCCGGTTACCGCTTCCGTCGACCAGTTGCTTGCCGCGCAACAGCGCACTCTCCGGTGGAACGCGGCGAAAGACCCGACGTCGACCCGGCCGCCGTTCGGGATCGTCGACCTCGACGTGCGGCTGTCCGATCCGTTGCCGGACTTGATGATCGGATATACCACGCAGGAGTGCGAGGCGTTCGCGATCGGAGTGCGGGACGACGAGATCCGGCAGGCGATCGTGGACCAGACCGAGCCGCTTTTCGGTCGCCCGGCGCGTGACTTGGCACAGCAGTACGGCGCGTACTCCTACGAGTTCGCCTGGACTCCGGAACACGGCGGATACGGCGCGATCCATTGCCTGGAACTGCCTTTCCTCCTGGGCACCTCGGAATCCTGGCGCGGAAGCCCGATGTTGGGCGACACGAGCTGGGCTGACGTCGAACGCCTTGGTGCTCAAATGCGCTTGTGGTGGACCGAATTCGCACGGTCTGGTTCTCCAGGCCCGCGGAACGGCTTCCGGATCGGGAATTCCCCTCAGACACTGGAGAACACGCCATGAGCAAGACAATCCATTGGCCCGTAGTCCTGCTCTGCTTCCTCGCGGTTCTCCTGGACGGCTTCGACACCGCCGCCCTGTCGTTCACGATCCCGACGCTGTCGCACGAATGGGGTTCCGCGCCCGCCGCCTTCACCTTGCCGTTGGTGTTGACCAACATCGGCGTCGTCATGGGATATCTGGCCGCGGGTTACGTCGGAGCCCGGATGAAGGCACGGTCAGTAATCCTCACCGGCGTCCTCATCTTCGCGGGCGCGACGGTGCTGACCGCCGCGATCCTGCACCTGAAATCCATGCCGGTCTTCGCCGCGACCCGCCTGGTCACCGGGCTCGGTCTCGGGCTGGTCCTTCCGGCCGGGGTCTCGCTTGCGACGAAACACAGCGCGGAGAGCCGTCGGGAGCTGGTCTCCGTGGCGGTGACCCTCGGCCTCGCTTCCGGGAGCAGTCTCGGCGGGTTCTTCGGCGGCAAACTCCTGCACAGCGTGGGGTCCGCCGGGGTCTTCTACGTCGCCGGGCTGGCACCGTTGGTGCTGGCCGCGGTCATGGCGGCGGTGCTGCCCGCTCGCGAGCCCGCGGTCGCGACCACCGCGAAGCAGGAGGCCAAGGTCAGCCGGCTGTTCGGCGAGGGGTTGCGCCTGCCGACGTCGCTCATCTGGGCGTTCTCGTTCCTCATCTTCATCACCGCGTACGTCCTGATCTCCTGGGTTCCGACGCTTCTCACCGGATACGGTTTCGCGGCGGGCAAGGCCCCGCTGGGACTCGCGTTCCTCACCCTCGGCGGCATCGCGGGCGGCCTCGTGCTCATCCCGTTGGCCGCGCGGATCGGGATCACCCGTGCGCTGATCTTGATGCCCGCCATCGGAGCGGTGTGCATGGTGCTCGTCGCGACGGTGCCGCTCGGCGAGACTCTGCTGTTCCTGCTGCTGGCCGGGGCTGGTTTCGGGGTCACAGCCGGGCAGATCGGGCAGCTGACTCTCGCGGTCTCGATCTATCCCGCGAGCACTCGGACCACCGGGGTCGGCTGGGCCGCGGCGCTCGGGCGGATCGGGTCGATCGTCGGCCCCGGTGTCGCGGGCTTGCTGCTCGCGCTGGCGTTGTCGGCTCAGACGATCGTGCTGGCGACCGCGGTTCCGGTGCTGGTGGCAATCGCTTGCGCGGTGGGGCTGAGCCGGGTGCGGTCGCGGGCTAGGAGGGAGCGCGATGGCGCACTGGTTCGATCTCGGTGACGTCGCGGTCGTTCCCCTGGTCGAGGACGACCGGCTGCTGATCGAGCCCGGGGAGTTCTTCCCGGGACTCGAACCGGACCTCGGCGACTGGTACGCGCAGGAGCAGTGGTTCGACCGGGCGGCGGGAAAGCTGGTCTTCGTCATCCAGTCGTTCCTCGTCTGCTCGGCGGACGAGGTGCTGGTGGTCGACGCGTGTGTCGGGGCCGGAAAGGACCGTCAGCGCGCGGAGTTCGACCAGTTGCCGGATCGGTGGATGCAGCAGTTCCTCGCGACCGGGCTGCGGCCTTCGGAGGTCGATGCGGTGGTGTTCACCCACTTGCACACCGATCACGTCAGGGCCGCGACTGCGCAGCGGGAGCTGGTTTTTCCGGACGCGCCGCACTTCGTGGTCGAAGAGGAGTTGCGGTACTGGTCGAGTGCGGCTGGCGGGGCGGCCATGCGCCGGACCGGTGATTACCTGGCCGACAGTGTCCGGCCGATCGAGGAGGCCGGACAGCTGAGCTTTGTGGCTCCGGACGCGGTGCTGGGCAAGCATGCTCAGCTTGTTCCCGCTGCTGGGCATACGCCTGGGAACGTGTGCGTGCGGGTTCGTGGCAGTGCGGGGACCGTCCTGCTCGCCGGGGACACGATGCATCACGGGGTGCAGGTGCGGCATCCGGAGCTGAGCACTCGGTACTGCGTTGAGCCGGGGGCCGCAGCGGAGGTGCGCAGTCGCCTGCTTGAGGAAGCGGCCGCGAGTGGATCCGTGCTGCTCCCGACGCATTTCCCCGCGCCGTCCGCCGGTCGGGTGCGGCGTGGTCAGGCCGGGTACGTCTTCGAGTTCGCCGACGACCTGCTCCGGACCGGGCAGTTCCGGTATCGGGAGTGGCTCGCGTAGCTGGCCAAAGTCCGTGAGGGGAACCCTAGGGGAATCAGAGTCCCTCAGGGTTCCCCTCACGGACCGTCGACAGTAACCGGGGCGACCCGGCGGCGGAGCAGGCAAAATACGTTCCCCTCCGGGTCGGCGAGCACGTGCCACGACTCCTCGCCGGTCTGGCCCACGTCCGCGGGTCGCGCCCCGGCCGCGAGCAGGCGTTCCAGTTCCGCGTCCTGGTCCCGGTCCGTCGGGTTCACGTCCAGGTGCAGCGGCAGTTTCGCCGGTTTCGGGTCGCTGCTGCGGCTGAGGATCAACGTCGGCTGCGGGCCGCCGAAACCGGCCTCGGGAGGGCCGATCTCCAGGTCTTCCCCGTCCCAGCCGAGTTCGACATAGCCGAGCACTTCGCACCAGAAATCGCCCATCCGTTGCGGGTCGGCGCAGTCGAGGACGAGTTCGGTGATCCGGCAGGCCATGCGCGCGAGCTTAGGGCCCGCGCGCACCCCAGCCCAGCGAATTCCGGTTTGTGCGCGCGGATAGATCTGCCGCCCCGGATTCGTCCGCGCGCACGAACGTACTGCCCGGGAAACCTCCTAGGGTCGCCAGCAGCGAGGCGAGGAGGCAAGCATGCGGACACTGCTGCGTGGCGGTCGCGTCATCGACCCGGCTACGGGCTTCGACGGCACAGCTGACGTGCTGGTATCCGACGGCGAGGTGATCGCGGTCGGACCGGGACTGCCGAGTGCGGACGACCAGGTGGAGATCGACGTCGCCGGGTACGTCGTCGGGCCGGGGTTCATCGATCTGCACAGCCACGTGCACACGATCGCGGGACAGCGGCTGCAGGCGATGGACGGCGTCACGACGGCGCTCGACCTGGAGGCCGGGCTGATGCCGGTCGAACGGGCCTACGCCGAGGCCGCCGCGGCGGGGCGTCCGCTGCACTACGGCTTCTCGGCCTCGTGGGGTTCCGCGCGGGCGAAGGTGCTCGCCGGCATCGAGCCGGACGCGAACATCAACACCGGGCTTTCCGTGCTCGGCAATCCGGCCTGGCAGCGGTCCTCGTCGAAGACCGAACTGGCCGCTTGGCTGTCCCTTGTGGAGGGTGAGCTGGCGGCGGGCGCGCTCGGCGTCGGCGTGCTGCTCGGGTACGCGCCGGCCAGCGATCCGGCCGAGTTCCTGGCGTTGGCGAAGCTGGCCAAACAGGCTGAGGCGCCGACCTACACGCACGTCCGCGAGCTGGTCGAGGTCGATCCGGGCACGCCGGTCGACGGGTCCGAGGAGATCGCGATCGTCGCGGCCGAGACCGGCGCGGCGATGCACCACTGTCACGTCAACAGCACCTCCATCCGGCACACCGACCGCGTGCTCGGCGCGCTGGACTCGAGTCGTGCCGCCGGGTCGCGGGTGACGGTCGAGGCCTATCCGTACGGCGCGGGCAGCACCGCGGTCGGCGCGGCTTTCATCTCGCCGGAGCGGCTGAAGATGAAGGGCCTCAACCCGTCGCGGGTGATCCTGCTGGAGACCGGCGAGCGGATCGCGGACGAGGGACGGTTGTTGCAGGTCCGCGCCGAGACGCCGGGTGCGCCGTGCATTCTGGAGTTCTTCGACGAGGAGGACCCGGTCGACCGCGCTCTGCTGCACCAGGCGCTCGCCTTCCCGGACTCGATCGTCGCGAGCGACGCGATGCCGGTGTACTGGCAAAACGGGGCCAACGAATCCACCGAGTGGCCGCTGCCGCCGGGCGGCGCGACGCATCCGCGTACTGCGGGGACGTTCTCCAAGTCGCTGCGGCTGATGGTGCGCGAGGCCGGTGTCTGGACCTGGCTGGAGGCGTTCCGGCGTTGTTCTTACCTCCCGGCGCGGGTGCTCGACGAGGTCGCACCCGGTGCGCGGACCAAGGGCCGGTTGAACGTCGGCGCGGACGCGGACATCGTCGTCCTCGATCCGGCCACGATCACTGACACCGCAACGTATTTCGACGCTACCCGGCCCGCGGTCGGCGTCCGGCACCTGTTCGTCGCGGGCACTCCGGTGGTGCGCGACGGGCAGCTGCTCACCGACGCGTTCCCCGGCCAGCCGCTGCGAGGAGAACCGCGATGACCGAGTTCAAGGTGGACGCCCTGCTCGCCGACATCGAAACGTTGGTGTGCTGCGAATCCCCGTCGTCCGACCTGGATGCGGTCGCGCACAGCGCCGACGTGGTGACTGAAGTCGGCAAGGCGTTGCTGGGCGTGGAGCCGGAGCGGATTGTCCTGGATGGACGGACGCATCTGCGGTGGCGGTTCGGTGCCGGTCCGGCGCGCGTGCTGCTGCTCGGGCACCACGACACGGTCTGGCCGATGGGTTCGCTGGAGACACATCCGTTTTCCGTGCAGGACGGGGTTTTGCGCGGTCCGGGCTGTTTCGACATGAAGACTGGTGTCGTGATGGCATTGCACGTCGCGGCTTCGCTGGCAGACCGCAATGGGCTGTCCATTTTGGTCACTGGCGACGAGGAGCTGGGCTCGCCGTCGTCGCGTGGGCTGATCGAGGAAGAGGCACAGGGCTGCGCGGCGGCGTTCGTGCTGGAAGCCTCGGCGGACGGCGGTGCGATCAAGACCCGGCGCAAAGGCGTTTCCCACTACCGGATCGAGGTGACGGGACGCGCCTCGCACGCTGGTCTCGAACCGGAGAAGGGCATCAACGCAGGGATCGAGATCGCGCATCAGGTGCTCGCGGTCGCCGCGCTTGCCAGTCCGGAGCGTGGGACCAGCGTTGTGCCGACAGTGCTTTCGGCTGGCACCACAGTGAATACCGTGCCCGCCGCAGCTGCGGTTGAGGTCGACGTGCGCGTGTGGGACGAGGAAGAACAGCTCCGCATCGACCGAGAAGTCCGCGCGTTGCAATCGGTCCTCGACGAAGCGCAGGTGCGAGTCACCGGCGGGATCAACCGTCCGCCGCTGGACGCCGTTTCTTCGGCCGCGTTGTACGGGCTGGCAAAGGAACTGGCCGCAGAACTGGGATTGCCGGAAATGACCGAGGCGGCCGTCGGCGGTGCTTCGGACGGCAATTACACCGCAGGTCTCGGTGTGCCGACTCTCGACGGCCTCGGCGCGGTCGGCGGCGGCGCGCACGCGGATCATGAACATGTCCTGGTCGAGGAATTGCCGAAGCGGACCGCGTTGCTGGCCGCGCTGGTGGAGAACGTGCTGACGAAGGGGAGTCCGTCGGTTCCGACGAATCCGGCCGGCGATTCTGGTCGAGCACGACGGTGACGTCGGTGGGGAAGCCGGGAAAGGATCATCCCGTGACGAATCTTGCGATGAACACGGAAAGACCCGTCGCGGCGGGAGCGTGCGACGAGGCGGTCGCGGCCGCTCAAGCGGCGGCTGCCGCCTCGGGGGTCGAAGTCCGCGAAATCACCGAGATCGCGGAAATGACCGCGGTCGGAGTGCTGTTCGAGACGATCTGGCGGTCCGCGCCGGGTACCCGTCCGGTGACTACGGAACTGCTGCGCGCGCTGTCGTCGGCGGGGAATTACGTGGCAGGTGCGTTTGCAGACGGAGAAATGCTCGGCGCGTGTGTCGGCTTTTTCGGAAACCCCGGAAAGGGCAGTCTGCACAGTCACATCGCCGGAGTTTCAAAAGCTGGCGCGGGTCGCGGAATCGGATACGCGCTGAAATTGCATCAGCGCGGCTGGGCGCTGGCGCAGGACGTCTCGACAATCAAATGGACGTTCGACCCGCTGGTGCGCCGCAACGGCTATTTCAACCTCGGCAAACTCGGCGCGCTCCCGGTGCGGTATCTGCGGGATTTCTACGGGCCGATGGCGGACGGCATCAACGGTTCGGGCGACACCGACCGGCTGATGGTGTCCTGGGATCTGGCCAGTCCGTCAGTGCGGACCGCCGCGTTCGGCGAACCGGTCCGCACCGACGCGAAGACGTTGCTTGACCAGGGCGCGGCGGTGGCCCTCGAAGTGGCCGCGGACGGCGGTCCGGCCACCGGTTCGGCGGACGCGCCGGTGGTGCTCGTCGCGGTCCCGTCCGACATCGAAGGCTTGCGTACCACCGATCCCGGCAAGGCGGACGCGTGGCGGGCCGCGCTGCGCGAATCGCTCGGCGGGCTGATGGGCGCCGGCGGCCGGGTGACCGGTTTCGACCGAGCCGGCTACTACGTGATCTCCAAGGAGGAGCAGTGAAACTCAGCGGTGTGGAACTGCGCCGGGTGCAGATGCCGCTCGTCGCCCCGTTCCGGACTTCGTTCGGCACCCAGTCCGTCCGCGAACTCTTGCTGCTGCGCGCGGTCACGCCGACCGGCGAAGGCTGGGGCGAATGCGTGACGATGGCCGGGCCGGTGTACTCGTCGGAGTACAACGACGGCGCGGAACACGTGCTGCAGCACCACTTGATCCCGGCGCTGCTGGCCGCGGAAGACCTCACCGCGGCGAAGGTGACGCCGCTGCTGGCGAAGTTCAAGGGCCACCGGATGGCCAAGGGCGCGCTGGAGATGGCCGTGCTCGACGCCGAACTCCGCGCGCATGAGCGGTCTTTCGCCGCCGAACTCGGGTCGGTGCGCGATTCCGTGCCGTGCGGCGTTTCGGTCGGGATCATGGACACGATTCCGCAGCTGCTCGACGTCGTGGGCGGATATCTCGACGAGGGCTACGTCCGGATCAAGCTGAAGATCGAACCCGGCTGGGACGTCGAACCGGTGCGCGCGGTCCGCGAACGCTTCGGTGACGAAGTGCTGCTGCAGGTCGACGCGAACACCGCCTACACCCTCGGCGACGCGCCGCAGCTGGCCCGGCTCGACCCGTTCGGCCTGCTGCTGATCGAGCAGCCGCTCGAAGAGGAGGACGTGCTCGGCCACGCCGAACTGGCGCGCCGGATCCAGACGCCGATCTGCCTCGACGAGTCCATCGTGTCCGCGCGCTCGGCGGCGGACGCGATCAAACTGGGCGCGGTCCAGATCGTGAACATCAAACCGGGCCGCGTCGGCGGTTACCTGGAAGCGCGGCGGGTGCACGACGTGTGCGCGGCGCACGGGATCCCGGTGTGGTGCGGCGGGATGATCGAGACCGGTCTCGGCCGGGCGGCGAACGTCGCGCTGGCCTCGCTGCCGAACTTCACCCTGCCCGGCGACACCTCGGCGTCGGACCGGTTCTACCGGACCGACATCACCGAGCCGTTCGTGCTGTCCGACGGCCACCTGCCGGTGCCGACCGGACCGGGCCTCGGCGTAGCACCGATTCCGGAGCTGCTGGACGAGGTGACGACGGCAAAGGTGTGGATCGGTTCGTAGCCCGCTACGAATTCCGGAGGTAGATTTGGTCGGATCGGACCAGCCGGTCCGCACGAGGCCGGATCTACCTTCGGGGGGTGCTGACACCGGTGCCGAGCAAACCGCACACGAGTCTGGGACGCGTCCTCGAAGCGCTCGGGGACGTGCTCCTCGAACCGGTCGCCGTCGGTCGCGACACGCGACGGCAGCTCGGCGGGGTGGTGATTCACGACCCGCACGACGACGCGGAGTTCCCGGCTCAGGCGGTGGTCCTCGGCGTCGGGGTGCGCGAATCCGGCGAGATCGTGCGACTCCTGCACACTGTCGCCGCGCGCGGGGCGACCGCGCTGGTCGTCCGAGCGCCGGTAGCTGCCTCGACAGAACTCGTGCGGGCGGCCAATTCCTCCGGGGTCGCGCTGCTCGGGCTCGCCAGCGGCGCGTCGTGGGCGCAGTTGGCCGCCATGCTCCGCACGCTGCTGGCGGAGGGCGACGTCGGCGACGTTTCCCCGCAGACGCTCGGCGGGATGCCGTCCGGTGATCTTTTCGCCCTCGCCAACGCCATCGCGGCGCTGCTCGACGCACCGGTCACCATCGAGGACCGCAACTCGCGCGTCCTCGCGTTCTCCGGCCGCCAAGACGAAGCCGACCCCTCGCGCGTCGAGACGATTCTCGGCCGCCAGGTGCCGGAGCGGTTCACTCGCGAGCTGGAGAAGGACGGCGTTTTCGAGCGGCTCTACCGCGATCAGGGCCCGGTTTATGTGTATCCGGGAGACGGCTACGACAAGAAGATCGTCATGCCCCGCGCCGCGCTTGCCGTCCGGGCCGGAGACGAGGTCCTCGGGTCGATTTGGGCCGCTGTCGACAAAGAGCTAAGCAAAGAACGTACGGCGGCCTTGATCGATGCGTCGAAAATCGTTGCGCTGCATATGCTTCGGTTGCGTGCAGGTGCCGACGTCGAACGCCGGCTGCGCGCCGATCTGGTCAGCACCGCGCTCGAAGGCGGCTCCGGCGCGCAGGAGGCCATCGCGCGCCTCGGGTTGCTGGGGCAGCCCACGATCGTCCTCGCCATGGGACTGATCGAGGCACCCGATGACGACCTCCGGCTGGTCACGGAACGCCAACGGGTCGCCGACGCGTTCGCCATGCACCTCAGCGCCGTCCAGCCCCGATCGGCGGTGGCGTTGGTCGGCGACGTCGCGTACGGCATCGTCCCGATGCCCGGGAACCACGGCGATTGCCGCGAACGCTCGGTGCGCGTCGCGTCGACCTTCCTGGAACGCACCGGCCGTCGGGTCGCCGCGGCGATCGGCATCGGTCCGCTGGCCCTCGACGGATCCGGATTGCGCGCGTCCCGCGACGGGGCCGACCGCGCCCTGCGGGTGTTGCTCGCCAACGGCGGCTCGAAGCGGGTGATCACCGCCGAGGACGCGCACATCGAAGCGTTGATGTTGGAATTGGCCGACCTGTCCGTGGCGCGTGGCGACGTCGCGACCGGGCCGATCGCGCGGCTGCTGGAGTACGACACCAAACATCAGTCCCAGCTGGTGCACACGTTGCGGTGCTGGCTCGATTCGTTCGGGGACATCAGCGCGGCGTCGGCTGCGGCGTACGTGCATCCGAGCACGTTCCGGTACCGGTTGCGTCGGCTGGCGGAGGTCGGCGGGATCGATCTGGACGACCCGGGGGACCGGTTCGCGGCGATGGTGCAGCTGCACTTGCTGCCGCGGGTGGAAAGGGCCGACGAGACGTCGTGAGTGTTGATCACGGTTAGAACCGTGATGAACACTCACGAGCCCTCCGCCCCCCGCCCCCACACAGCTCGTCTCTCACTAGCATTACCGAACCCACGTAACCCATCTTCTTCTCGAAAGACACCA